>NZ_JBIFFS010000001.1:0-749624 GCF_043557255.1 Sulfitobacter sp. 1A13353 | reverse complement strand
CCGTCTGGCGCCCCAGCGGTGCGTCTCAGCGCCGCCGGTAGAGGGGGTTCTAAGGTTACTGGGGCAAAGCCGCAAGCAGAAAGTTGAGAAAAGATGAGATTTCGGGGAACTTTTCGGCAAGGCGCTGAAATGGCGTGCTAATTCCATAGGAACCGGCCCTGCGCTTCGCCGCGATGGCAGCATGACACTGGTAGAACCCTCCATGACCGCGTGAATCATCTCCGAGTGGAGCGCCATAGAGGGGATGCTGAGTGAATCGCCGCGAGGCAGCGCGACTCTCTGAACACTTGCGCGGTGACGGGCCTAGGGTGGGTAAACTTATAAAGAATAGATTGCCGCCGACCGCCATTGCCTCAAAGGCACGGCCCTACTCCTCACGGATGCAGGACTCCGCTAAGAACGATACGCCGCGCAGCTTCGTCGTTAATTTAAGGAAATGTGGCAGGGGCTGAGGGACTCGAACCCACGACCCTCGGTTTTGGAGACCGATGCTCTACCAACTGAGCTAAACCCCTATGCCGGTGGCTTGGGTAGTCGCAAACGGGCGGCGGATCAAGAGCAGATCTGGCCTTTCCGCCGATATTCTCTTCTTTGGGGAACATTGAGCGCTCAGCTTACGTTTTCCCGTCGAACCAAGCCCGAAATTGGAGGACGACCGATGACTATGAACAATCTCAAAGACGTCTACACCGACCAACTGCAAGACCTCTATTCTGCCTGCAAGCAATCGCTCGAAGCGACCAACGCTCTGGGCCGTGCGGCAGAAGACAAGGAACTTAGCGAAGCGCTTATCGACGGCAGCAACGGAATCGCCAAGGGCATGGATGTGCTGAAGTCCATCTGCGCCAAACATGACCTCGACCCGGAAGGCGAGCACTGCCACGGGATGGAGGGCCTTGTGAAAGAGGCGCATAAACATGTGCTGGAGGAGGATTTTGGCGACAGCGATGCCCGGGATGCGATGATCATCACGCAGTATCAGCGGATGGTGCACTATGCTCTGGCGGGCTACGGATGTGTTGTCGCTTTCGCCAACCGTCTGGGCGAAAATGAAGATGGTGCACAACTGCAAGAGCAGCTTGATCACACCTATGATGGTGACCGCCGCATGACAGAGATCGCGACCAAAGGCGGCGTGAACGCTGACGCCGCTTGATTGCGGTTGAATTAGAATGATTAGAGCCGGCTCTTACGGGAGCCGGTTTTCTCGTTTCAGGGGGGTCGCATACCCCGCCAAAGCAAAAGGCCGCAGCAAAAGCTGCGGCCTTTCGAATATCTGAACCGTGGTCCCCGGTCAGGCCAGGGGATGGGCTCTCATCGCTCCTGCGGAGCGACTGCCGCCCACCGGGTCCGTTTCAAAATCACTCAGTGATTTTGGAAACGACGCCCGCGCCAACAGTGCGGCCACCTTCACGGATCGCGAAGCGCAGGCCGTTTTCCATGGCGATCGGTGCGATCAGCTCAACGCCGAAGGACACGTTGTCGCCCGGCATGACCATCTCGGTGCCTTCTGCCAGCTGAACGGTGCCGGTCACGTCAGTTGTACGGAAGTAGAACTGCGGACGGTAGTTCGCGAAGAACGGCGTGTGACGGCCACCTTCCTCTTTGGTGAGGATGTAGGCTTCGGCTTCGAACTTGGTGTGCGGTGTCACGGAGCCGGGCTTGCAGAGAACCTGACCGCGCTCAACGCCGTCACGCTCAACGCCACGCAGCAGCGCGCCGATGTTGTCGCCTGCTTCACCACGGTCCAGCAGCTTGCGGAACATTTCCACACCGGTGCAGGTGGTTTTCTTGGTATCGCGGATGCCGACGATTTCGATTTCGTCGCCAACGTTGATCACGCCACGCTCGACACGGCCAGTCACAACGGTACCACGGCCGGAGATCGAGAAGACGTCTTCGACGGGCATCAGGAAGGGCTGATCCACGGCACGCTCAGGTGTCGGGATGTAGGCGTCAACTTCGGCCATCAGCTTCTTGATCGACTCTTCACCGATCTCGGGCTTGTTGCCTTCCATCGCCGCCAGAGCGGAACCTGCAACGACGGGGATGTCGTCGCCGGGGTAGTCGTAGGAGGACAGCAATTCGCGGATTTCCATCTCGACGAGCTCGAGCAGCTCTTCGTCGTCAACCTGGTCAACTTTGTTCATGAAGACGACCATGGCGGGGATGCCAACCTGACGGCCGAGCAGGATGTGCTCGCGGGTCTGGGGCATCGGGCCGTCGGCCGCGTTCACAACCAGGATCGCGCCGTCCATCTGCGCCGCACCGGTGATCATGTTTTTCACATAGTCAGCGTGGCCGGGGCAGTCGACGTGGGCGTAGTGACGATTCTCGGTCTCATACTCAACGTGCGCGGTCGAGATGGTGATGCCGCGGGCCTTCTCTTCGGGCGCGCCGTCGATCTGGTCATACGCTTGGAAGTCACCGAAATACTTGGTGATCGCCGCGGTCAGCGTGGTTTTACCGTGGTCAACGTGGCCGATCGTGCCGATGTTGACGTGCGGTTTGGTGCGTTCAAACTTTGCCTTTGCCATGGTGGCGCCCTTTTAATTGAGGGGCCCCAACGGGGACCCGAACCCTATCTGGCGGGCGATGTATTGGGTTCGAGCGGTAAAATCAAGCGAGACTTGCGTCTTGGCGCCACTTAAAGCCCACCGTGGGCCTGCCGCATCGGTCGGGCGCGCCTCGGCTATGGTCTATTTATCCTCCGGCTCCCCGGCGGGGGACAGGGCTGTGCCGCCGTTGAACCACCCCTCTTCGCGGTTTTGCTTCACCAGATAGGTCTCAATCGCCTTGGCGGCGTTCTGGCTGAGGTTCTTCAGCTGCTCCTCGGCGGATTTGGTATAGCCCGAGCCCACCACCGGCCCCTGATCGAGGGATTCGAAGACAGTGATCTGATGCGGCTCGGGGTTCAGCTTTTTGTTCTTGGCGTCGTCCCAGACCGTCAGGTTGAGGATCAGGATCGATTTGGGGGCAAAGACCAGCGGGATGCCCGGCTGGGCCAGCACGTAGCCCTCGACGCTGATGCCGAAGTGGTAAAGCCGCTCGCCCTCGTAGCGATCAAAGCGTTCGGCGGTGGCGGCGCGCACGGCCTCGGCCAGTTCTTCCTTGCTCACCTCGCGGCTGAGCGGCCCCTTCTGCGCCTTGGGCGCCACCACGATATTGTGGTGCAGATTGAAATCCCCCAGCGGGGTCGGCGCCTTGTCGAGGTCGGATGCCCCGTTGCAGGCGGCCAGCGTCGCGACGAAGGTCAACAGGGCAAGAACTCTCAGCATGGGCGATCCCTCAGGGGTGTTAAGGTTTCGAAAAGGGGTAGCCGATGGGCCCAAGGGGCGCAATCATTTGCCGCAGTTGCGCAGTCCCCGGGCCGGTCTATCTTGGACTGAGAGTGAGGACAGCAAGATGACCCAAGCCCGCCCCCTGCCCGTTCGCGTGCCGCTCGTTACCGAGCCTGTCGGCATGCTCGGCAGCCTGCAGATGGCGCGGCGCAACGTGCTGAGCATCATTCCCAAGATCGCCACGACGCAGCCCATGGTCTCGGGCAAGACCGGCAAGCGCTGGCATATGGTGATGGACCCCGGCGCGATCCGGCAGATACTGCTCGACCGGTTGGAGGACTACCCGAAGTCCGACGTCACCAAGAACCTGCTGCGCCCGGCCATCGGTGAGTCGCTCTTCATCGCCGAGGGCGCGCATTGGCGTTGGCAGCGCCGCGCCGCCGCCCCCGTCTTTTCGCAGCGCAACGTGCGCAACCTCGCCCCCGTCATGAGCGCCGCCGCCGCGCGCTCGGCCGAGCGCATCGCCGCCGCCGGGCCGCGCGCGGTCAACATGCTCGACGAGATGGTAACGACGACCTTCGACGTGATCGGCGACGTGACTTTCTCGGGCGACGGCACCTTCGACCGCGACAAGGTGCATGGCGCCATCGACGACTATATCGCCGAGGCCGGCAAGATCAGCCTTTTCGACATCCTCGGCCTGCCCGACTGGCTGCCGCGCCCGGGGCGGATGATGTCTGGCCAAGCGCTGAAGCAGATGAAGGCGATGGCCGATCAGGCGATCGAAGCGCGGGTGGCGCGCGGCCATGACGGCACGCCCGATCTGCTGGACCTGCTGCTGGAGGGCGAAGACCCCAAGACCAAGCGCCAGATGAACACCGGAGAGTTACGCGACAACCTGCTGACCTTCATTGTCGCGGGCCATGAAACCACGGCGCTGACGCTGGCCTGGTCGATGTATCTGATGGGCTTTGACCCCGAGATGCAAGAACGTGCCCGCGCCGAAGTGCACGCCGTGCTTCAAGGCCGCGCCTGTACCGGCGAGGACGTGGATAAATTGCCGCTGGTGCGGATGATCATCGACGAGGCGCTGCGCCTCTACCCCGCCGCCGGGATCATCTCGCGCACGGCGCAGAAACACGACAGGCTCTGCGACCGCGAGATCCGACCCGGGGACACGGTGATGGTCCCGATCTACGCGCTCGGCCGCAACGCGTTGCTTTGGGAGGACCCAGACGCCTTTCGGCCTGAGCGCTTCGCCGATCGCAAGGCCATCGACCGCTACGCCTATCTGCCCTTCGGGGACGGTCCGCGCATCTGCATCGGGGCGAGCTTTGCGCTGCAGGAGGCGGTGATCATCCTCGCCACCCTGCTGGGGCGGTTCAAATTCACCCCGGTGCCGGGCCGCGACCCGGAGCCGGTGATGATCCTGACCCTGCGCCCCGAGGGTGGCGTCTGGATGACCGCCGAGCCGCTGGACTGACCGCGCCCCGAAGGGCGCGGGTGTTTCACGTGAACTTGTTGTCGCGCGGGAAGCCGCGGGGGGCCATGCGGCCCGAGCTTGCGCGCTTGCCGGTCCATTCGGCCAGATCGGCCTCGGTCCGCGTGCGGCCCGCCGGGTCTTGCCAAGTGAGACCCGCCTCGCGCGTGAAGGTGATGGCGTCCGACAGGCCGCCGTCCTTGAACTTCTGCAGCCGCACGCCCTTGCCCCGGCCCATCTCGGGCAGCTCATCAAGGCCGAAGACCAGCACCTTGCGGTTCTCGCCCACCGTGGCGACGCTATCACCGGTGACGGGGTGACAGACCAGCGCCGTGACCCCCTCGCCGCGCACGTTGAGCACCTGCTTGCCGCTGCGGGTCTGGGCTACAACGTCATCCTCAGGCACGACAAAACCGTCGCCCGCGGTGGAGGCCACCAAAAGCTTGCGCCCCGGCTGGTGGATGAAGAGCGAGACGATCTGCACCTCGTTGGGCAGATCGACCATGAGGCGCAGCGGCTCGCCCATGCCGCGCCCGCCGGGCAGGTTGGCGGCGGAGACGGTATAGAACCGCCCGTTCGAGCCAAAGACCAGCAGCCGATCCGTCGTCTCGGCATGGAAGATGAAGCGCGGGCCGTCGCCGTCCTTGAACTTCAACTCGCGGTTCAGGTCGATATGGCCGGTCATGGCGCGGATCCAGCCCATCTGGCTGCAGACCACGGTGATCGGCTCGCGGTCGATCATCGCCTCGATCGGCACGTCCTCGACCTCTCCAGCGGTGTCGAATTCGGTCAGACGCTGGCCGCGCTTCACGCCGTCGATCACCCAATCCTTGCCGAACTGCTTTTTCGTCGCGCGCAGCTGGTCGGCGATGGTGGACCATTGCAGGTCCTCGCTTTCCAGCAGGTCTTCGAGCCCCGCACGTTCGGTCATCAGCGCGTCACGCTCGGCCACCAGCGCATCTTCTTCCAGACGCCGCAAGGACCGCAGGCGCATGTTGAGAATCGCCTCGGCCTGCACGTCCGAGAGCCCGTTCTCGCGGCCCGCGTAGCTGTGCGGGATCGCGCGGGTCTCACCACTTTCAGCCAGCACGCCGGTGGCCTGCGCCTCGGCATCGGCGATGACCGCCAGTTTCGAGACATCGACCCCCGCCAGCGGCGAGACGTAAGCGGTTTCGTCCATGGCGCGGGTCAGCGTTTCCTGATGCGCGCGGCTCCAATCCTCGTACATCAACGCGGCCTTGGGGTCTTCGTCGTAGCGGATGATCTCAATCACCCGGTCGAGGTTCAAAAACGCCGTGATCAGGCCCTGCAACACCTCAAGCCGGTGGTCAATCTTGTCCATCCGGTGCCGAGAACGGCGTTGCAGCACCTCGCGCCGGTGGTCGAGGAAAGCGCGCAGCACTTCCTTGAGCGAACAGACCTTGGGCGTCTGCCCGTCGATCAGCACGTTCATATTGAGCGAGAAGCGCACCTCTAGATCGGAGTTGCGGAACAGCATCCCCATGAGCACGTTCGGATCGACGTTCTTCGAGCGCGGCTCAATGATCATGCGGATGTCTTCGGCAGATTCGTCGCGGATGTCGGCGAGAATCGGGATCTTCTTGGTCTGGATCAGTTCGGCGATCTTCTCGATCAGCTTGGACTTCTGGACCTGATAGGGAATCTCGGTGACGACAATCTGCCACGCGCCACGGCCCAGATCCTCAACCCCCCAGCGGCAGCGTAGCCGGAAGGAGCCGCGGCCTGTGCGATAAGCATTGGCGATGTTCTCGGGCGGCTCGACGATGATGCCGCCGGTGGGGAAATCCGGGCCGGGGACGTAGTTCAAGAGCGTGTCGTCGCGTGCGTCCGGCGTCTTGATCAGGTGGATACAGGCGTCGCAAAGCTCGGCGATGTTATGCGGCGGGATGTTCGTGGCCATGCCCACGGCGATGCCCGAGGAGCCATTGGCCAGAAGGTTCGGGAACTGCGCGGGCAGCACCGCAGGCTCGGTCAGCGTGCCGTCGTAGTTTTCGCGGAAGTCGACGGCGTTCTCGTTCAGCCCTTCGAGCATGGCCTCGGCCACGGCGGTCATCCGCGCCTCGGTGTAGCGCGAGGCCGCGGGGTTGTCGCCGTCGATGTTGCCGAAATTGCCCTGCCCGTCGACCAGCGGGTAGCGCACGTTGAAATCCTGCGCCAGACGCGCCATCGCGTCGTAAATCGCGGCATCGCCGTGCGGGTGGTAGTTACCCATCACGTCGCCCGAGATCTTTGCCGATTTGCGGAAGCCCCCGGTGGACGACAGCCGCAGCTCGCGCATGGCGTAGAGGATGCGGCGGTGCACCGGCTTCAGCCCGTCGCGCGCATCGGGCAGCGCCCGGTGCATGATCGTGCTCAGCGCATAGGTCAGGTAACGATCCCCCAAGGCGCGGCGCAGCGGCTCGGACAGGTCATTCGGGTCGAGTTCTGGGGGTGTGCTTGTGTCTGACATGACGGGTCTTTTAGCCAAGCACGCCAGAGCGGGCAAGCGACAGATTACCGGCAAACGACTCGTTAAAATGGCCGCTGGCACGGTTTCAAGTGAGAAAAAAGCAATACTTTTCGGCTATGCGAATTCTTGCCAGTCAGAAATGAACCATTCGCGAAGTTTCGCGTTGGTCTCTCAACAACAACATGGTTTGACACGGGACGAGGAACAGCAAAAATGAAACGGTTCATCTTTTTGACATTTGGTTTCATGGGCTGGGCATTCTACGAGATGAGCGGCGGGGCCGACTTCGTGCCCGCAGGCTCGCAAACGGCCAGCGCCGAAGCGGCTGAGGCAGCCCTGATCGCCAGCGCCAACCCCTCTTCCAACCTTGTCACTGCCACCGCCGCGAACGCGGCCCGCAAGGCGGAAAGCCCGATCACCCCCTTCGCCGAACGAACCCCTGCGCGTGATGCCACAGCGACCCGCGTGGCGCTGAACCTCACGACGCTAAGCGACCTGCCGCAGGCCAATGACGGGATGGTGCAAAAGGCCGTGGCCACCCCTGCGGACCGTGCCGGGGCGAAAGTGGTGAAGGCCAAGGCCGTCAGCACCCCTGCCCCCAAAGTGGAAAAGGCCGCTTACACGACGCCAAGCGCCAATGCGCCCGCTGTCATCCCGAGCCTGATCGAAGGCGCTGACAACGGCGCGAGCTTTGTCAGCACGACCCAGGCCGACATTCGCGAAGTCAACGGCACCCGCGTCAATGTCCGCGGCGGTCCGGGCACCAACTTCGGCGTGGTCGGCAAGCTCGGCAAAGGCGACGCTGTCGAAGTGATCGAAGACAATGGCGCAGGCTGGGTGCGTTTCCGCAGCGTCGACGGCAGCGAATCCGGCTGGATGGCCGACTTCCTGCTCAACAACGGCTAACTTGCCAATCTCATAGCATCGCGCGATGAAGGGCCTTTCACACGAAGGGCCCTTTGCATGTCTGCGACCCGCTCCATCCTCATCACCGGCTGTTCCAGCGGCATCGGCTATGCCGCCGCGCACGGCATGCGCGCCCGGGGCTGGCGCGTTTTCGCTGCCTGCCGCCAACAAGCGGATTGCGACCGGCTGCAAGCCGAAGGATTCGACGCGCCGCGCCTTGACTACACCGATGAGGCCAGCATCCACGCGGCGCTTGCCCATGTGCTGGACCAAACCGGCGGCACGCTCGACGCTTTGTTCAACAACGGTGCCCACGCCACGCCCGGGTTGGTCGAAGACCTCCCCACCGATGCCCTGCGCGAGATATTCGAGGCGAATTTCTTTGGCTGGCACAGCCTGACCCGCGCGGTGATCCCGGTGATGCGCAAGCAGGGGCACGGGCGGATCGTGCAATGTTCCTCGGTGCTTGGCATGGTGGCGATGCCGTGGCGCGGGGCGTATAACTCCACGAAATTCGCCCTTGAAGGGCTGACCGATACCCTACGGCTTGAGATGCGCGGCACCGGGGTCGCGGTGATCCTGATCGAACCCGGCCCTGTCACCTCGAAACTGCGGACCAAGGCCATCCCGCGTTTCGAGCGTTGGATCGACTGGCAAAGCAGCCCCCGCGCGGCGGAGTATGAAAGCACAATGCGCCCCCGGCTTTATGACGACAGCGGCAAGAAGGACCGCTTCGAACTCCCGCCCGAGGCGGTGGTCGAGAAGCTGGTCCACGCCGTCGAATCCCCCCGGGCCCGCCCGCGCTATTTCGTCACAACCCCAACGCATATCGGCGGTATTTTACGGCGTATCCTGCCGACGCGGGCGCTGGACTGGGTCACCAGCCGCTGATTTTGGTTGCGCGGCTGCACGGTGCCGCTACATCTCAGGCCAACGAAAGGACAGCCCATGCCAAATGATCCGTTTTTCGTGATCGTCCTGATCTCTGTCGTGGCGGTCGCCGTTGTGCTCCTGATGGGGCTGGGCGGCTTTGCCACCGGGGGCAAATTCAACAAACGCAACGCTAATAAGCTGATGCGCTGGCGGATCATCGCGCAGTTCATCGCCGTGCTGCTGATCCTTGCCTATGTCTATTTCCGAGGGGGCACGATCTAATGGTTGTACTGAACAAGATTTACACCCGCACCGGGGACAAGGGCACCACCGCCCTTGGCAATGGCGACCGTGTCGCCAAACATGACGCGCGGGTCGAGGCCTATGGCACCTCGGATGAGTTGAACTGCTTTGTCGGCGTTGCACGGCTTGAAGCCACGGGCGCCACCGACGAAGCGTTGGCGCGCATTCAGAACGACCTTTTCGATCTCGGCGCCGACCTCTGCCGCCCCGATATGGAAGCCGATAAGGATGCGGAATACCCGCCCCTGCGGGTCACTCAAGAACAGGTCGACCGGCTGGAGCGTGAGATCGACGTGATGAATTCCGAGTTGGAGTCGCTGCGCAGCTTCATCCTGCCGGGTGGCCGCGCGCTGGCGGCGCATCTGCATGTCTGCCGCACCGTCGCGCGCCGAGCCGAGCGGCTGGCGGTGCTGCTGGCTGAGCAAACGGCGGTGAACCCCGCCTGCGTGACCTATCTGAACCGGCTGAGCGATTGGTTCTTCGTCGCCGCACGGATGGCCAATAACGCGGGCAAGGAAGACGTGCTTTGGGTGCCGGGGGCGAACCGGGCGTAAAATAGCGCTAACAGACGAAAAACCGGGAAAACGCCGCGTTCAAAACTGCCAACCTGCCGATTTTGGCCTGTTTTGATCCGATCCGCTTCGTTACACCCGTCTGGAGAATTAGGGAGACCGGGCCACCAGCCCGCGTCGCAAACTGAGGAGAGAGACCGCTCATGAAGGTACTGGTGCCTGTCAAACGCGTGATCGACTATAACGTGAAAGTTCGTGTCAAAGCGGACGGATCGGGTGTTGATCTTGCCAATGTGAAAATGTCGATGAACCCTTTCGACGAAATCGCCGTCGAACAGGCGATTCGTCTGAAAGAAGCCGGCCAGGCTGAAGAGGTCGTCGCCGTCTCCATCGGTGTGAAGCAAGCGCAGGAAACGCTGCGCACCGCCCTCGCCATGGGTGCCGACCGCGCGATCCTCGTGGTGGCCTCGGACGATGTGCACAAGGACATCGAACCGCTGGCCGTGGCCAAGATCCTCAAAGCCGTCGTCGACGAAGAGCAGCCGAGCCTCGTGCTCTGCGGCAAGCAGGCGATCGACAACGACATGAACGCCACCGGGCAGATGCTCTCGGCGCTGATGGGCTGGTCGCAGGCCACCTTCGCTTCCGACATCGCCATCGAAGGCGACAAGGCGAAAGTGACCCGCGAAGTCGACGGCGGCCTGCAGACCATCGAAGTCACCATGCCGACCGTGGTCACCGTGGACCTGCGCCTCAACGAGCCGCGCTACGCCTCGCTGCCCAACATCATGAAGGCCAAGAAAAAGCCGCTGGATGAGAAGACCGCCGAGGACTACGGCGTCGACGTCTCCAACCGCTTGGAAGTCGTGAAGACCGAAGAGCCCGCGGAACGCGCCGCTGGCATCAAGGTCGGCTCGGTCGACGAGCTTGTGGCGAAACTCAAAGAAGCGGGGGCTGTGTAATGGCTGTTCTTCTGATTGCAGAGATTTCCGACGGCGAACTGTCGATGGACGCAACCGCCAAGGCGGTGACCGCGGCCAAGCAACTGGGCGACGTGACCATTCTGGCGGCTGGCAGCTCTGCTGCGGCGGCTGGCGAAGCGGCGGCCAAGATCGATGGCGTCTCCAAGGTGCTGGTTGCCGAGGACGAGATGCTGGGCCACCGTCTGGCCGAAGCCACCGCGGCGCTGATCGTCAGCCTTGCCGGTGACTACGACCACATCGTCGCGCCCGCCACCACGGACGCCAAGAACATCATGCCCCGCGTCGCGGCGCTGCTTGACGTCATGGTAATCTCGGATGCCTCCGGCGTTGTGGATGCCGATACCTTTGAGCGCCCGATCTACGCGGGCAACGCGGTGCAGACCGTGAAGTCGAACGACGCCAAGAAGGTCATCACCTTCCGCACATCGACCTTCGATGCGGCAGGCGAAGGCGGCTCCGCCTCGGTCGAGACCATCTCGGCTGCCGAGAACCCCGGCCTGTCCACATGGGTCGAAGACAAGGTCGCCGAATCGGACCGCCCCGAGCTGACAAGCGCGGGCGTGGTGGTTTCCGGTGGTCGTGGCGTCGGCTCGGAAGAGGACTTCGCCCTGATCGAGAAACTGGCCGACAAACTGGGCGCCGCCGTTGGCGCGTCCCGCGCGGCGGTTGATTCGGGCTACGCTCCGAACGACTGGCAAGTTGGCCAGACCGGCAAAGTGGTCGCCCCTGACCTCTATGTCGCGGTTGGCATCTCGGGCGCGATCCAGCACCTTGCCGGGATGAAAGACTCCAAGATCATCGTCGCGATCAACAAAGACGAAGAATCGCCGATCTTCCAAGTTGCCGACTACGGTCTCGTGGCAGACCTCTTCGACGCGGTGCCGGAACTGATCGAAAAGCTGTAAGGCTTTTCACCTGAAACACCAAAGGCCCGCCGTTCTCGGCGGGCCTTTTTCGTGCATGCCCCTACCGGGAGCGTCAGGACATGCTTTGCAGCGCATCGGTCAAAGCGGCGGCGGCAGAGGCATGAGCCATCGGGCCCAGCATTTCCGACGCGGCCTGCGCCTCGAATTCACTGACCACCATGCCAGCGGTCGGCGCCCCTGAGGGGTCTTTGGGAGAGACGACCTCGATCTTGGCCGTGGCGTGTTGGGCCACCGCGTCCAACATTTCGCGTGTCACGAAAAGCGGATCATGGCCCAACTCTCTCACCGGCTGCGCTGCTGTGGCGACCGGCGGGCGGTCAGCCAGCCAAAGCAGGAGCGTGCGCCCCTGTATCTGCCCCAACATCAAACGCATGCGCGCCATCCACGCCTGCTGAAGCTCCGCGCGCACCGCTTCGAACCGTTCGGGCGAGACCTGCATGAGGTGCGTCAGCATGTGCCGGTTGAAGTGGAACTGCGAGAAATCGACTTCGCGGTAGATCGTCTGCAACAGCGCGGAGGCCCCGACGAAACGGTCGTTCCGACGCCGGTGCACGGAATAGAAACGGTTGGTCATGTTCTGCGCCCCCATGACCTGAACCACCGTCACATCTGCCTGCGAGGCGGCCTGCGCGACGAAAGGGTCGTGGGCAAAAGCGTCGATCCCCGCGTTGGGAAAGCCGAAGTTCACACAGGTCTTGCCGATCTCGGCCTCGACCCGCGCGGGAAACGGCTCTTCAATGAATTTGCCATAGGTCTCCGTCCCGCCGAGAAAGGCGATATAGGGCGCCTCCAACCTGCGGCGCGGGCCGCGAAACATCAGCTTTGACGTGCCGTAGCGGCATGGCAAATAGTCCAGAGGCGCTGGCCCCACTGCATCATAGGTCATCGAACCCACCTTTTTGTTCACCCAAAGCCAGATTGCACAACAGGGGCTGCGATTCTGTTAATGGGCGAATTTGTCGTGAGATTTCGTAAACAGCTGCCCTTGCGGCACCCCCGCCACGCGCCCTATTGTGCGCCGAACTCAAGCAAAGGACAGGCCATGGACATCCAGACAATCGGTATCGTGGGAGCGGGGCAAATGGGCAATGGGATCGCCCATGTCATGGCGCTGGCGGGCTACGACGTGCTGCTGAACGATGTCAGCGCCGATGCGCTGGCCAAAGCGATGAAAACCGTGACCGGCAATATGGACCGCCAAGTCAGCCGCGAAAAGATCACCGCCGCCGACCGGGACGCCGCCATGGCGCGCATCACCACGACGCAGACGCTAAGCGATCTGGGCCAAAGCGATCTGGTGATCGAAGCCGCGACCGAGCGCGAAACGGTGAAACAGGCGATCTTTGAAGACCTGATCCCGCATCTGAAGCCGACGACGATCCTGACCTCGAACACTTCCTCGATCTCGATCACCCGCCTTGCCAGCCGCACCGACCGGCCCGAGAAATTCATGGGCTTTCACTTCATGAACCCTGTGCCGGTGATGCAGCTGGTCGAATTGATCCGCGGCATCGCCACGGACAGCGAGACCTATGACGCTTGCAAAGCCGTGGTGGACCGTTTGGGCAAGACCGCCGCCTCGGCGGAGGATTTCCCAGCCTTTATCGTGAACCGCATCCTGATGCCGATGATCAACGAGGCGGTCTATACGCTCTACGAAGGGGTCGGCAACGTCGAGTCGATCGACAGTTCGATGAAGCTGGGGGCGAACCATCCGATGGGGCCGCTGGAGCTTGCGGACTTTATTGGTCTCGACACCTGCCTTGCCATTATGAACGTTCTGCATGACGGGTTGGCGGATACGAAATATCGCCCCTGCCCGCTGCTGACCAAATATGTCGAAGCCGGGTGGTTGGGCCGCAAGACGCAGCGTGGGTTCTATGATTACCGGGGCGAAAAGCCCGTTCCGACGCGCTGAGTTGCGAGGGTGTTGGGGGCCCTGCCCCCATCGCGCCAGAGGCGCGATTCCCCCGAGGGTATTTTTAAAAGGATGAAGTTTAGTTGGTGAGCGCCAGAGTATGGGCGCGCAGCCAAGCCATGAAACCGCGCGGGTCGTCGGCCCAGCGGTCAATCTCTTGGCGGGCGAGCGGGTGGCCGACGATGGGGCCTTGGGGTTTGTCGCAGGCGTGGGCGATCTCATGCAGCAAGAGCCCTTGGCGCAGCATCGGGCTGAGCCTGTTGGCAATCTGATAGGCGCGGCTGTTCTGGCCCGGGAAGCGCATCGGCACCACCTGCGCACCGGAACGGCGGATCATCTTGGCGGTGAAGACGTTCCATTCCGCTTCGACCGCCGGGCCCCACCAGCTTTCCGAGGCCGCGACGACGCCTGAGGGGAAGAGCGCCACGACGCCGCCTTCTTTGAGATGGGCCATGGCCTTGGCGCGCATTTCCACGCCTTTGCGCTGCGCATCCGGGTCATGTGGGAAGGGCACCGGGATCATGTAGCTGCCTGCCACCTCGTCAATGGAAGTGAGCAGCGACCGGGTGAGGATACGGTAATCGGGGCGCACGCGGCCGATGAGATCGGCGAAAATCATACCGTCGACCATACCGTGGGGGTGATTTGCCACGACTACGACGGGCCCTTCTTTCGGGATGCGGTCCAACTGCTCTTGCGGGGTTGTGAGGTCGATGCCCATCGTGTCGAGCGCTGCGCGCCAAAAGGCTTGGCCCGAGGGGGTGCCGCGTTGTTCGAACTTGCGGATTAGCCGCAGGATTTTGAGCTTGCCGGTGAAAAGCTCCATCGCGGAGATCACTCGCGCCTTCCATGGGTCATCGAAGGTCGAGGCATAGGACAGGCTGCGGCGGTCGTATTTGGTGAAGGTCACCGTGCCGTCGCCTGTCTGGGCCGGCTCAGCCGCGATGTTTTGCACGTCATCCATGGGGTCGGCGGTTCCTTTTCCCGCTTGGCGGGCCTAAAACCCTTCGCCGAACTTATCCGCCACGAGGGCGGTTAAAGCTTCGGCCAAGGCCTCGGCATCGGGGCCGGAGGTTTGGACATCGATGGTGGTGCCGCGCGACGCGCCGAGCATCAAGAGCCCCATGATACTGTCGCCCGAGGCCGACATGCCATCCTTGCTGACTTCGGCACGGGCATCAAACGCCTCGACCACCTCGACCAATTTGGCGGAGGCGCGCGCGTGCAGGCCTTTTTCGTTAACGATCTTTAAAGAAAATTCGGGCATGACGTCTTGGGGCCTTCTAACCTGCGCTGACATTCTGGCTGTCGATATACTTCTTACCAGCTTCGAGCGCGGCGCGCACGGCATCGGGCACATCCATATGCCGCGATTTGGCGAGTTTGATCAGCATGGGCAGGTTCGCGCCGTAGATGATCCGGCGGTTTTCCGGGCGGCAAGCCAAGAGGCTGAGGTTCGAGGGGGAGCCGCCGAAAAGATCGGTGACAACCACCACACCGGCGCCTTGGTCCACCGCATCGGCGGCGCCGCAGATCTCGCGTTCTTTGTCGGCGCGGTCATGGTCGGCTTCGATGGCGATGGCGCGCACGCCGAATTGGGATCCCACGACATGTTCGATGGCGGCAAGATATTCTTGCGCCAGCCCCCCATGTGCGACGATGACGATCCCGATCACGGCTTGCTTCCTTCACGATGCTGACGGTCCAGCTCTCGATGCCTAATTGACACCTGCCAGCCCTGCTCTGCAAGGCGCAAAGCGTGATCTTCGGCCATGGCGACAGAGCGGTGTTGCCCGCCCGTACAGCCGAATGCGATGGAGATATGCGATTTGCCCTCCTCGCGGTAGGCGGGCAGCAGCAGCAGGCTGAGGTCGAGCACCTTGTCGGCGAAATCCGCGTAGCGCTTATCGCTCGCCACATGGGCCGCGACGGAAGGGTCGCGCCCGTCGCCACTGCGCAATTCAGGAACCCAATAGGGATTGTTCAGAAAGCGGCAGTCGTGCACCACATCAACGCCGCGCGGAAGGCCCCGTTTGTAGGAAAAGCTTTGTACCGAGACCGTCAGTTGGCGCTGCCCGCCGGGGGCGAACCATTGCTCGACCTCGGCGCGCAACTCGTGGACGTTCAGCGTTGTCGTATCGATCAACACGTCGGCACGGGCGCGGATCGGGTGGAGCAGTTCCTGCTCGCGTGCGATCCCGTCGACTGGGCGGTCAGCCGGGGCCAGCGGGTGGCGGCGGCGGGTTTCGGAAAAGCGTTGCAGCAGCACATCGGGGGCGCAGTCGAGATAGAGCAGTTCCGCGCGCCACCCCGGCTCAGCCGTCAGGCGGCCCATCAGCTCCAGCACGCCTTCGGTGGAAAAGTCCCGGTTGCGGGCGTCGATCCCCAAGGCCACCGATTGCGCATCGCCGGGGCGGTCAAGCAGCGCGGGCAGCAGCCGCAGCGGCAGGTTGTCGATCGCCTCGAACCCCGCATCTTCAAGCACGTTGAGCGCAGAGGACCGCCCGGCGCCCGAAGGGCCGGTGACAAGAACCAACCGCCGCGGGGCGGGGTCTGTTGATGAGGTCTGACTGATCAATTCGGTTCTTCCACACCTGACATATACAGATGAATTGCTGCCGCAAAATGAGCGCTATCGCATTTGTGAAAACAGGGCAACGTGACACCCCGTAGCATATGGCTGTGCCCTTCGGGAAGACGCTGGTCTTCGGTGCGGGCCAGATCGACGACGAGGGCCAGCGGCACGGGGCCGTGATCCTCGGCCCGCAGAATGCCGACATAACGCGCTTCGATCAGGCCGCGGATCGGCTCGGGGACGCTGGCGATCACCTGATCCCCCTCGCGCATGATATCGGTGCGATCATCGGCCACCAGCTTGGCGCCAAGGGCGATCAGTTGCAGGGCGAGCGCCGATTTGCCCGCACCGGACGGGCCAAGGATCAGCACCCCGCGCCCATTGATCGCCACGCAGCTGGCGTGGAGGTTTTCGCGCTCGACGGTCATATCAGGCCCCGCGCCCGGGATTTAGGTGGGCAGCCCCACGACAAAACGCGCGCCGAGCGGTTCGGAGGTAATGTCGGCTTCAGTCGGGCGGATGTTCTCGGCCCAAATCACGCCGCCATGGGCTTCGACGATCTGCTTGGAGATTGCGAGGCCGAGGCCGGAATTGTTGCCGAAATGCTCTTCCGGGCGTTGCGAGTAAAAGCGTTTGAAGATTTTGCCGAGCGCCTGCTCGGGGATGCCGGGGCCGGTGTCCTCGACGACGATCAACACGCGATTGGCACGTTTGCGGGCCCAGACCCGGATCGCGTCGCCGTCTTCGCAAAAGGAAATCGCGTTGGTGATCAGGTTCACGAAGACCTGCGCCAAACGGGCTTCCAACCCATGCACGGTGATCGGCGCAGCGGGGAGATCGGTGATGAAATCGATGCCTTTGGATTTCGCATCTTCGCCGAGGTACTGGCCCAGATTGCCCAGCATTTGCAGCAGGTCGAAGGGCTCTTCCTCTTCCTTGACCAGTTCGGAATCGAGCCGCGAGGCATTGGAAATGTCGCTCACCAAACGGTCGAGGCGGCGCACGTCATGTTCGATCACATCCAGCAGTTTCTCGCGCTGGTCGTCGCGCTTGACCATTCGCAGCGTGCCCACAGCAGACCGGAGCGAAGCGAGCGGGTTCTTGATCTCATGGGCCACATCGGCGGCGAATTGTTCGTTGCCGTCGATCCGATTGTAGAGCGCCGAGACCATGCCGCGGAGGGCGCCCGATAGGCGGCCGATCTCATCGGGGCGCGCGGTCAGGTCCGGGATGCGGATACGGCCGGGGTTCATCTTGCGCGCGTCCTTGTCGCGGCCCAGTTCGGCGGCGGCAGAGAGGTCGGCCAGCGGATTGGCGATGGTCGAGGCCAGAACGAGGCTGAGGCCGATGGAGACGAGGGTCGCGATGACGAAAATCTGCAAGACGCGCTCGCGTTCGCTGCGCACAAGGCGGTCGATCTCTCCCGCAGCACTGGCCACGGCGACCACGCCGACCGGGGCCTCGCCCTGCATGATGGGAGTCACCACGCTGAAAAGCGTGCCGCCTTCGATGGCGAGCGTGCCTTCCAGCCGGGTGCCGCTGGTCACGCTAGTGCCGACCATGCCGCGCAATTGCTCTTCGAGCGGCGGGGTGGCGGTGACCTCATCGGTGCTGAAGGGGGCCGAAACCCGGTCCCAAAGCCAATTCAACCCGTCGTTCAGCAAGGTCCGCTCACCCGCCTCGGACGCGGCGAGGGCTTCGGCCACGGTAAGGCTGCCTGCGGTGCGGGCGACCAGCGTTTCCGCCGGATCATAGACAAAGACTTCGATGCCGCCGCGCAGATCCAGCCCGTCGAGCGTGGCAGCCACATCGACACCATCGCCAGTGGTCAGGTTCACCGGCGCGCCTGCGGGGAGTTGGGCCTCGATCACATCGGCGATCAGCTCAGTCTCAGACACCAGTGCCGCGGCGCGTTGCAGCGCCAGACTGTCTCGCGAGGAATTGAGGTAGAGGATCCCCGCAACCAGAACGCTGAGCGCGATCAGGTTGAAGGTAATGATCTTGCGCGTCAGCGGCGAGGAGCGGAGCGAGAACAGCCCCCGCCGTTCACGCTTGACCCGAATTTCATCCGGCGCGGCACTGTCGGGGGTGACCCAATCATCCCCCAATACAACATCACCGTCCCTGCCAGCAGCCATGTCCCGCACAAGCTTCCTTTCGACCCGCGTTAACCGACGGGTTTACTCTTCGTTATATCTATAGCCGATGCCGTAAAGCGTCTCGATCGCCGAGAATTCGTCATCAGCGCTGCGCATCTTCTTGCGCAGGCGCTTGATGTGGCTGTCGATGGTGCGGTCATCCACATAGACCTGATCATCATAGGCCACATCCATCAGTTGGTCGCGCGATTTCACGAAACCGGGGCGCTGCGCGAGGGCTTGCAGCAGCAGGAATTCGGTCACGGTCAGCGACACATCCTTGCCCTTCCAGCTTACCGCGTGGCGCAGCGGGTCCATCCGCAGATCGCCGCGTTCCATCACCTTGGTCTCTTCGGTATCGCCGACCTCATTCGTCTCGACCGCGTCTTGGCGGCGCAGAAGGGCGCGGATACGCTCGACCAACAGGCGCTGGCTGAAGGGTTTTTTGACGTAATCGTCGGCCCCCATGCGCAGGCCCAGCACCTCGTCGATCTCATCGTCCTTGGAGGTCAGGAAAATCACCGGCATCGCGGTTTTCTGGCGCAGACGTTGGAGCAGATCCATGCCGTCCATACGGGGCATCTTGATGTCCAGCACCGCCATATCGGGCAGTTTCTTGTTGAAGGCGTCCAGCGCCGCTTGGCCATCGTTATAGGTTTCCACTTCGAAACCTTCAGCTTCAAGAGTCATCGAAACGGATGTCAGGATGTTCCTGTCATCGTCTACCAATGCGATCTTTGACATTGCCTGCTTCCTTATGCTGCTCAATTCGTTCTTATTTTTGGAGTCAGTGATCTCCAATATTACAGATCGAATCAATCCTTAAGTGCGAATCGTGCCTCTGAGATGCACCAATTCCGTCATAATTTGGTTAGGAATGGCTAAATTGCCGCACTTTGACTGGCCCCGCCCAAGGTGAAGACGCGGCAGCATCCACCGCTTTGGGGCGGGTTCTAAGCGCTCAGAAACAAAGTTTTAGATGATGGCGCTAACTGTGACAAAGCTGCCTGTTCAACCTGAAAACGCCCGTGTTAAGAGGCTCTCAAGGCCCCCGACGCCCAGGGCAATTGCGCCCGCTCGGACACGTTCTGCGCTGCTCACGCGCTACCACAGGAGACATCATATGACATTTGGACGGGTAAACCCGCAGTTCAGCCTCAAGGATCAGCAGATCACCGGGCTGGGCGATGTCTATTACAACCTGACCGAGCCCGCGCTCGTCGAAGCCGCGCTGAAGCGCGGCGAAGGCAGCCTCGGCAAGGGCGGCGCCTTCCTGGTCACCACTGGCAAGTTCACCGGCCGCTCGCCGAAGGACAAACACGTGGTCAAGACCGACAGCGTGGCCGAGAGCATCTGGTGGGAGAACAACGCCGAGATGTCGCCCGAAGGCTTCGACGCGCTCTACGACGACATGATCGCCCACATGCAGGGCAAGGACTACTTCGTGCAGGACCTCGTCGGCGGTGCGGACCCCAAACATGCGATCAACGTGCGCATGGTGACCGAACTGGCATGGCACGGGCTTTTCATTCGCACCATGCTGCGCCGCCCCTACGCCGAAGCGCTGAAGGACTTCACTGCCGATTTCACCGTCATTAACTGCCCCAGCTTCCAGGCCGATCCGGCCAAGCACAACTGCCGCAGCGAGACCGTGATCGCGATGAACTTCGACCGCAAGATGATCCTCATCGGCGGCACCGAATACGCGGGCGAGAACAAGAAATCGGTCTTCACCCTGCTGAACTACCTGCTGCCCGAAAAAGGCATCATGCCGATGCACTGCTCGGCCAACCACGCCAATGGTAACCCGGTCGACACCGCCGTCTTCTTCGGCCTCTCGGGCACCGGCAAGACCACCCTCTCCGCCGATCCCGAGCGCACGCTGATCGGCGATGACGAGCACGGCTGGTCTGACAACGGCACCTTCAACTTTGAAGGCGGCTGCTATGCCAAGACCATCAACCTCAACCCCGAGGCGGAGCCGGAGATCTACGCAACGACCTCCAAATTCGGCACCGTGATCGAGAATATGGTCTTCGATCCCGATACTTTTGAACTCGACTTCGACGACGACTCGCTCACCGCCAACATGCGTGCCGCCTACCCGCTGCACTACATCTCGAACGCAAGTGAGAAGGCCGTCGGCGGCCACCCGAAAAACATCATCATGCTGACCTGTGATGCCTTCGGCGTGCTGCCCCCGATCGCGCGGCTGAGCCCGGCGCAGGCGATGTATCATTTCCTGTCGGGCTTCACCTCCAAGGTGGCGGGAACCGAGCGTGGCGTGACCGAGCCGGAGCCCACATTCTCCACCTGTTTCGGCGCCCCCTTCATGCCGCGCCGCCCCGAGGTTTACGGCAACCTGCTGCGCGAAAAGATCGCCCAGCACGGCGCCACCTGCTGGCTCGTGAACACCGGCTGGACCGGCGGCGCATACGGCACCGGCTCGCGGATGCCGATCAAGGCGACCCGCGCCCTGCTCAGCGCCGCGCTCGAAGGCCGTCTGGCGGATGCCGAGTTCCGTAAGGATCCGAACTTCGGCTTCGATGTCCCTGTCGAGGTGAACGGCGTCGCCGACATCCTGCTCGACCCGCGCCGGACCTGGGACGATCCAGAAGCCTATGACCGTCAAGCGGCAAAACTGGTCAAGATGTTCTCGGACAACTTCGAGCAGTACCTGCCCCATATCGACGACGACGTGAAAGCCGCGGCGATCAGCTAAGCTTTTCGCCAAGGACAAAAAGAAAGGGCCGCCCCTGTTGGGCGGCCCTTTTCGCATCTCACGCTCCGTGGCCCTTAGCCTGCGAAAGTCACCTTCGCATCCAAAGGCATCTCGCGCAGGAAACTGTCATCCACGCCGACGATATTGACCGAAGTCGACCGATCAACCGCCGCGATCAGGGCAAAGCTCTTGTCCGGATAGCGCCCGGCCATCAGCAAACGTTTATAGGCCAAAGGCACCGGCGCGCCCCCCTCCTCCCGCGGGATTTCAGTGACCACCTCGTCCAAGCGAACGCCACAGGTCGACTCAACCTCCCGAAAGGGGTAGTTCAGCATATTCTCGAACTCAGGACCGCCGGGGAAGAGTTTGATGGGCCGCCCGATGCTGCTGCGCGCATTGGTCCAGCCCCACCATTGCGTGTAAAAGGATTTCTCCCCCACTTCGGTACAAATCCATCCATTGGGCGAATCGCGATACACCAACACATAGGGGCGCATGGCGCGAAAGGCTTCGCTTTCCAACTCACCCCGGCTCAAGCTCCACGCCTGCAACACGGCCTGAAGCATGGCAGAGCCACCGTCCCAGATCAGCGACAGAGGCTGCTGTTGTTGGTGAAAACACCAACCGTTCGGCTCTTCATGCGAAAGGCGCAGCATGCCATCGGCATGGCGCGTTTTGCCATCCAGCCACAGCTTGCCCCGATCGAGAATATCGCGTGCCTCGGGCAAGGCTTCCAGGCCGACCTTGGTCAGGGAATAGCGGCGATTTTCGATGGTAAACAGCGGCGCGCCCATCGCCTCTTCCAACTGCTGGATATGCCGCCGGACCGTCTGCCGTGTGCTGACCAATTCGGCCACCGCATGGCTGAGGTTCAAAGTATGCGCCAGCGTCACGAAAGAGCGCATCATCTCGAACAAAAGGGCCGGAGCGGGGTCCTTTTGCAAGGTCTGGGGCACGGGTGCGCCCGGCTCAATATCGGACATATGCTGGTTCATAGGCAAGGGATGGTACATGAATCACCCGGTAACGCAATATAATCCATACAGCTAGGGTGAATTGGTTAACGCAAAGAGGCCAGATCTAGGCAATTGATCCTCAATACATTGCGGGTAGTGAATATATTGTACTCAACCTGAGGTATTGAACCATGTCCCACCCCGTAGACGTTCACGTCGGTCGTCGGCTCAAGCAGGCACGCACCCTGCGACGGCAATCCCAGACCGATGTGGCACGCGAACTCAAACTGTCGTTTCAACAGATTCAGAAGTATGAAATCGGCTCCAACCGGATCGCCGCCAGCCGTTTGCATGAGCTGGCCCGGATACTCAACGTCACCCCCGGCTATTTCTTCGAAGGGCTGGATGACGACAACCCCGAGGCCAGCAACGACCCCTCGCTCGACATCGTGAACGCCATCGGCTCCATCAAGGATGATGCGGTAAAGGCCCGAATTCTAACGTTTATTGAGGATGTTGCCGGCGTCACCGTCGCGCGCAAAGGCTGATCACAGTCCGTCATTCACGCGAAACTCCCTAGGGCCATACGGCTCACACCACCTGACCAACGGCTACGAAAGCCCGCGGCAAACTGATGCGCACCCGCTTTAAGGGCCGGTCCAAATTACCGGCGTCTCCCACCTTCACGCGACCAGCGTTTCCGCCTTTTTCAAATCGACAGAGACCAACTGGCTCACCCCCTGCTCCGCCATAGTGACGCCAAAGAGCCGGTCCATCCGGGCCATCGTCACCGCATGGTGCGTGATGATCAGAAAGCGCGTGTCGGTCTGACGGCACATCTCATCCAGCAGATCACAGAACCTGGTCACATTTGCGTCATCAAGCGGCGCGTCGACCTCATCCAGCACACAGATCGGCGCCGGATTGGCGAGGAAGACGGCAAAGATCAGCGCCATCGCGGTCAATGTCTGCTCTCCACCCGACAGCAGGCTGAGGGTGCTCAGCTTCTTGCCCGGCGGCTGGCACATGATCTCCAGCCCGGCTTCCAAGGGATCGTCGCTTTCGACCATCACAAGGTTCGCCTCACCGCCGCCGAAGAGATGGGTGAACAGCATCGAGAAATTCGCGTTCACCTGATCAAAGGCGGTCAACAGCCGCTCCCGCCCCTCGCGGTTCAGGCCCGCAATGCCGCTGCGCAGGGTTTTGATCGCCTCTTCCAGATCGGCCTTCTCAGTCAGCAGCGCTTCGTGCTCTTCGCGTATCTCTTTGGCATCGTCCTCGGCGCGCAGGTTCACTGCGCCCAAGGAATCCCGCTGCCGCTTGTATCGGTTCACGTCCTCTTCAAGCGTTTCCACCGGTGGAATCTGATCCGTCTCGACATCAAGCGCATCGCGCAGCGCCTCGGGCGTGCTTTGCCGTTCGTCCTGAATGCGCTCTGCCGCATGGGTCACCGTTTCACGGGCGGCATCGCTGCGCGCCTCGGCCCGGGCACGGGCCTCCCGCGCATCCGATGCCTGCCGCTCCGCGTCGCGCTCGGCGTCCGTCGCGGCTTTCAGGGCGGCCTCCGCGGCGGCCAGCGTTTCCGCGGCATGGGTGCGGCGGGCTTCGGCAGAGGTGATCGCGCCCGACAGGTCTTCCCGCTTCGCCGCGATCTCCGCCGGGACAGCGCTCGCCTCAGTCAATTCGGCCTCCGACGCGGTCTTGCGCTCGACCAATTCAGCGCTGCGCTTGCCCGCCGTTTCCAAGCGATTCCGCCAGCCGCTGACCTCTTTCGCGACCTCTTGCAGCCGCCGTCTGCGCGCCTCGCCCTCGCGGCGCAATTCGTCATGGGCCGAGCGGCGCGACATCATGGTGATCCGCGACGCCTCGACCGTCATGCGGACATCTTCAACCGTCGCACGGGCGGCGGAGAGGTCATCCAAGCCCGCCAGCGTGCGCTCGGCGTCCATCACCTCGGCCCGCGCGGTGATCGCGGCTTCCTCATGGCGCTTCACGGCAAGGCCGAGGGATTCCAACCGGCTTTGGGCGAGGTTGCGATCCGCCTCTGCCCGACTTAACGCGCGGCCCGCCTCGGCGACCTGCCGGTCCGCATCGCGCCGCGCCTCGCGGGCCCGTTTGTCGGCCTCGGCCTGTTCGGCCAATTGCTGCTGGAGGGTCTCATGCGCCGCCCGCGCGGCATCGCCACGGGCGCTCGCCTGTTCCAACGTCTGTTTAAGGACTTCCAACCGGTTCAACTGCTGCAAGCGCAGCGCGGCGGCCGATGGCGCATCTTCGGCCATGGCACGGAAACCGTCCCACCGCCAGAGGTCCCCCTCCTTCGACACCAAGCGCTGCCCCGGCTGCAACTGCGCCTGCAACTCTCCGCCCGCGTCGGCGTCAACGAGCCCGACTTGGGCCATTCGGCGCTCTAACACCCGCGGCACGGTGACATGCTGCGTGAGCGGGGTCACTTCGGCGGGTAGTGGCTGCGGCACCGGGTAGCTCGGCAAATGCGCCCATCCTGAGGGGCGATCGGCCTCTACCTCAGGCGCGCGCAGGTCATCGGCCAAGGCTGCGCCGAGCGCTTTCTCAAAGCCCTGTTCCACTTGCAACCGGTCGAGAACCTGCCCGCCTTCGGCGCTGTCACGCTCCACCAACTTTGCCAGCGCGCCAACCTCGGCGCGCAGGGCCTTGGCCTCGCCCTCCGCCTCAGAGCGCTCCGCGCGGGCCTCGGCCTCGCGCGATTGCGTGTCGGCGCGGGTCTCTTCGGCAGCCAAAAGGGCGGCATCCGCCGCCGCCGAGGCGGTGACGGCAGCGGCTTCGGCCTTCTCAGCCGCGGCGAAATCTAGCCCGGCCTTGTCGAGGGTCGCTTGGCTTTGGGCCACCGCATCGCGGGCCTTGCGGGCCTCGGCCTCCGACTTCTCTAACGTCTTGCGGCTGTCCTGAAGCAGGCGTTCCGCCGAACTGTGGCGCGCGGCCAAACGGGCCACGTCTTCGGTCTGCTGCGAAAGATCGGCCTCGCGGGTTTGCAAGACTTCGGCTGCCTCGCGCGCGGCCTGTTCCGCCGCCTCAACCGCGCTGTCGTGCCCCTTATCCGCCTTGGCGAGGTCTGCCGCTTCCTCTTCGAGCCGCGCGATCGTTTCTTCCGCGTCGCGGTTCAGCCCGCCTTCGCGTTCGATGTCGCGGGTCAGCTGGGCAATTCGTCCGGTCAGGGTCTCGATCAGCGACGCCGCCCGTGCTTCTTCCTCGGTCAGCGTGTCGCGCTGCGTGGTGAGACGTTGCAGAATCGCAGTCGCAATCGCCTCTTCCTCGCGCAGGGGTGGCAAGGCGGCTTCGGCCTCCTCCCGCCCTTCGGCCACGCGGCGCACCTGCGCTTCGGCCTCTGCCGTGGCGGCGACACGGGCACGCAAGTCCCCCTCGGCCTTCGCACGCGCCTCATCGGCTTCGCGCCAGCGGCGATACAACAGCAAGCCTTCGGCATGGCGCAATGCTTCGCCAATCGCACGATACCGCGCCGCCTGCCGGGCTTGCCGGGCCAGCGTGGCCAATTGCGCGGCCAGTTGTTCGACCACATCATCTACGCGGGCGAGGTTTTGCTCCGCCCCGTTGAGTTTCAACTCGGCCTCATGGCGGCGCTGATACAGGCCCGAGATGCCAGCGGCCTCTTCCAAAATGCGGCGACGGCTCTTCGGCTTGGCGTTAATCAACTCGGCAATCTGCCCCTGCCGCACCAAAGCGGGGCTATGCGCCCCGGTCGAGGCATCGGCGAAAAGCATCTGCACATCGCGGGCGCGCACATCCTTGCCGTTCACCTTATAGGCGCTGCCGACATCGCGGGTGATCCGGCGTACGATTTCAAGCGCGTCTTGCTCGTTAAACCCCGCAGGCGCCAACCGGTCACTGTTGTCGAGGTGCAGCGCCACCTCGGCGAAGTTGCGTGCGGGCCGGGAGGAGGCTCCGGCGAAGATCACATCTTCCATGCCGCCGCCGCGCATGGCGGTCGGGCGGTTTTCGCCCATCACCCATCGCAGCGCTTCGAGCAGGTTGGATTTGCCACAGCCGTTCGGCCCCACGACCCCGGTCAACCCGTCGGAGATGACGAGGTCGGTCGGGTCCACAAAGCTTTTGAAGCCGGTTAATCTGAGTTTGGAAAAGCGCAAGTTAGCCCTGCCGTGATTGATTCTCGCCTGAGCGGCGAACTTGCCGTTTGGCATGGGTCCGAGTCAATCAAAAGCCCCAAGGGAGAGGGGGCGGTCGGCGGTTATCCACAAGATATTGTCTTGATCGGCGTGTTTGCCCACGGGGCGCCTAGTCGGAGCGGGTCGATAGCACGCTTCGCCCATTCCGCGGCCCTCGCCTCATGCGATGCCGCAATACAAAGCCCGGCCTAATCGCAGTCTAGCACCCCAAGCGCCAGCGCCTGATCGCCCAGAACCTCCTTCACCTCACAGCCGCTAACCAGTGCCATCGCGCGCCCGGCCCGCGCGCGGATGGGGCCAAAGCGCGGCGCGTATTGGGTGTTTACGCGCACCGCCTCTGCCCGCTCGCCCCGTACGCGCACATCGAACACCGACCCCTCCACGGAGATCCGCTGCGCCGGCAGCCCCCGGAACTCCCGACTGGGCGCCGTACAGGCCGCGAGGCTGAATAAGACTGCAATGATGATGAGCAACCGCATGACGCAACCCTGCCCCCGCAGAGTTAACAAAAGCCTAACGCAAAAGAAAAAGCCCCGGCGGGGCCGGGGCTTTCAAAAATCTATAAGGCGCTGGCTTAGTGCAGCTTGGCTTCGACTTGAGCGATGCCATTGTCGATCAGCTTGTTGCCCTGTGCGGCGGTCATCTGCTTGGCGATCACGTCGCGCGCGGCGGCCACGGCGATGGTCACGGCTTGGTCGCGGACTTCCTTTACAGCGGCGGCCTCGGCCGAGCTGATCTGGTCTTTCGCGGCGGCCATGCGACGCTCAAGCGACTTGGCCATATCCGCCCGCGCCTGTTCGGCGGCGAGACGGGCGTCTTCCTTGGCGGAAGACACGATCCGGTCCGCTTGGTCCTGCACCTCTTTCTGCTTGCGCTCGTAAGAGGCCAGCAGGGTTTGCGCTTCTTCACGCAGGGCGCGGGCTTCTTCCAGCTCGGTCTTGATGCCGTCGGCGCGTTTGTCGAGCATGCCGATCAAAAGCGTTGGCACCTTGAAGTAAATCAGGATCCCAAGGAACAGCAGGAAGGCCAGCAACACGATGAAATCGGTGTTGCGCAGCGAAAAGAAAGGCCCCGTGGCGGCAAGCGCCGGCGAAGCGGCGAGACCGGCGAGCAGGGTCGAAAGTGTCAGGCGCATGGATTTGGTCATGGCTTATCCTTTCATCCGCGCGTCGACGGCAGCGCTGACGGTTGCGGTATCGGCCGTGCCACCCAGAGCGGCGACGAGGGCCTCGGCGGTGTCCTTGGCAACGGCTTGTACGTTGTCCATGGCGCCCGCGCGAATTTCGGCGATGGCTTTTTCCGATTCCGCCACTTGCGCGGCAATCTCGGCATCGGCCTTGGCCATTTCGGCATCCAGATCAGCCTGCATGTCCGCTTTTGCTTGGGCCACAATCTGCTGTGCCTCGGCACGGGCGTCGATCAGGGCCTTGTCATAGGCGGCTTCGGCTTCCTGCGCCTTGACCTTAAGGTCTTCGGCAGCCGCGATGTCATTGGTGATGGTCCCTTGGCGTTCAGCCAAAACCGCACCGATACGAGGCAGAGCCACGCGCGACAGGATCAGGTAGGTGGCGATCAGCGCCAGGATCAGCCAGAAAATCTGGTTGCCCCAGTGATCGAAGTTCAGCTGCGGCATGCCCGGCGTTTCGGCAGCATGGGTCGCAATGCCGGTCGCGTCGGCCAGCCCGTCGCTGGTTGTTACAGTTGCCATCGTGGCTTCTCCTTGGAAACTTTGCCGTTACAGCCGGGCAGACACGGCGATGCGCGCCTGCCCGCTCGTAAGGATTACAGTTCCGAGAGCTTAGACAGCGAACATCAGCAGCAGAGCGACGAGGAACGAGAAGATCCCCAGAGCTTCTGCGAAAGCGATGCCGATGAACAGGGTCGCTGTCTGGCTTGCGGCTGCCGAGGGGTTGCGCAGTGCGCCGGACAGGAAGTTGGCGGCAACGTTGCCGACACCCAGGGCTGCGATGCCTGTGCCGAGACCTGCGATGCCTGCGCCGATATGTGCGAGTTGACCTTCCATTGGGGTATCTCCTTACGATTGGAAGTTAAAACTTTGACGGGAAACCCCGCCGTTGTTGGGGTTGTTAGTGTGCCGGGTGCAGCGCGTCTTTGAGGTACACGCATGTCAGGATGGTAAAGACATAGGCCTGAATGAAGGCCACCAGCACTTCGAGACCGTACATCGCGGTGATCGCGACGACCGAAACGGGCGAGATGACAGCGATGGCGGCGAAACCGGCGAAAACCTTGATCACCGCGTGGCCCGCCATGACGTTGCCCGCCAGACGAATGGAGTGGCTAACTGGGCGCACGAAGTAGCTGATCAGTTCGATGATCGCCAGCACGGGGCGCAGGGCCAGAGGCGCCGAGGACACCCAGAAGAGGCTCAGGAACGCCGCGCCATTCTTGACGAAGCCGACGACGGTCACAGTGATGAACACCGCCAGCGCCAGCACCACGGTCACCGAGAAATGCGCGGTGGGGGTGAAGGCTGTCGGGATCAGGCCGAGGAAGTTGGCCATGACGATGAACATGAACAGGGTCATGATATAGGGGAAGAACTTTAGCCCCTCTTTGCCGCAGATGTCTTCGACCATCTTGTGGATGAAGCCGTAAGCCAGTTCAGCCACAGACTGCATACGGCCCGGAACGACCGAGCGGCGCGCGCTGCCCAGAACGAGCATCGCGAAAGTGGCCAGAACCGCCAGCGCCATCCAGAAGGTCGCGTTGGTGATGGTGTACCAAGCAACGGAAGCATCGTCGCCAAAGAGCGGCGATACGATGAACTGGTCCATCGGGTGGAATTCCAGACCGCCTGTTTCAGCGCCGTGTGTCTCTGTTGCCATCTCAGGCTCCCTCGTCCTTGCCCGAATGGGGCGTATCCTGTTCGGCCGGTTCGGCCTGTTGTTTACCCTGGATTTCCTCAGCGGTGCGGAGCATCGTCTTCACCCCCGCCGCAAGGCCCAGCATTACGAATAGCACCATGAAAATGGGCAGCGTGCCAAAGAGCACATCCAGCCCGTATCCGATGCCGAAACCGATCCCAAGACCGGCCACAAGTTCGATCACCATCCGCCATGCCATATTGGCCTGCGAGTAATGTTCATCCGCCCGGGGCTTGGGTGCGCCGCGTTCTTTCGCAGCCGCCAGTCTGGCCTCAAGCTGCTCCATCTGCTGCCGTTGGTCCGGGCTGGTCACACCAAAATCCCCTTAGGAATATCTGCTGCGGTGCTACTGTCAGGGCGGGTTAGAGTCAACAACCTTGGCCGCCGCGGGTTTTCACGAGTTTACAAGGGCTTACGGGAGGCGGAGGCAACCCACACTTGAAACGGGCCCGGCAAACCCCAAGGAAATCGCGCCGAAGGGTTATTCAACTCAGCGGTTAAGTTAGCCGCAATGCCCGCTTTCGCCTGTGCGCGCCCCGCGCTATTCAGACGTATGACCCAAGACCTCGATCAGGTGTTTGCCGCTCTCGCCGACCCCACGCGTCGCGCCATCCTCGCCATGCTGTTGGAGGATGATATGGCCGTTACCGATGTCGCCGAGCCCTTCGAGATGTCGCTTGCCGCGATCTCGAAACATTTAGGCGTTCTGACAGCGGCGGGGCTGATCAGTCAGGAAAAGCGGGGGCGGGTGAAATGGTGCAAACTGGAACCGGATGCGCTGCGCGATGCGTCGGTCTGGATGCAGGGGTTCGGGCAATTCGAGCCGGTGAACCTTGATGCCTTCGAACGTTTTTTGGAAATCGAACTGCCTGAGGGCGGCGAAGGCGAGATGCGCTCAGGGTCAGAGTAGGTGATACATATATAGATAGAGTGATCCCCCCTTGCCGCGAGGTAAATAAGACAAGGGGAGGATCAATCGACGGTCAGATGACGCCGAATGCGAAACGCAAAATAGCCAAAACCACGACGATCAACCCGATCAGGTAAATAATACTACGCATGGTGGTGTCCTTCACTGTTAATTCACGCCCCAACGCCGGGCGTCGCGCTAAGGTTCCACCGATTCCGCAACTTTCTGAATTTTTATGATTTTTCTTCGTCATCCCCGCGCAGCAGCAGCGAAAGCGCGAGGATCGTCAGCAGCACCCCGCCCCAGACCAGCGCCCCCGGCAGGGCATTGCCAAAGCCCAACTCCCACAGGATTACCCAGCTGGGCGTGAGATAGGTATAGGCCATGACCTTGGCCGAAGGCAGCCGCAGCGCCGCGAATTGCAACAGAACCACCGTGGCCGCCGTGGCAAAGACCGCGACATAGAGGATGGTGATCCAGACCAAGGGGCGCAGCGCGCTCCAATCGGTCGCGCGGAGGTCTTTCCAGCCGTAAAGCCCCAAGAGCACCGTGCCCGCCAACAGGGTGCCAAAGGTGAACATCACCGCGCTTTCTCCGCGGTTCAGCCGCCTTACCATGGGGGTATAAAGCGCGTGGCTGATGCAGCCGACGAAATAAATCGCCTCCCCCCGCCCGATGTCGAAGGCCAAAAGCGCCGCAAGGTCGCCGCGAAAGATCACCCAAAGCGCCCCGGCCCCGCCGATGGCCAGCGCCAGCGCCATGCGCCCTGTCATGACCTGCCGCATCAACAGCCAGGCGAACCCCGCCGCCATCACCGGCACGAGGGTAAAGACCGCCGCCGCAGCCACCGGGGGCGCGGTCTTCAACCCTTCGAACATCAAGACGAAGTAGAGCGTGAACAGCCCCGCCAGCACGAAATAGCGCCAAGGTGCTGCAAAGCCCGCCCGGCTGATATCGCCTCGCCCCCAGGCCAAGACCCCGACCAGGACCGTCGCCAAGACAAAACGCAGGGCGTTCAGCGCTGTCGGCGTGATCTCGTTCGCCACCTGCGCCCCGAGCGAGAATGAACCGGCCACCAAGGCCGAGAAGCAAAGCATCGCCAGATGCCCCTGCGCCGCGGCACTTATTCGGGACATGTGACCGCATCCTCGGCATGTTCCTTGAGGAACCGCAGCACCGCCTGCACCTTGCTGGTGCGGTGCAGATCGACATGGGTGACCAGCCAAAGCGCACTGCCCCAATCGGGGCGCGGCGCGTGAATCTCGACCAATTGCGGATCATTGCGCCCCATGGCGGCGGGCAGGCCGCCGATCCCGGCCCCGGCCCGCAGCGCCGCCTCCATCGCCGTGCCGCTGGTGCTGCGCCATGTCACGCTTTCCTCTGGCACCGTGGCCCAGAGCCACTTGTGATAGGGCGCGCGGCTGTCGCGGTTGTCGGCGGCGATGAAACGGTGCTTGTGATAATCCTCCGGCCCCTGCGGGATGCCGTACTGCGCCACATAGTCCCGGCTGGCATAGGCCCCCACCGCCAGCTGCGCATAGGGCTGCACCACATTGTCGGGCTGATCCGGCGCGGCCCCGGCACGGATGGCGACATGCGCCTCGCCATATTCCAGCCGGAACAAGCGGTCTCCGATCAGATAGCGCACCACCAGTTCGGGGTTCTGGCGCTGGAACTCGGTCAGCAAAGGCGCAAGCTGCGGGGCGAGGAAATCGAGCGAGGTGATCACCAACTCCCCCGAAACATCGCTGCCGCGCCCTTTTATCCGCCCGGCCAATTGGCTGAACTGGTCGTCCGTCGCCCGCGCCACCCGCAGCAGGTCCTCCCCCGCCTCGGTGGCCGTGTAGCCCCGCGCATGACGCTGAAACAGCTTCACACCAAGCCGCCCTTCCAGCGCGTCGATATGACGGATCACGGTGGCATGGTGCACGCCCAGCACCTCTGCCGCGCCGCTGACGGTGCCAAGCTGTGCGACCTGATAGGCGGTCCTGATCTCATCCCAATTGTCCATTGTTCACCTCGCCTTCCCGACTTGTGCATTTACGAACATGGTCACGCTCATTCTGGCAGTTGCGTTCGCGAGCACAATGGCCAATTCCACGCCATCAGATTTACCCTTGGAACAAGGATCAACACCATGGCCACATTGCGCATTGAAACCTCGGTGAACCGCGAAAACTCCGTCACCCGCCAACTGACGGACCGGATCATCGCAACCCTGGGCGACAGCGACGTCGTCACCCGTGACATCGCCAGCGAACCCCTGCCGCTGATCGATTCGACATGGGCCAGCGCCCGGGTGAAACCCGCCGAAGAGCGCACCGAGCTGGATCAAGAAGCCCTCGCCCTCTCCGACGCGCTGGTCGCTGAAGTGCAGGCCGCCGATACGATCGTGATCAGCGCGCCCATCTACAACTTCACCATTCCCGCCTCGCTGAAAGCATGGATTGACCTGATCGCCCGCGTCGGCGTGACCTTCCGCTACACCGAAGACGGCCCCCAAGGGCTGCTGGAGGACAAACGCGTCATCGTCGCCTTTGCGTCGGGCGGCACGGGCATCGATTCCGCCGCCGATTTCGCCAGCGGCTACCTACGCTTCGTGCTGGGCTTTCTGGGCATCACCGATGTGACCTTCGTCGCAGCGGACCAGTTGGCCGTGGACGCCGAAGGCACCATCGCCCGCGCCCATGCGCAGATCGACGCGCTGCGCGACGCGGCCTAAGCGCCCCGCCCTCTCCTCCAAATCAGCCGCGTCTCCACACCGGGGGCGCGGCTTTTGCATGGCGGCCTTTCGCCAGCCACCCCACGCGGCTTGACTCGCACCCCCGCAGCGCGTAAACGCCAACCGATCTCCGGAAGCATTGCCTTCCGGTCCCGGCCTGTCGTCGGGATCGCCCCCAGTCAGCGCGTTGCGCCCACTGGGGCGTTTGTGCATTTTCGCGCGCGTCCTTAAATAGGGGCAAGTGCAACCGACCCGAAAGGCCCTGTGCCCATGTTTGAAAATCTAAGCGAACGGCTCTCTGGTGTCTTTGACCGCCTGACCAAACAAGGCGCGCTCAGCGACGAGGACGTCAAGACCGCCCTGCGCGAAGTGCGCGTCGCCCTGTTGGAAGCGGACGTTTCGTTGCCCGTGGCGCGTGAATTCGTCAAAACGGTGCAGGAAAAGGCCACGGGCCAAGCGGTGACCAAATCGGTGACGCCGGGCCAGCAGGTCGTCAAGATTGTCCATGACGCGCTGATCGATGTGCTGAAAGGCGAAGGCGAACCCGGTTCGCTCAAGATCGACAGCCCGCCCGCGCCGATCCTGATGGTCGGTTTGCAGGGCGGCGGTAAGACCACCACCACCGCGAAACTCGCCAAGCGCATGAAAGACCGCGACGGCAAGCGCGTGCTGATGGCCTCGCTCGACGTGAACCGCCCCGCGGCGATGGAGCAATTGGCGATCCTCGGCACGCAGATCGGCGTCGACACACTGCCGATCGTCAAGGGCGAAAGCCCGGTGCAGATCGCCAAACGCGCTAAAACGCAGGCGGGTTTGGGCGGTTATGACGTCTATATGCTCGACACCGCGGGCCGCCTGTCCATCGACGAAGAGTTGATGAGCCAAGTCGAAGCCGTGCGCGACGTGGCCAATCCACGTGAAACATTGCTGGTCGTCGACGGCCTGACCGGTCAGGATGCCGTGCACACGGCTGAGAACTTTGACGAGCGTATCGGCATCTCCGGCGTCGTGCTGACCCGGATGGACGGCGATGGCCGTGGCGGTGCTGCGCTCTCGATGCGGGCCGTGACCGGCAAGCCGATCAAATTCGTTGGTCTGGGCGAAAAGATGGACGCGCTGGAGACCTTCGAGCCCGAGCGTATCGCGGGCCGCATCCTCGGCATGGGCGACATTGTGGCGCTGGTCGAGAAGGCGCAGGAAACCATTGAGGCCGAACAGGCCGAGAAGATGATGAAGCGCATGGCCAAGGGTCAGTTCAACATGAACGACCTAAAGATGCAGCTTGAGCAGATGATCAAGATGGGCGGCATGCAGGGCATGATGGGCATGATGCCCGGCATGGGGAAAATGGCGAAACAGGTCGAAGACGCCGGTTTCGACGACAAGATCCTCAAGCAGCAGATCGCCCTGATCCAGTCCATGACCAAAAAAGAGCGCGCCAACCCTGCTCTGCTTCAGGCCAGCCGCAAGAAGCGGATCGCCAAGGGTGCCGGCATGGAGGTTTCTGACCTTAACAAGCTGATGAAGATGCACCGCCAGATGTCCGACATGATGAAAAAGATGGGCAAAGGCGGTATGCTCAAGCAGGCCATGAAGGGCATGATGGGCAAGGGCGGCATGCCCGGCGGCATGGACCCCTCCCAGATGGACCCCAAGGCGCTGGAAGCGGCGGCCAAGCAAATGGGCGGCAAGCTGCCCGGCGGTCTGGGTGGCATGGGCGGTGGCCTCGGCGGCGGCATGGGCCTGCCCGGCGGCCTCAGCGGTTTCGGGAAGAAGAAATGACCGAGCCCCTCACGGATACCGCCGCCCGCGCCGCCGAGCTGTTGAAAGAGCACCGCGCCTCGATCGACCGGCTCGACGCGATCCTCGTCTATACGCTGGGCGAGCGGTTCAAACACACGCAGGCCGTGGGGAAACTCAAGGCCACGCACGACCTTCCCCCCTCCGATCCGGCCCGCGAAGCGGCCCAGATCGAGCGGCTCGAAGATTTGGCGGAAGCGGCGGACCTCGACCCCGTCTTCGCCAAGAAGTTCTTGAACTTCATCATCGCCGAAGTCATTCGGCACCACAAAACCCACCAAGAATAGGACGGCCTCCCGTCCCCCCAACCAACCTAAAGGATTAAACACCATGGCAATGAAAATTCGTCTCGCCCGCGGCGGTTCCAAAAAGCGCCCCTTCTACCGCATCGTGGCCGCCGACAGCCGCATGCCGCGCGATGGCCGCTTCATCGAGAAGCTGGGCACCTACAACCCGCTGCTGCCGAAAGACAGCGAAGACCGCGTGAAAATGGACGTTGAAAAGGTTCAGGAATGGATCGCCAAAGGCGCCCAGCCGACCGAGCGCGTCGTTCGCATGCTGGAAGCCGCTGGCATCCGCGAAAAGACCGAGCGTAACAACCCCAAGAAGGGCGCACCGGGCAAGAAAGCCCAAGAGCGCGCGCAGGAGAAAGCCGACAAGGCCGCTGCCGCTGCCGAAGCTGCCAACGCCCCTGCCGAAGAAGCTTCCGCAGAATAAGCTTCGAGCGCCCGGCATGGATACATTCTCTGATGACTTCCGTGCCGGGCTGCACGACCTGATGCGATGGCGGCGCGACGTGCGCCGCTTTCGCACAGACCCGCTGAACGAGGCACTGGTGCAAACCTGCCTCGACAGCTTTACCCTCGCCCCTTCTGTGGGCCTGTCGGAACCATGGCGGATCATCCGCGTGACGTCCGACACCGCGCGCCAAGCCGCGCTTGAGAATTTCCAGACAGCCAATGCCCGCGCCCTTGCCGGATACGACGGCGAGAAGGCCGAGCGCTATGCAGGGCTCAAGCTTTCGGGCATGAGTGACGCGCCCGAGCAATTGGCGATCTACTGTGATGAAAGCACCAAAAAGGGAAGCGGTCTCGGCGCGGGCACCATGCCCGAGATGCGGCGCTATTCGGTGGTGGGGGCGATCACCCACCTATGGCTCACCGCCCGCGCCCATGGCCTCGGGCTAGGCTGGGTCTCGGTGCTCGACCCGGCAAAGCTGAACCGTGACCTTGCGGTGCCAGAGGATTGGTCGCTGGTGGCCTATCTTTGCATGGGCTGGCCCGAGGAAAACAGCCTGACGCCGGAACTGGAAACCAAGGGTTGGGAGACCCGCGCCCCCCGCCTTAAGGTCGAGACCCGCTAATGAGAAAGCTACTGTTCCTTCTGTCCGTGCTCGTGCTCGGCTTTGTCCTTGGCATCCGCTATGATCGGCAGTTAATGCAGGATGAATGCAAAGCCGGGGCCGGTGAATGGACCGGGACGATCTGCGTGAATTCGGAGTTGTTGCAATGAGTGACCAAGACTTGATCTGCGTCGGTGCCATCGCGGGCGCCTATGGCGTGCGCGGCGAAGTGCGGGTGAAAAGCTACTGCGCCGTGCCCGAAGACATCGAAAACTACCGCCCGCTGAGCACCGAGGACGGCAGCCGCCAGTTCACCCTTGCCTTGCTGCACCCGGTCAAAAACGGCTTTGCCGCGCGCATCGCCGAAATCACCACCAAGGAAGAGGCCGACGATCTGCGCGGTGTCTCGCTCTTTGCCGCGCGGGATCAATTGCCGGGCCTGCCGGATGACGAATTCTACCACGCCGATCTCATCGGGCTTGAGGTCTATGACACCGGCGGCGTGTTGCTGGGGCGCGTTAAAACGGTGCAGAACCACGGGGCGGACGATCTGTTGGAACTGCAACTTGCAGGTACCTCGGCCACCACCTTCCTGCCCTTCACCAAAGCCGCCGTGCCGACGGTCGACCTTGCCTCGGGCCGGATCATCGCCGACCCGCCTTTGGGCGTGCTGCCCGAGGGCAAGGATGGCTGAGACCGGAGCCGGATGATGCCCCGCCGGATCATCCTGCATCCCGGCTTTCACAAGACCGGGACCAGTTCCGTTCAAGCCACCCTGCGCGCCAACCGCGCCCTGCTGAAGCCCCATGTTGCCCTGCGCCTGCGCTGGCAGATGAAAGAGCTGCTGCATGCCGCGCGCGGCTATTCCACATGGCGCGACCCGCTCACGCTGCTCAAGGCCGAATACCGCTTCGACGCCCTTCTCGATGCCCTACCCCGGATGCCGCGCCGGACGCTGGTCCTCTCGGCCGAGGAACTGGCCGGTCACATGCCCGGGCGGGGCGCTCTGGCCGATTACAGCGCCGCGCCCGTGTTGCTGGAGACCTTTACCCACAGCCTGCGCCGCCGTTTCCCCCGGGCGGAGGTCATGGTCTACCTCTCGACCCGCGATCCGGCGGATTGGATCACTTCGGCCTATTGGGAGCATGTCAAAGCCTCCTCCATGACGCTCGACCTTGCACAGTTCACATCCCGCTACGCCCCAGCGGCAGATTTGGATGCGGTGGCCGAAACGATGGCCCGGCGTCTGCCCTGCCCGGTGCATCACGCGCGGCTGGAGGCCTGCCGTGACCTGCCGCTTGGACCCGCGACGCCGCTCTTGGACCTTTGCGCATTGCCGCCTGAGGTCTTGGCGCAGATGACCGTGCCCCCGCCCGAGAACCAGCGTTTGCCTGCGGAACTTTTGCAGGCTCTGCTTGACGCCAACCGCCAACACGCCGATGACCCCGAGGCGCGCCGCCGCGCCAAGACCGCCCTATTGCAACAGGCAGGAACCGCATGAAACCCACCCGCTCTCACGGACGTCAAAGCGCACGGCCCAGCCTCAAACCCCGCGCCTTGATGCAAGATGCACCGGATTATTCGGATGTCTGGCAGGCAAGGATCGTCACGCTGTTTCCCGACCTCTTCCCCGGTGTGCTGGGGGCCAGCCTGACCGGAAAGGCGCTGCATGAAGGGCGTTGGCAATTGCACACCCATGACCTGCGCGACTTTGGCATCGGCAAGCACCGCAATGTCGATGACACCCCCGCAGGCGGCGGGGCGGGCATGGTCATGCGCGCCGATGTGGTCGGCCCGGCGCTGGCGCGCGCGCAAAGCCACGCCCATGGGCGCTGGCCGATCCTTTACATGTCGCCGCGCGGGCGGCGGTTCGATCAGGCCATGGCGCGCGATCTGGCAAGCTGCGCGGGGGTGACAATGCTCTGCGGGCGATTCGAGGGGGTCGACGAGCGGGTGATCGAGCATTTCGGCATCACCGAGGTCAGCCTGGGCGATTTTGTCATGACGGGGGGCGAGCTGGCCGCCCAAGCGATGATCGACGCCACTGTGCGCCTCTTGCCCGGCGTGCTGGGCAATGCCGAGAGCATCGAAGAGGAAAGCCACGCCTCGGGCCTGCTGGAACATCCGCAATATACCCGCCCCGCCGAATGGGAAGGGCGCGAGATTCCGCCCGTTTTGATGTCGGGCAACCACGGCGAGATTGCGAAATGGCGGCAGGCGCAGGCCGAAGAGCTGACCCGCAAACGCCGCCCCGACATGTGGGCTGCGTTCGAGAGCAAGGACTGAGCCCGCGCCCCGATACGGAACCCGCCCCCGCGCGGCGCGTTGATCTCCCATATCGGAGGGAGAATCCAAATGCTTGAACTTATTCTTATTCTGTTGATCGTCGCCGCCGTTGCTGCCCTCTTGGGCTTTGGCCGCGTATCGGGTGCCGCGATGACCGGGGCGAAAGTGCTGATCGGCATCGTGCTGGTGCTGTTCCTGCTCGTTGTCTTGGGCGTGATCGCACTGGCCTGACGCGCCCGCCCGCAGAGGTCTGAAACACTGGGGATCAAGGTGGCCACAGCCCCCTTGATCCTATCGCTTTTGCCCCCTATACCCCGCGCATCCGGAATCGCTTTGGCGGCTCCGGTGCTTTGCGTTTTACGCAAGAAACTAAGTAATGACGATGATACCTCCGGCGGGGGCCCTTGATCGGAAACGATTGCAGCGCTGCCCGATAGAACCCGAAGCTCTGGGTCGCGACATAATTTCGTGGAATACCGCGAACATCATAGGAGAATGGTCAGATGAACCTGATCGCAGAAATCGAGGCGGAACAAGTCGCCGAACTGGGGAAAGAGATCCCCGACTTCCGTGCCGGTGATACCGTTCGTGTTGGCTTTAAAGTCACCGAAGGCACCCGCACCCGTGTGCAGAACTACGAAGGCGTCTGCATTTCGCGCAAGAACGGCCACGGCATCGCCGGGTCCTTCACCGTGCGCAAGATTTCCTTTGGCGAAGGCGTGGAGCGTGTGTTCCCGCTGCATTCGACCAACATCGACAGCATCACCGTCGTGCGCCGCGGCCGCGTCCGTCGTGCAAAGCTGTACTACCTGCGCAGCCGTCGCGGCAAATCCGCACGGATCGCCGAAAACGTCCACTACAAGCCGCTTTCCGGCGCGAACGCATAAAGGACTGGTCGATGAAAACCGATACACATCCCGAATACCACATCATCAACGTCAAGATGACCGACGGCACCGTTGTGGAAATGAAATCGACATGGGGCAAAGAAGGCGACCATCTGTCGCTCGACATCGACCCCTCCGTGCACCCTGCCTGGACCGGCGGCACTGGCCGCATCATGGACACCGGCGGCCGCGTGTCGAAGTTCAAGAACAAATACGCAGGTCTGGGCTTCTAAGCCTTACAGAAATTGCGAGATAAAGGCGCGGCCCCTCGGGGTCGCGCCTTTTGCGTTTGGGGGATGGGGCAGTGGATGGGGCCTAGGCCGGGTGCGTGCGGCAAGCGGTGTGGAGGTATTTTTAAAAGGATGAAGTTAAGGGGGTGTGCGTGCCGGTGGGGGCCGGCGCGCATGGGGGAGGCCGGGTTAGAGGCGGCGTTCTTGTAGGGCGGCTTGGGCGCCGTAGCCGTGCAGGTGGGACAGCACCGCGCCATAGGCGATCAGCAGATAGGCGAGCAGTTCCGTGCCCTCTTGGACGGTGGTTTTGATTTGCGGGTCATAGGCTGCGCCCATGACGGCCTCCCACAGGGCGCCGGTGCCGAAAATCCGCGAGAAGAAGAGCAGCAGCACCACGCCGATATAGACGAAGGTGGCGGAGCGGGTTTGTAGGTGGTGCAGCATGGGCAGCAGCGTGGTGCCGCGATTGCGCCATGCGATGAAGCTGCCCACTGCCAGTGTCACAAGGGCGGGGTAAATCCAGAACCCGTGTTGGATACGGTCGAGCGCGGCGTCATATTCGCGCAGGAACATGCAAGCGAAGAGCGTGGCCGCCAGCGTGAGATACCCCCGCATGCCCACATGTTGATAAGCGCCCATCATGAAAATCCCAGCCGCGATGGCCAGCAGGGTGTTGTGCATATGTTCGGTCAGCGAGTCTTCGGTGACGCCCTCGCCCAGAACGGCCGTATCGAGGTAGACCGTCACCGGCACCAGCGCCACCAGCAGGCAAACCAGCGCGAATTCCGCGATCACCATGCCCAGAGACGGCAGCACGCCGCGGACTGTTGTCTGTTTCGATGTGGTGGGGTGGTGATCTGGCATGGGGGAGACCTTGCTTGAGCGGTTCGTTGGGGTGCGCGAGCGCGCGGTAAGGCGCGGTGTTACACGGTGCCTTAAGCGGTGAAAATAGCGCGAATGTCAGCGATGTCCAAACGCGGCAGGGCTGCCACGGTCGGGCTGAACAAGCGGCCTCGCCACTTTCCAAAGGCGTGAACCCTACATATAGTGCGGCTCAACAATATCCTGCCTTGAAGGGCAGGCGCGAAGGGACAGCAGTATGGCGCATATCATCGTCGTCGGTAACGAAAAAGGCGGCGCGGGCAAATCAACCGTTTCCATGCATGTGGCGACGGCGCTGGCGCGGCTTGGCCATAAGGTCAGCGGGCTGGACCTCGACCTGCGGCAACGGACCTTTGGGCGCTATATCGAGAACCGCCGTGCCTTCATGCGCGAGTCCGGCCTGACGCTGGCCAGTCCGACGCTTTGCGAATTGCCGGATGTAGAGGCCAGCAGCCTGCGCCCCGGCGAGAACATGTATGACCATCGCCTGAGCGCCGCCGTGGCCGCGCTGGAGCCGGACAATGATTTCATTCTGATCGACTGCCCCGGATCGCACACGCGGCTCAGTCAGGTGGCCCATTCGCTGGCGGACACATTGATCACGCCGCTGAACGACAGTTTCATCGACTTTGATCTTTTGGCCCATATCGACGCCAATGGCGAAAAGATCACCGGCCCCTCCGTCTATTCCGAGATGGTTTGGAACGCGCGGCAGCTCAGGGCGCAGGCCGGGTTGTCGGCGATTGATTGGATCGTGGTGCGCAACCGTTTGGGCGCGCAGCGCATGGTCAACAAGGAGAAGATGGAGCGCGCGATCAACAACCTCAGTAAACGGATCGGTTTCCGCACCGCGCCGGGGTTCAATGAGCGGGTGATCTTTCGGGAGCTTTTCCCGCGTGGTCTGACCTTGCTGGACCTCAAGGATATCGGGGTGAAACAGCTCAATATCTCGAACATCGCCGCGCGGCAGGAGTTGCGTGAGCTGATCAAGGCGTTGGAGTTGCCGGGCGTCAGCCCCGACTTTTGATCCTAGTGGCGCGGCAGCGGGGGCACGACCCGGCGGCGGCGCGACAGGGCGATGAGGTTCGACAGAAACAGCGCGCCCACGACGATCCCCCCGCCGATCAGCGCATAGATCCCGGGGTCTTCGCCCAGCACCGCCCAGACCAGCAGCGGCGCCAGCACAGATTCCAACAAAACGAGCAGGCCCACTTCGGCGCTTGAGATATAGCGCGGGCCAAGGGCGATGAGCCCGGCGCTGGCAGCCATGAACGCCGCGTAGAGCAGCATCTGCGGCAGTTCTGCGGTGGGCATGTGCAGCGGCCGCGCCACGGGGAGCAGCACCGCCCCGGCCAGCAGATAGGCCAATGCGACCGCGGGCACCATCGACACTGCGCGCGCATGGCGCGCCGCTGTCAGCGCTCCGGCGAAGATGGCCGAGATCGACAAGGCCAGCAGATCGCCCGCGCGCGAGGCATTCTCGGTCTCGCCCGAGCCGAAGGCGATCACGGCCAAGCCAGCGAGCACCGCCGCGATGGTAAAGAACATGCGCCGGCTGATCGGCTCGCCCAGAAAGACCCGGCTATAGATCGCGGCAAAGACCGGCAGCGAGGCGAGGATGAAGACCACATTCGCGACCGAGGTCAGGCGCACGGCCAGCACGAAGCCGACTCCGGCGCAGGCCACGCCGCCGATGTAGATGGCGCTCGCCCATCCGGCGCGGCTGAGGGCGCGGAAGGGGGCGGTGCCTTGGGCCAGCAGCAGGCCCGCGCCAATCGCCATGCCCACGAGGGTCACCTTCCAAAAGGCAAGCGTCAGCATAGGCGCGTCGATGACGCGCACGAAAAGCGCTTCGGGAACGATGCACATCACCCCAAGAAAGGTGAGCAAGAGGCCTTTGGTCTGATCGGTCATGCGCCATCGGTGGCGGTTTCTACGGGCTAAGTAAAGCCCCCCTGCCCCACATCCGACAGCTTGAGCAGCGCCCGCCGCAGCACCGCCGCCTCGGCAGGGTCGAGCGCATCCATCAGCGCGGCATTGTAGCGCTGCGCCACGGCGCGCAGATCGTCATAGGCCGCTTGGCCCTGCCGCGTCAGCGACAGATGCTCCACCCGCCGATCCTCTGGATCGCGGCTGCGGGTGACGAAGCGCCGCTCGGTCAGGCGGTGCACGGCACGGCTGATCTTGGTCTTATGCATCCGCGCGCGCTGTCCGATCTCGCTTGCCGTGAGTTGCCCGTAGAGGCCGAGGTGGAACAAGACCCGCCATTCGGTGCGCAGCATGCCATAGCGGCTTTTGTAGATCTGCTGAAACTCAAGCGATGACGCCTCCGCCGCTTGGTTCAGCAGGTAGGGCAGGAAATACTGAAGCTGAAAGTCACCGTCCGCCATGCTGCGCCGCTTGTTAGTTACAAATCCAACTATTACGCTTGTAACAGATTCTGCAAGGGGGCACAGATGACCAGCCAGTCCAAGCCATCGACGATGACAACCGCGGCCACCACATCGGGCACGCATCCGGGCTATATGCCGGGATTCGGCAATGATTTCGAAACCGAAGCCCTGCCCGGCGCCCTACCGCAGGGCATGAACTCCCCGCAGAAATGCAACTACGGCCTCTATGGCGAACAGCTTTCCGGCACGGCTTTTACCGCGCCCTCTCATCAGAACGAGCGTACATGGTGCTACCGCATCCGGCCCTCGGTCAAACATTCGTCGCGCTACACGCGGATCGACCTGCCCTATTGGAAGTCCGCGCCGCATCAGCCGCAGGATGTGACCAGCCTTGGCCAATACCGTTGGGATCCGGTGCCGCATTCCGACACGCCGCTGACTTGGCTGACCGGCATGCGCACGATGACCACGGCGGGGGATGTGAACACCCAAGTCGGCATGGCGAGCCATATCTATCTGGTGACCGAGAGCATGGTGGACAGCTATTTCTACTCTGCCGACAGCGAGCTTTTGATCGTCCCGCAGGAGGGCTGCTTGCGCTTTTGCACCGAGTTGGGCGTTATGGATATCGCCCCGCAGGAGATCGCCATCATCCCGCGCGGGCTGGTCTACCGGGTCGAGGTGCTGGACGGCCCCGCGCGCGGCTTTGTCTGCGAGAACTACGGCCAGAAGTTCCACCTGCCCGCGCGCGGCCCGATCGGCGCCAACTGCATGGCGAACCCGCGTGATTTCAAAACCCCCGTGGCGGCTTTCGAGGACCGCGAGGTGCCCTCCACCGTCATCATCAAATGGTGCGGCCAGTTCCATGAGACCAAGATCGGGCATTCGCCGCTCGACGTGGTGGCATGGCATGGCAATTACGCGCCGGTGAAATACGACCTGAACACCTATTGCCCCGTGGGCGCGGTGCTGTTCGACCACCCAGACCCGTCGATCTTTACCGTGCTGACCGCCCCCTCGGGCGTCGAGGGCACTGCCAATATCGACTTCGTGCTGTTCCGCGACCGCTGGATGGTGGCCGAGGATACCTTCCGTCCGCCATGGTATCACAAGAACATCATGTCCGAGCTGATGGGCAATATCCACGGCCAGTACGACGCCAAGCCCAAGGGCTTCGTTCCCGGGGGCATGAGCCTGCACAATATGATGCTGCCGCATGGGCCGGACCGGAACGCCTTCGAGGGCGCGTCGAATGCCGAGTTGGCACCCCATAAGCTCGACAACACGATGTCCTTCATGTTCGAGACCCGCTTTCCGCAGCATCTGACCGAATTCGCCGCCAAGGAAGCGCCGTTGCAGGACGATTACATCGACTGCTGGGAGAGCCTTGAGAAGAAATTCGACGGCACCCCGGGCAAGAGGTGACCGCTGTCCGCGAAAGGACCAATATGACCCTGATGACCTCTTGGGTGGAAAGCGCCAATTCGGCCACCACCGATTTCCCGCTGAACAACCTGCCCTACGGCGTCTTTTCGACCAATCAGCTAGAGGCGCGCTGCGGCGTGGCGATTGGCGATCAGATCCTCGACATGGCCGCGCTGGAGGAAGAGGGGCTGATCACCCTCGCTGAAGAGCCGGTGTTCGATGTGCCCTATTGGAACGATGTGATGGACCTTGGCCCTACGGCTTGGGCTTCCTTGCGCTCCCGGTTGATCGAACTCCTCAGCGCCGATGCGCCCGATCAGGCGGCTGTGGCGCCCCATCTCGTGCCGATGGAGGCCGCGCAGCTGCACATGCCGATGATGGTTTCCGAATATACCGATTTCTACGCGGGCAAACATCACGCCACGAATGTCGGCACCATGTTTCGCGGGGCCGAAAATGCGCTGCCGCCGAATTGGCTGCACATCCCCATCGGCTATAATGGCCGCGCTTCCACCGTCGTCGTCTCGGGGACTGAGATCACGCGGCCCAATGGCCAGTTGAAAGCCCCCGAGGCCGAAACGCCGCATTTCGGCCCCTGCCAGAAACTCGATATCGAGTTGGAGATGGGCGCGATCGTCGGCACCTCGACCGAGATGGGCCAGCCCGTCAGTATCACTGAGGCGGACGAGATGATCTTTGGCTATGTCCTGCTCAACGACTGGTCAGCGCGGGACATTCAGGCGTGGGAATACCAGCCGCTCGGCCCGTTTCAGGCCAAGGCCTTCGCCACGTCAATATCCCCGTGGATCGTGACCCGTGACGCGCTTGAGCCGTTCCGCACTTCGACGCCAGAGCGTGAGAAAGACTTGCTGCCCTACCTGCGCGAAAGCAAACCGGGTCTCTATGATATCGACCTTTCCGTGACGCTCCAGCCCGAGGGCGGCGAGGCCGAGGAGATCGCCCGCACCAACTACCGCGAGATGTATTACTCCGCCGCCCAGCAGTTGACGCATCACGCCTCCTCCGGCTGCGCGATGAACGCGGGCGATCTGCTCGGCTCCGGCACGATCTCCGGCCCCGAAAAATCGGAGCGCGGGTCGCTGCTGGAACTGTCATGGGGCGGCAAAGAGCCGATCACCCTCACAGACGGCAGCACCCGAAGCTTTGTCGAAGACGGCGATACGCTGACCCTCACCGGCCACGCGCAGGGCGACGGCTTCCGCGTGGGTTTCGGCGCCTGCACCGGCAAGATCCGCCCGGCAATCGACTTTTCCTGAACAGGCCGCGTAACCGCGCTGGCGAAGCAAGACAGAAGGACAACACATGGCCAAGCAATTCGCATCACAAGGCGACATGACCGAGAAAGAGATCTCTTTTACCGAGGTGGGCGAGGGCCTCTACGCCTTCACCGCCGAGGGAGACCCGAACTCTGGTGTGATCATCGGCGACGACAGCGTGATGATCATCGAAGCACAGGCGACACCGCGACTGGCGAATAAGGTCATCGAATGCGTCCGCTCGGTCACCGACAAGCCGATCAGCCATCTGGTGCTGACCCATTACCACGCCGTGCGCGTGCTCGGGGCCTCCGCCTTTGGCGCGCCGCAGATCATCATGTCTGAGAAGGCCCGCGCCATGGTCGCCGAGCGCGGGCAAGAGGATTGGGACAGCGAATTCGAGCGTTTCCCCCGCCTCTTCGAAGGCCATGAGAGCATCCCCGGGCTGACCTGGCCCACCACCACCTTCAACGGGCGGATGAGCGTCTACCTCGGCAAACGCCGGGTCGATATCATGCAACTGGGTCGCGCCCATACGGCGGGTGACGCGGTGGTCTATGTGCCCGATCAGAACGTAATGTTCACCGGTGACATCGTGGAATATCACTCCGCCTGCTACTGCGGCGACGGGCATTTCCACGACTGGCCCGAGACGCTGGAACGCCTCCGCGCCTTCGACCTCGACGCCATCGCGCCGGGCCGGGGCGACGCGCTGGTGGGGCGCGAGATGGTCAATGCCGCGATTGACAGCACCGCCGACTTCGTGCGCTCCACCTACCGCCCGGCGGCCCGCGTGGCCCTGCGTGGCGGCACCTTGAAAGAGGCTTGGGACGCCGTGCGCGCCGAATGCGACCCCAAGTTCGGCGACTATGCGATCTATGAGCACTGCCTGCCCTTCAACGTCGCCCGCGCCTATGACGAGGCGCTGGACATCGACACGCCGCGCATCTGGACGGCGGCGCGCGACAAAGAGATGTGGGAGGCGCTGTCGGACTGATGTCCCTGCCCGCGCTTCTTCCTGCCCTGATCGTCTTGGCGCTGGCGCTCTGGTTCTATCTGGTCTTCGCGCTGGTGATGGAGCACCGCCGCCATGCGGCGCGCCGCAGCGGGCAGCCCTACGCCGGGCTGCGCGATGCAGCGCAGGTTTGGTCAAAGATGCTGGGCGCGCCCGAATACCGCGGTGCGCGCCGCCGGGTGGCGCTGGTGTCGCTGGCCTTGCTGGCCCTGCTGCTCTTGCGCGCCTTTCTCTGAGGATACCGCCATGGCCTATGCCTACACCCCCTTCCCCTACAGCCCCCCACCCGGCCTGACCGCGCCCGAGCCGCGGCACCCGGTGGTGATCGTAGGCGCTGGCCCTATCGGCCTGTCGATGGCCGTGGACTTGGCCCTGCGCGGGGTCAGATCGGTCGTGTTGGATGACAACAACGTCGTCTCCCTCGGCTCGCGCGCGATTTGCTGGGCGAAACGGACGCTGGAGATTTTCGACAGGCTCGGCATCGGCGAGCGGATTCTGGAAAAGGGCGTGACATGGAAAGTGGGCCGTCAGTTTCACGGGGAACAGGAGGTCTATAACTTCGACCTGCTGCCGGAACCGGGGCATAAATACCCGGCATTCGTGAACCTTCAGCAATATTACGTCGAAGAATATCTCATTGCACGCGCGCAGGAGTTCCCCGACCAAATCGACCTGCGCTTTCTCAATAAGGTCACCGATCACAAGGGCCACGCCGACCATGTTGAGCTGACGATCGAGACGCCGGATGGCCCCTACCGGCTTGAGACCGACTGGTACATCGCCTGCGATGGCGCAGGCTCGGCCACGCGCAAACGGATGAACCTGCCCTTCGAGGGGCAGACCTTCGACGAACACTTCCTCATTGCCGATGTAGAGATGGAGACCTCCCCCTTCGGCGACCATGACACGCCCGAGCGGTGGTTCTGGTTCGCCCCACCCTTTCACAACGGCCAATCCGCCCTGCTGCACAAACAGCCCGACAACATCTACCGCATCGACCTGCAACTGGGGCCAGAGACCGACCCGAAGGCCGAGGCGACCGAAGAGAAGGTCGTGCCGCGGCTGAAGCAGATGCTCGGCGACGCGCCGTTCCGGCTGGATTGGATGAGCGTCTATAAGTTCCGCTGCGCACGACTGGAGAGGTTCGTGCATGACCGCGTCGTCTTTGTCGGCGACAGCGCCCATGTGGTCAGCCCCTTCGGGGCGCGGGGCGGCAATGGCGGGGTGCAGGATGTCGACAACCTTGGCTGGAAACTGGCCGCTGTGGTGCAGGGCGATGCGCCGCCAAGCCTGATTGAGAGCTATGACTTCGAACGCGGCCATGGCGCGGATGAGAACATGCGCAACTCCGCCCGCGCGACCAATTTCATGACGCCGAAATCCCCCATCGAGACCCTGTTTCGCAACGAGGTGCTAACCCTCGCAGCAAAGCACCCTTTCGCGCGCAAACTGATCAACTCCGGCCGGCTGTCGCAGCCCTGCACGCTGGCCCATAGCCCGCTGCAAACCGCAGGCGACGCACCCCTGCGCCCCGGCAGCGCATTGATCGACGCGCCGTTGGTCGGGCCTGCGGGGGATTGCTGGCTGTTGGGTGCGGTTCAGGGCCAGTTCGCCCTCCTCGCCGTGGGCGAGATCACCGCCCCCGACCTTCCCGGCCTTGCCCGGATCGGTATCGATCAATCCCATGATGCTTACCCCTGTTTCCAAGGTAAGGACGACCACGCGCAGCGGCGCTATGGCAGCGGATTCCTCTATCTGCTGCGCCCCGATGGCCATGTTTGCGCCGTCTTCGACCAGCCCGACAGCGCCGCGATTGCCCGCGCCTATGACCGTGCGAAAGGAGCCACCGCATGATCCTTGAAGACAACCTCGGCGCCGAGGGCGACAGCGTCTATGCCGCCCTCATGGCCGCCCACGAAGGGCTGAGCGAGGCGGAAAGCCACGCCCTCAACGCCCGATTGGTTCTGATCCTGGCCAATGAACTCGGCGTCCCGGCCCGGCTTGCGGCGCTTTTCAAAGCCGCGCGCGATCTGGCCTAACCCGCCAGCCTCACAGCACTTTTCCCCCATGCCCGCGCTTGCCGGGCCGGTTTCCTGCGCTAGCTTGCTGCTCAACTTCCCGCGACAGGCTTGACGCAACGCGCCTGATCGGCAGACTAAACACCCCGCGCCCACCTCAAGAGGCGACAAAAGCAGGTCAACTGCATCACCTGCCCCACCGTGAAAAGTGGGGATCCGCGATGGCCCGGCCAACGCACCAACAGAGAGGAAAATCATGGAATTTTTGACACGCACCGGAAAACCGCTGCCGCAATCCGTGCTGACATCAGCCGAGAACGCCAAGAAAGACCCCGTCAGCAGACGCGAGTTTCTGGCGATTGCGAGCGCCTTCGGGGCCACGTCCGCCACAGCCTACGGGATGCTTGGCATGGCCGCGCCTGCGCGTGCGGCGGCCCATGCCAACCTCAAGGAAGGCGGCACCGTGCGGATGCAGATGGAGGTGCGTGCCCTGAAAGACCCGCGCACCTTTGACTGGTCGCAGATCGCCAACTTCAGCCGCGGCTGGCTGGAATACCTCGCCATCTGGGAGAATGACGGCACCTTCACCCCCGGCCTGCTGGAAAGTTGGGAGATTAACGACGACGCCACCGAATACACGCTGAACGTCCGCAAGGGCGTGACATGGAACGACGGCACCGCCTTCACCGCGCAGGACGTGGCGCGCAACATCGAAGGCTGGTGCGACAAGTCGCTCGAAGGCAACTCCATGGCGGGCCGTTTCGCCACACTGGTGGATGAGGAAACCGGCAAGGCCATCGAAGGCGCGATCGAGGTGGTGGACGACCACACCGTCAAGCTCACGCTGCCCAAATCCGACATCACGCTGATCCCCGGCATGGCCGACTACCCCGCCGCGATCACGCCCGAAGGGTTCGACCCCGACACAATGCTCGAAAACCCGAAAGGCACCGGCCCCTACCTGCCCGAGTCGCTCGAAGTTGGCGTCAAAAGCGTGCTGGTGAAGAACCCCGATCACACATGGTGGGGCACTGAGGTCTTCGGCGGGCCCTATATCGACCGTTTGGAATATATCGACTACGGCACTGATCCTTCCGCATGGATCGCCGCAGCCGAGGCCGAAGAGGTTGACGCTTTCTACTCCATGGAAGGCGAATATATCGACGTGATGAGCACGCTGGACGGCTGGGTCGAGAATGAAATCGCCACAGCGGCGACCATCGTGATCCGCCCCAACCAACTGGCCGAAGTCGACGGCATGAAACCCTATGAAGACAAGCGCGTGCGCAACGCGCTGCAACTCGCGGTCGACAATGCCGTGCTGCTGGAACTCGGCTACGCCGGGCGCGGCCTCGTCGCCGAGAACCACCACGTCGGCCCGATGCATCCCGAATACGCTGAAGTCGAGCCGCCCAAGACCGACCCTGAAGCCGCCCGCGCGCTGATGGAAGAGGCGGGCATGGCAGATTACGAGCATGAACTCTTCTCGATCGACGATGCATGGCGCAAAGACACCACCGATGCCGTGGCAGCCCAGCTGCGTGACGCGGGCATCAAGGTCAAACGCACCATCCTGCCCGGCTCCACCTTCTGGAACGACTGGGTGAAATATCCCTTCTCCTCCACCAACTGGAACGCGCGGCCTCTGGGCGTGCAGATCTGGGCGCTGGCCTATCGCTCGGGCGAGGCGTGGAACGAGTTCGGCTATGCCAGCCCCGAGTTCGACGCCCTGCTGTCAGAGGCGCTGGCCACGGCGGATGTCGAAGCGCGCCGCGAGATCATGGCCAAGGGTGAGAAGATGCTGCAAGACGATGGCGTCACGATCCAGCCCTACTGGCGCTCGCTCTACAACCACACCCGCGAGGGGCTGGTGGGTGCCGCGCATCACATCGGGTTCGAATATCACCCGGCGCGGATGGCTTGGGCGGAAGAATGATCTGCCGCTAGCTAGACACGCGAAAGGGCCGCAGCGATGCGGCCCTTTTTCTTTGCGCGGCACCGGCGTTAACCGCCGATCAACTCTTTCGCCATCATCATATGCACGCCCTTCTCACGGTTCACCGTCTGGGTGATCCGCAGATCACCGGCCAGCGAACAGAGCACATAGGCATCCTCGCGGCTGATCCCCGCGCGTGCAGACACCAATGCGATCATGTCGCGCAGGGCCATCTCCGCGCAGCGGTCGAGGTCGGGGGCCATGCCCATGGTAATCACATGGCTCGGCGTTTCGGCCTGCGGATAGCTGACTGTGCGGTCCTTCAACACGGTCAGACGGAAACGCCCCTGTAGTGCCGTCTCAATCGCCGTGACGCAGACCTCCCCATCGCCCTGCGCGCCATGCCCGTCCCCGCAGGAAAACAGCGCCCCTTCGTTGAAGACCGGCAGGTAAAGCGTGCTGCCCGCCCCCAGTTCCTTGTTGTCCAGATTGCCCCCATGTTTGCGCGGCTCGATGGTGGCGATCCGGCCCCATTCGGGCGGCGGCGCCACGGCCATCACGCCAAAGAACGGGGCCAAGGGCAGTTCCAGCCCCCAAGGCAGCCGGGCGACGCCCCGCTCTGCATCCAGCGGGATGTTGCTGTGATAGGTCTCGGGGAAATCCTGCGGCAGCGTGCCCGCCAAGGGGCGGATGAAGTTATACCCCCAGTCCTGCCGCAGCGCGACATCGAGGATTTCGACCTTCAGCACATCGCCGGGCATCGCACCTTCGACGGCGACCGGCCCGGTCAGGATATGGCCCGGCATCGGCGGCGGGCCTGCCTTGTGGATGTCGTAGAGTTCGGGTGGGACGTGGAAGCCCTCGGGCGGCAGGCAATTGGGCGCGCCAGAGACGGTGTTGATTATCACCTCTTCGCCGCTTTGGATGGTCAGCGCAGGCGGGCGGCTGGCCTCGAAATAGCCCCAATGGCAGGTCTCGGGCGAAGATTGCAGCGTGGCGGTCATGACTGCACCCCCCGGTTGGCCAAGATGCCTTCGATCAGTTCTTGCACCCGCAGCGCTTCCTCTGGTGTCGCCAGACGGCTGGTCTTGCCCGCCATCAGCAGCGCCATATCATCGAGTTGCGCCTTAAGGCTGGTCGCCCGGGTGTCGGCGGGGACGTCGCTGGTCGGCGCGAAATCCTCCCCGGTCGAGACGGTGTCGATAGAGAATTCCGAGATGCGACGGCTGGCCTTCGCGCCTTTCACCGTCACCTCCTGCCGGTCCGGCTGCGCGCCGCCGACAGAACCGAGGATCGAAACCGGCAAGCCCTCGGCATTGACCAGCCGCGCCGCAACATGGGTCTCGCAGAGCTTGTCGTCAGGGTATTCCGCATGAGCCCATTGCAGGGTCAGTGGCCCCAACACCCGCTCGCTCAAGAACAGGAAATGCGAGATCACCTCGCGCGTCATGCCCCCCTCAGCGGCAAAGCGCAGCCAATCGGCATCCACCTGCCACGCGCGGGGCCATGCCGGATAGGTCACGATGATGTCGATGCCGCAAAGATCGCCAAGCGCGCCCTCTTCGATCGACCGCGTCAGATCGGTCAGCGCCGCCCCCGCCGCTTGGGTAAAGTTGACCGCCGCCGGAACGCCCGCGGCCTGCAACTCGGCCACCAAGGCGCGGCTCTCGGCAATGTCCACGCCAAGCGGTTTTTCGAGGAAGATCGCCTTACCCGCCGCCGCGGCCTCAAGCGCATAGGCTTTGCGCGGCACCGGGGGGCAGGCGAGATAGACGAGATCGACATCGGCCATCGCCTCGGACGCCGTGGCGGAGACAACCGCCTCCGGCGCGGCCTCTTGCGCGGCGGCACAGGCGGCGGGGTCGGGATCCCACATGGTGGTGACCGTGAAGTCAGGGTGCAGCACCATGTTCTCGGCCATGCGCCGCCCCATGATCCCTAATCCGATTACCGCAGTCCTGATCGTCATCTTCGTCTCCCTCAATGTGCTGCGCGATAAGACGCTGCAATCGGGGGAACTTCAACTGCGCGCGGCGCAATTGCCTCAGGCGAGGTCGGCGCGGACCAAAGGTTTGATCACACGAGCCAGTTCTTCGGGCGCGGATTGGCTTTTGAACACATCCGCGATGGTAAAGACGCAGGTGAAAGACCCTTCGAAACAGAGCACCCCGTTCTGCCGCGCCTTCATGCCGAAGGTGATGGATTTGTTGCCAAGCCGGGTCGGATAGGTTTCGCACATCAGCTTGTGCCGCGGGGTGACCGGGCTGCGGAAATCCATCGACAGGTTGACGAAAGGCGTGCCGATATTGCGGTCGATCTGAAGCTGGAACCAGCCGTCACCGTCGAAATGGGCCTCCCACCACGCGTTGATCGCATCCAGCGCGAAATAGGGCAGCCGCGCGGTATAGGCGATCTGCGCCGGGTCACAATCGCCCCAAGTGACATTGATCTCGTGAACGAAGTTATCCGTGGTCATAAGGCTGCTTTCATCTGCTCAAACCCGCGCGGGGCATGGGCTATCTTCTATCCCTTCCAGCCCCATGCGCAACCCAAGCGCGGAGCACACGCAGCAGCGCAGACGCCGGATGTTCATCTGAAACAAAGGGGGGATAATGGTGGCGTTACCTGGATTTGAACCAGGGACCTAACGATTATGAGTCGTTCGCTCTAACCAACTGAGCTATAACGCCGTGGCGCGTCGGATAAGGCAGCTTGGCATTGGGGTCAAGGGCGAAATCTGGATGATTTCACTTTTGCCGCAGAAAACTGCTGCCCGCCCTCAATGCGCGGGGGCCGAGACCACATCGAGCAGCGTGCGCCCGCCGTCGATGGTCATGATCTCGCCCGTCATGAAGCCCGAACTTTCAGCGGCGAGGAATTGCACCGCCTCGCAAAGCTCGTTCGGCCCGGCGATCCGGCCAAGCGGCGTATGCGCGCGGATGTCGTCGCGCCAGTCGCGGTTTTCGGCCACGGCAGCGCGCAGGGACGCGCTCATCACCGAACCGAAAGAGATCGCATTCACCCGTATCCGATGCGGCGCCAGCACCAGCGCCAGAGAGCGGGTCATCTGCTGCACCGCCGCCGAGGCGATGGCGTAGCCCATCATATCCGGCTGGTGGCGCTGTGCCGCGATAGAGCTGAGGTTGATGATCGACCCCACCTGCCCCTCCGTCTGGCCCTCGGCCTGTTTGATCATCCGCCGCGCCACCTGCTGCGACAATTGCAGCGCCGTCATCAGGTTTTGCTGCAACAGCGTCTCGACCGAGCCGTCTTCCACATCCAGCGGATCGGTCGGCATCACCTGCCGCGAGGCATTCACGAGGATATCGACCTGATCATAGGCGTCGATCGTGGCCGAGACGAGGTTGGCGATGGTCAGCCGCTGACGCAGATCACCGGCAAAGACGCGGATATTGCCGTCGTCCGGCGTGTCGCCCAGCTCTTCCATCAGCTTTTTCTCGTTGGAATCGGCGCACATCACATTGGCGCCCCGGTCGGCCAGATGCCGCGCGATGGCAAGGCCGATCCCGTCCGCCGCGCCGGTGATGATGGCTGTTTTACCAGAGATCGAGAATGACATCGGGATACCCCCTTTTGGCTCAGCGGCGCCGGGTCAGCGGGCGTGTGGCGTGGAACAGTTTGAACCGCGCATCGCCTCCAAGCTCGGCCACCTGAGCAAAGCGTTTCTTCAGTTCCGCCTCATAGGGCAGATGCCGGTTGGCCACCATCCACAGATCGCCCTGCCCCGAAAGGATCCGCGCGGCCGCGGCGACAAAGGCCTGACCGATCTGCGGCTCAGCGGCGCGGCCTGTGTGGAAAGGCGGGTTCATCACCACGGTATCCATCCGGTGCGGGGGCTGCCATTCGGTGGCATCCTCCCAATGGAACACGGCGCGGTCGTCGGTCACGTTATGGCGCGCGCATTCCAGCGCCATATGCCCGGCCTCGACCAAATGCACCGTCTTCACCTTGGGCCGCGTCAGGATATGCGCCGAAAGGAACCCCCAGCCCGCCCCCAGATCGGCCACTTCAGCCCCGAGGTTATCAGGCAGCACATCCACCAAAAGCGCCGAGGCCAGATCGACCCCATCGGCAGAGAACACCCCCGGCGCGGTCCAAAAGCCGCCTTCGGTCTGGGCCGGACCAGCCTCCCAATCGGTGAAAAAATCGCTCGCGCCCGCGTCGATCCAGTAAAGCTTGCCATGCGCCTTGGAGATCGGCCCCTGCACCGTCACCCGCGCCCGCATCTCGCGCAGGATGGAATCCGCGCCATCGGTCTTTTGCCCATCGACCACCACCGGCCCATCGCTTACGGCGCAAGCTTGGGCGACCAAGGCGCGGGCCTCATGTTTGGCACGCGGAAGACAGACGATGGCCGCAGCATAGCGCCCCTCGATCGAATGCGCCGCCTCATAGCCCCGCGCCGTCCACGCGTCATAGGCAGGTTTGAAATCGTGAATGATCTTGCAACGCTCAGGCGGAAGACCGGCCAAATCCGCATCCACGGGGGGCTGAAAGACAGCGATCACCCCAGTTTCGGGCAGGTCTAGCCCACCGCCGTTCAGGGCCAGTTCCAGTCGCGGATCAATCACGTGTTATTCTTCTTTTTCCATGGTGCATTGCAGCGGATGCTGGTGACGCCGGGCAAAATCCATCACCTGCGCCACTTTCGTCTCCGCGATCTCGTGGCTAAAGACGCCAACCACGGCCAGCCCCTTCTTGTGAACCGTCAACATGATCTCGAACGCCTGCGCGTGGTTCAGGCCAAAGAAACGCTCCAAGACATGCACCACGAATTCCATCGGGGTGAAATCGTCGTTCAGCAACATCACCTTGTAGAGCGGCGGGCGTTTGGTCTTGGGGCGGGTCTTGGTCAGCAACTCGCTGTCGTCGTCATCCTTGGGGCCGTCGGCCATCATCCACGCGCCCGGCGCGGACCGGCCTGCGGGCTGGATCGTCCAATCTGCTTTCACGTCGTCACGGTGCATTGCTGCTCCTGCGGCTGGGGGTAGAGCTTGTTCGTCGTGCAGCCGTCTATATAACCCCTGAACCAATTTAGGAAAGAGGCAGCACATATGGGCGGGGCACTCACCACCATCGGTTTCGATGCGGATGACACATTGTGGCATAATGAACGCTACTTTGCACTCTCTCACGACCGTTTTGCAGCCCTTCTCGCCGAACATAGTGAACGCGACCACCTGATGGCCCGGCTGCTGGAGGCCGAACGGCGGAATCTGCCGCATTACGGCTATGGGATCAAAGGCTTCACCCTGTCGATGATCGAGACCGCGATCGAGGTAACCGAGGGCAAAGTCCCCGCCGAGGTGATCAACGATCTGCTCGCCGCCGGGCGTGACATGCTGGACCATCCCATCGAATTGCTGCCCCATGTCGAAGACGTGCTGGAAAACCTACGCGGCGACTACCGGCTCATCGTGGTGACCAAAGGCGACCTGCTGGACCAAGAGCGCAAACTGGCCCAATCGGGCCTGCGCGATAGGTTCGACGCGGTCGAAATCGTCTCTCACAAGACCGAAACCGCCTATCGCCACATTTTTGAGCAGCATGGCCAAGGTGCCGAACGGGGGCTGATGGTTGGCAACTCGATGGCCTCCGACGTGCGCCCGATGATCGCGGCAGGCGGCTGGGGCGTCTATGTGCCTCACGACCTCACATGGGCAATGGAACATGCCGAAGCGCCAACCAATTCCCCCCCGTTTTGCCCAGATCAGCGACCTCTCAGGCCTCCCGGAGACAGTGAAAAAGATCGTGTCGGGGTGACTCGGCCCCGCGCCTGAGTCGTTCTGACACATCGCCGAAAATGCCGCACTGCCGGCCAATTTCCGCCCAATTCTTGCCTTATTCGCGCTTATAGTGGGTTGATGTGCGCAAGCCTCTACATATTGGAGGAGAGATCCGCCCCTTTTTCCCCTGTTCACTGGATTCGACGGCTTCCGCGATGCGGCGTCCTATGCTAGCCTTGAACCAATTAATAAATGGTCAGCCAGAAATCGGCGACCTGAGGCAGTAAAAGGCAGGCAAATATGAAGGCTCGGCGCATTCAGCCGGCCCGTTACGGGCTATTTCTATTCGCAGCACTCTGGGTTCTGGTTCTCCTGCCCCTCAGCGCGATCGCTGCCCCCTACGCCGCCTATGTCATCGACGCCCGCACCGGCAAAGAAATCCACGCCGAGAATGCCGATACCCGCCTGCACCCGGCTTCGCTGACCAAGATGATGACCCTCTATATCGCCTTCCAAGCGGTGGAACGGGGGGAAATCTCTCTCGATACCCAAGTGACGATCTCGAAAAACGCGGCCTCCGAGCCGCCCAGCAAATTGGGCATGCGCCCGGGCCAAAAGATCGCCCTACGCTATCTCATCCGCGCCGCCGCCGTGAAATCCGCCAATGATGCCGCCACCGCGATCGGCGAGGCCATTGGCGGTTCTGAGGCCGCCTTCGCCCGCCGGATGAACCGCACCGCCAAACAGCTTGGCATGACGCGCACCACGTTCAAAAACATGCACGGGCTGACCGAGAGCGGCCACCTCTCCACCGCCCGCGACATGACCCGCATGGGCCGCCACCTGCTCTATGATTACCCGCAATACTACAACCTCTTCTCGCGCATCACCGCCGATGCGGGCGTGCGCAAGGTCTCCCATACGAATCGCCGGTTTCTGGGATCCTACAAAGGGGCAGACGGCATCAAGACCGGCTACACCCGCGCCGCTGGCTTCAACCTCACCGCCTCGGCCGAACGGGGCAATGAGCGCATCATCGTGACCGTCTTCGGCGGCAAATCCACCGCCTCGCGCAACGCCAAAGTGGCCGAGCTTATGGACCTCGGCTTCCGCCGCGCGCCCTCCTCCGCGCCGCTGCGCAAACCGGTCCCGCCCGTCTACGCCGATGTGGAAACCGCCCCCGGCGCCGCAGGCAAAACGATCCGCCTCGTCGGCGCCGTCACCACCTCCAAACGCCCGCAACTGCGCCCCCGCAGCGATGTCGTCGTCGTGGCCACCGCCGCCGCGCCCGAGGCAACCAGCGTGGTCTCCAACAGCGATATCACAGCAGCGCTGCGCGAAGCGGTTGAGACGCCACCAACCCCGCCCGCCGCCGCGCCCACCCCAGAGGCCAATGAGGCCGAGGTCGTCATCGCCGCCGCCAAAGCCTCCCCCCGCCCCGAACCGCGCCCCCAGGATGTGAAGCTGGCGGTACAACAGGCGGTAGAGCAAGAGATCGTGACCCGCGTCTCCACCTCCGGCGGGCGCCACTGGGGCGTGAACGTGGGCCGTTTCCCCAGCCGCTACGCCGCCGAGAAGGTCCTGCTGAAAACCGCCCTGGCCGAAATGTCGACCCTCGATGGCACGCTGCGCAAAGTGGTGCGCCGCCCACAAGGCTTTGACGCGAACTTCCTCGGCATGTCCCGCGAAAGCGCCGACCTCGCCTGCCGCCGTCTGGCCGCGCGTAACGTCAGCTGCTTCATGATCGGCCCCAGCGAAGGCTAAACCACCACCGGGCGGCCAAAGCGCCACCAAATCAACTTCATCCTTTAAAAAATACCGCGGGGGAATCGCGCCCCCGGCGCGATGGGGGCAGCGCCCCCTACCCTCTCCGCAAATGCAACGCCCGCTTACCCTGCCGCCTGCAACAGGCTCCGCGTGTATTCCGTCTGCGGATTGTCATAAAGCGCGTCGACGTCCCCATATTCCACCACGTCACCGCGTTTCATCACCATCACCTTGTGCGACATGGCCCGCACCACCTTCAGGTCGTGACTGATGAAGAGATAGGCCAGCCCGTATTTCGCCTGCAAATCTCGCAGAAGATCGACGATCTGCACCTGCACGGTCATGTCCAATGCCGAGGTCGGCTCGTCCAGCACCAAGAGCTTCGGGCGCAGCACCATGGCGCGGGCGATGGCGATGCGCTGGCGTTGTCCGCCGGAGAACTCATGCGGGTAGCGGTCCATCGTCGCGGGGTCGAGCCCGACCTCGGTCATCACCTCGGCGACCAACTCGCGCTTGTCGCGCCCCTTGTCGATCTTGTGGATCGCAAGCCCCTCACTGATGATCTGGAAACAGGTCATCCGCGGGCTGAGCGAGCCGAAGGGGTCCTGAAAGACGATCTGCATGTCGGCGCGCAGCCGGCGCAGCTTCTTGGTCGACCATTTGCGCAGGTCCTCACCGCGGAAGGTCACCTCCCCTTCCGAGCCGATGAGCCGCATGATCGCCAGCGCCGCCGTGGTCTTGCCCGAGCCGCTTTCGCCGACGATGCCCAGGGTCTCGCCCGCGCGGATCGACAGGCTGGTGTCGTTGACGGCCTTCACATGGCCCACGGTCCGGCGCAGCAGGCCCTTCTGGATCGGGAACCAGACCTTGAGGTTGTCGGTGCGCAGCACTTCGGGCGCATCTTCGGCCACGGGCGCGGGCGCACCGGTGGGCTCGGCGCCGAGCAGTTTGCGCGTGTAGGGGTGCTGCGGATTGTCGAAAATCTCCGCCGTCGGGCCTTCCTCGACCACCAGCCCCTTCTGCATGACGAAAACCCGGTCGGCGATGCGCCGCACGATGCCGAGGTCATGGGTGATGAACAAAAGCCCCATGCCCATCTCGTCTTTCAGATCCTTCAACAGGTCGAGGATTTGGGCCTGAATGGTCACGTCGAGCGCCGTCGTCGGCTCGTCCGCGATCAGGATGTCGGGCTTGTTGGCCAGTGCCATGGCGATCATCACCCGCTGCCGCTGCCCCCCCGAAAGCTGGTGCGGATAGGCATCCATGCGGCTTTCGGCGTCGTTGATGCCGACTTGCTGGAGCAGTTCCAGCACCCGCGCCCGCGCCGCCTGACCTTGCAGCCCCTGATGCAACGCCAGCGATTCCGCCAGTTGCTTCTCGATCGTGTGGAGCGGGTTGAGCGAGGTCATCGGCTCTTGGAAGATGAAGGAGATGTCGTTGCCGCGCACGTCGCGCAGCAGCTTGTCGTCGGCGCCGATCATCTGCTGGCCGTTGTAGGTGACCGACCCGCTCACCTCAGCGCTTTCGCCCAGCAGCGACACGGTCGACAGTGCCGAGACCGACTTGCCCGAGCCGCTTTCGCCCACCAGCGCCACCGTCTCGCCACGGTTCACGGCAAAGCTCACCCCGCGCACCGCCGGGATCAGCTGCCCGTCCTGCCGGAAGGAGACTTGCAGGTCTTTGACGTCCAACAATGCAGTCACGAGAAGGTCTTTCTGGGGTCGAATGCGTCGCGGATGCCCTCGAAGATGAAGACCAGAAGCGACAGCATGATGGCAAAGGTGAAGAAGGCCGAGAAGGCGAGCCACGGCGCCTGAAGGTTCTGCTTGGCCTGCAGCGTCAACTCACCCAGCGAGGGGGCCGAGGACGGCAGGCCGAAGCCAAGGAAGTCGAGCGTCGCCAGCGTGGAGATCGTGCCGGTGATGATGAAGGGCAGCATGGTCAGCGTCGCCACCATGGCGTTGGGCAGCATGTGGCGCAGCATGATCGTGCCGTTGCCAACGCCAAGCGCCCGGGCCGCCCGCACGTATTCGAGGTTGCGGGCACGCAGGAACTCGGCCCGCACCACGCCCACCAACGCGGTCCATGAGAACAGCACCAAAAGCACGACCAGAAGCCAGAAACTTCGGCCCAGAATGGCGAACATGATGATGATGACGTAGAGCGACGGGGTCGAGGACCAGATCTCGATGATGCGCTGGAAAATGAGGTCGAGCCAGCCGCCGAAGAACCCCTGCACCGCGCCCGCGAGGATACCGATGAGCGAGGCCGCCCCGGTCACGATCAGGGTAAAGACCACCGACAGGCGGAAACCATGGATCACGCGGGCCATGACGTCGCGCTTGGTGCCGTCGGTCCCCAGCCAGTTCTGCCCGTTGGGCGGCAGGGGTGCGGCACCGGGGCGGTCCACGGCGGTGTCGTAGGAATAGGGAATGACGGGCCAGAGCGCCCAGCCTGTCTCGATCGCCTCGCCTTCGACCTCGCCATCCTCGGCGTCGAGGATGTAACCCTCAGGATCGTCGAAACAAAGGTCCAGCCCGCCGGTGGCGATAAGACACTGCACCTCCGGATCGCGGTAGGCGGCCTCGGTCTGGAAGTCGCCGCCGAAGGCGGTCTCGGGGTAGAAGTTGAAGATCGGCGTGTAATATTCGCCACGGTAGCTGACGAGGATCGGCTTGTCGTTCGCCACGAACTCGGCCAGCAGCGAGATGCCGAACAGGATCGCGAAGATCCACAGCGACCAATAGGCGCGCCGGTTCGCGGTGAAATTGCGCCAACGGCGCTGGTTCAGCGGAGACAGCGCCATCAGCCTTCCCTCTTCTCGAAGTCGATGCGCGGGTCGACGAGCACATACATCAGGTCAGACAGGATGCCGACGACCAGCCCGATCAGGCCGAAGATGAAGAGCGTGCCAAAGACGATCGGATAGTCCCGCGCCACTGCCGCCTCAAAGCCCAAGCGCCCAAGGCCGTCGAGGCTAAAGATCGTCTCAATGATGATCGACCCGCCGAAAAAGACCGAGATGAAGACCGCCGGGAAACTGGCGATCACGATCAGCATCGCGTTGCGAAAGACATGACCGTAGAGAACCTTGCTCTCGGACAGACCCTTGGCGCGGGCGGTGATGACATACTGCTTCTTTATCTCGTCGAGAAAGCTGTTCTTCGTCAGAAGCGTCAGCGTGGCGAAGGCCGAGATCGTAGAGGCCAGCACCGGCAGGGTGATGTGCCAGAAATAATCAGCCACCTTGCCCAAGGGGCTCAGACTGTCGAAATTATCCGAAGTCAGGCCGCGCAGCGGGAAGATCTGCCAGTAAGAGCCGCCGGCGAAGAGCACCAATAGCAGGATCGCGAAGAGAAACCCGGGGATCGCATAGGCCGCGATGATCGCCCCTGAGGTCCAGGTATCGAACCTACTGCCGTCGCGCACCGCCTTGCGGATGCCCAGCGGGATCGAGACCAGATGCGCGATTAGCGTCGACCAGAGCCCAAGCGTGATCGACACCGGCAGCTTTTCCTTGATCAGATCGATCACGCTGATGGCGCGGAAATAGCTTTCGCCGAAATCGAGCCGCATGTAGTTCCAAAGCATGTGAAAGAACCGCTCCACCGGGGGTTTGTCGAAGCCGAATTCCTTCTCCAACTCCTCGATCAACTCGGGCGGCAAGCCGCGCGCGCCGACATAGGTGCTGTCGGACCCGCGCGCCATGGTGTCGACGCCCGCATCGTTGTTGCCCCCGGCAAAGCCGCCGAAGACGTCACCGCCACCCTGAATACGGGCAATGGCCTGCTCAACCGGGCCACCGGGCACGAATTGCACCAGCGCGAAGTTGACCAGCATGATGCCGAACAAGGTCGGGATCACCAGCAAAAGCCGTCGGAGAATATAGGCACCCATGTGGAGGCCTTACCGCAAGGCGCCCGAGGCGCGCAACTGCTGGGCGGCCTCTTCGTCGTACCACCAGAAATCGAGGTATCCCAAGGCGTAGGGCGGGATCTCGGGGTGGTCGTACTGGTCGTAATAGGCCACCCAGTAGCTGTCGTTGTACCACGTCGGGATCATGAAGAACTCGTGCCGCAGCGCCCGGTCGAGGGCCATGAGGGCGGCGTCTTCCTCCTCGGCGGTCTCTGCATCGAGCGATGCCTCGATGATCGCGTCCACCAAGGGGCTCGCGAGCCCTGCCGGGTTGAAGAGCGAGAACTCCGCCGCCTCCGAGCCATAGCGCTGTGCCAGACCGGTGCCGGTGCTGAGGAAGGCCGCATAGGCGTCATAGATCATGTCGTAGTCGCGGTCGCGTTCGCGGGCGGTGTATTGCGAGCTGTCCACCTTCTCGAGCCGGGCGTCGATGCCGATGGAGGTGAGGTTGCCGACGAAGTTCTCGATCACTGCTGAGATCGTCGGCGACCCGGCGGAGTTCATCAGGAAATTCAGCCGCAGGGGCTCGCCTGCCTCGTTCACGCGCATGCCGTTCTGCACGGTCCAGCCGGCCTCTTCCAGCAGCTTGGAGGCGCGGCGCGCGTTGCGACGGTCCAATAGGCGCGCGGGGTCGGAGCTATGCGGCACCACGGCGGGCTCGTTCAGCAACGCGTCCGGCACCAGATCGCCGAGGCTTTCCAGAAGCGCCAGCTCGGCCCCCTCGGGCGCGCCCTGCGCCATCAGCGGCGTATCCTGCGTGAAGGAGGCGCGGTGGTTGAACAGCCCGTATTGCAGCGACTCGTTGGTCCACTCGAAGTTGAACATCAGCGCCACGGCCTCGCGTACGCGGCGGTCCTGCAGCGTCTCGCGGCCCAAGTTGAAGATGATGCCCGAAGGCGTGGGCGGCGAGCCGTCGGGCAGTTCGGCCTTCACGATGGCACCCTCACTCACCTTGGAGAAGTCATAGCCCGTGGCCCATTTCTTGGAATCCCCCTCGGCGCGGAAGGTGTATTCGCCAGCCTTGAAGGCCTCGAAAGCCGAGGTGTCGTCGCTGAAGATTTCCAACCGGATGCGGTCGAAGTTCATGCGGCCGCGGTTGATCGGCAAGTCCTTCCCCCAGTAGTCCGGGTTGCGTTTCAGCACGATACGCTTGGTCAGGTCGACGCTTTCGACCATATAGGCGCCCGATCCGGGGGGCGGGTCCATCCAGCTGTCCTTGAGGGTATTACCGGTCTCCTCGAACCAATGTTGCGGCCATGCGGGCACGCCGCCCACCGTCTCGATCAGGCTGCGGCGCGAGATGCCGTCGGCGAAGTAGAACTTCACCGTGTGATCATCCAACGCCTCGACCTTGGGAATGCGCTTGCGCACCGCGTCGGCGTAGGACTTCAGCCCCTCGTCCAGCAGCAGGTTGTGCGAAAATACGATGTCATGCGCCGTCACCGGCGTGCCGTCCGAGAAGCGCGCCTCGGGGCGCATGTGGAAGGTGACCCAAGACTTGTCCTCGGGGTATTCGAGGCTTTCGCAGAGCAGGCAGTAACTCTCGCCATAGACATCCGCCGGCAGCGGCTCACCCGAGGGCGCCTCCCCCAGCAGGCTCTCGAAACCGAAGATCGAGAACAGATGCGCGCGGCCCTTGCCAGAATAGGGGTTCATCGAATCCAGCGTACCGACGAAGGGGATCGAGATTTCCCCGCCCTTGGGCGCATCCGGGTTCACGTAGTCGAAATGCTCGAAATCCGCCGGATAGGTCAGATCGCCGTAGAAGGAATAACCGTGGCTTTTGATGATCTTCTGCTCCTGTGCCGCGGCGGCACCGGCCAGCAGGGCCGCCACCATCAGCGTCAGCGTCGCGAGCCAGAGCGGCAGGTCATCAAGGACCGAAGGACGGGTCGCGGCGCGGGTCTGGGCACGGGGCATAGGTCACTCCTTGGCGTGGCGTAGTCCGGATAGGCGTCATCTAGGCTAACGCTGTGCGACGCCAAGATACAAGTTGCGAATATGTAAGGTTGCCCCGCACGGGCGGTCCACCGCAAAGCATGCCCCGTGGATTGGCGGCTTCCCCCGCCCCCGCTCGCGACAAAGTGTAGCCCGCTGCCCCTGTATCTTCGCGGCCCGGCCCGTTTCTCGCCCTAAAGTTAACAGATTCTTCACTCAGGTTAACGATGCGTAAACTGGAGCTGAGCATGAGAACCTACCCGATTCCCTTTAACGAAGAAGCCCGTCTGCGCGCCGTTTTCGATGTGCCCGGCCTCACGGCCGAGAACGAAGCACTGTTCGACACCATTTGCGAGGCCACGCGCCGCCTGCTTGACTGTCCGATCGCGCATATCAGCGTCGTAGAGGCAGATACCCAATGGTACAAATCCGTGGTCGGCTACCCGCTGGGGCCGATGCCGAAAGATACCGGGTTTTGCAGCCATACAATCATGTCGGACGCGCCGCTGGTGGTGCCCGACCTCAGCAAAGACCCCCGGTTCGCGCGTCACCCCATGGTCGCCGAGGGCGGCCCCGCGGCGCGCTATTACTGCGGTGTGCCGCTGATCCTGTCGTCGGGCCACCGCTTTGGAAGCCTGTGCGCGCTGGACCTGCAACCGCATGAGGCGCCCTCTGAGAAGCAGATCGCCCTATTGGAAGATATGGGCCGCATGGTGGTCGCGGCCCTTGAACGCTGCCAGCCGGACGCGTCCGAGCAAAAGGCCGACAACAGCGCCGAAGCCACTTTCCTGACGCTGGTGGGCCACGAACTCCGCACTCCGCTGACGGTTCTTTTCGGCAGCCTGCGCATGTTGGAGGCCAAGGCCGAACAGGGGGTCAATCCGCTACTGATCCGCTCGGCCCGCCGGTCTGTCGACCATCTGAGCGCCCTGATCGAGACGATCATTTCCTACAGCAATGTCAGCACCGGCGAGCTGCGCCTGAACGAGCGGAAATGCAACCTGAGCGACCTTCTGCAATCGGTTTCTGCCCTGCATTTCGCCACCACGGATGCGACGGCCAAGACCATCACGCTGCGCGACAGCCTCCCGCTTGAAGAGATGCATATCGACGGCGACCAGATCGAATTGGCGGTGACGGCGCTGGTTTTGAACTCCGTCCTGCATGGCGGCAGTGAGATCGCCTTAGAGACGTTCAAAGACGCCGAGGGCAATATCGAGATTTCGATCGTCGACAACGGCTCATTCGATGAGCACGTCGATCTGGCCGAGCTTTACAAACCCTTCGTCGTCGGCGGCATGATGGAGCACCGCAGCACCAAGGGCGGGCTCGGCCTTGGCCTGCCGCTGACCCGTAAGCTGATCGAAATGCACGGTGGGGATTTCGAGGTGCATGTGGAAGCGGGCCAAAGCCGCGCCGTGATCCGCCTGCCCGCTTGGCGCTGCGACATCGGCGGGATTGCCGCCGCGAATGCCACCGCCCCGGTGATCGCCGCTCAGTAAAGTCGAAACGGGGCGCGTACTGTGCCGCGCCCCGCCTTCGATCACTGCCCGTCGACCATGCGGATCAGCGCGTTGATCTCATCCGCCAGCACGCCGGGGTGATCCTCCGGCGTGAAATGCTTGCCCCCTTCGATCCGTCGCAGGGGGGCATTCAGGTCTTTCGCCAACCGCTCGCCATATTCGATCTTTTGGAAGTCATCCGCAGCACCCCAGACGATCCGCGCGGGGATGTTGAGGGTGGGCAGCTTGTCCGCGATGGCTTTCGTGTCTTCCACGTCCAGCGACTGCGCCTGCCGGACAAAGGCTTCGGCCTCTCCGTGCTGCGCGTAATGCGGGGCGTGGGCGTCAAAGGCCGCTTCGGCGGCGGCGTCGGTCTCATGCCCCTTCGAGAACATCATCTTCAGCAACTGGTGGAATGAGCCATCGGGCGCATGTTTCGCCACGCCGCCGGTCTTGGCCACCGCGCTGACCAGCGGAACGGGCCACGAATCATAGCTGATCGCATTGGTCAAAAGCAGCCCGCTGATCATCTCAGGGTGACGCACCGCCGCGATCTGCGCGACCCCGCCACCGAGGTCATGCGCCGCGAGGATCGCGCGCGTGATGCCCTGATCGCGCATCCAAGCGACCAGATAGTCCGCCTGTTTGGCGACCGAGATATCGCGCCCCTCGCCCTGCGGGATCGAGGCCCCATAGCCCGGCATCTCCCAAGCGAGCACCCGACGGCCCGTGAGCTTGGGCGCGACATCCCGCCAAAGCGCGGGGCATGTGGGAATACCGTGAAGCAGGATGACAGGATCCCCCGCCCCCGTCTCTTCCCACCGCATTTCGATTCCATCGACCGTGGTTCTGTGGCTTTGCATGGCGCGTCTCCTTTCGGTGTGGACGTTTCATGGCCCAACACCTGCACGGATAAGACGTTCCGCCCCGCCCAAACGCAAAAGCCGCCCCCGAGGGCGGCTTTCTCTCACGCGATGGCGCGGGATATCAGTTGGAAACGCTTTGCAGGTAAGCGATCACGTCGGCGCGGTCTTCGACCTTACGCAGACCGGCGAAGCCCATGGTGGTGCCGGGCGCGTAGCCTTTGGGGCTTTCCAAGAAGGCGCTCAGCTCTTCCGGGGTCCAATCCCCTTCAAGCGAGGTCAGCGCGCCGGAATAGCCAAAACCATCAACCGAGGCGATATCGCGACCGACGACACCGTCGAGGTGCGGACCAACAGCGTTGGACCCGTCAACCTTGTGGCAAGCGGCGCATTTGCGGAACACTTTCGACCCGCTGTCGGCATCGGCTTCGGCCATCACGGCTGCAAAATCGATCTCTTCGCCGCCATCGTCACCACCGGCGTCAGCCACTTCGATGACATAGGACGCTTCCCCATGTGCATCGGCGTGGTAAATCTCTTCACCCGCCCATTTGCCCAGCAGAAGTACCAACCAGGCGCCGAATACGCCGGCTGCGATTTTGGTCAGGGTCATTGTATCGAACATGCGTCAGGGTCCATCACTTGGTATTGGCACCATGGGCGCGCCATGGTTCTTGGCATCGTTGCCCGCGTATCTATTGCTTTCCCTTGGCGCAGGCAAGGTGTAGTTACCGCGACCAATTGCCCTTCTCCGCGCCTTTTGCAGCAGGATACGATCCATGACCGCCCAGACCACGCCGCGCATCGCCTTCCAAGGGGCCCTTGGCGCCTATAGTCACGAGGCCTGCCTTCAGGCCTGCCCCGACATGGAACCGGTGCCCTGCCAATCGTTCGAAGGCGTTATCCGGGCCGTAAACGAGGGCCGCGCCGAGCTGGCCATGCTGCCGGTCGAGAACACGACCTATGGCCGGGTGGCCGATATTCACCGCCTGCTGCCGGAAAGCGGGCTGCATATCATCGGCGAAGCCTTCGTGCGGGTGCGCATCGCCCTGATGGCCCGCCCCGGCGTGGCATTGGAAGACATCAAACATGTCCGCGCGCATCTGGTGCTTTTGCCGCAGGCACGCAGCTTTTTGCAGCAACATGGCATCACCTCCGAACCCGCCGCCGATTCCGCCGGGGCCGCCGCCGAACTGGCCGCGACCGAGGGCAGCACCGATGGCGTTCTCGCAGGCGAGGTCGCGGCAGAGATCAACGGCCTCACCGTGCTGGCCCGCGATATTGAGGATATGGACCATAACACCACTCGCTTTTTGCTGATGGCGCCTAAGATCGACCTTTCGCGCCGGGCCGAGCGGATGCTGACCACCTTCGTCTTCGAGGTGCGCAACATTCCCGCCGCGCTATATAAGGCGATGGGGGGCTTTGCGACCAATGGCGTCAACATGACCAAACTGGAAAGCTATATGGTCGGCGGCTCCTTCACCGCAACGCAGTTCTACGCCGATATCGAAGGCCATCCCGAAGACCCGGCGGTGAAACGCGCGCTGGATGAACTGGGGTATTTCACCAACAAGCTGGAAATTCTCGGCGCCTACCCCGCCCATCCCGGCCGGGGCGCGCCGACCGGGATGTAAGTCTGGCCGCGCGGGCTTAGACCTTGACGCCGCCCGCGTAGCGCTCTTCCATCCCACGGGCATATTCCGCCACGCGATCTTTGTATTTCTTGGTCAATGTCGTCTTGGCCAGTTTCAGCGATTGCACCCAAAGCCGTGCCGACAGGGTCAGCGGTTTTACCTCAAGCGCCACCAAGACACGCGTGCTGTTGCGCGACAGGGGCATCAATTCAAAGGACATCTGCCCCGCCAACCCCTGCGACATGCTGTCGATCACCATCTCGTTGGGCCGGTCGAAGGTCACCATCTCTAGCGTCAACTCGCGCCGCTTTCCGCGCAGGGGGAAGACCGCCTTCCATGTCATCCCAACGCCGGGCTGATGCAGGGCATCGGCGCGCTGCACCTCGGCCCCGCGCCGCATCGCCGCCCGCTCAAAGCTCTCAAAATCGCACAACATGTCAAAGACCGCCTCAATCGGCGCTTCGACGTCTTCTTTGGTGGAGAATTTCATTCGGTCCGTTCCAATTCTTCTGCTCGCATTTGCCACCCGCGCCGCTTTGTCCGGGCCCGTCAGCGCGGTGTGTCAGGTCAGTCTATCCGCAAGCCAGTTTTCCAGCAAGAAATGCGCGATGGCACCGCGGCGGGCAGGCAGAAGCCGCGGGTGGCTTCCGGCAAAGACCTCCATCATCTCTTCGCGGGTAACCCAAAGCGCGTCTTCGATCTCAACCGGGTCGATGGTCAACTCCCGGTTCAGCGCCTGCCCCGCACAGCCCAGCATGAGGGACGCCGGAAAGGGCCATGGCTGGCTGGAGAGGTAGCTCACCGCGCCGACCTGCACGCCCGCTTCCTCAAACACCTCCCGCCGCACGGCGGCCTCTACCGTTTCGCCCGGCTCGACAAAGCCAGCAAGCAGCGAATACATCCCCTCGGGCCAACCCGGGGAACGGCCCATGAGCACGGAATTGCCGTGGGTGATCAGCATGATGACCACCGGATCGGTGCGCGGGAAATGCGCGCTGCCGCAGTCGGGGCAGACCCGCTGCCAGCCACCTTGGGCCAGATCGGTGGCACTGCCACAGCGCGCGCAATGGCGGTGGGTCTCATGCCAGCCAAGGATCGCCTTGCCGCTGGCGGCCAGTTCGGCATCGCGCGGATCAAGCCATGTCATCACCCGCCGCAATTCGGCAAAGGCCATGTCATCGCCCAAAAGCGGATGGCGCTGTTCGCTGGGGTCAAGGAACGCGCCCAGTTGCGATTGATCCAGATCGGCGGGTTCCCAGTCAGAGATATCCACGGCAAAGCGCGGCGCCCCATCCTCGCGCCCCAGCAAGATCGCCGTGCCTTCGGCCTCTTGCAAGACGGGGTGATCCATCGCCAATCGCGCCAAAGCGGCGGGGCATTCGGGCGCGATCAGCGGCTTGCCGCGCCAAAAGACCACCGCCCGCGCCGCCGGGTCGGCACGCAACTGCGCCAAGGCTTCCGGATTGCCGCGTATCTCCCCCGCCCGATCAAGGGCCGAGCCTCCAAAGGTTACCGTCTCCGCGTGACGCATGGCGCTCTCCCGATACAGGCCCGATACAGGCTTTTGGCGTTTTGCCCAGCCATGCCACGGCACATGCGAGATTGGCAATCCCAAGCCCCCTTGCCAGATCGGTTGAAATCTGGTCATATCAAAACATCTTTAAGTTGCAAAATTTAACGAGTACTTACCTTTTCGGTGAACAGGCGCAGCACATATGCCTCGACCGGTGTCGTTCCCCCTGAGGGTGGCATCCCGGCCAAGCCACGTCTGCGCATTCTGGCCACGACGGACCTGCATATGCAGATCGTGGGGCATGACTATGTGGGCGACCGTTCGGTGGGGCATCACGGGCTGGCCGGAATCGCCACCTTGATCCGCACCGCCCGGGCAGAGGCGGCGGAACAGGGGGCCGCCTGTATCCTGCTCGACAATGGCGATCTGTTGCAGGGCAATGCCTTGGGCGATCAACTGGCGCAGATGCCGGTCACCCAAACGCATCCGCTTGTCGCCTGTGTGAACCATCTGCATTATGATGGTCTGGGCCTTGGCAATCACGACCTCGACCATGGGCTGCCTTATCTGCGCGCCGTGGCCGGGGCGCTGGACATGCCGCTGATCTCGACCAATCTGCATTTGACCGACCCCGGCCCGCTGCGCCGTTGGGCCGTCGTCTCTTGCCTGCTGCCTGCCGTTGCGGGGCATCCCTCTTCTCGGCTGCGGGTGGGCCTGCTTTCCGTCCTGCCGGGCCGAACCGCGATCTGGAACCGCGAGGTTTTGGAGAATGAGGCCGAGATCATTTGCCCGTTCGAAAGCCTGCGCAGCGCCGCACTAACGCTGCGGGCAGAGGGGGCCGATCTGACCGTGCTGCTGGCCCATATGGGTATCGCCCATGAAGGTGAAATCACCACCGAGGAAGACATCTGCACTTTGGCCCAGATCGACGGGATCGACGCGGTGATCACCGGCCACACCCATCTTCGTTTTCCCGGAGAGGACCACGGCCCGCGCGAGGGGGTCGATACGCAGGCCGGCACGCTGTCCGACCGTCCGGCGGCGATGCCGGGCTTTGGGGGGTCCGATTTGGCGGTGCTGGATCTGGCTCTTGAACGGGATGCGCAGGGGCGCTGGACGGTGTCGGGCCATCAAAGCCACCTGCGCGACAACAGCACACAAACGCTGGCCGATCCCACGGTGCTGAGCGCAGCACGGGTCAGCCACATCGGCGTGCGGAGGCATCTGGAGGAGGTGGTCGGCCATACCGACACCGCGCTGCACAACTACTTTGCCCTCGCCATGCCCACCCCCATCGACGCGCTGAGCGCCCGCGCGCAGGCCGAGGTGATCCGCCAAGGGGTCGCGGGCACGGCGGATAGCGAACTCCCGATCCTCGCCGCCACGGCGGCGCATACGGCAGGCGGGCGCGGCGGGCCGGGGCATTTCCTGCATATCCCGCCCGGCGCGGTGCAACGCCGCCATATCGCCGGGCTGCTTCCCTATCAAAACGCGGTCTGGGCGCTGCGCCTCACCGGTGCCGCCCTGCGACGGCGTTTGGAAAAAGCGGCAGAGGTGTTTGCCCCGCTCGACAGCACCCCCGGCCCGCTACTCGACCCCTGCCGCCCGCCATTTCACTGCGACACGATTTTTGGCGTTACCTACGCCATTGACCCCTGCCGCCCCCGCGGCAGACGGATCACTGCGCTGTCACGGCAAGGGGCACCGGTGAGGCCGGACCAAAAGTTTCTACTCGCGACCAACCAGTTCCGCGCGGCAGGCGGCGGCGGGTTTGACCGCGCGGCGGGGGATGACGTCGCCCTGCGCAGCCCGCTTCCGCTGTCGGACGCGCTGATTGCCGCTCTCGCTACGCCGCAGCCGTGTCCATGGTCCGATGCGCTGCCATGGCGCTTCGATGCGGCGGGGGCGCAGGCGGTTCTCTTTACCTCGCCCGAGGCCCTGCCCTTCTTGCAAGACATCGCCCATTTGTCGCCCACCCCGCGGGGGATGACCGCCTCGGGCTTCGCCCAAATCGCGATCCGCTTGTGAGGCTTGCACTTCGTTCCATGCCCTCCTATATGGGCCTTGAGAGGTTGGTGCGGGCAAGCGCCTCGCCAACCCGGTCAGATCCGGAAGGAAGCAGCCGTAACGAGCCCCGCTTGGGTCGTTATCAGCCTCTCACCACCGTCGCATTGCGCAGCAATGCAACGCCCCGGCGGTCGCTTCGCAGAAGCGATGAGAGGGGTACCTTCTCTTAATAAATGATGCATTCGATAGGCGAGACGCCCCGCCCGTGGGCACCACGGGCATCGCCTCACAACCGATCCGCCTCAAACGTATCGCAGGCCGCAATCTGGCCACTTTCAAACCCGCGCTCAAACCAACGCGCGCGCTGCTCTGACGTGCCATGGGTGAAAGTATGCGGCTGCGGCACCTGACCGGCCTGTCGCTGCAAATGATCATCCCCGATCATCCGCGCAGCATTCAGCGCCTCTTCAAGGTCACCCTTCTCCATCAAGCCTTCGACGTTCGAGGCCCAGATGCCCGAGAAACAATCGGCCATCAGCTCAAGCCGCACGGTCAGGGCGTTCGCCTCAACCTCGGAAGACTGCTGCCGCATCCGGGCCACCTGCGGCAGAACGCCGATTTCGTTCTGGACATGGTGCGCGACCTCATGGGCAATCACATAGGCAGCCGCAAAATCGCCCCCGGCACCGAGACGTTGGTCCAGCGTGCGGAAAAAGGCGGTATCAAGATAAGCCATATTGTCCGCCGGACAGTAGAACGGCCCCGTCGCGCCCGAGGCCCCGCCGCAGGCGCTTTGCGTCACATTCTCAAAGACCACAAGCTTGGGCGGTGTATAGGTTTCACCCAGTTGTTCTTGGAAAATACGGCTCCAGACCTGCTCGGTCGTGGTGAGCACGCGGGCGGCGAAATCGACCTGCGGGTCTTCGCTGTCACTGAGCGGGCGGGACTGTTGGACTTGACCGCCGCCTTGGCCGGTCAACAGCGGCGTCACGTCGATCCCGGTGAAATAGCCAATCGCCATGACCGCCAAAACGCCGACGAGTCCCAGCCCCCCCGCCTTGCCGGCCCGTCCGCTGCGGCGGATGACATTCTTGCTCCGCCCAATTCCACCCAACCGCATGAACCGTCCCTCGTTATGTCAAAGCCTATTGCCACATGAACGCGCAAGGCGCAGTTTGGTTCAATGAGTGATAAGAATGACCTGGCCGAAGACCGCACCGACTGGGCCGAGGATCGCACGATCCTTGCCAATGAACGCACCTTTGCGGGCTGGATGCGCACCGGCATGGCCGCCGTCGCCGTGGCCATCGGTCTGCGCGCCGTTTTCGGTGAGTTCGAGCCGACGTGGGTGGCGAAAGCCGTGGCTTCGGTGTTCATCTTTGCCGCGCTCTACGTCTATTGGGCCGCGCAGGCCTCGGCGGCGAAAACCCAAAAGCGGCTGAGCGACCATCACGCCCATGCCCAGCCCAACAGCCGCATGAAAGTCTTGGCGATCCTGCTCGCCTTCGCCTCTGCCGGGGTCGGGGCGATCCTTTGGATGCTCTGAGCCTTCCGCAAGCACGGTAGACGCCACGGCGCGGAGCGCATAGTTTACGGCCTTGACCGAATCCGATCTGGGGCACCATGACAGATACATCCGCCTACCGCGTTCTGGCCCGCAAATACCGGCCCGAAACCTTTGCCGATCTCGTCGGCCAAGACGCCATGGTGCGCACGCTGAAAAACGCTTTTGCCGCCGACCGGATCGCGCAGGCCTTTGTGATGACGGGCATCCGCGGCACCGGCAAGACGACGACGGCGCGGATCATCGCCAAGGGGATGAACTGCATCGGACCTGACGGCAACGGTGGGCCGACGACCGACCCCTGCGGCGTTTGCGAACATTGCACCGCCATCATGGAAGGCCGCCATGTCGACGTGATGGAGATGGACGCGGCATCGAACACCGGCGTCGCCAACATCCGCGAGATCATCGATTCGGTGCATTATCGCGCCGCCTCGGCCCGGTACAAAGTCTATATCATCGACGAAGTACACATGCTCTCGACCGGGGCGTTCAACGCGCTTCTCAAGACGCTGGAAGAGCCGCCGGAGCACGTCAAATTCATCTTTGCCACCACCGAGATCCGCAAGGTGCCGGTGACGGTTCTGTCGCGCTGCCAGCGGTTCGACCTGCGCCGGATCGAGCCCGAGGTGATGATCGCGCTCCTGCGCAAGATCGCCACCGCCGAGAGTGCCGAGATCACCGATGACGCGCTGGCGCTGATCACCCGCGCCGCCGAAGGCTCGGCCCGCGACGCCACCTCGCTGCTGGACCAAGCGATCAGCCACGGCGCGGGCGAGACCGGGGCCGAACAGGTGCGCGCCATGCTGGGGCTGGCGGACCGTGGCCGAGTGCTGGACCTCTTTGACATGGTGCTGCGCGGCGATGCAGGTGCCGCGCTGACCGAGCTTTCGGCGCAATATGCCGATGGGGCCGACCCGATGGCGGTGCTGCGCGATCTGGCCGAGATCACCCATTGGGTCTCGGTCGTGAAGATCACGCCCGATGCCGCCGAAGACCCCACCATCGCCCCTGAAGAACGTGCCCGCGGCCAACAGATGGCTGAGACCCTGCCGATGCGGGTGCTGACGCGGCTCTGGCAGATGCTGCTGAAGGCGCTGGACGAGGTCGCAGCCGCGCCCAACGCCATGATGGCCGCCGAAATGGCCGTGATCCGCCTCACCCATGTGGCCGATCTGCCCTCGCCCGAGGAACTGGTGCGCAAGCTGCAAAACAGCAGTCCGCCCCCGGCCCCCGGCCCCGTTGGCGGTGGCGGCAACGGCGGGGGCAATGGCGCCGCGCAGGGCAGCACCGGCGCGCAGGCCGTGCAACAGGCGCAGCAGCGGATGGCCTCCAACCCCGGCCCGCAGGGGCAGACCACGGCACTGGCGCAAGACCTCAACGCTGCGCTGGCCCGCTTTCCGACATTCGAACATGTCGTCGAGTTGATCCGCGTGAACCGCGACGTGAAGCTGCTGGTCGAGGTGGAAACCTGCGTGCAACTTGCCGCCTACCAGCCGGGCCGCATCGAGTTTGTCCCCACCGACGACGCGCCGCGCGATCTGGCGCAGCGGCTGGGGCAGAAACTGCAACTCTGGACCGGTAACCGCTGGGCCGTCTCACTGGTGAACGAAGGCGGGGCCGAGACCATCGCGCAGGTCCGCGATGCGCGTGAACTGGCGCTGAAGAAACAGGCCGAGGACCACCCTATGATGCAGGCGGTGCTGGCACAATTCCCCAAGGCCCGGATCACCGCGATCCGCACCCCCGAAGACATCGCCGCCGCCGCCACGGCAGAGGCGCTGCCCGAAGTCGAAGACGAATGGGATCCGTTCGAGGACGGTTGATCCCCCGGCCCCCGCGCCACATATAAACGACAACGCAACAAGGAGACCCAGATGCTCAAGGGATTAGGCGGCCTCGGCGATATGGCCGGGATGATGAAAAAAGCGCAGGAAATGCAGGGCAAGATGGCCGAACTGCAAGAGGAGATGCACAACATCACCGTCGAAGGTGAATCCGGTGCGGGCCTCGTCAAAGCGACCTGTAGCGCCAAGGGTGAGTTGAAGGGCCTCGATATCGACCCGTCGATCTTCAACAAGGACGAGAAGGAAGTGGTCGAAGACCTGATCCTCGCCGCCATCAAGGATGCGCAGAGCAAAGCCTCGGAACGCGCGCAGGCCGAGATGAGCAAGCTGACCGAAGGCATGGGCCTTCCCGCGGGCATGAAACTGCCCTTCTGATCCCGGTGGGGCGGGCCGGTCCCGCCCCTCTTTCAACGCCCATAGGTGCCATTCTTGAGCTCTACCCGCGATATTGACGCCCTGATCGAGCTGATGGCGAAACTGCCCGGCCTTGGCCCCCGCTCGGCCCGGCGGGCAGTGCTGCACCTGATCCGCAAACGCGCGCTTTTGCTGACGCCCCTGTCCGACTTGATGCAGACCGTCGCCGCCACGGCACGCGAATGTCTGAACTGCGGCAACGTCGGCACCGCCGACATCTGCGACATATGCACCTCCGAAAAACGCGCGAACGGAGAGCTTTGCGTGGTCGAAGACGTGGCCGACCTCTGGGCGATGGAACGCTCCGGCGTGTTCAAAGGGCGCTATCATGTGCTGGGCGGCACGCTCTCGGCGCTCGACGCCATTGGCCCGCAGGAATTGCGCATCCCGCGCCTTGTGGACCGGATTGATACCGAAGGGGTGACCGAGGTGATCCTCGCGCTCAACGCCACGATCGACGGGCAGACAACGGCACATTACATCGCGGATCAATTGGAAGACCGCGTGCGGCTGACGTCGCTCGCCCAAGGTGTGCCGATCGGCGGGGAGTTGGACTACCTCGACGACGGGACGATCACCGCTGCGATGCAGGCGCGCAAGTCGCTTTAACCCCCAGAATCAAAGCGGGCCGCCCGCTCCTCCCAAAGCAGACGGCCCTTTTCCGGGGCGACGCAGATCGTGCTGTCAGAGCACGATCACATCAAGCGGCGGAAATCCGTTGAACCCAACCGAACTGTACGAGCTTGTGTAGGCTCCGCAAGCACGAATCATCACTTTATCGCCATCGCGCAGGGCCAAAGGCAGGTGGATCGGGCGCTTTTCGTAAAGAATATCCGCCGAATCGCAGGAGGGGCCGGCCAAAACGCAGGGTCCGGTCTCTTCGCCGTCATGCGGTGTGACGATCTGATAGCGAATCGCTTCGCCCTCAGTCTCGGCCAGGCCCGAGAAACGACCGATATCCAGATAGACCCAGCGGTGCAAATCATCCGCAGACTTGCGGCTGACCAGCATAACCTCGGCGGCGATATGCCCGGCTTCGGCCACCAGACCACGGCCCGGCTCTGCCATGACCTGCGGCACGTCGCCAAAGCGGGCTTTGACGGCGCGCATCACAGCGGCAGCATAAGCGCGGGGGCCCTCGATATCCTCACCATAGAAGGCCGGGAAACCGCCGCCGAGGTTCAGCAGTTGCAGGTCATGGCCATCGGCACGCGCGGCGTGCCACAGCGGCGCGACTTGATCCAACACCGGGTTCCAAAACTCCGCCTTGCGGGTCTGCGAGCCGACGTGGAACGACAGGCCAAAGGGCACGAGGCCCACGGCAACCGCGTGGTTCAGCATCGCGGGCAGCGCCGAACCGGCACAGCCGAATTTCCGGCTGAGCGGCCAGTCGGCCATGGAGTTTTCGACGATCAGCCGCAGATAGACCCGCGCGCCGGGCGCATGGGCGGCGATCTTATCGAGCTCCGCTTCGCTGTCGGCTGCGAACAGGGTCACCCCCGCCGAATGGGCGAAGGCGATGTCCGAAGCGCGTTTGATGGTGTTGCCGAAAGAGATGTTTTCGGGCTTCGCCCCTTGGCTCAGGCACAGTTCGATCTCGGCCCGCGAAGCCGCGTCGAAGCCGGAGCCTTTCTTGACCAGCAGACGGATGATCTCGGGGGCCGGGTTCGCCTTGACCGCGTAGTGGATATGCACCGCGCCCAAGCCCTTGTGCAGCGCGTCATATTGCGCGGCCACACGGTCACGGCTGATCACCAGCGTTGGCTTGTCAAAGCTGTTGACGGCGATATAGGCCGCAGCCGGGTCGGCGTGAAAGGACGGTGCGGCGCGCAGGGCGCCGGGGACTGTAGCATTCATGGTCATCTCCAAAGAGCAGGTGGGGCTGGTTCCCCGCGTGTCGTTTCAAGAGACGTTACCGTCGCTACATAAACGCGGGTCAGTCAGAGTGGGAACTGACCGGCCAGAGGCGCGTGCGTTGGCGTCTGTAACGCGCCACATACGCCGTTTTGGGATTCGTACAAGGGGTAAAATTACCCCCACGGCAATTTGTTAGTTTTCCTCGTCTTCCCAATCGCTGCCGATGGGGTCGCGGTCTCTTTTCCGTTCTTCTTTGATCATATTCTTGGCCTCCCGCTCTTCTTCGGGGTCGGTTTCTTCGGGGTCGCTCTCGGCGGCTTCGGTCTCGGCCATGGCGAGGACGAACCACATCGGGAAGTGGTCCGACCCGATCTTGTCCAAGCGGTCCATCTCTAGCAGACGAAACTGCGGATCGTGGAAGAGATGATCCAAGGGCCAGCGCATCCAAGGCATTGTCGCGCTGAATGTGTTGTACATGCCGCGCCCCACCCGCGGGTCCAAAAGACCCGAAAGCCGCTGAAAGCGTCGGGTCGTGGTGGACCAAGCCACATCGTTGAGATCGCCCGAGACAACGGCAGGCAGCGGATCCTTCTCGGCCTCGATGCCGACCAAAGCGATCTCACTGTCGCGCCCCTTTGTGTCATGTTCGATCACGGGCGGTTCGGGGTGGACGACGTAGAGGCGGAAATCCTCCCCCACCGGCAGGTGTACACGGGCGCGGATGGAGGGCACCTCTTCGGTGACCAACTCGCGCACCTCGACCTCCGACAGCGGGAGTTTCGACATGAGGCAAAGCCCATACCCATTGTCGAGCGGCACGTCGACGCGATGCTCGTAGTTCTTGCCCAGACCGTCATCCAGCGCGTCGATCCACGCCTGATCCACCTCGATCGCCATGAAGATATCTGGCACCCGCGCCTCGGCCAGTGCGATCAGCTTGCCATAGTCGCGGTTGGACATTTTGACATTGGCGGCCAGCAGGCTGAAATGGCGGTCCGTCGCGCGGCGCAACTCGGGCGAGGCCGCCAAGGATTGTTTGCGCCACAGCGGGGTGAACTTGGTGATGTAAAGCGCGTGAAGCGCGGCGACCCCCAACATCAACGCGATCCCGGCCATGCCCGAGGGTGTCGTCACCCCCTGCGACAGGGCGAACCCGATTGCCAGCAACAGTGCCAAGCCGAGGAATTGTTCCCGAGGAAAGGCCAGCCCGCGGATCGCCCCGAAGGGCAGTTTGCTCAGCGGCAGCAGGCTGCCCAGTATCAGCAGCCCCGCCAGTCCCCAGATCACCAAGTCCAATGCCGTTTCCAAATCCATCCCCCGGCGCGCCGCGCCTTTTGTACAAAGCAAAACAGGGCGCCGGAATACCCGACGCCCTGTCATTCTAACACATCTTTACGGCGAAAGTTCCTTTCGCCACACCGCCCCTAGGGGGCTTAGCCCTTGGCCTTGTCTTCGTCCTCGTCGTCTTCATCGGTGCTGTCGGGCAGCGAGAAGAAGCTGTCGGCGTCAGAGTAATCGCCCTTGGTGTGGCTCTCTTCTTCCTCGTCATCCGTGCTGTTGCCGGAAAGGGTGAAGGTTTCCAGCCCTTCGATGGCCGTGGGGATTTTCGGCTCGCTCTCCATGCCGAGGCTCTGCTCGGTCGAGACGAGTTTGCGGCGCTCATCGTCGTTCATCACCTCGCCCGCGGCGGCCTTTTTCGCGGCAGCCTTTTGCACGGCGGCGTCAAGCTCGGACTGTTTGCACAGGCCCAGCGCGACCGGGTCGATCGGTTGGATGTTGGCGATGTTCCAGTGTGTGCGCTCGCGAATCGCTTGGATCGTCGGCTTGGTGGTGCCCACCAGCTTGCTGACCTGACCATCGCTAAGCTCGGGGTGGAACTTGACCAGCCACAGGATCGACGCCGGACGGTCCTGACGTTTGCTGAGCGGGGTATAGCGCGGGCCGCGGCGTTTCTCTTCGCCCTCGGCGGCAGCGTTGAACTTGAGCTTCAGCTTGTGCAGCGGGTTGTCCTGCGCCGCGTCGATCTCTTCCTGCGTTAGCTGGTTGTTGGCAACCGGATCAAAACCCTTCACCCCCTGCGCCACGTCGCCATCGGCGATGCCCTGCACTTCGAGTTCATGCATGCCGACGAAATCGGCGATCTGCTTGAAGCTGATGGTGGTGTTGTCCACGAGCCAGACGGCGGTGGCTTTGGCCATAATCGGTTTTGCCATGTCACTCTCCTAAAAACGCAATTTTCCCGTCGCCTGAAAGGCTGTCCTGCTTGGCAGAACGGGCTCCATTGTCGGGGAAGTTGGCGGCTGTATACTGGCTCAAACGTCATAAGGGAAGACCCAATGCGGCCACTGCGCGCCTGTCTGCTGATCCTCGGGCTGATCGCCCCCACCGCCACGCTGGCCGAAGGGGAGCGTTCGGGCGAGTTCGACTACTACGTCATGTCCCTGTCATGGTCGCCCAATTGGTGCGAATTGACCGGCGACGCGCGGCAATCTCCGCAATGCGACGCCGCGAAAGACCACGGTTGGACCCTACATGGCCTCTGGCCACAGTTCACACGGGGATACCCGTCCTATTGCCAAAGTGGCCGTCGCCCGCCCAGCCGCGCCCAGACCGGGGCGATGGCCGATATCATGGGCACCGGTGGCTTGGCATGGCACCAGTGGAAGAAACACGGGTCTTGCAGCGGGTTGGACCCGGCGGATTATTTTGCCCTCTCACAGGAGGCCTACGCCCGCATCAAGCGCCCCGAGGTGTTTCGCAAGCTCGACCGCACCGTGTCCCTCCCCGCCGCGGTAGTGGAAGAGGCCTTCCTAAAAGCGAACCCGGACCTGACCGCGCGGGGGATCACCATCACCTGCAAGCAAGGGCACATCCAAGAGGCGCGCATCTGCCTGTCTCGCGACCTTGAGTTCATCCCCTGCGGACCGGACGTTCGGCGGGACTGCACGCTTGATAACGCGCTGTTCACCCCTCTGCGCTAGACCCAACCGGGCCGATAGTATGGCGAAAGCGGGAGAGGCGTAATTTCCTCCCCCGCATTCAATGCCTTTCGGCTCTCTCTCCAACACGGGTGGTCAGCGTCCCGGCCACCCGTGCCTTCAGTAAACGAATTACTGGTTAACAATTCGTTACTGTCTCAAGTTTTACTGATCTTCTCCGCCTTGCAGTTCACCGCCCACCTTCAGGACGATCTTGCCGATATGACCGCTGGCTTCCATCCGGCGGTGCGCGTCATTCGCCTCGGACAGGTCATAGGTGCTGTCCATCACCGGCGCGACGCGGCCCTGCTCCAACAGGGGCCAGACATTCTGCAAAAGCTCCTCTGCAATCCGGGCCTTGGCCAGATCGCTCTGCGGGCGCAGGGTCGATCCGGTCATGGTCAGGCGGCGGGTCATCAGCGTGACGAAGTTCACCTCCTGCTTGGCCCCTTGCAGGAAGGCGATTTGCACCAGCCTGCCGTCCTCGGCCAAAGCCTTGAGGTTGCGGTTGATATAGCTGCCGCCCACCATGTCGAGGATCACATCTGCGCCGCCCTCGGCCTGCACGACATCGACGAAATCCGTGTCCCGGTAGTTGATCGCCACCTCGGCCCCCAGCTTCATACAGGCCGCGCATTTGCTATCGGTGCCCGCGGTCACGAAGACCCGCGCGCCCAAGATACGCGCCAGTTGGATCGCCGTGGTGCCAATGCCGGAAGAGCCGCCGTGAATCAGCACTTTCTCCCCGGCCTTCAGCCCACCGCGCATGAAAAGGTTCGACCAGACGGTGAAGAAGGTCTCAGGCAGGCAAGCGGCCTCTTTCAGCCCCATGCCTTCGGGAATGGGCAAGCAATGCGCCGCGGGGGTGGCGACATATTCGGCATAGCCGCCGCCGGGCAGCAGGGCGCAGACCAGATCGCCCGGGGCCAGCGTTGTCACCCCCGGCCCGACTTCGACCACCTCGCCCGAGGCCTCCAACCCCGGCAGATCGCTGGCGGTGGCGGGCGGCGCGTAGCGGCCCGCGCGTTGCAGCGCATCGGGGCGGTTCACCCCGGCATAGGCGACCTTGATGATGACCTGACCGTGTTTCGGCTGAGGCCGCGGGCGGGTGGTGCCTTGCAGAACGTCCGGACCGCCGGGTTCGGTGATTTCGATTGCACGCATGGTCTCTGTCATGTCTGAAGTATCCTCGGGTCTGGTTTCGCCGCAGCCTAACGGGCGGCCCCGCGGCGTGCACCCGGAATTTGAGACCCGACGGAAGAGGGAGAGGCGGATGCGCGGGCAAGACAGGTTCAAATGGCATGAGGCCGCACGGCTTTATGCAGGGGAACAGGAACTGCCCCGCGCACCCGAAGGCCAGCACGACAGCTTCCGCGCCCTGCCCGCCACTCCGGCCTTTGATGCGCTGGCCGCCCTAACCACAGCGATTACCCAGCAGGCCCCCTTTTGCCTCAGCGACCGGCCCCTGCCCGATGACATCTCCTGCCCGCCTGCTGCCTTTCTCACCCTGACCGGCGGCGCGTCGGGGCGGCCCAAGGCGGTCCGCCGCAGCCAAGCCTCTTGGATCGCCAGTTTTGAGGTCAATGCCGACCGTTTCGCCCTTACCCGCCGCGACAGCGTCGCCGTGTTGGGGCAGCTCAGCCATTCGCTATCGCTCTATGCCGTGCTGGAAGCGCTGCATCTTGGCCTCGATGCGCATGTGCTGGCGGATCACGTTCCCCGGCGACAGGCAGAGCGGATCGCCGAAGCCGGGGCGACGATCCTCTACGCCACGCCGACGCAGCTGCGCCTGCTTGCCCGCGCTGCCGCCGCCCCGCTGCCATCGCTGCGCTTGGTCCTTTGCGGCGGCGGCGCGCTCGATCCGGCGACCCGGGCGGCGGTGGGGCGGCTCTGCCCCCAAGCGGCAGTGCATGTTTTCTACGGCGCGGCAGAGACAAGTTTTATCACGCTGGCCGATGCCGATACGCCCGAAGGCGCGGTGGGCCGCCCCTACCCCGGTGTCGAGCTGCGTCTGATGAATGCTGAGGGTGAACCCACAACTGATGTTGGTGAGATCTGGGTGCGCAGCCCCTACCTCTTCGATGGCTACGCCCTGGGCCCCAGCGAAGAGACCCGCTGGCAGGAGGGCTTCGTGACCGTGGGTGAGATGGGGGCGCTGGATGCCAAGGGCAACCTCTGGATCAAGGGGCGGCGGCAGCGCATGGTGCAGATCGCCGACCAGATGATTTTCCCCGAAACGGTGGAGGCCGTGATCAGCGCCGAAACCGGCCTGCCCTGCGCGGTTCTGCCCCGAGACGATGCGCTGCGAGGGCAGCATCTGGTCGCGGTGGTCGAAGCCCCGGCAGGAGAGCCGCCCGCCGAAGAGATCATTGCCCATTGCCGCGCGACGCTTGGGCCCCTCACCTCGCCCCGGCGCGTCTATTTCCGCGCCGACCTGCCACTGTTACCTTCGGGCAAGCCCGACCTGCGCGCCCTCTCGGACTGGGTAGAGGGCCAAACATGACCCGCGCCTATATCGTCTCTGCCTGCCGCAGCCCCGTCGCCCCGCGCGGCGGCGCGCTGGCGCATCTGTCTTTACCCGACCTTGCCGCGCCTGTGCTTTCCGCCGCCCTCAGCCGTGCGGGGCTTACGCCTGCGCAGGTCGACGAGGTGATCTGCAGCACCGCCCTTGGCCCCGGCGGCAATCCGGCGCGCAGCATCGCCTTGGCGGCAGGACTATCAGAACATGTCGCGGGGCTGAGCATTGACCGGCAATGCGCGGGGGGCTTGGATGCGCTGGCGCTGGCGCGGCAGATGGTCCTCAGCGGCGCGGCGGATATCGTCGTGGCGGGCGGGGCCGAGAGCTACTCTCGCCAGCCGCTGCGCTACCGCACCTTCGCCGATGGCCGCCCGGCTGAGGCCTATACCCAAGCGCCCTTCACCCCATGGCCCGAACGCGACCCGGACATGGCGGAGGCCGCCGCGGCGCTTGGTCGGTCCCAAGGCATTTCCCGCGCAGCACAGGATGACTGGGCCGTGGAAAGCCATGCGAAGGCCTGCGCACAGCCCCCAACCGAAGCGGAACTGGTGCCGCTCGCAGGCGTCTCAACCGATGCCTTCACCCGCCGGCTCACCCCCGCGCTTTGCAGCCGGGCCAAGGTGCTTTCCGGCGACATCACCGCCGCCAATGCCGCCGTCGCCGCCGATGCCGCGGCCTTTTGCGTCGTCGTGTCAGAGCGGGTGGCAGCAGACCTCGCCCTGCCGACAGTCGAACTCATCGCAGCGGCGACGAAGGGCAGCCGCCCCGAAGAGCCGGGGCTGGCCCCATTGGTGGCCATCGGAGAAGTCTTTCGTCAAAGCGGATTGGAAGCCAACGACCTGCACCGCGCCGAGATCATGGAGGCCTATGCCGTGCAGGCCATCGCCTGCGTCACCGGCGCGGGGATCGCGCCGCGGATCGTCAACAGAGGTGGCGGCGCTTTGGCGCGCGGGCATCCGATTGGCGCATCAGGCGCGATCAATGCGGTGCGGCTGTGGCATGAGTTGGTGGCGCGGGGATCAGGCATCGGCTTGGCGGGGATTGCCGCCGCCGGGGGGATCGGCTCTGCCGCGCTGATGCGGCTGTAGCGGCCCGCCCCTTGAGGAGCGGGCCAATCGTTTAGCTGCGCGACAGCAGGCTTGCCGGGCGCGCTTTGGCCAGACCGGAGGTGATGAACCCCGCCAGCACGGCTTTGATCAGGTCACCGGGGATGAAGGCTTGGACCAGCAAGGTCGCCTCGACCAGCGTTTTGTTCAGCGTCATCATCATGCCGAAGATGCCGAAGGCATAGACCACGAGGATGCCGCCCAAGACCGCCGACACCCCAGCCGCGAGACCCACCGGGGCACTGCGCCACTGGTCCATGATAAAGCCGGTCACGAAAGCCCCGATCGGGAAGCCGACGAGGAAACCCACGGTCGGCGAGGCAAAGACGCCCAGACCGCCACGGCCCCCGGCCAGAAGCGGCAGGCCCAGCGCCACCAGCGCCACGAACAAAAGCGCCGCAAGGCCACCGCGCCATGCGCCCAGCACCGTGCCACACAGCATGACACCCAGCGACTGCGCCGTGATCGGCACGCCGAAGCCAAGCGTGAATTTCGGAATCAGGCCCAGCGCCGCGATCAACGCGGCAAAAAGGGCGATCATGGTCAGATTGCGTTCCATTGGAAGGATCCTTGGGTTGAATTTTCCATTGCCTAGGCCACCCCCCTGCCCCGGTCAAGCATTACAGACCGCCCCGCGCGCGCAGCGCCTCGGCCACATGTTCGGCGTCATCGATGGCCAGAACAGTGAAGGGCATCACCACGCGCCAGCCCGCCCGCCTGCGCGACCGCGCCCGCCACGCCAGCGACAGCATCTGCCCCTTGACCGCCAGTACGGGGGTAAAGCGCACCACCAGCGCCACGGCCAACTCAAGGCTGCGCGTGCGCAGCCCGAAACGGCGCAGCGGGGCGGCGAGCCAATGCACCACCCCCATCATATCGCTGAGCTTCGTGGTCATGGTGACGAGGTTCGCAAGCCCCACAGCGGTGACCATCCGCAGCGCGATCACAAGCCCCGCCTCCGCATCGTCGGTCAAGACATGCCACAGCAGGATCAGCCCGACGAAAGGCCAAAGCATCCACAGACGCCCCAACCCAGCCCGCAGGAATGCTCGCCCCGGCAGGGCATAGAGCAGCAGCACCCCGGCACCGAAGAGAATTTGCCAAACCGGCTCCTCCACCCCGAAGAGCAGCAGCGTGGCCAGGCAGAGCGCCCCCAGCTTGGCCCCGGCGGGCCAGCCATGGGCGCGGGTCTCAACCGGCGAGGTCAGAGAGATCATCGCTCGCCCCCAATTCCTTCATCCGCGTCTCAAAGGCGCGCAGCACCGGGCGGGCGCTGCCTTGCTGGACGACCTCGCCGCGCTCCAGCCAGAGAACGTGATCGTATGCCGCCACCGCCGCCGGATCGTGGGTGATATGGACCAGCGTCAGATCCAGCCCCGCCAAAACCCGTTCAAGGTGCAACCGCGTGGGGATGTCGAGCCCGGCAAAGGGTTCGTCCAACACCACCACCCGGGGCTGCATCGCCAAGACTGCCATCAGGCAAACCAACTGCCGCTGTCCTTGGGAGAGTTGGTGAATCGATGCCTGCGCCCAATGGCGCTTGTCGAATTGACCAAGGATCGCCGCCACGCCCCGCGCAGCCTCGGCCTTGGATTGGCCCATCTGCCGCAGGCCAAAGGCGATTTCCTCTTCCACGGTGGGAAAGATGATCTGATGGTCCGGGTTCTGAAACAGGATGCCCACCGCCCCGATCGCGCGGCGGCGGTCACGGGCCACATCGACCCCGGCAATCCGCACCTGCCCCTCATCGGCGGCCACCAGCCCCGACAGAACCCGCGCGAAAGAGGTCTTGCCCGAGCCATTGCGGCCCACGATGCCGATCCGCGCGACATCGGAGCTCAGGCTCACATCCCGCAGCACCGGCGTGCCCCCGGGGGTGTAGCTGATGCTGTCAATATCGATGAGCGGAAGGGTCGCGTTGGTCATCGGGCGCCTGTGGTAAAACCGGGTGCCCCGCCCTACCACCTGCCGCGCGGGCGGGGAAGCCCGCAGCGCGCCTCAGCTTGGCGGCGTCCAACGGCCCGGCAGATCGGGGTCACCTTGCCCGCGCGGGGCCTTGATATGGCTCAACAGCCAGTTCGGCCCGGCCATCAGACGGCTCAGCGTCGGGCTTTCGCGCACATGGGATTTGAGCTTTTCGATCTGCATCACATCGTCGATGCGCCGGTCGAGGAACGACCATGTCGCCTGATGCCCCTCACTGGCATCCCCCAGCCAATAGAGCAGCGTGGCCGAATAGACCCCCGACAGCGTGGCCCGTTTGCTATACCAATTCACATCCTCCGAGGTATCGCCAAGCGCGGTCCAAATCTTATCGCTGGTCTCCCAGATCAGCCCGGCCCCTTCGGGGGCGTGATGCGGCAGGGCGAAAAGCGTGCTGCCCCGGCGGATCGCCTCACGATCCCCGGCTTCGAGCCGCAGGCGCACGGCCTTGGCGATACGGTCCCTGAAGCGCAGCGCCGACAGATCGGCCTGCGCCAAGCCATCGACCATCTTGGCATCGCCGCGCCGGTGATAGGCCACCGCCAGATCGACCGCACCGCGCGGGCAGACCGCACGGGCCAGCGCCGGGTCCAGACCGCTGTCCTTGATCGCGGCGTTGAAGGTCGCGGGCGACCAGCCGTCAAACGGCACATGCATCAATGCGGCATCCAGCAATTGGTCCTTTGGGTCGGCCTTGGGCGGTGTCATGGCGGGCTCCTATCGGGGCGTGATGGGGTGGACAAACGTGATATAGGCTGTTATAGGCCCACTTCCTGCAATTCCTTGCAACTTTATCCTAGAAAGGTGGTGACAACCACATGCAGGTTAGTGTTCGCGACAACAACGTCGATCAGGCCCTCCGGGCTCTGAAGAAAAAGCTCCAGCGCGAAGGCGTTTTCCGTGAAATGAAGCTCAAGCAACATTTCGAGAAACCGTCCGAGAAAAAAGCGCGCGAGAAAGCTGAAGCGATCCGTCGTGCCCGTAAGCTGGCACGCAAAAAAGCGCAACGCGAAGGTATGATGTAAATCATCCCCGCGACACGCGACAGATATAGAACCCCCGGTGCCCATGGCAGCGGGGGTTTTGTTTTGCGGGGGAGCGCAACCGAGCCGGGCAGCGCCAGACCGCGGGAAGGCGCTCGAAATCCCTTCAATTAGGCAGTTTATGGTAGCTGCGCTTGAGAAATACTTCAGGACGGCACGACCTCAGCAAAAGCGCCAGCCCGTCCGAGCGGTCTGGCGCTGCCCGGCGGCCTCACGGCCTTGATTCCGGGCTTTCCAACTACACCGGCAGCGCCGTGGTCTTGCACACCGTCCTGAGCGCAAAACTCGACTGCATCTGCGCCACGCCGGGCAGCCGCGCCAAATGCTGCCGGTGAATACGGGCGAAATCTTCGGTATTCTCGGCCACGATCTTCAACAGGTAATCCGCCGTGCCAGCCATCAGGTGACACTCCAGGACATCGGGAATGCGCGAGACCGACTTCTCGAAAGCCTCCAACACCTCTTCGGCCTGCGCCTGCAAAGTGATCTCAACAAAGACCGTCGTCGGCATATCCAGCTTGCGCGGGTCCAAGAGGGCGACATAATCGCGGATATACCCTTCCTTCTCCAACCGCTGTACACGGCGATGACAGGCCGAGGGCGACAGATGCACCACCTCTGACAGTTCGGCATTGGACATCCGCCCATTGCGCTGCAAAGCCCGCAGAACACGCCGATCAATCTCATCCAAGGCCATATGCGCAATACTTTCGCGTGAGGAAGCAACCCAGCGCGATTATATTCGAAGGATGCGCCCTTTGGCGACCCCAATTTGGCAGCGATATGCACGGCGGATATGATAATCCTGTCCCACTACGGAGGAGGAGGAACCCCCATGAAAATCGGATGCCCGACAGAAATTAAACCGCAGGAATTCCGCGTCGGCCTGACGCCCAATGCCGCACAAGAAGCCATCGCCCATGGGCATGAGGTTATCGTGCAGGCGGGGGCCGGGGTCGGCGCGGGTTTCGAAGACGCTGACTACACCGCCGCAGGCGCCACCATCATCGACACGGCCGAGGAGATCTTTGCCACAGCCGACATGATCGTCAAGGTCAAGGAGCCGCAGGCGGGCGAACGCAAGATGCTGCGCGAAGGGCAATTGCTCTTTACCTATCTGCACCTCGCGCCCGACCCGGATCAAACCCACGACCTGCTGGCCTCGGGCTGTACGGCGATTGCCTATGAAACCGTGACCGACCGCAATGGCGGCCTGCCCCTTCTGGCCCCAATGTCCGAGGTCGCGGGCCGTTTGGCCCCGCAGGTCGGAGCATGGACGCTGCAAAAGGCCAATGGCGGGCGCGGCGTGTTGATGGGCGGCGTGCCCGGTGTCGGCCCGGCTAAGGTTATGGTCATCGGCGGCGGCGTCGTCGGCACCCATGCGGCCCGCATCGCCGCGGGCATGGGCGCGGATGTGACCGTGCTCGACCGCTCCCTGCCCCGGATGCGCTATCTCGATGACATCTATGGCGGCACCTTCAAAACCGCCTATGCCAGCGCGGGCAACACCATCGAACTGGCGCGTGAGGCCGATATGATCATCGGCGCGGTGCTGATCCCCGGGGCCGCGGCCCCCAAACTGATCAGCCGCGCGCAACTGTCCGAACTCAAACCCGGCGCGGCGCTGGTCGACGTGGCCATCGACCAAGGCGGCTGCTTCGAGACTTCCAAGGCGACGACGCACCAAGACCCGGTTTATGAGGTCGACGGCATCATGCACTACTGTGTGGCCAATATGCCCGGCGCGGTGGCGCGCACCTCGACCATCGCGCTTGGCAACGCCACCATGCCCTTCATGCTGGCGCTGGCCGACAAGGGCTGGAAACAGGCCTGCGCGGATGACCCGCACCTCAAGGCCGGGCTGAACGTCCACGCGGGCAAGCTGACCTATGCCGCCGTGGGCGAAGCGCTTGGGATCGACAGCATCACCGCGGATCAGGCCATCGCGGGCTGAACGTCAGCGGCCAAACAAAAGGCCCGCCAGATTGGCGGGCCTTTCCATTTCGAAAGCAGCGCTCAGCGCGTCTTCAAAGCGTCCCGAATTTCCAACAATACATCGAGCTGCGATGGGCCGGTCTTGACCTCTGGTGCCACCTCATCCGGCTTTTCTGCAGCCGCCTTCACCCGGTTCACCATCTTCACCAGGATGAAGACCACGAAGGCGATGATGAAAAAGTTGATCACGGCCATCAGGAACGAGCCATAGGCGAAGACCGACGCCCCCGCCTCCCGCGCCTGCTCTAGCGAAGCGGTCGCAGGCACATCGCCCGACAGCACGGCATAGTTGTTGGTGAAATCCACCCCGCCGGTGAAAAGCCCGACGATCGGATTGATCAGATCGGCCACCAGTGACGACACGATCGCCGTGAAGGCCGCGCCGATGATGATACCAACGGCCATGTCCATGACATTGCCCTTGGCGATGAAATCCTTGAATTCTTGAATCACAGTTCTGTCCCTATTCTAAGGCGCGCCGATAACCCCGCCATCACGGTCGATAGTGCGGACTGGCACATAGAACGGTCAATAAAGTTTTACGGTAAATCGCGCGTTTTACGGCCCGCGCCCGTTCAATCCCGAAAACAGACCCGCAAAAGCGCGCCCTCGGGGCTGAAATCGGTCGTCAGACGCCCGTTCAACTGCTCGGCTGCCGTGGCCATTAACATCCGCCCCAGCCCCGTGCTATCGGCCCCCGAGACGGCACCGGCATGGCCGCAGCCATTGTCACGGCATTCCAAAAGCCAGCCCTCGGCCCCCTCCTGCCGCCGTAGGGAAATTTTGATCTCCCCTGCCCGGTCCCCGGCGAAGGCGTGTTTGATCGAATTGGCCACGAATTCGCTCACGATCATGCCGAGGGCTGAGGCCTGCACGGCCTGCAACTCGCCCGGCTCAGCCGCACAAAAGATAGTAACGTGGTCCGGCGCGCTGGCGGCAAGAAGCTTGTTCAGTTGTTCGAGATAGGAGGTGGTTTGCACCTTGCTTCGGCCACCCTGCCCCATCAACTCGCTGTGCAGCGATGCCACCGCGCCGAAACGACGCTCGACAAGGGCAAGCACATCCTTGGCGTCGGGGTCTTGCACCTTGCGCGTCGCCATGCGCAGCAATGAGGCGATGGTCTGGAACGAGTTCTTCACCCGGTGGTCCATCTCGGCGCGCAGCGCCGCTTCGATGCGGATTTTCTTGCGCAGTTCCAACTGCATCATCACATGGCGCGAGAGGGTTTGCAGCGCTTGGCGTTGAAAATCATTCAGGGTCCGCGGCTTGGTATCCAGCACGCAAAGCGTGCCAATCGGCTGGCCGTTCGGCGCGACAAGATTGGCACCGGCATAGAATTTCACCCGAGGGTCGCCAACATAGAGCGGATTGTCCGAGGTGCGCGGATCCGCCCCCATATCCGCAATCTCGGTATAGCCCTCGTCGAGAATGGCATGAGAGCAAACCGATTGATCAAGGGCCGTCTCATGCGGCTCGAACCCGACGCGCGCCTTGAACCATTGGCGCTTTTCATCCACCAGACTGATCAGAGAGACGGGCGTTTCGCAGATTTTGGACGCGAGCTCGACAATATCGTCGAAATCCGCTTCGGCTTCGGTATCAAGAACATCATAGGAATAGAGCGTCTCTAGACGCTCGTCCTGCTCTGCGGGCGTGTCGGCTAAAATGGACCTTCTCCTTCCAAAGTTAACCCGCCGCGCGACTATGGCACGACAGCGGGGGTCGGATATGGCCTGCCTTTCGGGGGGCAGATCACGGCTGATGAACCTCCAGCTAGTGAAGGTTTAGTCCGCAAAGCAGCGGCGTCCAGCACGCTGCCGAATCGATTCGCGCTTAAACCCTTGATAGATGTTAAATTTTAACGCGGCTAGCCCCGCTGCCGCGTTACCCCGGCAGCGTACCGGTCAAGACATAGCGCAGAATCTCAACCACCTGCGCAGGCTCGGAGGCCACGGCGAGCGCCGCCGCGTCGACCTCTTTCAGCGCATGGGCGTGGTCGGGGCCGTGCAGGATGATCAGCGATTTGCCAAGTGCTGCGGCATAGCCCGCATCGAAGGCCGCGTTCCACTGCTTGTACTGGTCACCGAAACGCACCACGACGACATCCGCCTCGGCAATCGCCTTGCGGGTGCGGATCGCGTTGATCTGTGCGCCCTTACGGTCATGCCAGAACTTGTCGTCCTCCGCGCCGAGGATCGCCACGCCGCAATCGTCGCTGGCGGCGTGGTCGGTGACGGGTGCGGTAAAGGTCACGTCGAGACCCTTGGCCCCTTCGGTGATCTGTTCGCGCCAGTCGGTGTGAATTTCACCGGAGAGATAGACTTTCATCGCTTCCGTCCTTCCTTGGTTCAGCCGCGCAGCACGCCGCCGGTGGCCTTGGTCACCTTTTCGACCACCTTAGCAGCCACGGCTTCAATGTCTGCATCCTTCAGCGTCTTGTCGCTGGGCTGGAGCCGCACGGTGATGGCGAGGGATTTCTTGCCTTCGCCAAGGCTGCCGCCGATGAACTCGTCGAAAACGCGGACATCTTCGATCAGGGTCTTGTCGGCACCCTTGGCGGCATTGACCAACGCCAGCGCCTCGACATCGGCATCGACGACAAAAGCGAAGTCACGCTCGACCGCTTGCAGGTCGCTGATCTGCAACGCCGGGCGCGTGGCGCCGGATTTGCGCGGCAGCGGCACCTCGGCGGGATAGAGGGTGAAGGCCATCGCCGGGCCTTTCACGTCCATCGCCGCCAGAACGCGCGGATGCACCTCGCCGAAGACGCCGAGCACCTTCTTGGGGCCGAGGCAGATCTTGCCGTGGCGGCCCGGGTGCCACCACTCATCAGCCCCGCGCAGGATCTGCACCTTGGCGGGCGCGCCGATGGCGGCCAGCACTGCTTCGGCATCGGCCTTCACGTCATAGACATCCACCGCGCGCGCCGCGCCATGCACGTCCCGCGGGCCGGTGCGACCCACCAGAAGACCGGAAACCATGACCTGTTCCTCGCCCGGCTCCCCGCCGGAGAAAGCGGGGCCAACCTCGAAAAGCGCCATGTCGGCAAAGCCGCGCGCCTGATTGCGGGCGGCAGCTTGCAGCAGGCCGGGCAGCAGGTCGGGGCGCATGTGGCTCATGTCCGAGGAGATCGGGTTCTCCAGCCGCGTCGCATCGGTGCCACCGCCGAATAGCGCCGCCGAGGTTTGGTCGATGAAGCTGTAGCTCACGCATTCGTTGTAGCCGAGCGCCGCCGCCGTGCGCCGTGCCGTCACCACGCGGCGCTGCATGGGCGAAAGCACCGGGCGCGGCACGCCCGTGGTCAGGCGCGGCAGGGGCTTGCCTTCGAGCTGCGTCAGCGAGGCGATACGCGCGACTTCTTCGACCAGATCGGCCTCGCCCTGCACGTCCGGGCGCCAGCTTGGCACCTGTGCCATGTCGCCGTCGAGCTGGAAGCCGAGCGCGGTCAGCGTCTCACGCTGGTCACTCTCAGGGATCGTCATGCCGACGAGCGACTGCACCCGCGCGGTATCGAGCTTGTAGGCGCGCGACGTGTCCGGCACCTGCCCCGCGACCACAACCTCGGAAGCCTCGCCGCCCGCGTGATCAAGGATCATATGCGTAGCAAGCTCCAGCCCCTCGGGCGTGAAGGCCGGGTCGACGCCGCGCTCGAACCGGTAGCGCGCGTCCGAGTTGATCTTCAGCGCGCGGCCCGTATAGGCGATCTGCACCGGGTCCCAATAGGCGCTCTCGACAAAGACGTTCACCGTCTCCTCGGTCACACCGGTCGCCTCGCCGCCCATGATGCCCGCGATGCTTTCCACACCGCTATCGTCGGAGATGGCCATCTGGCCCTCCTGCAGGGTGTAGGTCTTCTCGTCGAGCGCGGCGATCTCCTCGCCGCCCTTGGCGCGGTGCACGCGCAGATTGCCTTTGACCTTGTCGGCGTCGAAGACATGCAGCGGACGGTTGCGGTCGAAGGTGAAGAAGTTGGTCACGTCCACGAGGAACGAGATCGGGCGCAGCCCGATTGCGCGGAGCCGGTCCTGCAGCCACTGCGGGCTGGGGCCGTTCTTCACGCCTTTAATCAAGCGGCCATAGAACACAGGGCAGCCGTCCAGCGTGTCGTCATCAATGCTGACGCTGATCGGCGAGGCAAAGCTGCCCGCCACGGCATCGGAATCGCGCGGCTTGAGCTTGCCCAGACCCCGCGCGGCGAGGTCGCGCGCGATGCCGCGCACGCCGAGCGCATCGGGGCGGTTCGGGGTGATGGCGATCTCGATCACCGGGTCGACCTTCGCCGGGTCATTCTCGGCCAGCCAGTCGATGAAACGGTCACCGGGCTTGCCCGAGGGCAGCTCAATGATGCCGTCATGCTCTTCGCTTAGCTCCGTCTCGCGCTCAGAGGCCATCATGCCGAAGCTCTCCACGCCGCGGATCTTGCCGACGCCGATGGTCGTGTCGATGCCCGGCACATAGACGCCCGGCTTGGCCACAACGACGGTAATCCCCGCCCGCGCGTTCGGCGCGCCGCAGATGATCTGCATGACGCCCTCGTCGGTTTCCACCTGACAGACGTTCAGCCGGTCGGCATCGGGGTGTTTTTCCGCCGATTGCACATAGCCGAGGGTAAAGTCAGCAAGCTTCGCCGCCGGGTTCTCGACGCCTTCGACTTCGAGGCCGAGGTCGGTCAGGGCATAGGTGATCTCATCAATCGACGCCGTGGTGTCGAGATGGTCCTTGAGCCAGGAGAGGGTGAATTTCATGCTATGCGTCCTCGCTTTCGAAGCTGACCTCTATCGTCAACAATGGCCGTTTTTCTTTTGATTCCGCTGAAAATGAAAAAATCACCAAAGCAATCACGGCAAAAACGGCGAGGGCAATAGAAAAAATCTTTGCCTGAAACCCGTACTCTTTAGCCACCAAGTCCAACATCAAGCGGTGTTGCATTTTCTGCGCCATATACCATTCTGGTCGAGGTTCTCTCTTGCGGTTTTCCTTCTCGAGTTTGAGGTAGTGTGACTGCCCTAGGTGCCCAACTCCGTCGAGACCCGCAAACAGGGGACCAACTAAGAAACCAATGATTGCGGCAAAGGCGAATGACAACCATGGATCGTAGTCTCTTACGTCTCCCGCAATTGACCACATCCCTCCTAATAAGAGGAATACGACCCCCATGGCTACAGCATTTTTAGCTTCAATCTTTTTCAGCACACCTAACAAGATTTTATGCGAACCCGGGCTAAGAATTGGCCTTGAAGACCGTATGGGCAGCCGACCGTGCATGAAATTATCGCCATGATCAGTCGGGTTCATGTTTTGCATCAGTGCATAATCATCAAGCCGATCCTTAAGTGCGCGAAATCCGTCTTTTTTGGCCTTGTTCTTTCCATAAATTATTCGGCCCTGTACAATTGCAGCTGAACATCCGGCACCTGCCAAGACGGTCAAACCCAACTGAACTGCTGGAGGCCAACCCAAGAAAATTTCGCAGATACTCACCGCGACAACCCACCATGCAAATTCGGCTGATCCAAGCTCGCAAACCCATAATGCCGCAGCCAGCGCAGGTCTGAATCAAAAAACGCCCGCAGATCCGGAATCCCGTATTTCAACATCGCGATCCGGTCGATCCCCATGCCGAAGGCAAAGCCCTGCCACTCATTCGGGTCGATCCCGCCCGCGGCGAGCACCTTGGGGTGCACCATGCCGGAGCCCAGCACCTCCATCCAGCCGTCGCCCTCGCCAATGCGCAACTGGCCGTCGACCCAGGAACACTGGATGTCGACCTCAGCCGAAGGCTCGGTGAAGGGGAAGTGCGAGGCGCGGAAGCGGGTCTTGATGCCGTCGATCTCAAAGAAGGCCGAGAAGAACTCTTCCAGCACCCATTTCAGGTTCGCCATCGACAGATCCTTGTCGATCGCCAGCCCTTCGACCTGATGGAACATCGGCGTGTGGGTCTGGTCGTAGTCCGCACGATACACACCGCCGGGGCAGATGATGCGCAGGGGCGCGCCTTCGGCCTCCATCGTGCGGATCTGCACCGGGGAAGTATGGGTGCGCAGCACATGGGGGGCGCGTTCGTCCCCCTCAGCCCGGTGCATATAGAAGGTGTCCATCTCGGCCCGCGCGGGGTGGTGGCCGGGGATGTTCAGCGCATCGAAGTTGTACCAATCGGTGTCGATGCGCGGGCCTTCGGCGACGGAAAAGCCCATCTCGGCAAAGATCGCGGTCAGTTCTTCGGTCACTTGGCTGACCGGATGGATGCTGCCCTGACGCTGGTGCCGCGTGGGCAGGGTCACGTCGAGCCATTCGCTGCGCAGGCGCTCGTCCAGCGCGGCATCGGCAAGGCCGGCCTTCTTGGCGGCGAGGGCCGAGTTGATCTCATCCTTCAGCGCGTTCAACGCGGGGCCCGCGACCTGACGCTCCTCGGGGGTCATCTTGCCCAGCTCGCGCATTTTCAGCGCGACTTCGCCCTTTTTGCCCACGGCGGCCAGCCGGATGTCTTCCAGCGCGGATTCGTCGCCAGCATCGGCGATTTGGCTCAGGTACTTTTGCTTCAGATCGTCCATGACAGGCCCTTGGAATAATACCCCGTCCTGCTAGCCCTCTCGCCCCTCGAATGCAAGCCGTAGGGGTTGTGGCGCCATGGGGGAACCACCACCTCCGCAAAGCGTTAGGCCGCATCCCCTCGGCGCGCCCTGTCCCCAGCGGCGCGCCCAACCTCCCCCGAAAGGAGAGACCTATGAAAATCCTGATGGTTCTGACATCGCATGACGAATTGGGCGACACCGGCAACAAGACCGGTTTCTGGCTCGAAGAATTCGCCGCGCCCTACTACGTTTTCAAAGACGCGGGCGCGGATGTGACCCTCGCCTCGCCCAAAGGCGGGCAGCCGCCGCTTGACCCCAACAGCGACAGCGAAGACGCGCAGACCGACGCCACCCGCCGCTTCAAGGACGACGATGCCGCGCAACAAGCGCTCGCCTCGACCAAAGTGCTGGGCGATGTGGATGCGGACGGTTTCGATGCGATCTTCTACCCCGGCGGCCACGGCCCACTGTGGGATCTCGCGAATGACGCCGACAGCAAACGCCTGATCGAAACCTTCTGGGCCACGGGCCGCCCCGTTGGCGCTGTCTGCCACGCGCCCGCCGTGTTCAAGGACACCCAAGCCGACGGCAAGCCGCTGGTTTCCGGCAAGCGCGTCACCGGTTTTACCAATACCGAGGAAGAGGGCGTTGGCCTGACCGATGTGGTGCCTTTCTTGGTCGAAGACATGCTGAAGGAAAACGGCGGCGACTACAGCAAGGGCGACGATTGGGCGTCCTATGTGCTGGTCGACGGCAAGCTGGTCACTGGCCAGAACCCCGCCTCTTCCGAGGAAGCGGCGAAAGAGATGCTGGCGCTCTTGAAGTGACGGCAGGTGGGGGCGCAAGTCCGCGCCCCCTCTCCCCCATGGGAGGAACCGCCGCTGGTCGCGCCGTGTTTTGCCAGTGAAAGGAGCCTCCGACATGGCAGATTATGACCGCAGCACCGGCGCCCCATGGAGCGCCGAAGACATCGAACAGCTTCGCATTCTTGCGGCAGAGGGCACGGCGACCAGCGTGATCGCGGTGCAACTGAACCGCAGCGAAGAGGCGATTGCACATCGCGCGGCACAGGATGGGATCAATCTATCCGCCGCCAGCCACAATCCCTATGACCCCGACACCCTAAACCGATAGCAGGGCGCGGCCATTTTTCTTGTGCTTCGCGACCAACCGCTTTTGCACGGGGCCCGCGGGGATCTGATGCGCGGGGGCACCGAAGCCGTCACCCTCAACCAAAGCGGGGAAGAGCGTCGCGAACTCCTCGCGCTGCGCCTGACCGAGGGTTTTCACGGTGTCGGCATTCAGCAAAAAGCTCTCGCTCGGCGCGCCCTCGGCATAAACGATCTGGTGTTTTTCAAAGACCAAGTGGAAATACTCCACCTGTGAGATGCCCTCATCCACATGCACCCCCGGCAGTTCGGTCAACCGGATCGCGGCGACGAGCACAGCCATCGCGCCGCAGATCCGCTTGACGATGCCTGAACGCGCGACCATGCGATGCTGTCTTGAGACCATGAGGTCACGCTTCGGCAGCCCCGCGCCCAAGGCCCCGGCACTGATCCGAATGGGGTAGAGCTTGGGGTTCTTCGCCAATTCCCCCGCCCCGACCCTGCGGCGCAGCGCGGCGACGAGTTCCTGATAGCCGTGGCCTTGGGTCAGCACGCGCACGCCGGGGGCCAAAGCCTCGACCGGGAGATCGCCCGCCTCGGTGGTGATCAGCGTGCCGCGCGCGAAACAGGCCACACCGGTCGAGACCAGATCGCCCTCTTCGCGCATCGTGTCGATGTCGGATTTCCACGCCAGATTCCCCAATAACCCGCCCTCGGGCAGGTCTGAGAAATCGACGGTCATGGTCGTGAAAAGATCGCCCGCAGCCGGGCTGCCCGCCAGATTGACGATGCCGGAGTAGGTCACCTCTATATCGCCAGCCAAATCCCGCGAACCGGACTCCACGCGGAAGGGAAACCCCTCAAGCGAAGTAGGGGTCGAGCCACCATTGGGGTCGTCATCCGCCGTGGTGGTGGTGTCGAAAACGGAACTGGCGGACTGAAGGTCAATCTCCATCGTGGCGAGCGGCTTGGTCGTCTCAAGATGGTGCCAGTCATAGCCGAAGGACATCTGCGTATCCTCGCCCACCGCCGCGCCATTCGTATAGGGATCCGTTGCGTGCCACGTCAGCGTCTCGACCGAGCCATCGGCATAGGTCAGCGTGATCCGCGCGCCCTCAAGATCAACGCCGCGTGAACTGGTATCATCGCGAATACCATAGACCGTCTCATGGGGGTCTTCGTCCAACCTATTGATTACAATTCCGGGCATAAACCTCCCCACCTTTTACAAATAACATGCCGACAAACAGCGCCAATTGCTGCGGCACCGGTGCAGATAGGCTGCACAGTGACCTGTCGTTGGGGCAGATTGTCCATGGGGGGTGAGGAGCAGGCAAGGCCGTGGCAAGGGATTATCGGGGCAAGATTATGGCAGGCCCCGCACGACGGCCCGAAACGCAGTTGCCCCAAACGCAAAAAGCCCCGCCATCCGGCAGGGCTTTCGCAAATTCAAAGCAATCTCGGCTTAGGCCGCCAGCGCGTCCTGCGCTTGCTTGACGATCGCACCGAAGGCTTCGGGCTCGTGCACGGCCAGATCGGCCAGAACCTTGCGGTCCACTTCGATGCCAGCCAGCGTCAGACCGTTGATGAAGCGGCTGTATGTCAGCGCCTCGTCGTGGCTGCGCACGGCGGCGTTGATCCGCTGGATCCACAGGGCGCGGAAGTTGCGCTTGCGATTCTTGCGGTCACGCGTTGCATATTGGTTGGCCTTGTCGACCGCCTGCGTGGCGACCTTGAAGACATTCTTGCGCCGACCATAGTAGCCCTTTGCGGCTTTGATGATCTTCTTGTGACGCGCGTGGGTGACTGTACCACCTTTAACTCGGGACATCTCGGCTCTCCTTAATCAGCGGGCGTAGGGCATGAAGCCCTTGACGATCTTTGCATCGGCTTCCGACAGGGTTGTCGTGCCGCGTGCGTTACGGATGAACTTGTTGGTCCGCTTGATCATGCCGTGCTGTTTGCCGGCTTGGCTGGCGATGACCTTGCCGGTCGCCGAGACCTTGAAGCGCTTCTTGGCGCTCGATTTCGTCTTCATCTTGGGCATTTCCGTCTCCGTCTTTTGAGTTCGGTATAAACACGACTCGGCATGCCACTTGAGGCCGGTCGTGCAGGCTAAGATGCGCCGTATAGGCGCGCTCGGTCGGGGATGCAAGAGGTTTCGCACGGCCCCTCAGGGCAAGAAGTCCGCCGCGACCGAGACGAAGACCTCCGGCAGGTTCTCAAAGGAATAGCGCCGCGGATTTTCGCGCAGCGCAAAGACGATCAACCCGCCCGCGATCAAGATCGTGATGGCCGAGGCGCGCGGCGACCGACGGTCGGTCACCGCAGACAGGATCGAGGGGATCGACAGCACCGCCAGAACGATGCCCACCACCATTGCCAAGTCAGAGTCCACGCAACATCCCCCTATCTGGGGAAAGGCTACTCTGGATCGGAGGCGTAAATCAAACGTTCGTCACAGGGCGCGACGCGCAGAATATTGGTGCTGCCCGGCACGTTGAAGGGCACCCCGGCGGTGACGACGATATGATCCTCCGGCCCCGCATACCCCTCTGACAAGGCGGCCCGCGCGGCGCTCAGCACGGCCAGTTTAAACCGGTCATGCCCATCGGTGATGATGCAATTCGTGCCCCAGCTCAACGCCAGACGGCGCGCGGTGTTGACCAGTGGCGACAGGGCGATGATCGGCACGCGGGGCCGTTCGCGGGCGGTCAGTAGGGCGGTGGTGCCCGATTGGGTAAAGCAGCAGATCGCCTTGATGTCCGTCGTCTCGGCAATCTCACGCGCGGCGGCGACAATGCCATCGGCCACGGTGGTGCGATCCGCCGTGCGCGAGGATTCGATGATCTGCGTATAGGTCGCATCGGCTTCGACCTCTTGAGCCACGTTGTCCATCGTCGCCACGGCCTGCAGCGGGTAATCCCCGGCGGCAGATTCAGCGCTCAGCATCACGGCATCGGCGCCTTCATAAATTGCGGTGGCCACGTCCGAGACTTCGGCGCGAGTCGGCATTGGGCTTTCGATCATCGATTCGAGCATCTGTGTCGCCACGATCACCGGCTTGGCCGCCGCGCGGCATTTGCGCACCAGACGTTTCTGAATCGGCGGGACGTTCTGCACCGGTAGCTCCACGCCCAGATCGCCCCGCGCCACCATGATGCCGTCGCTGACATTCAAGATCGCCTCGAACCGCTCCACCGCCGCGGGCTTCTCGATCTTTGAAAGCACCGCCGCCCGGCCTCTGACCAGATCGCGCGCCTCGGTCACATCCTCGGGCCGCTGAACAAAGCTGAGGGCGAGCCAATCGACCCCCAATTCGCAGACGAACTCCAGATCGGCGCGGTCTTTCTCGGAAAGCGCGGCCAGCGGCAGCAGCACGTCGGGCACGTTCACGCCCTTGCGGTTTGAGATGACACCGCCCGTCACCACTTCGCAATCGGCGAAATCCGGGCCGCAGTCGCGCACCTTGAGGCGGATCTTGCCGTCATTGACCAACAGGCACGCGCCCGGCTCAAGCGCCGCGAAAATCTCAGGATGGGGCAGGCAGACGCGGGTCGCATCGCCCGGCGTCTCGTCAAGATCGAGCCGGAAAGACGCGCCCTCTTCCAAGGTTGGCCCATCGCCCTCGAACACGCCGACCCGCAGTTTCGGCCCCTGAAGGTCCGCCAGAATGCCGATCGCGCCGCCGGTCTCTTTCTCAATATCGCGGATGATCCGGTGTTTTTCCCGGATCTCTTCGTGGCTTCCGTGGCTCATGTTCAGGCGGAAAACATCCGCCCCGGCGTTGTGCAATGCCGCGATCACCTCTCGGGTTTCGGAGGCTGGCCCAAGCGTGGCCACGATCTTTACATTGCGCAAACGTCTCATATCTGTTCCTTCGTGTCCTATGTCCCCAGAGCGAATGTTAACGATAACATCGCCTGTCCGGTGGCCTAGCGCCCCCATGAGTGCCTGTCAAAGGTTTCATCAGAATGACGGTCCATCGCGGTCCCGTCCAGTGATATGAGAAGGAAGCTGTCATGCCCAGCCAACAAGAGATCGAACTGCAAGCCGCCGCCTTTCGCCGGTTGCAGAAACACCTGATGGAAGATCGGACGGATGTGCAGAACATCGACATGATGAACCTCGCCGGTTTTTGCCGCAACTGCCTGTCGCGCTGGTATCAAGAGGCCGCCAACGAACGCGGGATCGAGATGGGCAAGGACGAGGCGCGCGAATTGTTCTACGGGATGACGATGGACGAATGGAAAGCCAACTATCAGACCGATGCGAACGACAGTCAGAAAGAGGCATTCAAAACGGCTTTTGAAGAGAATGTCGGAAAGGGTTGAGCAACCCGCTTGAATGAACCCACAAAGCGGGCGCGCATCCCTGTGCGCCCCCCTTTACCTCGGCCAAGCGTGCTCAAAGGCTTCGCCTAGAACTGATAGAGCACAAGCCAATCCGCCTTGAGCGCAGGCCGCGCGGCGCCTTCGATCTCTACCGTTGCGGCAAAGCGGGTCATCAGGTCACCCCGCCCCCGCCTTTGCGCCTCGGCCAGCGTGAACCGCCCCCGAATCCGCTTGCCGGAATGCACAGGTGCGATGAAGCGCACGCTGTCGAACCCGTAGTTGATCGACGCCTTCGTGCCCGCCACCACCGGCAGCGCGCCGTAAGCCATGCCCGACATCATCGACAGGGTGAGCATCCCATGCGCCACGGTGCCGCCAAAATCCGTCTTGGCCGCGCGGAGCGGTTCAACATGGATGAACTGATGGTCCTCGGTCACATCGGCAAAGGCGTCGATCCGCGCCTGATCCATCATGAACCACGGCGAGACGCCCAATTCACGGCCCACGGCGGCTTCCATCTCTGCCCGGTCAATCTCTCTGCGCATCGCGGCCTCCTCTTTGCGCCAGTCTAGCCGCGCGGGCGCTCGCTGCGAAAGCCCTTGCGCCCGGCGCGACATCTCTCATGCTGGGGCCAAGCAGAGCGGAGCCGCCATGAACACCCCCATCCTTGCCCTTATCACCGTCGCCATCGCCGGGGCCGCCGTGGCCCTGCAAACCCCGATCAATGCCGCCTTGGGGCGCAACATCGGCAGCGGCGTCGCTGCGGCGGCGGTGTCCTTTGGCGTCGGCTTTGCGATCCTGTTGGGGGTCTTGCTGCTGCGGGGCGAGTTGAGCGCGCTGCCCCGCGCGGCCTCGGCCTCTCCCGTTTTGCTGCTGGGCGGGGTGTTGGGGGCCTTCTACGTCTGGTCGGTGCTTTGGGCGATCCCGACGCTGGGGGCGCTGACAGTGATCTCGGCGCTGATCCTCGGGCAGTTGAGTGCGGCGCTGGTGATCGATGCCACGGGGCTCTTGGGGCTGTCGGTGCAGGCCATCACCCCCACCCGCATCGCCGCCGCCGCGCTGGTGGCGGCGGGGCTGGTCTTGTCGCGGTTCTGAAACTCAGATCGCGGTTTTGCGCATCTCTTCGAGATAGATTTCACGCAAACGGGGCGCAAGCTTGCCCGGCGTGCCGCTGCCGATCTTGGCACCGTCGATCTCAACCACCGGCGTCACGAAAGCGCTGGCCGAGGTGACAAAGGCCTCATCCGCCTGCTGCGCCTCTTCAATGGTGAAGTTCCGCTCCTCCACCTGCATCTGCGCCTCGCGGGCCAGTTCCAGCACCGCCTTGCGGGTGATGCCGTGCAGAATGTCGCTGGAGGTTTCGCGGGTGACGATCTTGCCGTCCTTGACGATATAGGCGTTGTTCGAGGTGCCTTCGGTCACGAAACCCTCTTCGACCATCCACGCGTCTTCGACACCGGCTTTCTTGGCCATCATCTTGCCCATCGAGGGGTAGAGCAGCTGCACCGTTTTGATATCGCGGCGGCCCCAACGGATGTCTTCGATGCTGATCACGCGGATGCCGTCACGGGCGGCAGGGTTGTCGGCCAAACCCGGTTTGGACTGGGTGAACAACACCAGCGAGGGCGCGGTGGTGTCGGGATCGGGGAAGGCGAAATCGCGGTCGCCATCCGACCCGCGCGTGACCTGAAGATAGATCAGCCCGTCTTTGATGTCGTTCAGCCGCACCAGCTCGCGGTGAATTTCCAGCAGTTCTTCGGTCGTCGCAGGCGCGCGCATGTCAAGCTCGTTCATCGAGCGGGTCAGACGCTCGGCATGGCCCTCAAAGGCGATGAGCTTGCCATCCAGCACGCTCGTCACCTCATAGACCCCATCGGCCATCAGGAAACCTCGGTCAAAGATCGAGACCTTGGCCTCATCCTCGGGCAGGTATTCGCCGTTTACATAGACAGTTCGCATGGTCACCCCCAGAGCGCTGCGGCGGGGGGATGCACGCCCGCGCCGTCGAATTTCAAAGCATTGTCGCGGTCTTCTGCCAGAAGCAGCGGGCCGTCAAGGTCCACCACCTTTGCCCCTTGCGCGACCAGTGTCGCCGGGGCCATGGCCAGCGACGAGCCAACCATGCAGCCCACCATGACCTCAAACCCCTCGGCCCGCGCTGCATCGCGCAGTGCCAGTGCCTCGGTCAGACCGCCGGTCTTGTCGAGCTTGATGTTCACCACATCGTATTTGCCCTTGAGGCCCGGCAGGCTGGCGCGGTCATGGCAACTTTCATCCGCGCAGACGGGCACGGGGCGGTCCATGCCCAAAAGCGCGTCGTCTTCGCCAGCGGGCAGAGGCTGTTCGACCAGCGCCACCCCAAGACGGAGCAGATGCGGGGCGAGGTCGGCATAGACCTCAGCCGACCAGCCCTCATTGGCGTCGATGATGATGGTGGCATCGGGCGCCCCGGCGCGCACCGCTTCGAGCCGCGGCATGTCGTCAGGCGTGCCGAGCTTGATTTTCAGCAGTGGCCGATGCGCATGTTTCGCCGCTTGCGCGCGCATTGCCTCGGGTTCGTCCAGCGAGAGGGTATAGGCCGTGATCTCTGGCCCCGGCGCGGTCAGCCCGGCCAGTTCCCACACCCGCTTGCCTGCGCGTTTGGCCTCTAGATCCCATAGCGCGCAGTCGACCGCGTTGCGTGCGGCCCCGGCAGGCAGCAGATCATAGAGCGCTTGGCGGGTGATATCACCCGGCAGGCCGTTGATCTCAGCCGTGACCGATTCGAGGGTCTCGTCATAGCGCGCGTAGGGCACGCATTCGCCCCAGCCGGTGACGCCGCCTTCGGTCACGCGGACGGTCAGCACCTTGGCTTCGGTCCGCGAGCCGCGGCTGATGGTAAAGACCTGCGCCAGTTTGAACGTATCTGCGGTAACGTCGATCTGCATGGTCACAGCGCCGCCAGCGCATCGGCCAGTCGCGCCGCCCCTTGGCGGAAAGGATCAACCGCAGGCAGGCCAAGACGCTCCTCAACCTCGGCCAGATAGGCATCCGCCTCGGCCTCGGACATATGGTAGGTGTTGACCGAGATACCGACGACTTTGCAGTCTGGGTTCGGCACCTGCGCCAGCGTCAGCGCCATGTCGCGCACCGCTTCGAGGCTGGGCAGGCTGTATTCCGGCAGGCCGCGCATATGGGTCCGGGTCGGTTCATGGCACAGGATCAGCGCATCGGGCTGGCCGCCGTGGATCAGCGCCATAGTCACCCCGGAATAAGAGACGTGGAACAGGCTGCCCTGCCCTTCGATGATGTCCCAATGGTCATCGTCATTGGCGGGGGTGAGATATTCCACCGACCCGGCCATGAAATCAGCGATCACGGCATCCAGCGGCACGCCTTCGCCGGTGATCAGGATGCCGGTCTGGCCGGTGGCGCGGAAGGTGCTTTTCATGCCCTTTTCGCGCATCGCCTCGTCCAGCGCGAGGGCGGTGTACATTTTCCCGACCGAACAATCGGTGCCCACGGCCAGAACCCGCTTGCCGCTGCGCTTCTTGCCGTCGGCGATGGGGTATTCGACGCTGGGCACGCGCACGTCATGCAATGTGGTGCCGTTGGCCTCGGCAGCCGCCACCAGATCGGCTTCGTTGCGTAGCAGGTTGTGCAGGCCCGAGGCGATGTCGAAGCCCATGTTCAGCGCCTCGATCAGCACCTCTTTCCATGCCGCGCTGATCTTGCCGCCACGGTTGGCAACCCCGATGACCAATGTCTCGGCCCCCGCCTCACGCGCTTCGGCCAGCGTCATGTCTTGCAGACCGAGATCGGCCATGCAACCCTCCATGCGGAACTGACCGACCGCATTGTCGGGACGCCAGTCCTTGATGCCTTGGGCGACCTTGGCGGACAGAGAGTCAGGCGCGTCGCCCAGAAAGAGCAGATAGGGGGTTTTGATCATGGCAAGCCTCCGGCATTGAATTTGTCCGCATATTGCGCGCGAGAATACGCAAGTGCGTGGCGTTGTCGACGCATCTGCATGCAAATGCGCGGCATTTCCCGCGAATTACCGCTGGCTGCGCAAAATTCGTGCGCGGCTTTCGTCGAAGGGCGGGCCTTTCGAAATGCTGCGGCTGCGAAAACCTCCTTGCGATTGGCGACGCAATTTCATACCAGAATAGAGACACTCGATGAAACAATATTACCCATAGGTGCCCCATGAGCTTCCGCATTCAGCCTGCCGCCCCTGCCCGCCCGAACCGCTGCCAATTGTTCGGCCCCGGCTCCCGCCCGGCGATCTTTGAAAAGATGGCAGCGTCGGATGCCGATGTGATCAACCTCGACCTCGAAGACAGCGTGGCACCTTCGGACAAGGACAGCGCGCGCGCCAATATCATTAAGGCGATTTCCGAGATCGACTGGGGCAACAAGACGCTTTCGGTTCGGATCAACGGGCTCGACACACCCTATTGGTATCGTGACGTGGTGGAACTGCTGGAGCAGGCCGGGCCGCGGCTTGATCAGATCATGATCCCCAAGGTGGGCTGCGCGGCGGATGTCTATGCCGTCGACGCGCTGGTGACGGCGGTTGAGACCGCCAAGGGCCGCGAAAAGAAAATCAGCTTTGAGGTCATCATCGAATCTGCCGCCGGTATCGCCCATGTGGAAGAGATCGCCGCGTCTTCCCCCCGCTTGCAGGCGATGTCGCTGGGGGCCGCGGATTTCGCCGCCTCCATGGGCATGCAGACCACCGGCATCGGCGGCACGCAGGAAAACTACTATATGCAGCGTGGCGAGCAGAAGCATTGGTCGGACCCCTGGCACTGGGCGCAGGCCGCCATCGTCGCCGCCTGCCGCACCCATGGCGTGCTCCCCGTCGACGGGCCTTTCGGCGATTTCTCGGACGACGAGGGTTTCCGCGCACAGGCGCGCCGCTCGGCCACGCTGGGCATGGTCGGCAAATGGGCGATCCACCCCAAGCAGGTGGCGCTGAGCAACGAGGTGTTCACCCCGTCGGAAGAGGCTGTGGCCGAAGCGCGCGAGATCCTCGCGGCGATGGAAGAGGCCAAGGCCAAGGGCGAAGGGGCCACCGTTTATAAGGGGCGTTTGGTGGACATCGCCAGCATCAAACAGGCGGAGGTGATCGTGCGCCAGTCCGAGATGATCGCCGGGGGCTGAGCGCTTTTGGCAAGCCGCCGGGGGCCCTGCCCCCGGACCCCCGAGGGTATTTGAAAAAGGATGAAGAGGGAGGGGCGTGGGCTTGCCTGCCTTGCAAACCCGCGTTGCAAACCGGCGCGCGGCGCTCCATATACACAGGCAACAAGCCGGAGCATGCAATGACCCAATATCTGGATTTCGAAAAACCCCTGGCCGAGATCGAAGGCAAGGCGGAAGAGCTGCGGGCGTTGGCCCGGTCCAATGAAGAGATGGACATCACCGATGAGGCCCGCGCGCTGGATAAGAAAGCCGCCGGGATGCTCGAAGACCTCTATGGCTCTTTGACGCCTTGGCGGAAATGTCAGGTGGCGCGCCATCCGGAGCGGCCCCATTGCAAGGATTATATCGAGGCGCTTTTCACCGAGTTCACGCCTTTGGCGGGGGATCGGAACTTTGCCGATGATCTGGCCGTCATGGGCGGCTTGGCGCGGTTCAATGATACGCCTGTCGTGGTGATTGGCCATGAGAAGGGCAATGACACCAAGAGCCGGATCGAGCGTAATTTCGGCATGGCGCGGCCTGAGGGCTATCGCAAGGCGGTGCGGTTGATGGAACTGGCGGATAAGTTCAACCTGCCGGTGGTTACCATCGTCGACACGCCCGGCGCCTATCCCGGCAAGGGCGCCGAAGAGCGCGGCCAGTCCGAGGCGATTGCCCGTTCGACGGAGAAATGTCTGCAAATCGGCGTGCCCTTGGTCAGCGTGATCGTGGGCGAAGGCGGCTCTGGCGGGGCGGTGGCATTCGCCACGGCGAACCGTGTCGCGATGTTGGAGCATTCGGTTTACTCCGTGATTACGCCCGAAGGCTGTGCGTCGATCCTGTGGAAAGACAGCGAGAAGATGCGCGAGGCCGCCGAACAGATGCGTTTGACAGCCGATGAGCTCAAGACGCTTGGCGTGATCGACCAGATCATCCCTGAGCCGATGGGGGGTGCGCATCGCCATGCCGAAGAATCGATCACGGCCGTGGGCAAGTCGATTGAAGCGATGTTCAAGGAGCTTGACGGCAAGGACGGCAAGACGCTGGTTCAGGAACGCCGGACCAAGTTCCTTGAGATGGGGCGCAAGGGGCTGGCGGCCTAAGCCAGCCGCCGCCGAAAACGCGGATCAGGCGTGATTTGGTCGAAACCGGCGGCGCGGTAGAACCCCTGCGCGCGCCGGTTTTTTGTATCCGTGCCCACAGTGACATAGCTGCATCCTTGGCTCTGGGCGTGGTCCAGCGCCGCCTTGACCAGCGCGCGGCCAATGCCGCGACCGCGGGCCGTGTCGCAGACGAAGAGATGGTGCAGGTCCATCCCTCTTGCGCCGAATTGCAACTGCATCTGCGGGCAGAGCGCGGCATAGCCATGTAGGCCGGTGGCGCCTTCGGCCACCAGAAGGGTCACCCAGGGTGTGGGGCCGAAGCAGTCACGTTCCAGCGCGGCGCGCGTCACGGTGGCGGTGTCGCCGTGGTAGGCGGCCAGCGCGTGGGCCAGATCGAGCACCATCGGCAGGTCGGATTTCGCGGCGGGTCGAATGGGGGGCATGTCGTCTCTTTCTGTGAGGCCACAGGGAGACAGGATAAGCCGCGCTGTGGCGGCTTGTGCATATGGGAATGAGTGCCGCGCCGATCAGGAGCGGGGGTAATAGACAGATGTGAAGCTGGTCTTTTCCATATCCCTTTGATGCGCTGCTGCTCCCCTACTGTCAAGCCATGGGCGGGATCAGCTGGCCAGCATGCGCAGACCTTGTGTCACATCCGAACGCACCGCCAGCCGCAGCCCCGGCTCATCGCCCGCGCGCAGGGCCGCGATGATCAGACGGTGAAAATGCGGCGGCTCGGTCCGGCGCAGGCGGCCATAGAGCGCGCGCATGGTGGGGCCGAGTTGCAGCCAGACCGTTTCTGCCATGGCGAGCATAGCGGGCGCTTGGGCACGCAGGTAGAGCGTGCGGTGGAATTCGAGATTGGTGCGGATGTAGCTGACCGCATCGCGGTGGGCCACGGCCTCGGCAATATTGGTGTTGATTGTCTGCATCCGCTCGATCAGCGCCATATGGGCGCGTGGCAGGGCGCGAGAGGCAAGCTCGACCTCCAAGAGCGCGCGGAGGGCGGCCAATTCCTCGATCCGCTCATTGCTGAGCTCGGGGGTGGAGATGCGTCCGGAGGTCGACATGGTCAGCGCCCCCTCTGCCGCCAGCCGCCGCACCGCTTCGCGGGCCGGGGTCATCGAGACCTCATATTCCTTGCCGATGCCGCGCAGGGTCAGCGCGTGGCCGGGCGGCAAATCGCCATGCATGATCCGCGCGCGCAGGCGGCGGTAGACACGATCATGGGCCAGCGGCGTGGCCTCGACAGGGCGTGGGGTCAGGTTCATGATGCGGTTGTGATCACAAACCAGCCACCCGTCAAGCGCGGCATTTTGCAGCCAAGACGCGATCACCCGTTGTCGCGAGCCTTGCGGCGATTTATCGGAGGTCAAACTGCCTTAAGGAGACGCGCCGTGACCAAACGAAACTTCATCCGTCATGTGGTCTTTTTCTCGGCCAAGGACCCCAAGGACATTCCGACGATCGTGGCGGGGCTTTGGAAACTGGCCGACATTCCGCATTCGACGACTTTCGAGATCTGCGAGAACACCCGTGTTGATGCGCTGTCGGGGGATGTGGATGTGGTCGTCTATGCCGAATTCCCGGATGCCGAGGCGCTGGCCGCCTATAAGGCGCATCCGCTCTACCAGGAATCCATCGATATCGTGCGGCCACTGCGCGATATGCGCGTGCCTGCGGACTTTTAAGGCGCGCTATGGCTGGCCCGCGCGTTCTTTTCGACACTGGCCCGCTGGGGTACGGCACGGCCTTCACCGCGCCGCGGCAGATCATCAGTGCCGATACCCCGGCTGAGGTGCCTGCGGCCTTTGCAGCACTTGAAGCTGCGCAGGAAAGCGGCGCGTGGTTGGCAGGCTATGCAAGTTATGAGTTGGGCTATCTTGGATCGCACAAGCTGCGTGCGTTGATGCCCGCGGCGCGCGGGCTGCCCCTGCTGCGCTTCGGCGTTTTTGATGCGCCTGAGGCTTATGGTTTTGCCGAAGATGCGGGTGATGCCAGCCTGTCGGCGCTCACGTCGGATTGGGATTTCGCGCAGTATCAGGCCGCCTTTGCTGAAGTGCAGGACTTCATCAGCGCGGGGGACATCTATCAGGCCAATCTGACCTTTGGGATGGAGGGGCGCTTTACCGGGACGCCAGAGGCGCTTTATGCCCGGCTGCGCCAGCGGCAAAGCGTGGCCCATGGGGCTTTCGTCGATCTTGGCGGCCCTGTGCTTTTGTCACGCTCGCCGGAGTTGTTTTTCGCGCTCACCGCCGAGGGGCAGCTCACCGCCCGCCCGATGAAGGGCACGGCGCGGCGGGGGCGGGATGCTGCGGAGGACGCGAAGCTGCGGGATGACCTTGCGGCCTCGGAAAAGAACATGGCCGAGAACCTGATGATCGTGGACCTTTTGCGCAACGACATCAGCCGGATCGCCGAGGTGGGCAGTGTCGAGGTGCCGAAACTGTTCGAGATCGAGACCTATGAGACCCTGCATCAGATGACCTCGCGCATCACGGCGCAGGTCTTGCCGGGAAAGCGGTTGACCGACCTTTTTCACGCGCTCTTTCCCTGCGGCTCGATCACCGGGGCCCCCAAGATCCGCGCGATGCAGATCCTGCGCGCTTTGGAGCCGGCCCCGCGCGATGCCTATTGCGGGGCGGTGGGCTGGATCGCCCCCACGGGTGCGATGCAGTTCAACGTGGCGATCCGCACGGCGACCTGTCACCCAGAGGGGCGGCTACGGCTGAACGTGGGCGGCGGCGTGGTGCATGACAGCACGGCCGAGGATGAATATGCCGAAGCGCTGCTGAAGGCGCGTTTCGCCACGCTGGCCTAGAATCGATAGCGGTGCAGCCCGCCGCCATGGTCGCGCAGCCACTGGCGCGGCGCCTGATAATCGCCGTAGATCCGCGTAACCTCGGCCCAGAAGGCGGGGGAATGGTTCATCTGCGCCAGATGCGCGACTTCATGGGCGGCGACATAGTCCAGCACCTCGGGCGGGGTCATGATCAGCCGCCAAGAGAACATCAGCGCCCCGTCGCTGGAACATGACCCCCAGCGGGAGCGCGTATCGCGCAGGGTGATGCGGGCATAGGGCTTGCCCAGGAGCGCGGCATAATCGTCGCAAGCCCCGGCGAGGCGGTCGCGCGCCACCTCGCGCAGGTGTGCGGCCAGACGTTTGCCCAGGCTCTCCTCTGGGCCGGGCACGAGGATCTCTTCGGGGCCGATCCGCACACCCCTCCCCTGCCCCCCGCGCACCCGCAGCAGCTTGCCGCCCACCGGAAGCTCTGCCCCCGGGGCCACGATCACATCCTCGCCCCGCGCGGCGAGGTGTTGGCGAATCCAGTCTTGCTTGCTTTCGGCAAAGGCCAGCGCCTCACGCTCCGCCAGCCGTTTCGGCATCGTCAGGGTCACCCGCCCGTCCAGTTGCGAGATGCGCAGTGAGATGCGCCGCGCGCGCGCCGAACGGCGAAGGATCAGCGGAATCGGCGGGTTGCCGGGCAGCACAGGGTCTTTCATTACCGGAGCAACGTCCCTAGATAGAGGCCAAAGCCTTTGACAGTGCCCCCCTCATATGGCACTTGGCCGGAATCATCTACACGCAACAGCAATATTATAAAGGGGTGTTTCATGCCCAACGAAGAATGGGGAACCAAGCGCCTGTGCCCCACTACGGGCAAGCGCTTCTATGACCTCAACAAGAATCCGATCATCAGCCCCTACACGGGCGAAGAGGTCGAGGTCGACAATTCCAAGTCGCGCATGATCGCGGCGGATGCCGAGGATGCGGTCACAGCCAAAGCCAAGAAGGGCGACAAGGCCGACGACGAATCGCTGGTCGATGACGATGACGCGGTCGACGTGGATCTGGATGACGATATCCTTGATGACGACGACGATGATGACGATACAGTTCCGCTCGACGATCTGGCCGATGTGGCCTCGGACGACGAGGATTAATTAATCGGCGGCGGGGTCAATTTTCCGCTTGATCCCGCCTCCGCCAGCGCCTAGACAGCGCCACAGAACGACCCGGATCACACGATCACGATCCACGATGGGGCCTTAGCTCAGCTGGGAGAGCGCCTGCATGGCATGCAGGAGGTCAGCGGTTCGATCCCGCTAGGCTCCACCAAGCCTTTTGCAAAGCAAAAGGCGTCGCGCGGCAGTCGCTTCGAAGAAGCGATGAGAGCGCTAGACCAGCCTACTCAAAATCGGACAATGCTAGCGATTAGCCGAAATCGATGCGTCGCGATCGTTTCCTGAGGGTCATCGTCCTCCCGGTCGCACCAAAGGTGCGCCCCAATACGACGGCACGCCTCTGGCGTGACGGGCGTGCAAGCGATGGCCCGGCGCCTGCGACTTGTTTCCGGGCCGGTGGCAATCCCGAAGCCATTAAAAAATCGCCCGCCGGATCAGGTTCAACCCCGCCACCATCAAGACCACCAAAGTCATCTTGCGAAACAGCACCGGATCAACACGGTCCATCACCTTGCTGCCCAGCCAAACGCCCAGCATCACCGGCAGAATCAACAGCGCCGAGAAGGGCCAGGTCTGCGCGTTCAGAACGCCCGACCCGATATGCGCGACGAGAAGCGCCACCGCGCCCAGCCCGTAGATCACCCCTTGGATCCGCATCTGATCATGTTTCGCGGTCCCGAGCGCGGTGAGATAGGCCACCGTGGGCGGCCCCCAGATGCCGGAAATCCCCCCAACGGCCCCGGCAAATCCGCCCACCAGCGCCTCGACCTTCGTCGACCGCTGGGCCAGGTGAAACTGATGTTTCGACAGTTGCAGCAGCGCAAACAGCACCACCGGCACGCCGATCATCAGCAGCATCACCGTTGCCGGCACCAGCCGCACCATCTGGGCGGAGAGCACCAGCATCACGCCGCCGCAGAGCAGAAACACCCAAAACAGCTTGATCGACCGCAGCGCGGCCTGCGGCCCCTGCCGCAACGCTTGAAAGGCATTGGCCAGCACCGTGGGCAGAATCAGCCCCGCCAAGGCCAGATCGGGCGCCATGAATGTCGTGAGGCCGGAAATCAGCACCAGTGGCAGGGCGAAGCCCACCACGCCTTTGACGAAGCCACCGCAAAGACCGATTGCAAGTGCAGCATAAAATTCGAACGGGGTGAGAAAGGGGAAAATACTGTTCATACCGTTACATAGCACCCTCCTCCGGGGCCGCACGCCAAAAATGATCGCGCAATATTAGAACAAAATGCCGCAGCGAAACGTATCTTTGTTGTGCTGCGACTGCGAAAGGTCTATGCCTGTCCCAAGCAAGAAAGGACAGCCCATGGCACATGACGGTCAGGACATGACGATGCATCGCGTAATTCTCGACGATCTGATCGGGCAGACCGGCGCGGCCCTGCCGCCGCTCGACCAACTGCTCGAAACCGCCACCGCCGCGGTCCGCGCGCAGGTGAGCGACGGCGGTCGCGTCTCGGCCAAGCTGATCGAGGCCAATCAGACCGCCGCCCACGGGCTTGCTTGGCTCGCCACCTATGTCCAAGCCCTGCGTCAGATGCAGCTTTGGGCCGAACGCCTGCAAAGCGAAGGGCGCTTTGGAGAGGTGGAGCAACTGCTGCAGCAGATCGCTTTTGGCGAATACCTCTGCCAGATCCGCGGCGGCATCCAGATGAACCAAGGGGAGATGCTGCGCCTGCAAGATCTGGGGCTGAGCGCCGAGGATGAGGCCGCGCTCGATAATCCTGCGATCACTACCCTGACTCGCGCGGGCAACACCCAAGCCGCGCGCAGCCGTCTGGTCGAACTGATGCAGGAACGCAGCGCCGATGTGACTTTTGGCGTGAGCGGGCTGGATGAAGAGCTTGAGATGATCCGCGACCAGTTCCGCCGCTACGCGGTGGAAAAGGTCGAGCCGCACGCCCATGACTGGCACCTCAAGGACGAACTGATCCCGATGGAGGTGATCGAGGAACTGGCCGAGATGGGCGTTTTCGGCCTGACCATCCCCGAAGAATACGGCGGTCTGGGCCTAACCAAAGCGTCGATGTGCGTGGTCAGCGAAGAGCTGTCGCGCGGCTACATCGGGGTCGGCTCGCTCGGCACCCGCTCGGAAATTGCCGCCGAACTGATTCTCTGCGGCGGCACCGACGCGCAGAAAGAGAAATGGCTGCCCCGCATCGCCAGCGCCGAGACCCTGCCGACGGCGGTCTTTACCGAGCCCAACACCGGCTCAGACCTTGGCAGTCTGCGCACCCGCGCGGTTAAGGACGGGGATGATTACAAGGTGACCGGCAACAAGACATGGATCACCCATGCCGCGCGCACCCATGTGATGACCCTGCTGGCGCGCACCGATCCCGAAACCAGCGATCACCGTGGATTGTCGATGTTCCTCGCCGAAAAGACCCCCGGCGATGATGCCAATCCCTTCCCCACCCCCGGCATGACTGGCGGTGAGATCGAGGTGCTGGGCTACCGTGGGATGAAGGAATATGAGCTTGGCTTCGACGGTTTCGAGGTGAAGGGCGAGAACCTCCTCGGCGGCGAAGAGGGGCGCGGCTTTAAACAGTTGATGGAGACCTTCGAGAGCGCCCGCATCCAGACCGCCGCCCGCGCCATCGGCGTGGCGCAATCGGCGCTCGATATCTCGATGCAATACGCCCAAGACCGCAAGCAGTTCGGCAAATCGCTTATCAACTTCCCCCGCGTCTCAGGCAAGCTGGCGATGATGGCGGTGGAACTGATGGTGGCGCGGCAGCTGACCTATTACAGCGCCTTCGAGAAGGACGCCGGCCGCCGCTGCGATGTGGAGGCGGGCATGGCCAAACTGCTGGGCGCACGGGTCGCATGGGCGGCGGCAGACAACGGTTTGCAGATCCACGGCGGCAACGGCTTCGCGCTGGAGTATAAGATCAGCCGCGTCCTCTGCGATGCGCGGATTCTCAACATCTTCGAAGGGGCTGCCGAGATTCAGGCGCAGGTTATTGCCCGCCGCCTTCTGGGCTGATCTGCCGGGGTTGCAAGCGCTGCCGATGTCAGGGACATAGGCGGCGCTTCACTCCAAAGGACAGCCCATGCGCAGCTTTCTGATCCTCGCCGCCCTCAGCGCTCTGCCGCAATGCCAAGGCGATGAAACCGTCCGTGCCTATGGCGCAGGCGACAAGACATGGCATCTGGTGGAATTGGACGGCAAGCCCTTCGACGCCCGCGCCACGCTGACCTTCCCTGAGACCGGCAAGATCGCGGGGCAAGCCCCCTGCAACGCCTATAGCGCCCCGATGACGGTGCCCTACCCGTGGTTCGCCGCGGGCCATATCGCCGCCACTCGCCGCGCCTGCCCCGACCTCGCGAGCGAGACGGCGTTTTTGGACGCGCTGACCGAGGTGACCATTTCGGACGTGCTGGGCGACACGATGATCCTGTCGGATGACAGCGGCGAACGTCTGGTTTTCAAAGCCGCCGACTAAAGGCATCGACAAAGCGCGCGCGGGCTTCCGGCAGGGGTTTGCCGCCCAAATCCCGCGCCAGATGGACGGTCAGGAAATGCCCCGTCGTTCGCAGGCCCTGCGCCACTTCGGCATCGCTGCCTGCGCCGCCGCGCAGCACGGGCGGCAGGGGCAAAAGCCGATCCGCCCACTCCCCCGCCCCCTTGGCCGAGACCGCGCGCCCGGTCTTGGGCGAGACATAGATCAGCCCCTCGGTCGCCCCCGTCACCGCGCAGGCGTCGAGGTCGAGCGCATAGCCCATTTCCTCCAAAAGGCGCAGTTCCCACTTGAGGTAGGCCAGCGGCCAGACATCGCCCTGCCCCAGCATATCCAGTAGCGCCTCAGTCCGCTGGTAAAGCGCCGGATGCGGCTCGCGCTCGGGCAGGCAGAAGGCCAGAAGCGCGGTGACCGCGTTCAGCCCCGCCAGTGCCAGACGGTCCTGCATGGCCACGGCGGCGCGGCTGCGGAGCGGCTCGACGGTGAAGGCGCCAATATGGTCTTCAAGCCGCGCGCGCCACGCCAGATCAAGCTGCGCACCGGGCTGCAGGCTGGGCGCGATCTTGCGGCTGGTGCCGCCGCGGACGACGCCGGCGTGGCGGCCTTGGGCGGGGGTGAAGACCTCAATGATGGCGGAAGTCTCGCCATGTCGCCGCGCGCTCAACAGGATGCCCTGATCGCGCCATTCCATCAGGCCAGCCCCGGCTCGTTCAGAAGGTGCCGCCCGGCGCGGTCCTCGACCTCGATCACCCAGAGGTCAGGATCGAAGCCGCGCTGGCGCGAGACGGCGGCATCGACCTCCCCCTCGTCGCCCGCGGCCAGTTCGACCCACTTACGCGCGCCGCTCATCAGATCGAAGGAACGCTGGAACAGCACCGCGCGGCCATCGAGCGTTGCCAGCTTCACCAGCACCGCGCCGCCGGTGTCATCGCCATGGGCCACGACGAAGGCGGGGATGTCCTGCAACCTGAGCCGCGCGAGATAGGCATCGACCCAGAAGCGCGCGGTCAGGCGGGCCATGGCAGACCTTTGGCGTCAGTCATTGCCATCTTTGAAATCCAGGCCCATCTCGGAATAGCGCTCGGCCTCTTCCAGCCAGTTGGCGCGGACCTTTACCTGCAAGAACAGATGCACCTTGCGGCCAAGGAACTCTTCGAGTTCCTCGCGCGCGGCCTTGCCCACGGCCTTGATGGTCTCGCCCTTGTTGCCAAGCACGATGCCCTTGTGGCCGTCACGAACGACATAGACCAGCTGGTCGATCCGGGCCGAGCCGTCCTTGCGCTCTTCCCAGTTCTCGGTCTCGACGGTGAGCTGGTAGGGCAGCTCCTGATGCAAGCGCAGGGTCAGTTTCTCGCGCGTGATCTCGGCGGCGATGTTGCGCATCGGCAGGTCGGCAATCTGGTCTTCGGGATAGAGCCACGGGCCTTCCGGCACCTCGCCCGCCAGCCATTCGCGCAATGTGTCGACGCCGTGGCCGCGTTCGGCGGAGATCATGAAGGTCTCGGTAAAGTCAAAGGCCGCGTTCATCTTCTCGGCCAGTCCCAGCAGGACCGGCGCCTCGACGCGGTCGATCTTGTTGATCGCCAGCGCCACGCGGCGGCCCTTGGCGATATTGCCAAGCTCTTCGAGGATGCGTTCCACACCCTCGGTCACGCCACGGTGCGCTTCGATCAGCAGCACGATCACATCGGCATCCGCCGCCCCGCCCCAAGCAGCGGCGACCATGGCGCGGTCCAGACGGCGGCGCGGCTGGAACAGGCCGGGGGTATCGACGAAGACCAATTGCGCATCGCCCTCCATCGCCACGCCGCGGATGCGGGCGCGGGTGGTCTGGACCTTATGCGTCACGATCGAGACCTTGGCCCCGACCATGCGGTTCAGCAGGGTGGATTTGCCCGCGTTGGGCTCTCCGATCAGGGCGACGAATCCGGCACGGGTGGTCATGTATTGCTCTCCAATTGCCGCAGCAGCGTGCTGGCGGCGGCCTGTTCGGCGGCGCGTTTCGACGGCGCGGTGGCGGCGGCCTCGGCCCCGTTGTCCAACCGCGCGGTAATGGTAAAGACGGGCGCGTGATCCGGGCCGCTGCGCCCGGTCTGCACATAGCGCGGCGGGTTCAGCCCGCGCGCTTGCGCCCATTCCTGCAACGCAGTCTTGGCGTCTCGCGCGTCTTCCTTGACGGTCTTCAGCCGGTCGCCCCAGAGCCGCAGGACCAACTCCTTCGCGGCCTCGAAGCCACTGTCGAGGTAAACTGCGGCAATCACCGCCTCGATGGCATCGCCCAGAAGCGCCTGCTTGCGCCGCCCGCCCGAGATCATCTCGGACCGGCCGAGCTTCAGCACCTTGCCGAGATCGATCTGACGCGCCACGTCAGCGCAAGTTTCCTTGCGCACCAATGCGTTGAAGCGCGGCGCGAGTTGCCCTTCGCTGGCGCCCGGGTCAAGTGCCAGCAACGCCTCGGCCATGACAAGGCCCAGCACCCGGTCGCCCAGAAACTCCAGCCGCTGGTTGTCGTCGCGATTGGCCGAGGACATGGAGGCATGGGTCACCGCGCGCACCAGCAGCTCCGGCTTGGCAAAGTGATGGCCAATCCGCGTCTCGAAGGCTTTGAGGTCTCCGCTCAGTTTCATCTGACAGCTTCGAAGAAGCGGTCGCCGCGCCATGTCCAGAAGAACAGCATCGAACGCCCGGCAGAGCTGAACATGATGCGATCCGCGCGGCCAATGAGGTTTTCGAAGGGCACGAAACCCACGCCCCCGGCGCGCTGCGCCAGACGGCTGTCAGCGGAGTTGTCGCGGTTGTCGCCCATGAAGAAGTAATGCCCCTCGGGCACGGTATAGACGCCCGTGTTGTCCGACTGCTGATTGGTGATGTTCAGGGTCGGGTAGGACACGCCATTGGGCAGGGTTTCGATCTGGCGGCTTTTCACGCAGGTCGCCCCTTGGCCCACGGGGCCGTTCTCGCAGCGCGGGCGCAGTTGTTGCGGGCCTTGGGGGGCCATGACCTCTTCAAACGTGCCCGCATCTTCGACCTCGACCGGGGTGCCGTTCAGGCTGATCACACCATTTCTAATTTGCACCTTGTCACCCGGCAGGCCAATCAGGCGCTTGATATAGTCGCGGCCCGAGACAGGATGACGGAAGACGACCACATCGCCACGCTCAGGCTCAGAACCGAAGAGGCGCTCGTTATCGCCATCGAAGACACCGCAGACATCCTTGGCGTCAATCTCGATCCCGACACCGGGCAGCATCAGGCTGGGGCAAGAGGCGTAGGAATAGCCGTAGGCCATCTTATTCACGAAGAGGAAATCACCGATCAGCAGCGTCTCTTTCATGGAGCCGGAGGGGATCCAGAAGGGCTGGAAGAACAGGGTCCGAAAGACACCGGCGATCATCAGCGCCCAAAAGATTGTCTTGATGGTTTCGACAAAGGCGTTGCCGGTTTTTTCCTTAGCGGCCATGCGGCGCTCCTGACATATAGGTTTGGGGTTACATGCGGGGCCGTGCGGGCCAAGTCAAGTGACGCGGGGCCGGATCGGCCTGCCCCGCGTGCATATGACGCGAAACGGCGGGGCGCGCCAGCCTATGCAGCCTAATCGGCAAGAGGGCGCGCTTCAATCACCACGAAAGCCTGCGCCCAAGGGTGATCGTCGGTCAGGGTGACATGGATGATCGCCTCATGCCCCGGCGGGGTCATCGCGGCGAGACGGTCCGCGGCCCAGCCCGTGACCTCCATCACCGGCTGACCGGTGCGCAGATTGCTCACCGCCATGTCGCGCCAGGCAATGCCCATGCGCAGCCCGGTGCCAAGCGCCTTTGAACATGCCTCTTTCGCGGCCCAACGTTTGGCATAGGTGCCCGCAACATCATGGCGCCGCTCGGCCTTGCGTTGCTCGACCTCGGTGAACACCCGGTTGCGAAACCGGTCGCCGAAACGGTCGAGCGTGCCTTGGATACGCTCGATATTTGCCAGATCAGTGCCGATGCCGAGGATCATTGAGTGCCATTCTTGCCGCGTGACGGGGCCGATGGCCCTTTGCCCTCAATAGATCACGCGGCGAAAGCGAGGAAAAGCGGCAATCCGACCCGAAAACGCCGCCCCGCGGGAACGGGACGGCGTTGAATTTACCACAGGGCGTGGCGCTTAGGCTGCGACGTGGCGGGCCTTCTCGGCTTTCGCCTCGTCGATGGCGCGCTGAACGGCGGCGCGCTGTTCGGTCAGGAACTCATAGCCGGGGCGGCCAGCAGTGGCTTTGATCGCATCGTCGTAGTTTTCGACCAATGCGGATTCGCCGTTGATGATCTCGTCATAGACAGCTTCGTTGTCGCCGGTCACTGCGTCGCGCAGCTTCAGCCAACCGCGGTGAGCCGATGCGGCGGCAGAGCCTTCTTCGGATACATCCACGCCGTCGACGCCAAGCTGGCGGTGCAGTTCTGTGTGGAACTTCTCACGTTCCGCGATGCGCTGGTCGAAGAAGCCGACAAAAGCCGCTTCGTCCGAGACCTGCTTGCGGGATTCGCGATAGCCGTCGCGACTGTCGATCAGGCGGGTGTGCAGTTTCTTTAGCGTGTCGATATGGTCGCTCATTGGTGCCTCCTTAGGTTCGTTAACCAGTCTGGCGGCCCAACGCGACCAAGGCCGCTTTAGGTCCAGAGGGAGGCACCCTTTGAGAGATTTTCCGCCACCGGCGGGCGGCAGGTTCAGCCCTCGCGGGCCTCATCCATCAGGCGGCGCATCTCGGCAATCGCGGGCTCCAACCCGAGGAAGATCGCCTCTCCAATCAGGAAGTGCCCGATGTTAAGTTCCCGCACCTCGGGGAAAGCGGCGATCGGGGTGACGGTGTCATAGGTCAGCCCGTGGCCCGCGTGCACCTCAAGCCCGAGAGAGTCGGCGAAACGCGACATCTCGCGCAGCTTGTTGAGTTCGACATCCGCCTCATCCCAACGGCCCTCGGCGAAGGCATCGCAATAGGCGCCGGTGTGCAATTCGATCACCTCTGCGCCGATGCGGTTGGCAGCTTCGATCTGCGCGCGTTCTGCCGCGATGAAGATCGACACCCGGCTGCCTGCCTCGCGCAGGGGCGCGATGAAATGGGCCAATTTGTTCTCTTCCCGGGCGACTTCCAGCCCGCCTTCGGTGGTCCGCTCTTCGCGCTTTTCGGGCACGATGCAGACCGCGTGGGGCTTATGGCGCAGGGCGATCTTTTGCATCTCATCCGTCGCGGCCATCTCGAAGTTAAGCGGGACCGACAGCACCTCCATCAAGCCTTCGATATCGGCGTCGGAAATATGCCGCCGGTCTTCGCGCAGATGCGCGGTGATGCCATCGGCCCCGGCCTTTTCCGCGATCTTGGCCGCGCGCAGCGGGTCGGGATAGGCGCCGCCCCGTGCGTTGCGCACCGTCGCCACATGGTCAATGTTCACGCCCAATCTCAGCTTTGGTTGATCCGCCATCTCGATTCCCCTTGCATCACTTGCCCCGACCATAGGTCGGAACTTTCGCCAACCCCATAGGGAGAAGCGGTTTTTCCCGAAAATTGATGGCGCGACAGGATCAGTCGGCGTGGCGCTTGGCGTCGGCCTTTTGCGCCGCCTTATGTTTGAGCGCCTCGAACTTGGCTTTGATCATGCCGCGCCGCCGCTTTTGATAGGCGCGCAACACCGGGACCGAGATGTAATAGGCGATAGAGGCGCAGATCATCCCAGGCAGGATGCCCCCGATCAGATAGGGGTAGAAGACCTGATGGAAAAACACCGTCAGCCCGGTCCAATCCATCTGGGTATCGGTAAAGATCGCGACGAAATTCTCTTTCAGATCGCGCCCGGCGTCGAGAAACTTCCCCCCGAAAGAGCGGTGCGCCGTCGGTGCCACGGGCGCGCCGAGGATCCAATGCCCGGTTTGCAGGGCCGCGATGCCGATGGGCACATAGGTCAGCGGATTGCCAAAGAAGGTCGCCATCAGCGCAGCAAGGATATTGGCCCGCATCACCCGCCCGATCAGCGCGGCGACGATGAAGTGCAGGCCGTAAAAGGGCGTAAAGGTGGTAAAGACCCCGGCCCAAATGCCGCGCGCGATGCGCTCGGGACTGTCGGGCAGCCGCCGCATCCGGTGTTTGACATAGTGAAACGCACGCGTCCAACCGCCGCGCGGCCACAGAAACTCGGCCAGCGCGCGCAGGGTCGGTTTCGGATCGCGGCGTTTGAAAATCAAGTCTCAGGTCCAGTATCGGCGTTTCGTCTGCGCGGGGTCAGGCGGTCTTTCCCATGCTCATATTGCGGTGCCTGCTGACATCGGCGACCTCACTCTCGGCTTCGAGCGTGGACATCAGCGAATGCAAGTGACTCACGTCTCTGAGATCCACATAGACCACCAGCCGGTAAAAGTCAGGCTTGCGCTCCACAAACTCCAGATCTGAAATATTGGCCGAGGCTTCGCCGATCAAGGTGCAGACCCGCCCCAGTACGCCCGCGCCATTGCCGATGGTGATGTCCAGCGCGCAGGTATAGACCGCCGGATGGCTGCCGTCATGCCAACGCAAATCGAGCCAGCGTTCGGGCTGGTCCTCATATTCCGAGAGGCGGTCACAGTCGATGGCGTGGACAGTCACGCCCTTGCCGCGGAAAGTGATGCCGACGATCCGCTCACCGGGCAGCGGGGTGCAGCAGGGGGCGCGGTCAAAGCTCTGCCCCGGCTCTAGCCCCACGACCGCGCGGCGCACGTCGATCTGTTCGCCCTTTTGCGGGGCAAGGTCGGGATAGACGCATTCCACCACTTCGCGGCCCGTGAGCTCCGAACTGCCAAGCCGGGCGAGCACCTCATCAGGGCCATTCAGCCGCATGTTCTTGGCCACGGTATGCAGCACCTTATCGGTGGCCTTTTTACCGACCTGCGCAAAGGCCGAACGCGCCAATTCACGGCCCAGTTTGATAAAGCGCTCGCGGTCGACCTCACGCAGGGAGCGCCGGATCGCCGACTTGGCTTTACCCGTGGTGGCAATGTCGAGCCATGTCACCTGCGGCGTCTGGCCCTGCGCGGTGGTGATCTCAATCGACTGGCCGTTTTTGATCCGGGTCCAAAGCGGCACGCGCATCCCGTCGACCTTGGCCCCCACACAGGCGTTGCCGATACGGGTGTGGATCGCATAGGCGAAATCAATCGGCGTGGCCCCGCGCGGCAGTTTCACCACATCGCCCTTGGGCGTGAAGCAGAACACCTGATCGGCGTACATCTCAAGCTTCACGGCTTCGAGGAAATCCTCGTGATCGGTCTCGGCGTCGAACTGCTCGGTCAGCTGGCTGATCCACTTGGCGGGATCGACGGCAAAGGGGTTTCGGCTGCGCACACCGTCGCGGTAGGACCAATGGGCGGCAACGCCGGTCTCGGCCACGTCATGCATCTGGCGGGTGCGGATCTGCACCTCCACCCGCTTGCCGTCACGGCCCGAGACGGTGGTGTGGATCGACCGATAACCGTTGGTCTTGGGCTGGCTGATGTAATCCTTGAACCGCCCCGGCACCGCGCGCCAACGGCGATGGATCGCGCCGAGGGTGCGGTAGCAGTCTTCCTCAGAAGCGGTAATCACGCGAAAACCGTAAATGTCAGACAGGCGAGAGAAGCTCTGCTCCTTCTCCTCCATCTTGCGCCAGATCGAATAGGGTTTCTTGGCCCGGCCAAAGACCTCGGCTTCGATATCCGCCTTTTCCAACTCTACCCGCATATCGCCGGTGATGCGCTGGATCACATCGCCGGTGTCGCGTTGCAGGGTGATGAAGCGGCGAATGATCGAGGCGCGCGCCTCGGGGTTGAGCACCCGAAAGGCGAGGTCTTCAAGCTCTTCGCGCATCCACTGCATGCCCATGCGGCCCGCCAGCGGCGCATAGATGTCCATCGTCTCCCGCGCCTTTTTGATCTGCTTGTCCGGGCGCATGGATTTGATCGTGCGCATGTTGTGCAGACGGTCGGCGAGCTTGACGAGGATGACGCGCAAGTCCTTGGACATCGCCATGAAAAGCTTGCGGAAATTCTCGGCCTGTTTGGTCTCGGTCGAGTTTAGCTGAAGGTTGGTCAGCTTGGTGACACCATCGACCAATTCCGCCACTTCTCCGCCAAAGAGGCTTTGCACCTCGGCATAAGACGCTTTGGTGTCTTCGATCGTGTCATGCAGCAGGGCGGTGATGATCGTCGCATCGTCAAGCTGCTGTTCCGTGAGGATCGCAGCGACGGCGACGGGATGGGTGAAATAGGGCTCACCGGAATGGCGAAACTGCCCCTCATGCATCCGCGCCCCATAGTCGAAAGCGGCGCGGATCAGGGGTTCGTTGGTACGCGGATTGTAGCCTTGAACGAGAGCGATCAGGTCGTCGGCAGTGATGTCGGCGCTGTTCATGCCATCTGCCTCATAGCCCCGGCCGGGGCGCGGGGGTTAGCCCTGTCCCTGTGCGGCCATCAACTGGCGCAGCAACATTTCTTCGGACATGCTGTCTTCTTCGGGCTTGTCCTCTTCGGCACCCATCAAAAGCGCCATGGCGTCTTCTTCGGGCTCGTCGACTTCGATCTGGCTCTGGTTGCTTTCGATCAGACGTTCGCGCAGATCATCGGCCGACTGTGTTTCTTCAGCGATTTCGCGCAAGGACACGACGGGGTTCTTGTCGTTGTCACGGTCAACGGTCAACTGCGATCCGGCAGAGATCTCGCGGGCACGATGTGCGGCCAGCATGACGAGTTCGAAACGGTTCGGAACCTTATCCACACAATCTTCGACGGTGACGCGGGCCATGAAGCCTCCAATATCTCATTTGCTGCCAGAAGTGCCGTATTTAAGCCGCCTCGGGCAGATTTACAAGCCGTTATTGCAGCCGCCGCACCTCGGCACGATCCCGCTCAGGCAGGGCCTCAAGCAGGGCGCGCACGGGCTTTCCAAGCAGCGGATGCACCCAATTGGGGGCCACATCGGCCAGCGGCACCAAGACGAAGGCGCGATCCTGTAGCCGGGGATGCGGCAGAATCAATTGATCCGGCGTGCGGCCAATCTGTGCCTCCAAAGGTAACTCGCGCCATATCTTGTGGGTCTGACGGTCTGGCAACACGATATCATCACAGGCCAAAAGATCCAAATCCAAGGTCCGCTGCCCCCAGCGTTGCACCCGCTCACGGCCCATCTGCGCCTCGATCCGGTGCAAGACGCCAAGCGCGGTCTGCGGATCCCACGGTGCTTCAAGCCAGGCGGCGGCATTCACATAGTCTGGCCCCGCCCCTGCGGGAAAGGCCGGAGTGTGATAGAATGCACTCGTGGCGCGAATCACCGCGCCGGACGTCTGCAATAGCTTTAAAGCCGATTTTAGCGTTTCCTGAGGTTTACCCACAGAAGATGCAAGGTTACCGCCGAGCGCAACCAGAAGACTATACTTTCGTATAGGGTCTCTACTGCTTAATTCCATACCCTCGGGGTCTTGCGACATCGTTAAAAAGCCTTAGTTATGCACCCTGATGTGGGGGCATCGCCAGAGGTCACGGATTTATTAATCCGCGGCGATTACAGTTCAAACCGGGAATACGGCGAAGCCTGCCGAAAGGATAGTTTAATGTTCTACAAAGATGAGCGGTTGGCGCTTTTTATAGATGGCTCCAACCTCTACGCCGCGGCAAAGACGCTGGGCTTCGACATCGACTACAAGCTGCTGCGGCAAGAGTTCATGCGCCGCGGCAAGCTGCTGCGCGCCTTCTACTATACCGCGCTTTTGGAAAACGATGAATATTCGCCGATCCGCCCGCTTGTCGACTGGTTGAACTACAACGGCTTTTCCATGGTCACCAAACCGGCCAAGGAATACACCGACAGCATGGGCCGCCGCAAAGTCAAAGGCGACATGGACATCGAACTGGCCGTTGATGCGATGGAACTGGCACCGCGTGTCGATCATATCGTGATCTTCTCTGGCGATGGTGATTTCCGCCCGCTGGTGGAAAGCCTGCAACGCCAAGGCGTGCGCGTCTCCGTCGTCTCCACGATCCGCAGCCAGCCGCCGATGATCTCGGATGATCTGCGCCGCCAAGCCGACAACTTTATCGAGCTTGACGATCTGCGTGACGTTATCGGCCGCCCGCCGCGCGACCCCGCACCGCAGGACTGAACGACATAGACCCATTTCGCGCAGAACCATGCCGCCCCGTGCGGCAGCGGTCTTATTGTGCGCAGTGTCTGGGTGATGGGCGAACGAATACCAGGCCAGCGACTGTGGCGTCACTGGCCTGTGAAATTTCTAAAATACCCCAGGGAAGATACAATACAGCACATGAAACCATGCGTTCCCCTTGATCCCACACTACCTGCTCCCGTAGAAGTAGACGATCCCCCGAAAAAGGGGGGTAAAAGTGAGGGAAGATGCTGTTCGATGCCGCTGTACGTTTGGAAAAGCTGCAAGATGTTAGCGCGCTTTGGGATGGGATCGTAAAGACATTTCGAAAGACCGGCTTTACCCACGCCATCCACATCAGCGTGGGTGCGGATTTCAAAGACGCTCAGTTTCTGTCGACCATACCCGACCTTTACGATGACCTCCCGCCCGAGGATGACCCATTCCTGCACCACTCGTGCAACAGTTATGATGTGCTGACGATCGGCCAAGCCTTCGTACACCTCTACCCCGATGTCACCCCGTCCGAGCATTCGCTGATCGCCCGCGCGGGGCGCGAAGGTCTGCATGCTGCCTTTGCCGTGCCCATGCGGCTGAAGGGCTCCGAACGCTTTGGCGGCTTCATCGTCGGTAACGGGATGGAGGCCGAAGAGTTCGAGCGCGCCTTCAGCGACATTGCCGAGGATCTGCGCCTCTTCTGCCTGCTGATGCACCGCCGGATCGAAGACCTGACCGGCACCGCGCCCCTGCCCCTGCCCGAAAACCCTTCGGCTTTCGACAAACTCAGCCCGCGCGAAGCCGAAGTGGTAAATCTGCTGGCCCATGGCTACACCCGGCAGCAGACCGCGCACCGCTGCAATCTCTCTATCCACACCGTGTCGGACTATGCGAAATCTGGCTACCGCAAGCTCGGCATCCGCAACCGGGCGCAGGCCGCCGCGCTGGTGCACGCCACAGCGGGCGAGCCTGCGCCCAAGTCGGACTGACGGGCTGGACGAAGCGGGCCCAAGCCCTTACCTCTGCGCCAACCGTCCGGAGACTTCGCCATGACCAAACCGCCTCTTACCCTCTACCTCGCCGCGCCGCGCGGATTCTGTGCGGGCGTGGACCGGGCGATCAAGATCGTCGAAATGGCGATCGAGAAATGGGGCGCGCCGGTCTATGTGCGCCATGAGATCGTGCATAACAAGTTTGTCGTCGACGGGCTGCGCGACAAGGGCGCGGTCTTTGTCGAAGAACTCAGCGAATGCCCCGACGACCGCCCGGTGATCTTCTCGGCCCATGGCGTGCCGAAATCCGTGCCTTCGGCGGCGCAAGCGCGCAACATGATCTATGTCGACGCGACCTGCCCGCTGGTCTCCAAGGTGCATATCGAGGCGCAGCGCCACGCAGATGCGGGCCTTCAGATCATTATGATCGGCCATGCGGGCCACCCTGAAACGATCGGCACCATGGGCCAATTGCCCGAAGGCGATGTGCTGCTCGTCGAAACGCCTGAGGATGTGGCCACAGTCGCCGTGCGCGATGACGCGCGTCTGGCCTATGTCACCCAGACCACGCTCAGCGTTGATGACACCGCCGATATCGTGGCCGCCCTACAGGCGCGTTTCCCCGCCATTATCGGCCCGCATAAAGAAGACATTTGCTATGCCACGACCAACCGTCAGGAAGCGGTCAAAGCCATGGCCCCGAAATGCGACGCGATGCTCGTGGTGGGCGCGCCCAACTCCTCGAACTCAAAACGGCTGGTCGAAGTCGGCGCCCGCGCGGGCTGCGCCTATGCGCAACTGGTGCAGCGCGCCGATGACATCGACTGGCGCGCGCTGGAGGGCATCGGCAGCATCGGCATCACGGCGGGCGCATCGGCCCCCGAAGTGCTCATCAATGAGGTGATCGAAGCCTTCAAAGCGCGCTATGACGTGACCACCGATCTGGTCGAAACCGCGCAGGAGAACGTCGAATTCAAAGTGCCGCGCGTTCTGCGCCAACCCGCCTGATTGACCGCCGCGCGCCAGCCGCCTAAACCGCGCTGGAAACTGCCGGAGATACCCATGCCTGACCTCTACGCCTATACTGACGGTGCCTGTTCGGGCAATCCCGGCCCCGGCGGCTGGGGCGTGCTGATGCGCGCCATGGACGACGATAAGATCGTCAAGGAACGCGAGTTGAAGGGCGGCGAGGCGCAGACCACCAACAACCGCATGGAGTTGATGGCCGCGATCTCGGCCTTGGAATCGCTCAGCCGCCCGACCGAGATCACGCTGGTGACCGATAGTAACTATGTCAAAAACGGCATCACCGGTTGGATCTTCGGCTGGAAAAAGAACGGTTGGAAGAACGCGGCTAAGAAGCCGGTCAAGAATGCCGAGCTTTGGCAACGGCTGGACGCCGCGAATGCGCGGCACAATGTGACGTGGAAATGGGTCAAGGGCCACGCTGGCCACCCCGAGAACGAGCGCGCCGATGAACTAGCCCGCGCGGGCATGGCCCCCTTCAAACCGGGCAGCAAGAAGTGACCCTGCTGGCCCTGCTGGACTATGCCGCCGTGCTGGTCTTTGCCATCACCGGCGCGCTTGTCGCCAGCCGGGCGCAGCTTGATATCGTGGGCTTTGCCTTTATCGCCTGCCTGACCGCCGTGGGCGGCGGCACGATCCGCGACCTCTTGCTCGACCGCAACCCGATCTTCTGGATCGAGACGCCCAGCATGCTCGGCGTGGCCATCGTGGCGGCGCTGGTGGTGTTTTTCACCGCCCACCTGCTCGAAAGCCGCTTTCGCACTCTGATCTGGCTCGACAGTCTGGCGCTCGCCGTCGCTGTCGCGGCGGGTGTCGGTGTGGCGATGGCGCAAGAGCAATCGGCGCCAATCATCATCGTCATGGGCATGATCACCGGCTGTATGGGCGGGCTGATGCGCGATGTGGTGGTGGGGCAGTTGCCGCTGGTGCTGACCCAAGGCGAGCTTTACGCCACCGCAGCGCTCTCAGGTGCCGCCGTTGCCGTGCTGCTGTCGCCCTATTTCGATGGCACGCTCTACCCGCTGCTGGCCTGCGCTGCGACGACTTGGGTGCTGCGCGCCGGGTCGCTTTATTTCGGCTGGCACCTGCCGGTTTACAAAAGCACCCCGCCCAAAAGCTGAACCTCGGCCTCAGCTAAGACGCGCACCCACTGCGATCTGCGCACCGCGTTGAAACACATCCGCATCCTGCACGCCCTTGCCCGCGCGCTGTAGCCGCGTCAGCCGCACCGCCCCCTCGCCACAGGCGATGCGCAGCGCGTCCGACAGCACCTCACCCGGCGCGCCGGTGCCCTCGTCCAGCACAGAGCCGAGGACTTTCACGCGCTGGCCGTCAATCTCGAACCATGCCCCCGGAAAGGGCGAAAGCCCGCGGATCAGCCGGTCCACCTCGACCGCCGGGCGGGTCCAGTCGATCCGCGCTTCGGCCTTGTCAATCTTGGCGGCATAGGTGACGCCCTCTTCGGGCTGGGGCTGCGGTGTCAGATCGGTGAGTTGCGACAGCGCCTTGTTGATCGCCACCGCGCCCATGGTGCTCAGCCGGTCGTGCAACTGTGCCGTGGTTTCTGCCGCGCCGATCTCGGTCTCTTCACAGAGCAGCACCGGCCCGGTATCAAGCCCCGCTTCCATCTGCATGATGCACACGCCGGTCTTATCGTCGCCCGCCATGATTGCACGGTGAATAGGCGCCGCCCCGCGCCAGCGCGGCAGCAGGCTGGCGTGGATGTTCAAACAGCCATGTTTCGGCGCGTCGAGAATGGGCTGCGGCAGGATCAGACCGTAGGCCACGACCACCGCCGCATCGGCCTCAAGCGCGGCGAATTCTTCCTGCGGCTCAGGATGTTTGAGCGATACCGGATGGCGCACCAGCAGTCCAAGCGCTTCGGCGCGTTGCTGCACCGGGCTGGGGCGGGGCTTCTTGCCGCGCCCGGCGGGGCGGGGCGGCTGGCAATAGACCGCGCAGATCTCATGCCCGCCCTGCACCAGCGCATCGAGGATCGGCACCGAAAAATCGGGCGTGCCCATGAAGATCAGTCGCATCTGTTCACTCCTGCCGGACAGCGCCTTGGAGAGCGCTGTCAGCCGTTCTGTTTGCGCGCCTTGCGCAACAGCATGTCGCGCTTGGTTTTGCTGAGGTTATCGAAATACATCTTGCCCGCCAGATGGTCGATCTGGTGCTGCACGCTCACCGCTTCCAGCCCGACGAAATCACGCTCCACCTCGGCCCCCGTCTCGTCAAGGAACCGTACCTTCACCCCGCGCGGGCGGCGGATCACGGCGCTGAAACCGGGCAGATTGGGGCTGGCTTCCTCGTAAGGATGCAACACGGCAGAGGCATCGACGATCACCGGGTTCGCCAGCCGGATGCGTTTGTTGCGCGCTTCCGAGGCATCGACGACGGCGACCTGCAACATCACCCCGATCTGCGGCGCGGCAAGGCCGACGCCGGGCATGGCGTCCATCGTCTCGATCATGTCGTCCCAGAGGGTGCGGATTTCATCCGTCACCGCATCGATGGGTTCGGCGGGGCTGCGCAGGCGTTTGTCGGGCCATGGAACATAGCGGCGTAGGGTCATTGTGCGTTGAACTCCGCAATCTTGGCCGCGCGGGTCTCCGCGTCGAGGTGATCGAAGGTCACCACGCCATCAAGGTGATCCATCTCATGCTGCGCGATTAGCGCGGCGGCGCCTTCCATGCTCTGCACATAGCGGCCCCCGTTCAGACCGGTCCAAACCATCTGGACCTGAGCGGGGCGCGAGATATCGGTGCTGATGCCGGGGATGCTAAGACAGCCTTCGGTATTGGTCACCCGTTCTTCGCCGATCTCTTGAAACATCGGGTTGATGCAGACCAGCGGGTCGGACTTATTCTCTTTCCAGCCCGCATCCATCACGAAGATGCGCAGCATCGCGCCCACCTGTGGCCCGGCAAGGCCACGCCCCGGTGCGGCATACATCGTTTCCAGCATATCGGCGGCAAGGCGTTCGATCTCGGGCGTGATCTCTTCGACCGGGGCGCAGATCTCGGCCAGTCGCGGGTCGGGCCAGCGGAGAACCTCCAGCACGCTCATCCGCGCGCCAGCTCGCGCTTGAGCTTGACCATCTTGCGGGTGATCATCTGGCGCTTCAACGGCTTGAGGTAGTCGATAAAAAGCTTCCCATCGAGGTGGTCGATCTCATGCTGCACGCAGGTCGCCCAAAGGCCGTCAAAGGCCTCCTGCTGCTCTTTCCCATCACGGTCGAGCCAACGCACCTCAACCTCCGCCGGGCGGGTCACCTCGGCATATTGGTCGGGGATGCTGAGACACCCTTCTTCATAGGTGTTAAGCGCGTCCGAAGAAGCCACGATTTCGGGGTTGAACATCAACAAGGGCCGGGGCGCTTCGCCCTCTTCCTTGACGCAATCCAGCACGATCACCCGGCTCAACACGCCGATCTGCGGCGCGGCAAGGCCGATGCCCGGCGCATCATACATGGTGGTCAACATATCATCGCCCAGCACGCGCAGCTCGTCACTGAGATCGGCGACGGGGGCTGCGGCTTTCTTGAGCCGTGGATCGGGGTGCAAAAGGATCGGGCGTTTCATCCCGCTCATTTAGGCCATGCCCGTGCATCGCGCAACCGGGGGCTTGCAGCGCCTGCGGCAGCCGTTAGCTTGGCCGCAATATCAGGAGAGACCAGCATGAGCTTTGACGACATCATCGACCGGCGCGGCACCCATTGTGCGAAATGGGACAAGATGGAAGCGATCTATGGCGTGCCCGCGGATACCGGCATCGCCATGTGGGTGGCCGACATGGATTTCCGCCCCCCGCAAGTGGTGCAGGACGCGCTTCAGGCCCAGATTGATCACGGGGTGCACGGGTATTTCGGCGATGACAGCAAATACCTTGCCGCGATCCAGTGGTGGATGGAAAATCGCCACGGCTGGAAGGTCGACGCCGAGGCGATCCTTACCACGCATGGCTTGGTGAACGGCACCGCCATGTGCGTCGATGCTTTCACCCAGCCCGGCGATGGGGTGGTGCTGTTCACCCCGGTCTATCACGCCTTCGCCCGCGTGATTAACGCCGCCGAGCGTCGGGTGGTGGAATGCCCGCTGACCAATGCTTCGGGCCGTTACGAGATGGATTTCGATGCCTATGACGCCCTGATGACCGGGGATGAGAAGATGGTGATCCTCTGCTCGCCGCATAACCCCGGCGGGCGGGTCTGGAGCCGTGAGGAACTGCAGGGCGTGGCCGACTTCGCCAAGCGGCACGATCTGGTGCTGGTCTCGGATGAGATCCACCACGATCTGGTGATGCCGGGGCACAAGCATATCCCCATGGCCCAGATCGACGGGATCGAAGACCGTCTGGTGATGATGACCGCCACGACCAAGACCTTCAACATCGCGGGCGGCCATACCGGAAACGTCATCATCCACGACCCCAAGCTGCGTGAGCGCTTTGCCCGGCGCATGGCGGCCTTGGGTGTTTCGGCAAACTCCTTCGGGCTGATCATGGCGACCGCCGCCTATTCGCCCGAAGGGGCTGCTTGGGTGGATGAGTTGACCGCCTATCTCGACGGCAACCGGCAGATCTTCGACGAGGCGGTGAACGCGATCCCGGGGCTAAGCTCGATGCCGCTGGAATCGACCTATCTGGCTTGGGTGGACTTTTCGGGCACCGGCATGGCGCCCGCGGAGTTTCAGGACCGTGTCGAGAAAAGCGCCGCCATCGCTGCCAACCACGGCGCGACATTTGGCACCGGCGGCGAAAGCTTCATGCGCTTCAACCTCGCCACCCCGCGCGCACGGGTCGAGGAAGCCTGCGACCGGCTCGCCAAAGCCTTCAGTGATTTGCAGTAACGAAACGGCGCGGCGGGGCAGCCCCGCCGTGCCGCCCTATCAGGTGCGGCCGTCTTCGATCAGCCCCAGCGGCGCATCGGCGGGGCGTTCGAAATCAAGCGGCGGACGGTCCGCCACGGCGGTGGCGCGTTTGAACTCATAGCGCATCTCGCCCGCTTCTTCCTCGCTCGCCACGATCAGACATTGGAACAGATGCAGGCTGCCGTCATAGAGATCGACCAGCCCGCGCAGCTTCGGCGCATCCTGTGCATCGACGGAGAAACCAGTCTTCCACATGCGCAGCACGCGGTAGACATCACCCCCCGCCTCAAGCCGCAGGCGCGCGCCCTTGCGCAGGCTTGCCATACGCGCGGCATCCAGCCCCGCCTGTATTTCTTTCGACAGAAATTCTTCCATGCGCAATTCCCCCGCTGATGCCTCTAAGCTGGCGGAAAGCGTAGAAAATTCAAGTTAAGAATTGGTGACGTTTGGGCAGTCTGCATCAGCGCAGAGCGGCTGCGCGCCTATGAAGATTGGGCGGCCCCCGCGCCCTGCCCTAAATATACCCTCAAACGCGGAAAGGAGAACAAGATGGGCCTATTGGTCGACGGTAAATGGCAAGATAAATGGTATGACACCAAATCCTCGGGCGGCAAGTTTGAGCGCAGCGAGGCCAAGTTTCGTAACTGGGTGACCGCCGATGGCAGCGCCGGACCAAGCGGAGAAGGCGGGTTCAAGGCAGAATCGGGCCGCTACTACCTCTACGTCAGCTATGCCTGCCCATGGGCGCATCGCGCGCTGATCTTCCGCCAGTTGAAGGGGCTTGAGGATCACATCGGCGTCTCCGTCGTGCATCCCGAGATGTTGGGCGAGGGCTGGACCTTTGACACGGATTTCCCCGGTGCCACGGGCGACACGCTCTTCGGCCTGCCCTATGCCCGCGACATCTACACCCGCGCCGATCCCAAGTTCACCGGCCGCGTTACCGTACCGATCCTCTGGGACAAAGAGCGCGAGACCATCGTCAGCAATGAGAGCGCCGAGATCATCCGCATGTTCAACAGCGCCTTCAACGCGATCACCGGCAACAGTGATGACTATTACCCCGCGCAGCTGCACGACCGCATCGAAAAGGTGAACGCCCGCGTCTATGACACGCTGAACAACGGCGTCTACAAAGCTGGCTTCGCCACCACGCAAGAGGCCTATGACGCCGCCGTGCATCCGCTCTTCGACACGCTGGATTGGATCGAAGACATCCTGTCGCAGAACCGCTACCTCACGGGCGACCGGATGACCGAGGCCGACTGGCGGCTTTTCACCACGTTGGTGCGCTTCGACAAGGTTTATCACCTGCACTTCAAATGTAACCGCCACCGGATCGTCGATTACGCGAACATCTGGGCCTATACGCGCGAACTCTATCAGGTGCCGGGCGTGGCCGAGACGGTGAACTTCGACCATATCGTGCGGCACTATCACTACAGCCATGACACGATTAACCCGCACCGCATCATCCCGATCAATCCGGTGCTGGACTTCGACGCGCCGCACGGGCGCGGCTGACCTCCCCTCCCCCTGCCGCGTGGAAGGCGCTTGATCGCGCAGCGCTTTTGCGCTTTCACCGCAGCGACGACGGCAGGGGGATGATCATGCAAAAGCCAGACCAGCGCGACCACGGCGGCGGTGTCGATGCGGCAGCGGCGCGTTTCGGCGGGCAGCGGTCGGATTGGATCGACCTTTCCACTGGGATCAACCCCGCGCCCTACCCAATACCTGCCCTGCCTGCGGGCGCATGGTCTGCCCTCCCCGACGCCGCGGCGCAAGACGCGCTGCTGGCCGCCGCCCGCGGCTTTTGGAAGGTGCCCGAAGGGGCCGCGATCCTCGCCGTGCCGGGGGCCTCCTCGGCCATCGCGCGAATCCCGGCGCTGGCCCCGAAGGGCCGCGTGCGCATCCCCGGGCCGACCTATAACGAACATGCCGCCAGCTTCGCCGAGAACGGCTGGCAAGTGGTCGAGACGGGCGAGGCCGAAGCCGCCGTTCACGTCCATCCCAACAACCCCGACGGGCGCATTTGGCCTATGGCAAAGACGACAGCCCCGCTCAGCATCGTTGATGAGAGCTTTTGCGACATCACGCCCGACGCCACCCTGATGGTGCAGGCCACGGTGCCCGGCACGCTGATCCTCAAGAGCTTTGGCAAATTTTGGGGGCTGGCCGGGCTGCGGCTGGGGTTCGTGATAGGCGATCCGGCCTTGGTCGCGCGGCTTGAACAGATGCTCGGGCCGTGGCCGGTCAGTGGCCCCGCGCTGCATATCGGTGCAGCGGCGCTGCGGGACGAAACATGGGCCGAAGCCACGCGGGCGCGGCTGGGGGCCGAGGCCACGCGCCTCGACGGGTTGATGACCACAGCAGGCGCAGAGATCGTCGGCGGCACCCCGCTTTTCCGGCTCTATGAGGTCGAAGACGCGCAGGCTTGGCAAACCCGCCTCGCCCGGCACCAGATCTGGAGCCGCGTCTTCCCCTACAATCCGCGCTGGCTGCGCCTTGGCCTGCCGCCCTCGATAGGTTGGGCGCGGTTGGAGCAGGCGCTGGCATGAGCACGGCGGCGATCCTCGCGCTGGCCATGCTGCTCGATGCCGCGCTTGGAGAGCCGGATTGGCTCTGGCGTCGCCTGCCGCATCCGGCGGTGCTGATGGGGCGGCTGATCGGCTGGGGGGATCGTCGGTTGAACCGCGGCCAAGCCCGCCGCGCCAAGGGCGTGGCGCTGCTGCTGGCCCTGATGATCGGGGCCGCGCTGCTCGGCTGGGCGCTCAGCCTTGCTGGCCCCCTCGTCGAGATCATCCTCACCGCCATCCTGCTGGCGCAACGTTCCCTCGTCGAGCACCTGCGCGCCGTGGCCGACGGGCTGCGCCAGTCCTTGCCCGCAGGGCGCCGCGCCGTGGCGATGATCGTCAGCCGCGACACCGCCGCGATGCCGCCAGAGGCCGTCGCCCGCTCTGCCATCGAAAGCGGGGCGGAGAACCTCAGCGACGGGATCATCGCCCCTGCCTTTTGGTTCCTGCTAGGCGGGCTGCCGGGGCTGCTGGTCTATAAAATCGTCAACACCGCCGACAGTATGATCGGCTACCGCACCCCGCGCTATGCCGATTTCGGCTGGGCCGCGGCGCGGATGGATGACCTTCTGAACCTCGCCCCCGCACGGCTGACCGCCCTGCTGATTGCCTTGCCCGGCGGGGTGCTGCACCTTTGGCGCGACATCAAGGCCGACGCGGCGCTGCACCGCTCGCCCAATGCCGGTTGGCCGGAAGCCGCCATGGCGCGGGCCATAGGTGTGGCCCTCGCCGGTCCGCGCAGTTATGATGGGCAGGTGCAGCAGTTTCCTTGGGTGCATGGCGCGGGGGCGCGCGTCATCGGACCTTTGGAGATCGATGCGGCCATCACCCGCCTCTGGCAGGCATGGTTGGTGATGTGGGCAATCGCCCTAGTTCTGGCCTGTCTGTGACAAAGAGGTAACCATGCGCCCCACGTTTCTCGCCGCCGCACTCGCGGCGCTCACCCTTCCCGCCAGCGCCTATGCGCAAGCCAAATGCGGCGGGGATTTCTCCAGTTTCATTGCCGATGCCAAAGCCGAGGCCGTGGCGAACGGCGCGGACCCCGCCAAGGCCGAGCGTTTCTTTTCCGGCCTGCGCCAAGACCCCGCCGTGCTGCGCGCCGATCAGGCCCAAGGGGTGTTTCAAAAGCCCTTCATCGAATTCTCGCGCCGCCTAATCTCGGAAAACCGGATCAACCGGGGCCGCGCCATGGCCGAGAAATACGACGCCGTCTTCGACCGGGTAGAAGCCGAGTATGGCGTCAGCCGTGGCGTGCTCTTGGCCTTCTGGGCGTTTGAGACGGATTACGGCGCGTTCCAAGGCGACTTTAACACTGCCAACGCATTGGCGACCCTTTCCCATGACTGCCGCCGCCCCGAACTGTTCCGCCCACAGCTTTTCGCCGCTCTGGAGCTTTTCGAGCGCGGTGCGTTCGACCCGGCCACCACCACCGGCGCTTGGGCCGGTGAGATCGGCATGGTGCAAATGCTGCCGCGCGACATCCTAGAGAACGGGGTGGATGGCGACGGCGACGGCGCGGTCTCGCTCAAGACATCTGCCCCCGATGCGCTGCTGTCGGGTGCCAAGATGCTGCAAAGCCTCGGCTGGCGCGCGGGCGAGCCTTGGTTGGCCGAGGTCACCCTGCCGCAGGATTTCGACTGGTCGCAAACCGGGCTGGAGACCACAAAACCCGTCAGCGAATGGCAGGCCATGGGTGTCTCCCCCCGCAACGGGCCGCTGGCCGAGGGGCTGACCGCCTCTGTCCTGCTGCCGCAGGGACGCGGCGGGCCTGCTTTCATCGCCTATCCGAACTTCCGCGTTTATTTCGAGTGGAACCAGAGCTTTACCTACGTCATGACCGCCGCCTATTTCGCCACACGGCTTGAGGGCGCGCAGGTTTATGATGCGGGCAACCCGGCCCCCGGCCTTGGCGGCGAGGCGATGAAAACGCTTCAACGCAAACTGCAAGCCAAGGGCTATGACGTGGGCGATGTGGATGGCATCCTCGGCTCCGGCACCCGAGCCGCCGTACGCGCGGAACAGGCCCGTCTTGGCATGCCCGTCGATGGCTGGCCCACGCCCGACCTGCTGAACCAACTGTAAGGAGAAGACCCCGATGGCCCTCAAGAAAACCGCCGCGCAAATGGTCGCCGAGGCCCGCGCCCGGATCGAAGAGATCGACAGCGCTGAGGCCATCGCCATGCTGGAGGACGAAAACGTGCAATTCGTCGACCTGCGTGACCCCCGCGAACGCGAACGCACCGGGTTCATCCCCGGTGCCTTCCACTGCCCACGCGGCATGTTGGAGTTCTGGGTCGACCCCGACAGCCCCTATTTCAAAGAGGTCTTTGCCCAAGACAAGAAGTTCGTCTTTCACTGCGCCTCTGGCTGGCGCTCGGCCATCTCGGTCGCGACGCTGCAAGACATGGGCTTTGACGCGGCTCACCTGAAGGACGGTTTCGGCGGCTGGGAAAAAGTGGGCGGCCCGATCGAGAGGTCCTGAAGCGCAGGCTTTGATCTGGCCTCCCCCACGTAAAGCTGCCACAAGTTTTGCAACGTCAAAGGAGAGACAGAATGACCGAGATCAAACGCCACCACACCAACAGCCGCATGAGCCAAATCGTCGAGCATGGTGATGTGATCTACCTTGCCGGTCAGGTCGGCACGGCGGGGGCGGATGTGGCCCAGCAGACCCAAGATTGCCTTGATAAGGTCGACGCACTTCTGGCCGAAGTCGGCAGCGACAAGACCCGCATCCTGCAATCGACCATCTGGCTGGCCGACATGGCCGATTCTGAAGCCATGAACGCCGTCTGGGACGCATGGGTGCCCGAGGGCCAAGCCCCCGCTCGCGCCTGCGGCGAATCCAAACTCGCCACGCCGGAATATCTGGTCGAAGTGCTGGTAATCGCCGCCAAGGCCTGAGCCATTCCCCCCGCGCCCTGTCACGGGGCGCGGGGCTTTGCCGGACCCCCAGATGACCCCCTGCACCCTCACCGCCCTGTCGGACCTCGCCACGCTCAACGTCGACACAATCATCGACGTGCGCGCGCCGATGGAGTTTGCCGAGGATCATCTGCCCGGTGCCATTAACCTGCCCGTGCTGTCGGACGCGGAGCGCGCCGAAGTGGGCACGATCTACAAGCAGGTCAGCCCCTTCGACGCGCGCAAGATCGGCGGGGCGCTGGTGGCGCAGAACACGGGCCACCATTTGCAAACGGCACTGGCGGATAAAGACGGCAGCTGGCAACCGCTGGTCTATTGCTGGCGCGGCGGGCAGCGGTCGGGGGCGTTCTCGACGATCCTCGATCAGGTCGGCTGGCGCGTGCAACTGCTGCGCGGCGGCTATCGCAGCTACCGGCGCTTGGTGGTCGCGGCGCTCTACGACACGCCCCTGCCGCATCGGCTGATGCTGATCGAAGGCGGCACCGGCACGGCCAAGACACGGCTGTTGCACCATCTGGCCAAGGCAGGCGCGCAGGTGCTTGACCTCGAAGGGCTGGCGCAGCACCGCGGCTCGCTTTTCGGTGCGGTGGACGGCGGGCAGCCGCATCAAAAGATGTTCGAATCTCGGCTCGCCCAAGCGCTATTGCCGCTCGACCCCGCGCAGGTGACATGGGTCGAAGCCGAGAGCAGCAAGATCGGCGACATCACCCTTCCGCCTGCGCTTTGGGCCGCGATGCGCGACGCCGCGCGGGTTGAGATCGCCGCCCCCTTGGCCGCGCGGGCGGATTTTCTGTGCCGGGCCTATGATGACCTGACCACCGACCCCGCCATGCTCGAAAACCGCATCGACAAGCTGCGGCCCTATCATAGCGGAGAGACGATCACCCAGTGGCAGACCCAAGCCCGCGCGGGTGATTGGGCCAGCCTCGCCGAAGGGCTGATCGGCCAACACTACGATCCGCGCTATGCCAAGGCCGCCAGCCGCAACCCCGCCCCGCGCGCCCGGCTGACGCTCGACCGGCTTGATGACAGCACATTGGCCGAAACCGCCGCCACGCTGCACAGCCGTTTCACCGCAGGCGGATAGAGGTCGCCCCCGCCTCAAGCCGCCCGATGATATGGCCCGCCAAGCCTTCGGCCTTTAACCGCGCCTGCGCCGCTTTCGCGGCATCCTCGGGCAAGGCTGCCAGCAGCCCCCCGGCGGTTTGCGGATCGTGGAAAAGCGGGTTCACCGGGCCTGCCGCCGCGATCGGGGCATCTGCCTGATTGACCGCCAGCAGGGAAGAGGCCACCCCCTGATCCGACAACGTCTGCGCGCCGGGGTAGATCGGCACCGCCTCCCCCCAAAGCTCCGCCGCCAATCCCGAGGCGCGGCAGATCGCTTGCACATGCCCGGCAAGGCCAAAGCCCGTTACATCCGTCATCGCATGGGCCTTGCTCAAAATCTCCGCCTCCCGCGCCTGCGGGGTGGCCATGACGCCGAGCGCTTCGGCCACCACCCGCCCCGGCGCGGTCCCTGCCATATGGCCTGCAAGGATCACCCCCGACCCGATGGGCCGGGTCAGCATCAGCAGATCGCCCGGCTGCGCGCCACCGAGGCCGATGGGCCTCGCGTCCCGCGTACCGGTGACCGTAAAGCCGATGGTCAGTTCCGCGCCCATGGTCGTATGGCCGCCCACGATCTGCGCGCCTGCACCCGCCATCACCTCCTGCGCGGCCACCGCGATCTCGCGCAGGGTCCGGGCCTGCAATTCGGGCGACATGCGCGGCAGGATGATCGAACTCAGCGCCGCCTGCGGTGTGGCCCCCATGGCCCAGACATCGCCCAAAGCATGCACCGCCGCGATCCGCGCCATCATTGCGGGGTCTTCGACAAAGCCGCGCAGATGATCCGTGCTCATCACCTGAAAACCACCGCCCGGTTGGCGTAGCACCGCCGCATCATCGCCCGCCCCGGTGAGCACATCGCCCGAGACGGGCGGCTGCACCTCGGCCAAAAGATCGCCCAGCACCGCGCCGCCCACCTTGGCCCCGCATCCGCCACAAAGCGGTTTGCCCGCCAGCGCCTCCTGCACGCCCGAGGCCACCGGGCCCGTCAGCGCATCGGTCTTCATCTCGGGCAGGTCATCGAGCCCGTCCATGAACTTCCGGTCGATCCGATCCTTCCACCGCCACAGCAGCCCACCGTCAAGGGCCAGCCCATTCCGCTCCGCCACGGCGGCTTTCTTGCCGAGTGAGATCAGCTTGAGATAATGCCGCTGCGGTTTGAACGCCCGCCGTGCCCCGCCGCTGAGCGCCGCGCGCAGGTTGTCGTGCAGCACCGGTGCCGCCCGCACGGCAAAGACACCGGCCTTGGGGCGCGGGCTGGCCTCCATATGTGCGCAATCGCCAACGGCGAAGAGCCTGTCATCATCTACCACCCCCAGATCGGCCCCGACGCGGATGAACCCCGCGTGCAGCGGCAGATCGGTCTGGGCAAGCCAGCCCTGCGGCACCGGCCCCGCAGCCCCCACGCAAAGCGCTGCAGGGATCGGCGCGCCATCCGCCAAGAGCACCTGCCGGTCGGTGATCTGCGTGACCTTGGCCTCAAGCGCCACGGTCACCCCAAGCTCCGCCATCTGCCGCCGCACCATCGCCTCGGTCCGGGGGGCCATGCCGGAAAGCTGCGGCCCATGTTCCACCACCGTCACCGCAGGCTGCCCCCCCGCGTCGCGCAGGGCAAAGGCCATCGCCATGGCAAGCTCGCAGCCCGCCACACCGCCGCCGATCACCGCCACCTCGGGCGGCTGCTCCCCCGCCTTGACCGCCGCGAGAAACTCCCGCCAACGCGCGGCATAGAGATCGAGCGGCTTGGCCCCGACCGCGTGCTCGGCAAATCCCGGCAGATCCATCTTGGCCGTGATGCCTATGTCGATCGACGCCACATCATAGGCCACGGCCCCGCGCCCTTCGACCGTGATCTCCCGCGCCGCGCGGTCGATCCCCGTCGCCGCCCCAAGGATCAACCGCGCCCCGGCGTGACGGCAAAGGCGCATGAGGTCGATCTCCAATGCATCGCGGTCGTAATGCCCGGCGATATGACCGGGCAGCATGCCGGTATAGGGCGCAGTGGGGCCGGGGTTGATCACCGTCAGCCGTGCGCCGGGCAGCGGGTCCATCCCCCATTTGCGCAGCACCAGCGCATGGGCGTGCCCGCCCCCCACCAGCACCAAATCCCGCGTCAGGGGCAGATCGCTTTGCACCAGATAGCCTCACTCTCTCTTTCCGCTTTGGATCATAGCTACCCCAAGCCGCCCGCCCGCGCCATCGGCCTGACCGAGATGTGAGCGGGCCGGATCAGCGCGGAAATGGCGCTTCCCCGCCCATTCGGGCCCGGAAAGCCGCCAAACCGGTAAAAAGGGTGACAATTCGCCACAAAACCCCCATGTACATTCCATCCCCGACCCTCTACCGACGGCCGGATTCCTTTGCCGTGGCTGGTAGCACCCCACGTGCCCGCCCCCCGCACAACGTTCAAGACAGGACAGCCTTCGTGATCCAGACTATTGCCGATGCCCTTGCCCAACAGGGTTATGAAACACTTACCGCCGTACAGGAGGCCGTCACAGACCCCGCGCTGAACGATCAAGACCTTCTGGTTTCGGCCCAAACCGGGTCGGGCAAGACGGTGGGCTTCGGCCTTGCCATCGCGCCCACGCTTCTGGGCGAGGACACGCATTTCGGCCAAGCAGGCGCGCCGCTGGCGCTGATCATCGCGCCGACGCGCGAATTGGCCATGCAGGTTAGCCGCGAGTTGACCTGGCTTTACGGCAAAGCGGGCGCGGTGGTCACCACCTGCGTCGGCGGCATGGACACCCGGACCGAGCGCCGGGCGCTGGACCGCGGCGCGCATATCGTCGTCGCCACGCCGGGGCGTCTGTGTGACCACATCAAACGCAACAACATCGACCTCGATTCCTTGCGCGCCGTGGTGCTGGACGAGGCTGACGAGATGCTCGACCTCGGCTTTCGCGAAGACCTCGAGTTCATCCTGTCGGAATCCCCCGAGGAACGCCGCACGCTGCTGTTCTCGGCCACCGTGCCCGCGGCCATCGCCAAGCTCGCGCAATCCTACCAGCGCGACGCGCAGCGCATCACCACCGTGGGCGAGGCCAAACAGCACAGCGACATCGAATACCGCGCGCTGAATGTGCATCCGCGCGACACCGAGAACGCGATCATTAACGTGCTGCGCTTCTACGAGGCCAAGAACGCCATCGTCTTTTGCAACACACGCGCCGCCGTGGCGCGACTGACCACGCGGTTCACCAACCGCGGCTTTTCGGTCGTGGCGCTGTCGGGTGAACTGACGCAGTCCGAGCGCACCAACGCGTTGCAAGCGCTGCGCGACGGGCGTGCCCGTGTCTGCATCGCGACGGATGTGGCTGCACGCGGCATCGACCTGCCGAACCTCGAACTGGTGATCCACGCCGACCTGCCCAGCAACTCCGACACGCTGCTGCACCGCTCGGGCCGGACGGGCCGCGCCGGGCGCAAGGGGGTCTCGGCGCTGATCGTGCCGCCCAAGATGCGCAGCAAGGCAAACCGGCTTCTGGGCTGGGCCAAGCTGAAAGTGGAATGGGCCGCACCGCCCTCCGCCGCCGAGGTCAACGCCGCTGACGAAGCCCGCCTGCTGGCCGATTCCGCATGGGTGGAGCCTGCGCCCGAGGATGCGGCGGAATTCGTCACCTCGCTGGTCGAGAAATTCAGCGCCGAGCAATTGGCCACCGCTTTCGTCAACCTCTACCGCAAGCGCCAGTCCGCCCCGGAAGAGCTGAGCGACCCCGGCGCGCCGGGCGAGGACAAGCCGCGCCGCGACTTTGGCCCATCGGTCTGGTTCTCGGTCTCCACCGGGCGCAAAGACGGGGCCGAGCCGCGCATGTTGCTGCCGATGCTCTGCCGCCGCGGCGACCTGACCAAGGACGACATCGGCGCGATTCGCGTGCAAGACAGCCATAGTTTCGTGGAGGTGGCCGAAGCCTCGGTGCCCGGTCTGCTCGACACGCTGGGCGGCGACATGAAACTGGAAGACGGCGTGGTGCTGACCAAGCTGGACAAAGCGCCCGATCTGCCGCGCGGCCCCAAGCCCGGCGGCAAACGTGGCCCGAAACCCGGCGGTTTCAAAGGCGACCGCGGCCCCCGCAAACCGCGCGGCGATTATGACCCGGATGCCGCCCCCGCCCCGCGCAAACCCCGCGCGAAATCCAGCGACGGCCCCGGTGCTGCGTCTTTCGACAAGCCGAAATACGACAAGCCGAAATTCGATAAACCCCGCGCGCCCAAGGGCGAACGCCCGCCGAAGTCGCATAAGACCGAGCGTAGCCCGATGAAACCCGGCGCGACGCCCAAGCCCAAATCGGGCGGCGACACGAGCGGCAAGCCCAAGGCAAAGGCCGTTTGGAAAAAGGAAAAGCCCGCGGGCGACGCCCCGCGCAAGGGCAAGGGCAAACCGACCACCTCGGCCACCACGCCGGGCGGAGAGAAGTCCTACAAACGGGCCTCCGACCCGTCGAAACGCTTCACCCCGCCGAATAAGATCGGCAAACAGGGCGGCAAGGGTGGCCCGAAATCGAAATAAGACCAAACGCCGGGGCCTCACCCCGGCGTTTTTGCATCCGGCGTCATTTCTTTAAAGAAATCGCCCCCTCTGGCCTCACCAAAGGGGGCAAACTGGCACTACTGGATCTTGCCTATTCGCGGTGTTCTTGGAACAGTTTACCCCGCCTTTGCGCGGGCTTCATTCGTGGGCTCGCCCACCCGTAAAGAAAGGTTTGCCCCATGGACGGCAATTTCAACGAGAACGACATCTCCCGCGTTGTCGAAGCCGACCGCGCGCATATCTGGCACCACCTGAGCCAGCACAAACCCTATGAAACCACCGACCCGCGCATCATCGTCGAAGGCAAGGGAATCCGGGTCTGGGACCAAAAGGGCAAAGAGCACCTCGACGCCGTCTCGGGCGGGGTCTGGACGGTCAACGTCGGCTATGGCCGCGAGAGCATCGCCAATGCGGTGCGCGACCAATTGATCAAGCTGAACTATTTCGCCGGTTCCGCAGGCTCGATCCCCGGCTCCCATTTCGCCGAGAAATTGCTCGACAAGATGCCGGGGCTGGACCGCGTCTACTATTGCAACTCCGGCTCCGAGGCGAACGAGAAAGCCTTCAAAATGGTCCGTCAGATCGCGCACAAGCGCTATGGCGGCAAGAAGCACAAGATCCTCTACCGCGACCGCGACTACCACGGCACCACGCTTGGCTGCCTCTCGGCGGGCGGTCAGGACGAGCGCAATGCGCAATACGGCCCCTTCGCACCGGGGTTCGTGCGGGTGCCGCATTGCCTTGAATACCGCAGCTTTGAACAGGACGGCGCGCCGCAGGAAAACTACGGTGTCTGGGCCGCCGATCAGATCGAAAAGGTGATCCTCGCCGAAGGCCCCGAAACCGTGGGCGCGCTTTGCCTCGAACCGGTCACAGCGGGCGGCGGCGTGATCTGCCCGCCCGAGGGCTATTGGGAACGCGTGCAAGAGATTTGCCGCAAATACGACATCCTGCTGCACATTGACGAGGTCGTCTGCGGCGTGGGCCGCACCGGCACATGGTTCGGCTATCAGCACTACGGCATCCAGCCCGACATGGTGACCATGGCCAAGGGCGTCGCCTCGGGCTATGCCGCAATCGCCTGTCTGGTCACGACCGATGCGGTCTTTGACATGTTCAAGGACGATGCCAGCGATCCGCTGAACTATTTCCGCGACATCTCGACTTTTGGCGGCTGCACCGCGGGGCCGACCGCGGGCATCGAAAACATGAACATCATCGAGCGTGAGAACCTGTTGGAGAACACCACCAACATGGGCCACTACATGCTAGAGCAGCTTCACGCGCTGGCCGACAAGCACAAGGTGATCGGTGATGTGCGCGGCAAAGGGCTGTTTCTGGGGGCCGAACTGGTGACGGACCGCGACAGCCGCGCCCCTGTTGAGGAAAAGCGCATTCAGGCCGTGGTGGGCGATTGCATGGCCCAAGGGGTGATCATCGGCGCTACCAACCGCTCCCTGCCCGGCAAGAACAACACGCTGTGTTTCTCGCCCGCGCTGATCGCCACCCGCGATGATATTGATGAGATCATCACAGCAGTCGATGGCGCCTTGGGCCGGGTCTTCACTTCGGCGTAAAACCGCGTCTTGCGGCATGCGACAGGCGGCATCGGTTGACCCGGTGCCGCCTTCGTCTATCTAAACCCCTGTCTTGCCCGAACATGACATCGCACCGAAAGATCGCCGCAGATCGAAACCCGCGGGATTTTTCTGAAAATGTAGCGCCTTCGCGGGAACCTCTTCCAATCCCCCCGCGTTGGCAAATGAGTAAACTGGGAGAAAGACATGAAGAAGTTTCTTATCGCAATTCCGATGATCGCCGGTCTCGCCGCTTGTGACGGCACCACCTCGAACCAAGGTGCTCTGACTGGCGCGGCTCTCGGAGCTGCCACCGGTGCTGCCGTTTCAGGCGGTGACGACAAGGTTCAAGGCGCAATCATCGGCGGTCTCGCAGGTGCGGCGGCTGGCAACTACATCGGCCAGACACAGTCCGGCAAATGCGTTTACCAGAACGCCAACGGCCAGCGCTACGTCGCGGCTTGCCCATAAACGGCTGACTTCGCGCGTTTTCGCGTTATCGGGGCTTCGACCATAGGTCGGAGCCCTTTTTCGTTTCCGCCCTTCCCCCACCTTGGCACCGGCATGATTTGATCCTAACAGGGGTCAAGCGCCCCAAGGGCGCGGGGAGGAACCATGACAACTTTAAGCGATATCGCGATCTTGCTGATCGCGGCCTTCGGCGCGGGGGTGTTGAACACCATCGCCGGGGGCGGCACCTTTCTGACCTTTCCCGCGCTGGTCTTTACCGGCATGCCCCCCGTGGCCGCCAATGCGACCAGCGCCGTGGCGGTGTTTCCGGGCTACCTTGCAGGCGCTCTTGGCTTTCGCAACGAGCTTGGCCGCTTCGACCGCCGCGCGCTGCTGCGGCTGTCCCTCATCACGCTGGCGGGCGGTGTGGTCGGTTCGGGTTTGCTTCTGATCTCTTCCAACGCGGCGTTTTCCGTTGTCGTGCCTTTCCTACTGCTCGCGGCGACGCTGGTGTTTCTGCTGGGCGACCGCATCCGCGCTTTCGCCGCCGCCCGTGCTCGCGCCGTGACGCCCCAAGGCGCGCTCGGCCTCTTTGCGGTCAGTGTCTATGGCGGCTATTTTAACGGGGGTTTGGGCATCGTTCTGCTGGCCCTTTTCGCGCTTTGGGGAATGACCGATCTTCACGGGATGAACGGCCTCAAGACCGGGCTGAGCTTCGTGCTCTCCTCGATTTCCGTGGCGGTCTTTGCCTTGGCCGGTCTGGTTGCATGGCCGCAGGCGCTGCTGATGATGCTGGCGGCCACGGCGGGCGGCTATGCCGGGGCGCCCTTGGCGCGGGCCTTGCCGAAAGAGACCGTGCGCTGGCTGATCGCGGCCATCGGGTTCGGCATGAGCGCGGTGTTTTTCTGGCGGCTCGTGGCAGGCTAACCCACCACCCGCGCCGCGCCGCTTTCGGGATCGAAAAGCACCAAGGGGTGGGTCGCGCTTTCGATCCGGCCCAGCCCCATGTCATCACGCAACAGCGCAACCGGCCCCGAGATCGCCCGCGCGAGGGCCACCTCCAGCGGCTCTCCCACCGCATGGGTCAGCGTATGGACCGCGCGGCCCATTTTCAGATCAGCCCCCGCCAGCGTGCCATCGGCCAAGGTCAACCGCCCCTCAGCGCGGTAAACCTCCCGCCCATTGAGGGTGAAGCCCGTGATATCCGACCCCGCCGTCGCCATGGCATCGCTGACGAGGAAAATACCGTCGCCCTTGGCCGCCAGCGCGTTGCGCATGGACGCCGGATGCACATGGATGCCATCGGCAATCAGCCCGGCATGAACCCCCTCTCGCGACAGCGCCGCCCCGACCAGCCCCGGCGCGCGGTTGCCCATCTGGCTCATCGCGTTGAACAAATGGGTGACGCAGGACGCGCCCGCGTCGAAGGCCGCCATACAGGTCTCGTAATCCGCATCGCTATGGCCGAGCGAGACCACGACCCCCGCCTTGGCCATCGCGGCGATCTGCGCGGTGCTGGTGTTCTCTGGCGCGACGGTGACCATGAGATTCGGCAGACGCGCGGCGGCGCGTAGGATCAAGGCGAGGTCCGCCTCACGCATCGGGCGGATCAGCGCCCCGTCATGCGCGCCCTTGCGCGAAAGCGCCAGATGCGGGCCTTCCAGATGCAGCCCGATGATGCCCGGCACCCCTTCTGCGATGGCGTCGACAGCGGCGTCGATGGCGGCTTCGGTCTTGTCGGGCGTGTCGGTGATCAATGTGGGCAAGAGCGCCGCGACACCGGTGCTGCGATGCGCGTCGGCCATGTGCCGCAGGGTCGCCAGATCGGGGCTGTCGTTGAACATCACCCCGCCGCCGCCGTTAACCTGAAGATCGACGAAGCCGGGGCAAAGCACGCCGCCCGTCATAGGCTCCGCCACGATGCCCTGCGGCACCTCTTCGGCGGTGAGGATGCGGCGGCTGCCGTCCTGCATCTGCGCCAGCACCTTGCCGGGGTGCAACCGCTTGCCGTCATGGATCTGCGCCCCGGTGAAAACCTTCGCGATCTCGCTCATCACTGAACTTCCTCCGCCGCGGCCTTGCAGGCCAGATGAAACGCCCCGTCCAGCGCCGTGCCCCGCGCCACGATCCGTCCTGCCAAATGGTCTTCCGGCAGGAAAGGCGCGTAATGCGGGCCGACCCCGCCGAGCAGACAGAGCGGATCGCCGGGCGCGAAATCCAGCGCCTTCAACGCGCGGGTGTAATAGGCCGCGCCCTCCCGCATCAACGCCTGCGCGTGATCGTCCCCGGCCTCAGCCGCCGCGATAACCTTGGGCGCGAATGCCGCGTAATCCCCCGGCTGCGCCGTCAGGCTGAAGGCCACGAAAGCCTCAGGATCATCTCCGAAATCCGCCAACAATGCGCGGATTAGGTCGGTGTGGGGCAATACCCCGTCATGAGATTGCAACGCCAGATCCAGCGCGCCGCGGCCCAGCCAAGCGCCCGATCCCTGATCCGCCAGATGAAACCCCCAACTACCGACATAGCGAAACGCCGTGCCATCGGTCGCGGCCACGATCGTGCCGGTGCCAATGGCCAAGACCCAGCCCGCCGCGCCTTCGCCAAGCGCGCCGACCACGCAGGCGGGGCGGTCATCCTCCGCAATGATCCGGGCATAGGGCAGCGCCGCGCGCAGCCGCGCTGCGTCCCGCGCGACGTTCATCCCGGCGAGGCCGAGAAAGGCGGTGGCCCCGGCAAGCGCCTCGGCAGGCAGCCCCGCCGAGGACGCCGCCGCTTCGACCGTGGTGCGGATATTGATCAGGGTCTGGTCCGGGTCATTGCCGATATTCGCCCGCCCGCCAGAGGCCCGGCCAAGGATACCATCGCGCTGCGTGCCGATGGCCGCACGGCAGCCGGTGCCACCGCCGTCCACGGCGATCAAAAGAGGGGCGGAAATGCTCATGCGATCGTTCTAGGCGAGGGGCCGGGCGAACGGAAGTGCGGGCGCGGCCCCGAGGATAAATTCGTCCAGCCGTAATGCCAGATTGAACTCCCCCTAGGGCCAGCCTAACCTTCGCCCCATGGCCCTGCCCGTCGAAACCTTTTTCCTGCGCCCCGATGCGCAAGGCACCCTGCAACAGCAGATCCAGCAGATGATCGCCCAAGGCATCCTCTCGGGCCGGTTCCAGCGGGGGGAGAAGCTGCCCTCGACCCGCAGACTCGCCGCGCATCTCGGCGTCAGCCGGATCACCGTGACCATCGCCTATACCGAGCTTTTGGCGAATGACTACCTCACCTCGCGCGGGCGGTCGGGGTATTTCGTCTCGGACAATGCGCCCGCCCCGCCCGCCTTCGCCCCCCGGGCCGAGGCGGATGACGCCATCGACTGGACCCGCGCCATCGGGCAGCGGTTCAGCGCCAACGGGCTGGCCGCCAAACCGCAGGATTGGGCCAGCTACCGCTACCCGTTCATCTATGGCCAAGCCGACCCGACGCTCTTTGATCACGCCAACTGGCGGCTTTGCGCCTTGCAAGCCCTCGGCCAGCGCGATTTCACCTCAATGACGACCGATTACTACGATCAGGACGACCCGCAGCTGATCGAGTTCATTGCCCGCCACATCCTACCCCGGCGCGGCGTCTCGGCCCGGCCCGAGCAGATCCTTATCACCCTCGGCGCGCAAAACGCGCTTTGGCTGACCGCGCAGGTGCTGCTGACCCAACGCCGCCGCGCCGTGCTCGAAGACCCGTGCTATCCGGCACTCAGCGGTATTCTCAGCCAATCCCGCTGCCACATCACGCCCGTGCGGGTGGATCAAGACGGCCTCCCGCCCGAGGCGATCCCCCCCGATACGGATGTGATTTTCGCAACCCCCAGCCACCAATGCCCGACCAATGCGACCATGCCGATGGACCGCCGCCGCGCGCTGCTGGCCCGCGCCCGCGCGCTGGAGGCGCTGATCGTCGAGGATGACTATGAGTTCGAGATGTCCTTTCTCAAACCCGCCTCGCCCGCGCTCAAATCGCTCGATGACGAGGGGCGGGTGATCTATGTTGGCAGTTTCTCCAAATCGCTCTTTCCGGGGCTGCGACTGGGGTATCTGGTGGGTTCCGAACCCTTCATCCGCGAGGCCCGCGCGCTGCGCGCCTCGGTCCTGCGGCACCCGCCGGGGCATATCCAGCGCACCGCCGCCTATTTCCTGTCGCTTGGCCATTACGACGCCCAGATCCGCCGCATGGGGCTGGCGCTGCACGAACGCCGCCGGGTCATGGACGCGGCGCTAGAGACCCATGGCCTGCGCGTGTCGGGCCGGGGGGCCTATGGCGGCTCGTCTTTCTGGATGCGCGCGCCGGAGGGCGTGGACACGGCGGAACTGGCCGAAAACCTGCGCGCGCAGGATGTGCTGCTGGAGCCGGGACATGGCTTTTTCGCCGGGGCTGAGAAGGCCACGAATTACTACCGGCTGGCCTATTCTTCGATCCCCGCCGCGCGGATCGAAGAGGGCCTCGGGCTGATCGCGCAAGAGATTGACCGCCTGCGCTGATCTGGCCTTAGGGCTGGCGCATTTCTGGCCCTAACCCCGGCCTGCACCTGCCCGTAATTTGCCGATAGCTTTGCCCCATGCCCAAAGGATCGCGCGATGAAAATGACCACCGAAGAAGCCTTCGTCAAAACCCTTCAGATGCATGGGATCGACACGGCCTTTGGCATTATCGGCTCGGCCATGATGCCGATTTCCGACCTTTTCCCCGCCGCAGGGATCACCTTTTACGACGGCGCGCATGAGTGCAATTCTGGCATGATGGCCGATGGCTACACCCGCGCCTCGGGGCAGATGTCGATGATGGTGGCCCAGAACGGGCCGGGCATCACCAACTTCGTGACGCCGGTAAAGACCGCCTACTGGAACCACACGCCGCTTTTGCTGGTGACCCCGCAGGCGGCGAACAAGACCATCGGTCAGGGCGGCTTTCAGGAGGTCGAGCAGATGGCGCTCTTCCGCGATATGGTCGCCTATCAGGAGGAGGTCCGCGACCCCAGCCGCATCGCCGAGACGCTGAACCGCGTGATCCTTCAGGCCAAGCGTCACTCCGCGCCCGCCCAGATCAACATCCCCCGCGATTTCTGGACACAGGTGATCGACATCGAGTTGCCCGCCATTGTCGAGTTTGAACGCCCCTCGGGCGGGGAGACGGCGATTGCCGAGGCGGCTGAACTGCTCTCGAAGGCGAAATTCCCGGTGATCCTGAACGGGGCGGGCGTGGTGATCGGTGGGGCGATCGACGACGCGCGCCAACTGGCCGAGCGTCTCGATGCGCCGGTCTGCTGCGGTTATCAGCACAATGACGCCTTCCCAGGCTCGCACCCGCTCTCGGTCGGGCCGCTGGGTTACAACGGCTCCAAAGCAGCGATGGAGTTGATCGCCAAGGCCGATGTGGTTCTGGCGCTCGGCACAAGGCTCAACCCCTTCTCAACCCTGCCGGGCTATGGCATCGACTATTGGCCCAAGGACGCCAAGATCATTCAGGTCGACATAAACCCCGACCGCATTGGTCTGACCAAGAAGGTCAGCGTCGGTATCGTCGGCGACGCGGGCAAGGTGGCACGGAGCATTTTCGACCGGCTGACCGAGGATGCAGGCGATGCGGGCCGCGACGAACGGCGCAACCTGATCGCCCAGACCAAATCCGCATGGGCGCAAGAACTGACCTCGATGGACCACGAAGACGACGACCCCGGCACCACGTGGAACGAACGCGCCCGCGACCGCGAGCCCGAGAAAATGTCGCCCCGTATGGCATGGCGCGCGATCCAGAAGGCGCTGCCGACCGAGGCGATCATCAGTTCCGACATCGGCAACAACTGCGCCATCGGCAACGCCTACCCGACCTTTGAGGCGGGCCGCAAATACCTCGCCCCCGGGCTTTTCGGCCCCTGCGGTTACGGTTTCCCGGCGATCTGCGGCGCCAAGATCGCCTGCCCGGACACGCCCGTCGTGGGTTTTGCCGGCGACGGGGCCTTCGGCATTTCCATGAACGAGATGGTGAGCGTGAACCGCGACGACTGGCCCGCCGTGACCATGGTGATCTTCCGCAACTACCAATGGGGCGCCGAGAAGCGGAACACGACGCTTTGGTTCGACGACAACTTCGTCGGCACCGAACTGGCGCAGGAAGTCTCCTATGCCGGGATCGCCAAGGCCTGCGGGGTCGAGGGGGTGCAGGTCTCGTCGATGGAGGAACTGACCGAGGCGTTGGACCGCGCGATCAAGGCGCAGATGAATGACGGTAAGACGACCTTCATTGAGGTGCTGCTCAACCAGGAACTGGGCGAGCCCTTCCGCCGCGACGCGATGAAGAAACCGGTCTCCATCGCCGGGATCAGCCGGGATGACATGCGCCCGCAACGGGTCTGAGCCATGGCGCTGGTGCTCGTCGTCAACGCAGGCTCGTCGTCGATCAAGGCGGCGGTCTTTGACGGCGCGCTGTCCGAAACCCTGCGGATTGAGGCGCAGGGCATCGGCCAGACTGGCGCCCTACGTGTGGGAAGCGCTCCGAGACAGCCTCTTGCATTGCCCGATCACCGCACCGCCTTCACCGCCATTCTTGCGGGACTGCGTGACGCAGGTATCGCGACATCCGACCTTAGCATTGCAGCACATCGCGTGGTGCACGGTGGCCCGGACCTGACCGAGACGACAGAAGTCACCCCCGCCGTGCGCGCCGCCATCGCCGCGGCGCAACCGTTGGCCCCGCTGCACAATCCGCATCACCTCAGCGCCATCGACGCCCTTGCAGCGCTGATGCCGGAGCTGCCGCAATTCGCCGCTTTCGACACCGGCTTTCACCGCACCAACCCGGACGTGGCGCGCCGCTACGCGCTGCCCGAGAAGCCCGAGACCGCCGCCCTCAGCCGCTACGGCTTCCACGGGATCAGCTACGAGAGCCTCGCGCGGAATTTCACCGCCCAAACCGGCGCCCCCCTGCCCGACCGCCTCTTGGCGCTGCATCTGGGCAACGGCGTCTCCCTCTGCGCGATCCGCGAGGGCCGCTCGGTCGCCACCACCATGGGATTCTCACCCTTGGGCGGGCTGACCATGGGCACCCGCGCGGGAGAGATCGACGCGGGCGCGGTGCTGCATCTGGTGGGCGATCTTGGACTGGAAGCCGCGCAGAGATTGCTGCACCATGAAAGCGGGTTGCTCGGCCTGTCGGGTCAGACCGCCGACATGCGGCAATTGGCGGAGAGCGACAGCGAGGCCGCCCGCTTCGCCCGCGCCCACTTTTGCTACTGGATCACCCGTCAGGCCGGGTCGATGATCGCCGCCATGGGCGGGATCGACGGCATCGCCTTCACCGGCGGGATTGGCGAGAACGATTCCGCGGTGAGGGAAAAGGTTCTTGCAAACCTCCGCTGGGCGGGAAATATTCCCTCGTGGGTCATCCCCGCCGCCGAAGAGAAACATATCGCGCGCCAAGCGCTTGCCCTGCTGAAAGCCCCCGCCCCCTCATGACGCATTCCCAGCCGCCGCTCGATCTGTCGCCCAAGGTCTCGGACGAGGTCCGCCGCACGACCTGCTACATGTGCGCCTGCCGCTGCGGCATCAACGTGCATATGAAGAAGGGCAAGGTCGCCTATATCGAGGGCAACCGCGACCACCCGGTGAACCGCGGCGTGCTCTGCGCCAAGGGCTCGGCGGGGATCATGCAGCACAATTCCCCGGCGCGGCTGCGCAACCCGATGAAACGCGTGGGCCCCCGCGGCTCGGGCGAATTCGAGGACATCAGCTGGGCCGAGGCGCTTGAGATCGCCACCGGCTGGCTTGCCCCGCTACGCCATGAGGCGCCAGAGAAACTCGCCTTCTTCACCGGGCGCGACCAGTCGCAAAGCTTCACCTCCCTCTGGGCGCAGGCCTTCGGCACGCCGAATTATGCGGCGCATGGCGGCTTCTGCTCGGTCAACATGGCGACGGCGGGGATCTATACCATGGGCGGCGCCTTCTGGGAGTTCGGCCAGCCCGATTGGGACCACACCAAGCTTTTCATGCTTTTCGGCGTGGCCGAGGATCACGACAGCAACCCGATCAAGATGGGGCTGGGCAAGCTGAAGAAACGCGGCGCGCGGGTGATCGGGGTGAACCCCATCCGCACCGGCTACAACGCCATCGCCGACGATTGGGTCGGCATCACGCCCGGGACCGACGGGCTGTTCATCCTGTCGCTGATCCACTGCCTGATGAAGGCCGGTCGCATCGATCTGGACTACCTCGCGCGCTATACCGACGCGCCGGTGCTGCTGAACAGCGACCCGAAGTCGCCCGAATTCGGCCTGCAATTGCGCGACGCGGACGGCAAGGCACTGGTGATCGACCGCAAGACCCGCAAGCTCACCCCCTTCGACCAACCCGGCGTGCGCCCCGACTTGTCGGCCACCTACCGCGCGGGCGGCATCACGCACCGCCCGGTGTTTCACAAGATGGCCGAGGAATACCTCGGCGAGGATTACACCCCCGAGGCCGTGGCGGAACGCTGCGGCATCCCCGCGCCGCGCATCCGCGCCATCGCCGCCGAACTGGCGCGGGTGGCCTTCGACGAGGCCTTCGAGATCGACCAGCCCTGGACCGATTTCCGCGGCGAGCGTCATGAGAAGATGACCGGCCGCCCGGTGTCCTTCCACGCCATGCGCGGCATCTCGGCTCATGCCAACGGCTTCCAGACCTGCCGCGCGCTGCATGTGCTGCAAATCCTCCTCGGCACCGTGGAGGTGCCGGGCGGTTTCCGCTTCAAACCGCCCTACCCCAAGCCCGCCACGGCGCATCCCAAGCCCCATTGCAAGGCCACGCCGGGCGGGCCGCTCGACGGGCCGCATTTGGGCTTCGTGCAAGGCCCCGACGATCTGGCGCTGTGCCCCGATGGCAGCCCCGCGCGGATCGACAAGGCGTTTACTTGGGAAAACCCGATGTCGGCCCATGGGCTGATGCATATGGTGATCTCCAACGCCCATGCGGGCGATCCCTACAAGATCGACACGCTGTTTCTCTATATGGCCAACATGTCGTGGAACTCCTCCATGAACCCCGGCGGGGTGATGGAGATGCTGACCGACACGGATGAGAACGGCGACTACGTGATCCCGCGCATCATCTATTCCGATGCTTATTCGTCGGAGATGGTGGCCTATGCCGACCTGATCCTGCCCGACACGACCTATCTGGAGCGTCACGACTGCATCTCGCTCCTCGACCGCCCGATCAGCGAGGCCGACGCCGCCGCCGATGCGATCCGCTGGCCGGTCGTTGAGCCGAACCGCGACGTGCGCGGCTTCCAGTCGGTGCTCTGCGATCTTGGCGCGCGGCTGGACCTGCCCGGGTTCGTGAACGAGGACGGCAGTCAAAAGTACCGCGACTACGCCGATTACATCACCAACCACGAACGCCGCCCCGGCATCGGCCCGCTGGCGGGGTTCCGCGGAGAGGACGGCACCCAAAGCGGCCGCGGCGCCCCGAACCCCGAGCAGATCGACCGCTACATTGAAAACGGCGGCTTCTCGACCCACCACATCCCCGCCGAGGCGCAATACTACAAGCCCTGGAACGCTGCCTATCAGGATTGGGCCGTGGGCATGGGCCTCTTCGACGCAGCCCAGCCCTACCTCTTCTCGCTTTATGTCGAGCCGCTGCGCCGCTTCCAACTGGCCGCCGAGGGCCACGGCGACCGCCAGCCCCCCGAGCATCTGCGCAACCGCATCAAACGCTGCATGACGCCGCTTCCGCATTGGTACGAGAGCGATCCCGAAGGCGCGCAGGGCTACGACGTCCATGCGCTTACTCAACGCCCGATGGCGATGTATCACTCATGGGGCAGCCAAAACGCCTGGCTGCGGCAGTTGCACGGGCACAATCCGCTCTACCTGCCCACCAAGATCATGCGCGAGAAGGACCTGCGGGACGGCGATTGGGCCCGCGTCACCTCTCCGCACGGCGGCATCACCGTGCCGGTGCAGGAAATGGCGGCGCTGAACCCCCATACCGTCTGGACCTGGAACGCCATCGGCAAGCGCAAGGGGGCCTGGGCGCTCGACAAAGACGCGCCCGAAGCGACCCGCGGCTTCCTGCTGAACCACCTCATCCATGAGCTTCTGCCGCCCAAGGGCGACGGGCTGCGCTGGTCCAACTCCGACCCGATCACCGGACAGGCCGCTTGGTTCGACCTCAAGGTCCACATCGAAAAGACCGAGGCCCCCGCCGAGGCCCAGCCCGAAATACCGCCGCAACGCTCGCCTATCCCGCCCGCGCCGCGCGACATCGCGTGGAAGGTGGGCAAATGACCCCCTTCGCCCCCCGCGCCGCGAGAACGACCCTTCAGGACCGCCAGACATGACCACCCTTCCCGACCAAACCGAGCGCAAACTCGGCCTCGTGATCGACCTCGACACCTGCGTCGGCTGTCATGCCTGCGTGATCTCCTGCAAGGGCTGGAACACCGAGAATTACGGCGCGCCCCTGTCGGACCAAGACGCCTATGGCAGCGATCCTTCGGGCACCTTCCTCAACCGCGTGCACAGCTACGAGGTCCAGCCCGAGGCGGGTGCGGCGCAACTGGTCCATTTCCCCAAATCCTGCCTGCATTGCGAAGACGCGCCCTGCGTCACCGTCTGTCCGACGGGGGCCAGCTACAAGCGGGTCGAGGACGGCATCGTGCTGGTCAACGAAAGCGATTGCATCGGCTGCGGCCTCTGCGCTTGGGCCTGCCCCTACGGCGCGCGCGAGATGGATCAGGCAGCCGGCGTGATCAAGAAATGCACCCTCTGCGTCGACCGGATCTACAACGAGAACCTGCCCGAAGAAGACCGCCAGCCCGCCTGCGTGCGCACCTGCCCCGCGGGCGCACGGCATTTCGGCGATCTGGGCGATCCCGACAGCGCTGTCAGCCAGTTGGTAGCAGAGCGTGGCGGCGTGGACCTGATGCCCGAGCAGGGCACCAAACCGGTCAACAAATACCTGCCGCCGCGCCCGCGTGACACGCTTGGCCCTCCCGAGGGCGAGATCGACGTGCTCTCCCCCTTCCTCGCCCCGGTGGACGAGGGGCCGAAGGGCTTTCTCGGCTGGCTCGACCGCACTTTGGAGAAGCTCTGATGCATCCGGCGCCTTCCGTTATTCTGTTCAGCAGCCTGTCGGGCATGGGATTTGGCCTGCTTGCATGGCTCGGGATCGGCCTGCCTGCGGTGACCGGCTGGGTCGCTTTCGTCTTCTTCGCGCTGGCCTATCTTTTGGCCGTGGGCGGGCTCATCGCCTCGACCTTCCACCTCGGCCACCCGGAGCGTGCGCTCAAAGCCTTCACCCAATGGCGCAGCTCTTGGCTCAGCCGAGAGGCTTGGGCCTCGGTCGCGGCGCTGCTGACCATGGCCGCCTATGGCGCGGGGCTGGTGTTTTACGACACGCGGCTTTGGCCCTTGGGGGTGATCGGTGCGGCGCTGTCGCTGCTGACGGTGCTGACCACGGCGATGATCTATACCCAGATGAAAACCGTGCCGCGCTGGCACAGCGTGATGACGCCGCTGAATTTCCTGTCGCTCAGCATCGCGGGCGGTGCCCTGCTGGCGGGGCAGGTGACGGCGGCGATGATCCTGCTGGCGCTGGCGGGGGTGGTGCAGATCGCCACATGGTGGCGCGGGGATCGGGCGCTTGCAACCTCGGGCAGCGATATCGCGACGGCGACGCGGCTGGGGGAACATGGCAGCGTCCGCGCCTTGGAGCCGCCCCATACCGGCACCAACTATCTGCTGCGGGAATTCGTCTATCAGATCGGGCGCAAACATGCGCTGAAACTGCGGGTGATCGCGATTGCGCTGATGGTGCTGCTGCCGCTGCTGCTGTTGCTCTCGCCCGTGTTCCACCACCTTGCCGCCGGTCTCGCGGTGCTCAGCCATGCGGCAGGGGTGCTGACCGCGCGCTGGCTGTTCTTTGCCCAAGCCGAACATGTGGTCGGCCTCTATTACGGCAAACGCTGAACGCAAAAGAGGGGGTGTCTTCACCCCCTCTTCGTATCGGCCAACCTGTTTACATTAGGTTTAGTTCATCAGCCCCGCATGGCGCAGGGCCGCATCGACCAGTTCCTTGGTCGGGTCGGTCAGTTCCGTGAGCGGCAGACGCACCTCGTCCGAGCAGAGGTCGAGCCGCGACATGGCGTATTTCACACCCACAAGCCCCGGTTCGGTAAAGATCGCCTTGTGGAGCGGCATAAGACGGTCCTGCAATTCCAGCGCCTTGGCATAATCGCCCTCAAGACAGGCGGCCTGCATCTGCGCCACAAGGCGCGGCGCGACATTGGCGGTGACCGAGATGCAGCCGACGCCGCCTTGGGCGTTGAACCCATGCGCCGTGGCATCTTCGCCGGAGAGTTGGCAGAAATCCGGGCCGCAGGTAATGCGCTGATCGCAGACGCGCGCCAGATCGCCGGTGGCGTCCTTGACGCCGACGATGCGCGGCAACTGGGCCAGTTCGCCCATCGTTTCGGGCATCATATCCACCACCGAACGACCCGGGATGTTGTAGATGATAATCGGCAACTCACAGCAGTCATGGACGGCAGTGAAATGCGCCACCAGCCCGCGCTGCGTCGGCTTGTTGTAATAGGGCGTCACCACCAACAGCGCATCCGCGCCGACTTTCTCGGCATGGCGGGCAAGGCGGATGCTTTCGACCGTGTTGTTCGACCCGGCGCCCGCGATGACCGGAATGCGGCCCGCGACGGCTTTGACCACCTCTTCTACGACGGTCTCATGCTCGGCATGACTCAGCGTTGGGGATTCGCCAGTGGTGCCGACGGGGACAAGCCCGCTCGACCCTTCGCCGATGTGCCATTCGATAAGTTTCTTGAGCGTATCCAGATCCAGCGCGCCGTTGCGAAACGGCGTGACGAGGGCAGGCAGAGAGCCTTTGAACATGTGCACGCTCCTTAAGTGCTGGCCGGCGGAAAACCGGACTGGATGAGGGCTTTTGCGGGCGCTACGGTTTGATAAACGGCGCCCGAGCCATATGTTGCAAGGCTCTAGCCTCGGAGACGTGGGAAATGCAAGCGATGACGCGCCTGATGGCGATCCTCATGAGTGTTTTTGTCCTGACCGTGCCTGCGGAAGCGCAGCGCCCGCGGCCTTTGGGCTGGGCGATGGATGCGATGCGCAGCGGCAATTGGGACGCGGCTGCGGCGCTGGCCGCCCGTGACGGGCAGGTCGCCGCCGATGTGATCGAATGGCACCGGCTGCGCGCCGGGCGCGGCTCCTATGCCGACACGCGCGATTTCCTGAACCGCAGACCCGACTGGCCCGGTGAGGCGTATCTGCGCCGGCAGAGCGAAGCGGCGGTCATCAAACAGGGTGAGAGCGAGATACTGGATTTCTTCTCGGCCATGGCCCCGCAGACCCCGCGCGGCGTGCTGGCCCACGCCGAGGCGCTGATCAACAGCGGCCAGCGCGGTGAGGCCGAGGCGAACCTCGTTCTGGCGTGGCGCACCATGCCGATGAACGCCAGCAGTCAGGCCCTTTTCACCGAGGCCCACGGGAGCCTTCTGGCCCCACATCACGCGGCGCGGCTGGAAGAGATGCTCTGGCAGCGCGAACATTCCGAAGCGCGGCAAATGTTCGATCTGGTTTCAAGCGCCGACAAGGCGCTGGCCGAGACCCGCATCGCCCTGCAAAAGCTGGAAAGCGATGTGAACGCCAAGATTGACGCCCTGCCCGCCTCAAAGGCCGATGCGCCGGGGTTGGCCCATGACCGCTTTGAATGGCGCATCCGAAAGGGCCTACGCGAAGACGCCAAAGAGTTGATGCTGGCGCGCTCGACCTCGGCTGCCGATCTCGGACAGCCCCCCGCATGGGCCAATCGCCGCCGTGCCTTGGCGCGGGATGAAATGCGCAATGGCGAGGCGCGGACGGCCTACCGGTTGGCATCGCAGCATTTCCTGACCGATGGCTCGAACTATGCCGATCTCGAATGGCTCTCAGGCTATATCGCGCTGCGGTTCTTGGACGACCCCACCACCGCTCTGGGCCATTTCCAGAACCACGACAACGCCGTGGAATCCCCCATCAGCCAAGGCCGCGCGGGCTATTGGCAAGGCCGCGCGTTAGAGGCGATGGGCGATGCCCAAGGCGCGGCGAAAGCCTATGCCATGGGGGCGGAATACCAAACCTCCTTCTACGGGCTGCTGGCCGCCGAACGGGGCGGCATCCCCTTTGACGAAAAGCTCGCAGGCGCGGCACCTGAGCAAGACTGGCGCAGCTCTCCGCTGGCCCGTGCGCCCCTGTTTGAGGCCGGATTGCTGCTGCAAGCCTCGGGCGAGCTGTCCACCGCCGAGCGGTTCTGGACCCATTTGGCTGAACAACTCGTCCCCGAAGACATCGCCCTGCTGGGGCAAGCCGCCATCGACGTGGGCCAGCCGCATATCGCGGTGATGATCGGCAAACGCGCGGCGCAGCGGGGGCTGGAGGTGCCCGCCCCCTATTACGCGCTGCACAGTCTGGTGGAGAAAGACCTGCCGATGGCGACCGAAATGACCCTCGCCATCGCGCGGCGTGAAAGCGAATTTGATCCCAATGTGCAAAGCGGCGTCGGCGCGCGCGGTTTGATGCAGATCATGCCTGCCACGGCGCGGGACGTGGCGCGCGATCTTGACATCTCAGGCCAACACACGACGGACCGCCTGACCGCCGACCCCGATTACAACGCGCGGCTTGGCGCGACCTATCTGTCGCAGATGGCGGGGCTTTTCGACGGCAATGTCTCCATGATGTCGGCGGCCTATAACGCGGGCCCCAGCCGCCCGCGGCGCTGGATGGCGACCTATGGCGACCCGCGCAAGGGTGAGATCGACATCGTCGATTGGATCGAGATGATCCCCTTTCGTGAGACGCAGAACTACGTCATGCGGGTGACCGAAAGCCTGCCCGTCTATCGCGCCCGTCTGGGAAAAGACCCGCTGCCGATCCCCTTTAGCGAAGAGTTAACCGGATCGACGTTGAAGGCGTTCGCGCCATAGGGTGAACAGCCCCGCCGCCACGATCATACCCGCGCCCAGCACCACGCTGGGGCGCAGCACTTCGTTAAAGACCGACAGGCCGATGATCACGGTAAAGATCAACTGGGTATAGGCGAAGGGCTGCACCGCGCTGGCCTCGGCCACCTCGTAGCAGCGGATCAGCAGCCAATGGCCCGTGACCCCGGTGATGCAAAGCGTGCCCATCAACAGCCAGTTGCCCGGGGTCATCGGCTCCCAAAACCAGATGCCGACTGCCGTCATGACCGCCGCACCGGTCACGCCTGTCCAAAAGAAACTCGTCGCCGTCGTGTCGCGCCGCGCGACATAGCGGGTCAGCAGGCCATAGACCGCAAACATCGCCGCCCCTGCCAGCGGGATCGCAGCGGCAGGGTCCACCACCCGAAGCCCGGGTTGCAAGATCACCAGCACCCCGACAAAGCCCACACCAATCGCGGCCCACCGCCGCCAGCCGACTTTCTCACCCAAGATCGGGCCAGACAGCGCCGCCACCAAAAGCGGGTAGCAGGTAAAGACCGCATGGCTCTCCACCAACCCCAGAATGGTGAAGCCCAGCACCATCGTGCAAATCTGCGCCGAGAGCAGCACGCCCCGCAGGATTTGCACCGCGGGCTGTGTTGTGGCGGCGGCGCGGCGGATGCCGCCTGCCTTGCGCAATGCCAGCGCAATCACGAAGGCCGCGAAAAACCAATAGCGGATCATTACCACCATCAGCACATTGTAATTTTCGGCAAGATGGCGCGACAGCCCATCTTGAACGGCGAAGACCATCGTCGTGGCGATCATCAGCATGATGCCGAGCGGGATATTGTTAGACTGGCTCATGCGGGCATCCGTGCGCGGGTCATATGGCGTTTGCGGCCATAGCCGGGGATGCGGGAAACCTCGAAACCGCCCGCGGCGAGGGCCCGGCGCACGAAGCCCGCGGCGGTATAGGTCGCCGCACTGCCGCTCGGTGCGGTATGGCGTGCCACCTCGGCCATCAGATCATCGCCCCAAAGCTCGGGGTTCTTGGCCGGTGAAAACCCATCAAGGAACCAAGCATCGGCCTGCCCCTGCCATGCGGGCAGGGTTTCGCGCGCGTCCCCAATGATGATCTCGGCCCGCAGGCCGGGCAGTTCCAACACGCCACCCGCGCCATCCCACGCCGCTGTCAGCGCATCGCGCCGCCCGTCGAGCGCGGGAAAGGCCGCATGGGCCTGCGCCATATCCTCGCGGTGCATCGGGTAGGCTTCGAAACTGGTGAAATGCAGCGGCCCGTCATGGCCCGCCCGCATCCAAGCATCCCAAGCCAGCAACAGGTTCAGCCCGGTGCCAAAGCCAAGTTCAGCGATGTGAAAGCCGGGGCGGAACCTCTCGGGCAGGTCATTGCCCGCCAGAAAGACATAGGCCGTCTCAGCCGCGCCATCTTCCAAGCTGAAGTAGGGGTCATCGAACTGGGTCGAGACGGGCACTTGGCCCGCGCGCCAAGTGATCTGGGCATTCTGGTCTGGCACGGCACGTCCTGCTAGAGGGGGAAAGAAGTCGCGCAGACACTGCGCAAGCTGGCGGGGAATGGCAATGGTGGATGTAACCGTAAGAGGGGCCGGGATTTTTGGCCTGTCGGTGGCTTGGGCCTGCATCCGGCGCGGGGCTGTGGTGCGTGTGGTCGATCCGTCAGGACCGGCAGCGGGGGCTTCGGGCGGGATCGTGGGCGCGCTGGCGCCGCATGTGCCAGAGAATTGGAACACCAAGAAAGCCTTTCAGCTTGAGAGCCTGCTCAGCGCCGAAGCCTTCTGGGCCGAGGTCGAGGCCGAGGGCGGTCGCGCGCCCGGCTATATCCGCAGCGGGCGGTTGCAGCCGGTGGCGGATGACGCGGCCCTCGCGCTGGCGCGGCAACGGCAGGACACGGCAGCCGCGCTTTGGCAAGGCCGCGCCCGGTGGGAGTTGATCCGCGCCGAGAGCCGCGATTGGGCCCCGCAGAGCCCCACCGGCTGGCTGATCCGCGACACGCTAAGCGCCCTCGTCCACCCGCGCCACGCCTGTGCCGCCCTCGTCGCGGCGCTGGCGGCCAAAGGCGTTGAGATCGTGGCCGAGGCCCCCGATATAGGTCTGACCCTCTGGGCCACTGGGGTCGCGGGGCTGGAGGCGCTGAATGCGGGCCATCCGCGTTTGGTTGGCGCGGGCATCAAAGGGCAGGCCGCGCTCTTGCGGCTGGACCGGGGCGGCGCGGCGCAGCTTTTTGCCGATGGGGTCCATGTGATCCCGCATCTGGATGGCACGGTGGCTGTGGGCGGCACCACTGAGCGAGAATATGACAGCCCCGACAGCACCGATGCACAGCTCGACGCGGTGATCGCCAAGGCCCGCGCGGCGGTCCCCGCATTGCAATACGCGCCGGTCGTCGAACGCTGGGCCGGGCTGCGTCCGCGCAGCCGTAGCCGCGCGCCGATGCTGGGCCCGTGGCCGGGCAGACCGGGGCATTACATCGCCAACGGCGGCTTCAAAATCGGCTTCGGCATGGCCCCCAAAGTGGCAGAGGTTATGGCCGATCTTCTGCTCGAAGGGCGCGATGCCATCCCCAAGGGTTTCAGGGTCGAGGACAACCTCTAGACCAACAAAAAACCCCGGCCACTGGCCGGGGTTCTCTGTCACTTTCAACCTGCCGTTTAGCGCGCGTTGGGCAGGATCACGATCTCGACCCGGCGGTTTTGCGCTTTGCCAGCGGCGCTCAGGTTGCTTGCCACGGGCTGGCTTTCGCCACGGCCGAATGTCTGCAAACGCTGCTGCGGCACGCCGTTGGACAGAAGGATGTTGCCCACGGCCTGCGCGCGACGCTCGGAAAGCTGCTGGTTGTAGGCCGCTTCGCCATCGCTGTCGGTGTGGCCCACGACTTGCAGGGTGGAGTTCTGATAGATGTTCACGTTCTGCGCCAGCGCGGCCAGATCGTCACGCAGGGCGGGCGATACGCTGGTGCTGTCGGTCGCAAAGAGGATGTCTTGCGGCAGTGTCACGATCAGACGGTCGCCGGTGTTGGTGATCACCACACGGCTGTCCATCGCGGCGCGCAACTCTGCCTCTTGCTTATCGAGCGAATAGCCGACGCCCGCGCCGATCGTGCCGCCGATCAAAGCGCCTTTCAGCGCGCCTTTGCCGTCACCTTCGGAAATCGCACCGGCAAGGGCCCCGACGCCCGCACCGATCAAAGCGCCATTCTTGGTCCGCTGGTTGGGATCGCCATTGCCCGGCTGCATCGGCTGCGTACAGGCACCCAGTGTCATCGCGCCAGCCAGAGCGGCGGCCAAAGTCATCTTCGAAGAAATCATGTCTACTGCCTTCATGTTTGCGGCCCCGTTCGGGCGGGGCATCTTGACGTGAACGCAATATAGGCACGCAAAGTTCCCAAAAACATTACATATAACCGCTATTCGGCAGAAACCCGCCCAGAGGGGGCTGTTTGCGCCTCTGCCCGTGCCGCCTCGAAGGCGAGCATTGCGCGTTTCACCGGCAACCCCCAGTGGTAGCCGCCCAAGCCCCCGCTTTTGCGCAGCGCCCGGTGACAGGGGATCAGCCAACTCACCGGATTGCGCCCAACCGCCGTGCCCACGGCGCGCACGGCACGGGGGCTGCCGATGCTCTGCGCGATTTCGGAATAGGTGGTCACCTGCCCCGAGGGGATGCTCAGCAGCGCCTCCCAAACCTTGATTTGAAAGGGCGCACCGATGAGGTAGAGCGGCGCCTTCGCCTCGGGGTCTTTCCGCCGCCCAAAGGCGGCGTCAACCCATGCCTGCAACCGCGCGGGGGCCTCCTTGAAATCGGCGAGCGGCCAGCGGCTACAAAGATCCGCCATCGCCGCATCCTCCCCCACTTCCGACGACAGCGCGAGCCCGCAGATGCCCTTGTCGGTGCCCATCACCAGTGTCGGGCCGAAGGGGCTGTCGAACCAACCCCAGTAGATCGTCAGCCCCGCGCCCTTGCGGGCGAACTCACCGGGGCTCATCGCCTCCCAGCGCAGGAAAAGGTCATGCAATCGCCCGCTGCCCGACAGCCCCAATTCATGCGCCGCCGCCAGCGTGGTGAAACGGTCGCGCAGCATGACCTTGGCCTGATCCAGCATCAGATACTGCTGGTATCGCTTCGGCGAGACCCCCACCCAGCGTGAGAACAGCCGCTGGAAATGCGCGGCGGACATGCCCATCTCGCCCGCGATCCAATCGAGTTGCTTGGGGTCCTCGGCCTCGTCAATCAGGGCGATGGCGCGGCGCATCACCTGATAGTGGTACCCCTGATCTTCGGGCGCGGGAGAGAGCTGTGCGATCTGTGTCATGCCACCAGATTAGCCGCGCCCCTGCCCCCGTGCGACCCGTTTCTTGCGCCATCGCACCCCACGCCCCGCCCCCGCTTGCCCTGCCGCGCCATTCATCGCATACCCTGAGCCATGGCCCGCCAACTTGATTATCATACCATCCGCGAGATCTTCGCCCGCTTCCAACAGGCAGAGCCTGAGCCCGAGGGCGAGTTGGAGCATGTGAATGTCTATACGCTCGTCGTGGCCGTGGCGCTGAGCGCGCAATCGACCGACGCGGGTGTCAATAAGGCGACGCGCGAGCTGTTCAAAATCGCCGACACGCCGCAAAAGATGCTCGATCTGGGGCTTGAGGGGCTGATCGGCCATATCAAGACCATCGGCCTCTACCGTCAGAAGGCCAAGAACGTCATCAAGCTGAGCCAAATCCTTGTCGACGATTACGACGGCGAGGTGCCCAATTCCCGCGCCGCGCTGCAATCGCTGCCGGGTGTCGGGCGCAAGACCGCGAATGTCGTGCTCAATATGTGGTGGGGCCAGCCCGCGCAGGCGGTGGACACGCATATCTTCCGCGTTGGCAACCGCACCGGGATCGCACCGGGCAAGACGGTCGACGCGGTCGAGCGCGCCATCGAGGACAACATTCCCGCCGATTTCCAGCGCCATGCCCATCACTGGCTGATCCTGCATGGCCGCTATCACTGCAAAGCCCGCAAACCCCTGTGCCGCACCTGCATCATCCGTGACCTGTGCCAATACGAGGACAAGACAGAATGACCCAATACGAAGTGGTTGGCATCGGCAACGCCGTCGTCGACGTGATCTCCCATGCCGATGACAGTTTCCTTGCCGACAACGGTATCGAGAAAGGCATCATGCAGTTGATCGAGCGTGACCGCGCCGAAGACCTCTATGCCGCAATGCAAGACCGGGTGCAGACGCCGGGCGGCTCGGTCGCCAATACCGTCGCGGGCGCGGGCGCGCTGGGCCTCAAGACCGCCTTTATCGGGCGGGTGCGCGATGATGAGTTGGGCCAGTTCTATGCCAAGGCGATGACCGATATCGGGATCGATTTCGTCAACGCCCCCGTGGCGGAGGGCGAGAACCCAACCTCGCGTTGCATGATCTTCGTCACCCCCGATGGGGAGCGGTCCCTGAACACCTACCTCGGCATCTCGACCGGGCTGACCTCGGCCGATGTGCCGCAGGCGGTGACGGAGAAGGCCAAGCTGATGTTCCTCGAAGGCTACCTCTTCGACCACGAGGCGGGCAAAACCGCCTTTCGCGAAGCCGCGCGGGCCGCGACGGCGGGCGGCGGCATGGCAGGCATCGCCATATCCGACCCCTTCTGCGTGGAGCGTCACCGCGACGACTTCCTCGCGCTGATCGAAAACGATCTGGGCTATGTCATCGGTAATGAGGCCGAGATTCGCGCCCTTTGGGAAACCGACGACACCGAAGCCGCCCTGGCCAAGACCGCCGAGATTTGCCCGCTGGTGGTCTGCACCCGGTCGGGCGACGGTGTCACGCTAGTGCGGGGCGAGGAACGGGTCGACGTGCCGGTCGAAAAGGTCGTGCCGGTGGATGCCACGGGCGCGGGCGATCAATTCGCGGCGGGCTTCCTCTATGGCCTCGCCACGGGCCGCGATTTTGAGACCTGTGGCCGCATGGGCAACATCTGCGCGGGCGAAGTGATCCGCCACATCGGCCCCCGCCCCCAAACTGACATCATGGCCCTGTTCAAGGCCGAAGGGCTGGTCTGACCATGATCGAGAACGGTTTTCATGATGTCCCGCCCGGCAAACTCGCCGTGGTGGTGACCCATCTTGAGATGGACGCCAAACCCAGCCTGCGGGAGGTGCCCCTGCCCGAGGGTGTCACCTTTCGAAAGGTCTCACCGACGCCCGACTGGTTTCGGGGCATTTTCCGGCGCGTCGGGATGGATTGGCTCTGGTACGGGCGGCTCAAATTGGATGACACGGCCCTCTGCGCGCTGCTGCAAGACCCGGCGCGGGACTTCTATACGCTGACCCGCGATGGCAAGGACGAGGCGCTGCTTGAGTTGAACTTCCCCGAAGACGGCAGCTGCGAGCTGGCCTATTTCGGGCTGACCTCTGCGCTGATCGGCAGCGGTTCGGGGCGGTATCTGATGAACCAAGCGATCACGCTGGCATGGGAAAAGCCGATCACCCGACTGCACCTGCATACCTGCACCAACGACAGCCCACAGGCGCTTGGCTTTTATGTGCGGTCAGGTTTCATCCCAGTGCGCCGCCAGGTTGAGATCGACGACGACCCGCGTCTCACAGGGCTGCTGCCCCGCGATGCCGCACCGCAAGTGCCGCTTATCGAGGCATAAGACTGCCGCCGGATCACCGAACCGGCGTGCACTCCGCCCCTTGGAAACAGGCGATCACCTTATCCACCATGGCAGGCTTCGGAGAGCCGAAAAGATCGCCCCCGCAGGGGTTGCTTTCCAGCGCATAGGCCCCATCCGGTTTGCGTTCGAGGAAGGCCAGAACATCCCCCTCTTCGGCGGAGCCGCACCAAGGGCCGAAACACTGAACGTTGAGCGTCAAGGGCTGGTCAAAGGGCACGTCAAAGCCCCCTTCGGATAGCGCCTTGCCGCTGATCTGCGCCCGGATCGGCGTCTCTTCGGGCGGGTTGATCCCGATGGTGCCACCCTTTGGCAGGGCGCTGGCGTCAAAGGTCAGACGCCCCTGCACCACGACATAGTTTTCCTCGGCCGTGGCCGCGCGTTGATAAGTCGCCTCGACCGAATGGGGCAGGCAACTGAGCGCAAGCGCGGGCAGCGGGGCCAAAGTGGCGAGGGCGCAGGCGATGATCCGTGTCATAACTTCTCCTCAAACTCTTCAAGAACCGCCGCATAGACCGCACGTTTGAACGGCACGATATTCGCGACCAGTTGATCTGCGGGCATCCAGCGCCATTCCGAGAATTCAGGCTCAGCCGTCTGGATGTTGACCTGATCGTCCTGCCCCAGAAAACGCATGAGGAACCACTTCTGTTCCTGCCCCCGGTAGCGGCCCTTCCAGATGTTGGGCACCAGTTCATGGGGCAGATCATAGGGCAGCCAGCTTGTCGTCTCGGCTTCGATCCGCACCAGATTGCTGGGAATGCCGGTCTCTTCCTCTAGCTCACGCAGGGCCGCATCGCGCGCGGCCTCGCCCTTGTCGACCCCGCCTTGGGGCATCTGCCAAGCGTCCTGATCCCGGTCGCGCCGCTGGCCGACAAAGACCTCCCCCTCGGCATTCACCAGCATCACGCCGACGCAAGAGCGGTAGGGCAGTTTGGCAATCTCTTCGGGGGTCATGGGGGCAGGTCTCCTGAATGGCGTTCATGAGGGAGTTAGCACGACCAAGGCGCGGCTCAAAGCGGTCACATTGCGGCTATGACGTTTCGGCAGCGGCATCGTTGACGCGGCGTTTCGCGTGACTTGCCCTGCCGTTTCCGATGGTGTCACAGTGACCCAGCCCACCCAGAAAGGTAAAGCCATGTCCGACTACCCCCACCTGCTTGCCCCGCTCGACCTTGGTTTCACCACGCTGAAGAACCGGCTGTTGATGGGCTCGATGCATACCGGGTTGGAGGAGACGGGCGATTGGAACCGCGTGGCGGAGTTCTATGCGGCGCGGGCGCGGGGCGATGTGGGGCTGATGGTCACGGGCGGCATCGGGCCGAACCGCGAAGGCGCGGTGGCCCATGGCGCGGCGATGATGGTCAGCCAGAAGGACGTGGACAACCACAGCATCATCACCCAGCGGGTGCATGAGGCGGGCGGCAAGATCGCCATGCAGATCCTGCACGCGGGCCGCTATGCCTTCACGCCTGAATGCGTGGCCCCGAGCGCAGTGAAATCCCCGATCTCGATGTTCGCGCCCAAGGCGTTGGACGAGGAAGGCATCGAGAAACAGATCAGCGACATCGCCGCCTGCGCCCTGCGCGCCCGCGAGGCGGGCTACGATGGGGTCGAGATCATGGGCTCCGAGGGGTATTTCCTGAATCAGTTCCTCGTCACCCATACCAACAAGCGCGAAGACCGCTGGGGCGGGTCTTACGAGAACCGCATGCGCCTGCCGCTGGAAGTCGTGCGCCGGGTGCGCGAGACGGTGGGCGAGGATTTCATCCTGATCTACCGCCTGTCGATGATCGACCTCGTGCCCAACGGCTCGACCTTCGAAGAGGTCGTGCAACTGGCGCAAGAGGTCGAGAAGGCGGGTGCAAATATCATTAACACTGGCATCGGCTGGCACGAGGCGCGCATCCCCACGATCGCCACCTCGGTGCCGCGCGCGGCCTTTGCATGGGTCACGAAAAAGCTGATGGGCAAGGTCGGCATCCCTCTGATCACCTCGAACCGGATCAACACGCCGCAAGTGGCCGAAGAGGTGCTGGCGGAGGGCTGCGCCGACATGGTCAGCCTCGCGCGTCCAATGCTGGCAGATGCCGGTTTCCTCGCCAAGGCGAAGGCCGGTCAGGCCGAGCGCATCGCCCCCTGCATCGCCTGCAACCAAGCCTGCCTCGACCATACCTTCGGCGGCAGGATCTCCACCTGCCTCGTGAACCCGCGCGCCTGTTACGAGACGGAATTGCGGATCGAACCCGCCGCAAGCCCGAAAACAATTGCCGTTGTCGGTGCCGGCCCTGCCGGCCTCTCGGCGGCCATCACGGCGGCGGAGCGGGGCCACAAGGTCACCCTGATGGACCGCGCAAGCGAGATCGGCGGGCAACTCAACCTCGCCAAACAAGTCGCGGGGAAGGAGGAGTTCTGGGGCCTCGTCGATTGGTACCGCACCATGCTGGACGTGCACGGCGTGACCGTGCAGCTTGAGACCGAAGCCACGAGCGAGGCGCTCTCAGGCTTCGACGAGGTCATCATCGCCACCGGCGTCGTGCCGCGCGACCCGGAGATTCCCGGCCAGAACCGCGACAACGTAGTGAGCTACATCGACGTGCTGAACGGCACTGCGAAGGTCGGCCAGCGGGTCGCGGTGATCGGTGCGGGCGGGATCGGCTTCGACGTGTCGGAGCATCTGGTCCACGATGGCGAGAGCAGCACGATGAACCTGCCCGAATGGATGCGCGAATGGGGCGTCACGGACCCGGGCGAACACCGCAGCGGCCTTGCCCCCGAAGGGCCGCAACCGCCAGCACCCGCACGCCAGATCACCATGCTGCAACGCAAGACCAGCAAGCCCGGCAAGGGTCTGGGCAAGACCACGGGCTGGATTCACCGCGCCTCGCTCACCATGCGCGACGTGAAGATGATCGCGGGGGTGAACTACGAACAGATTGACGACGCCGGCCTGCATATCTCCTTTGGCGAGGCGCGCGAGAACCCCACGGTGATCGAGGCCGACACCATCGTGCTCTGCGCCGGGCAATTGTCCGAGCGCAGCCTCGCCGATGCACTGGAGGCGCGGGGGCAGACCTGCCACGTGATCGGCGGCGCGGATGTGGCGGCGGAACTCGACGCGAAACGCGCTATCAACCAAGGCACGCGGCTGGCAGCGGGGCTCTAGGCAACCGGCGGGGCCTTGGCCCCCTTGCGCCGCGCCCTAGATCGCCGCAGGATTGCTAAAACGATCCAAGGTCCCCATGCCCCTTTGCGTCTTCGACATCTTTGAGGACGGCACAGCCAAGGTGCCCTCCGACGACAATCTCACCGGGCCGGGGCGCTACCGCTGGTGGCACTACGACATGGCTGATCCGGCGCTGGCACCGTGGCTGGCCGAACACCTGCCCGAGATCCCGGCGGGTGCGTTGCTACAGCCCGAAACCCGCCCGCGCTGTGACGAATATGACGACGGGCTGATCCTCAACCTGCGGGGCATCAACCTCAACGAAGGGCAACAGGCCGACCAGATGGTTTCGGTCCGGATGTGGGTGACGGATGCGGTGGTGATCACCGTGCGGATGCGCCGGGTCTTTGCCATAGATGAGCTGCGCGCGCTGGCCGCCGAGAACAACGCGCCGCCCCGGCCTTCGGCCTTTGTCGAGGCGCTGGTGTCTCGGCTGACCGCCCGGGTGCAGGTCGAAGTGGCGCGGCTGGCGGATCGGACGGCCTTCTACGAGACCGATCTAGAGGACCACAGCACCCCGCCGCCGAAGGAACTGCCGGTGACCCGCCGCAGCGCAATCCGGCTGGAACGCTACCTCGCCCCGCAGCGCCATGCGCTGGAGCGGCTAGCCACGCTGAACCTGCCGCTGGTGCCGGGCGTGGACGCGATGAAGCTGCGCGAACTGGCCAACCGCACCGCCATCGTGGTCGAGGAATTGGACGCGCTGCAGGAACGCATCGTCACGGTGCAGGACGAACACGACAACCAGGTCGCGCAGCGACAGGCGCGGCACAGCTACATGCTCTCCATCGCCGCCGCGGTCTTTTTGCCGCTGGGGTTCCTGACGGGACTTTTCGGCGTGAACGTGGGCGGGATGCCGGGCGTGGACGATCCGCATGCCTTCGCGATCCTTTGCCTTGCCATGGTCGGCCTCGCTGCCATCATGCTGGCCGTGTTGAAATGGCTGCGCTGGCTGTGACGGGCATGGAAACGGATTGTTCTGCCGTTTCCATGCCATGAACGATCCCCGCAAAGACCACGGGACTGTCTTGCCTCCGCCCCGATCCTGCCCGAATTGACGCCCATACCTGACCGCAACAAGATCAATGCGAAGGGACAGGCAATGGACCGCCTTACGGAAATGGAAGCGTTTGCCACTGTGGTGGATCAAGGCGGCTTTACAGATGCTGCCAAGAAGATGGGGATCTCGAAATCCGCCGTTTCAAAGCATGTCTCCTCGCTTGAGGCGCGCTTGGGCGCACGATTGCTGAACCGCACCACCCGCCGCGTCTCGCCCACCGAGATTGGCCTTGCTTACTACGACCGCGCCCGTCGCGTGCTGAACGACGCAGGCGAGGCCGATGCCTTGGTCACCTCGATGCAATCCGCGCCCTCGGGGCTTCTGCGCATTTCGGTGGCGACGGACTTTGGGGTGAACCACCTCTCCCCCGCGCTGTCGGAGTTCTTGCAAGACTTTCCCGATATCACCGTGAACATGGTGCTGAACAACCGCTACGTCGAGCTGATCTCGGAAGGCTTCGACATGGCCGTGCGGATCGGGGAGTTGGAAGACAGCACCCTGCGCGCGCGCAAATTGACCGAGACCACCAAACGCATGATCGCCAGCCCGAAGTATTTCGAGCAATACGGGCGGCCGGAAAAGATCGACGATCTGAACAATCACAAGCTGCTGCATTATTCGAACCAGTCTTCGGGCAACGTGTGGAAACTGACCGCCCCTTCGGGCGAGAAACGGCAGGTGCGCACCGCCGGTTGGCTGTCGGTCAACGACGGGCAGAGCCTTTTGAACGCCGCGATCTCGGGGCTAGGCATCGCCTATCTGCCGAGCTTCCTCTACGCCGAGGCGATGGAGAAAGGTCTGGTCGAGGACGCGATCCCCGATCTGCCGCTGGAGACGCAGGGCATCTATGCCGTCTATCCGCCGGGCCGCTTCACCCAGCCCAAGGTGCGGGCGTTTATCGACTTTCTGGTGCATGAGTTCGCCGAGAAGGGGCCGGCGGACTGGTAAGGGTCGCGAGAGCCACCCAGCCGGAACGAGTGGCGGTCGCCGGGCCATCGCCTGCCCGCCCCCCGGGTAGGCGATTGGGCGAGGCTGGGTACGACCTTGCGAACGCACACAATGGTTGAGCCATAAAGTGGCAACGCCATACCGCCTGATCGCCGACCCGCGGGCAGGCGCTGGCCCTTTCACAAGACCACCTTTCCTCTCCCCCACCAGCACGCTATCTCTCCCGCCATGAGCAACATGCGCGAAACCTACGCCCGGCTTGTCGCCGAGGGCAAACTACAGGCCGACCCGGCCCAAGAAACCGTCATGGCCGAGTTCGACCGCATCCGCGATGCGCTGGCCAACCCGCCGAAGAAAAGCTTTTTCCGCAAAGCCCCAGAGCCCCCCAAGGGCCTGTACCTTTGGGGCGGTGTCGGGCGCGGTAAATCCATGCTGATGGACATGTTCGTGGCGCATCTGCCCGACGTGCCTGCGCGCCGCGTGCATTTCCACGCCTTCATGCAGGAAATCCACAACGCCATGCATGAGGTCCGCAAGACCGGCGTGGATGACGCCATTGCGCCCGTGGCCCGCGACGTCGCGGAAAGCGTCCGCCTGCTGGCCTTCGACGAGATGCAGATCACCGACATCACCGACGCGATGATCGTAGGCCGCCTGTTCGAAGCGCTCTTTGCCGCGGGCGTCGTAGTGGTCACCACCTCGAACCGCCTGCCCGATGACCTCTACAAAAACGGCATCAACCGCGAGGTTTTCGTGCCCTTCATCGACCTCATCAAAGAGCGGATGGTGGTCCATGAATTGGCCAGCCCGACCGATTACCGCCAAGACCGGCTGGCAGGGTCGCAGGTCTATTTCACCCCCGTCAATGCCGAAAGCCGGGCCGCGATGGACGCGGTCTGGGACGATCTTGCAGGGACCGAGGGCGAACCGCTGACCCTACAGGTCAAGGGCCGCGAAGTGACCATTCCGCAATATCACAACGCCATGGCCCGCGCCGGTTTTCACGCCCTCTGCGGCCAACCTCTGGGCGCGGCGGATTACCTCGCGCTGGCGCAGGCTGTGCGGGTACTGCTGCTGGACAACATCCCCACCCTTGGCCGGTCAAACTTTAACGAGGCCAAGCGTTTCGTCACCCTGATCGACGCGCTTTACGAGGCGAAGGTGCGGCTGATCTGTTCCGCCGCCGCCGCGCCGGAAATGCTCTACCTCGAAGGTGAAGGCACCTTTGAATTCGAGCGTACAGCCTCCCGCCTGCGGGAGATGCAGGGGGAAGACTGGGGGCGCTGACCGCCCCCGGCCAACCGATCAGGAATCACTGACCGGCTGCATATGCAGGTCATTGCCCTGCAGGAAAGGGTGGTAAGGCCGTTCGACCTCATAAAGCCACCACAGGCCGCCCGCGATAATTGCGAGACCTACGGCCATGAAGATAAATTGAAACTTCCGTGCATCGTCCTGATCGTGACGCGCGGACCGGCTGAAATTGCGCATGGGGAGACCTCGGTCAAATTCGAAAGGGGAGAGTTCCATGGACCAAGATATACCACATCTGCACCTCGCAGCAGCGGCACACCCAAATATGGTTAATTAGACGTTTTCACGCAACACGCTACCGGCAAGGTAGAGCGAGCCGCAGATCAGCACACGCGCATGGGGTTCGCGGGCGATGATCGCCTTGAGCGCCGCGGTGACGGTCTCGGCCTCTGCGGTCTCGAACCCCACATCGCGCGCCACCTTTGCTGTCGCCTCGGCAGGCAGGGTCGCCGCCTCGCCGGGGATCGACACGGCGGTGAGGCTAGCCGCCTCTGCCGCCAACGGGCGCAGGTATCCGGCGATGTCCTTGGTGTTCAACATGCCGCAAATCAGGTGCGTCGGGCGTTTCGGCAGGGTGGCCAGCGTGGCCGCCAATGCCGCCCCCGCCGCCGGGTTATGGCCGCCGTCGAGCCACAACTCGCCCTCCGGCGCCATACGGGCAAGCGGCCCGTCTGACAGCCGCTGCATCCGTGCGGGCCACTGCGCCTGCGTCACCGCAGCCTCGCAAGCCTCTGCGTCAATGCCAAGCTGGCGCAGCGCGGCCAGCGCGGCCCCGGCGTTCATGATCTGGTGGTCGCCGGGCAGATTGGGACGCGGCAGATCAAGCAGGCCGCGCTCATCCTGATAGACCACGCGCCCGGCTTCGGGCGCGACATGCCACTGCTGACCATAGGCCAAGAGCGGTACCCCGAGTTTCGCGGCGCGGTCTTCGATCACCTCAAGCGCGGGCTCTTCCTGCTTGCCGACCACGCAAGGGACAAGCCGCTTGATGATACCCGCCTTTTCGCCGGCGATCTCGGCCAGTGTTTCGCCAAGATACTGCTGATGATCGACCGACACCGGGGTGATCACGGTCAAGGCGGGATCGACCACATTCGTCGCGTCGAGCCGCCCGCCAAGGCCGACTTCGAGCAGGGTATAATCGGCAGGCACCCGCGAAAAAGCGAGGATCGCGGCACAGGTCGTGATCTCGAAATAGGTGATCTCTTCGCCGCCATTGGCAGCATGGCATTCGTCCAGCACGGCGGCGAGGTCGGGCTCTGAGATCAACGCCCCCGCGACCCGGATACGCTCGTGAAACCGCGCCAAATGCGGCGAGGTATAGGCGTGTACCGTCTTTCCCGCCGCCTCCAGGCCTGCGCGGATCATCGCTTGGGTCGAGCCTTTGCCATTGGTGCCCGCAATATGGATCACCGGCGGCAGGTCGTTCTGCGGATTGCCCAAAGCATCGAGCAGCCGCCACATCCGGTCGAGCGTCAGGTCGATGATCTTGGGGTGCAGCGCCATCATCCGTTCAAGGATGACGTCGGATGAAGGCGTGCTCATTTCTTCTCTGGCGTGTCGGCGGGCAAATCCGCTGCGGCCTGAACGGCGGCGGCGGCCTCGGCCACCTCAAGCTCTTCGGGGGCGGGCAAGTCGCCGCGCACGGCAGGGGGCAGGCCCATCAACATGCGGGTGATGGTGATCAACTCATCGCGCATCTCGGTCCGTTTGGTCACCCGGTCGAGCATCCCGTGGTCGAGCAGATATTCCGCCCGCTGGAACCCTTCGGGCAGTTTCTCACGGATGGTCTGTTCGATCACGCGCGGCCCGGCAAAACAGATCAGCGCGTTCGGCTCGGCGATCTGCACGTCGCCCAGCATTGCGTAGGACGCGGTGACGCCCCCGGTGGTGGGATGGGTCAGCACGACGATGTAAGGAAGCCCCGCCTCTTTCAGCATCTGCACGGCGACGGTGGTGCGCGGCATCTGCATCAGGCTGAGGATACCCTCCTGCATCCGCGCGCCACCGGCGGCGGAGAACAGCACCAGCGGGCGCTTCAGCTTCACGGCTTCCTCGGCGGCGGCAATGATTGCATTGCCGACATACATGCCCATCGACCCACCCATGAAGGAAAAGTCCTGCGCGCAGGCGACGATCGGCGTGCGACCAATATCGCCGGTCACGACCAGCATCGCCTCATGCTCACCGGTCTGCTTTTGCGCGGCCTTCATCCGGTCGGGATAGCGCTTCTGGTCTTTGAAATGCAGCGGGTCGGGCGTGGGCGCCGGGACCTTCACCTCGGTAAAGATACCACCGTCGAACAGCGCTTTGAAGCGCGCGCGGGGGCTGATGTGCATGTGATGGCCGCAGTTGGTGCAGACGTTCAGATTGTCTGCCAACTCACGGTGAAACAGCATGGTGCCGCATTCGTTGCACTTGGTCCACAGATTGTCCGGCGTCTCGCGGCGCGAGAAGATCGAGTTGATTCGCGGGCGGACGTAGTTCGTGATCCAGTTCATTGGCAGGCCTCTGCTGTGGTTCCGTCCCAGATAATCCCCGCATGGGGAAATTGCAATCAGCGGCGTATCGCCAGCCGCGCCGCCAGCCATGAGACCAGCATCAAGGCGAAGTCCACCGGCAACCATGAGCGCAACGCCGCCGCGTCATCCATCGAAAAGGGCGTGAGATAAAGCGCCAGCCCCGAAAGATCATCCGGCAGAGAGACAATGAGAATGGCCGAGACGTTGTTCCACAGATGCACCGCGATGGCCGGCCCAAGCGAGCCGGAGCGCGCGGTGAGGTCCGCCATCAGGATGCCGAAAAACCCAGCCCAAAGCGCCACCATTAGCGCGTTCTCCCCCGCCTCGGCAGGCAGGTAATGGCCCGCTGCGAACAGCGCCGACGGCAGCACCATCCAGATCAGCGGCGCGTTGAACCGCGCCGCGAGTTGCTGCTGCACATAGCCGCGAAAGACGATCTCTTCGGCGCTGACCTGCACCAGCACGGCCAGCAGCGACAGCGGCAAAAGCAGCAACCAGCGGCTTAGGGGCAGGTTCGGCGTCAACTCACCGCCCATGCTCCACGGCGGCAATACCGCAAGCGCAACGCCCAGCAGCAACATCGCCCCGGAAACCGCGCGAAAACTGGGCCAGAGCCGCCCCGGCAGGCCAAAAAGGCTCCCCGCGCTGCGCCGGTGCACGATCCGCACGGTCACGGCGACGGCCATCGCCATGGTGCCAAAGCTGAACAGCAGCAGATACATCGCCTGCGGCGTGGCCCCTTTCAGAAGATCGCCATGCAGCGAGGGGGCCGCCGATCCCGCCAGCCCATAGACCGTTTGAAAGTAAAGCTCGTTCAGCGCGACATAGGCCACCACGGCCACGAACAGCCCCAAGAAAAACCGCCACAGTGCCGAGGTGCTGCGTGCGGGCGCGACAAAGGCCGCGTGGGCGCTGTAATCGGGCCGCCAGTTCATCAGCGGCGCCGTTCAAATCGGAGGTGGTGCTTGCAGAGCATATACCGGGCCTTCACGCTTGCGGGCGGGCCGAACCGACCGCGCCAGAAGGTCAGAACCTATGCCCTAACACGCTGCAATACAACAGTTCCCCCGCCTCATACGCGCCAAAGCCTTGCAGCATAGCCGCCGCCCGACTATTCCATTCACGACGTTTCAAGGAGCCCACCGATGTCCACCACGCCCCGCTTCGACAAATCCCGGCTGCCCAGCCGCCATGTGACCGAAGGCCCGGCCCGCGCGCCGCACCGGTCCTACTACTATGCCATGGGCATGACCGAAGAAGAGATTCACCAGCCGCTGGTGGGCGTCGCCACCTGCTGGAACGAAGCCGCCCCCTGTAACATCGCGCTGAACCGTCAGGCGCAGGCGGTGAAGGTTGGCGTGCACTCCGAACAGGGCACCCCGCGCGAGTTCACCACCATCACCGTCACCGATGGCATCGCCATGGGACACGAGGGCATGCGCTCTTCGCTGGCCTCGCGTGAGGCGATTGCCGACACGGTTGAGCTGACCATGCGCGGCCATTGCTATGACGCCATTGTCGGGCTGGCGGGCTGCGACAAGTCGCTGCCGGGGATGATGATGGCGATGCTGCGGCTGAACGTGCCATCGGTCTTCCTCTACGGCGGGTCGATCCTGCCGGGCAAGGCGCCTGCGGGCGCCGATGTGCCGGAAGATTTCGCCACCCGCGATCTCACGGTGCAGGACATGTTCGAGGCCGTGGGCCGCTTCCAGAACGGCTCCATGTCGCAGGCCGCGCTCGACGTGCTGGAGCGCGTCGCCTGCCCCTCTGCCGGGGCCTGCGGTGGCCAGTTCACCGCCAACACCATGGCCTGCGTGTCCGAAGCCATCGGCCTCGCGCTGCCGAACTCCTCGGGCATGCCCGCGCCCTACGAAAGCCGCGACGCCTATGCCGAAGCCTCGGGTGCCGCGGTGATGAACCTGATCGAGAAGAACATCCGCGCCCGCGACATCTGCACCCGCGAAGCCTTCGAGAACGCGGCGCGTATCGTCGCCTGCACCGGTGGCTCCACCAACGCGGGCCTGCACCTTCCTGCGATGGCCCATGAGGCCGGGATCGACTTCTTCCTCGAAGACGTTTGCGAAATCTTCCGCGACACGCCGTACTTCGTCGACATGAAACCGGGCGGCGCCTATGTGGCCAAAGACCTCTATGACGCGGGCGGCGTTCCTGTGGTGATGAAGGAGCTGCGCAAGGCGGGGCTTTTGCACACCGACTGTCTGACCGCCACGGGCCGTTCTATCGGCGAAGAACTGGACCGCATCGACCGCGAGGCCGACGGCAAGGTGATCCACTCGGTCGCGACCCCGATCAGCAAGACCGGCGGCGTCGTGGGCCTGAAAGGCAACCTCGCCCCCGAAGGCGCCATCGTGAAGATCGCGGGCATGGCCGAGGAAGACATCGTCTTCACCGGACCGGCGCTGGTGTTCGAATGCGAACAGGACGCATTCGAGGCGGTGCAAAACCGCGCCTATTCCGAAGGCGATGTTTTCGTCATCCGCAACGAAGGCCCCGCAGGCGGCCCCGGCATGCGCGAGATGCTGGCGACTACAGCCGCGCTTTCCGGTCAGGGCATGGGCAAGAAGGTGGCGCTGATCACCGATGGTCGTTTTTCGGGTGCCACCCGTGGTTTCTGCGTTGGCCACGTCGGCCCCGAAGCGGCACATGGCGGCCCGATCGCGCTGTTGAAAAACGGCGACATGATCACCCTCGACGCCATCAAGGGCAGCATCACCGTTGATCTGTCGGACGAGGAACTGGCCGAGCGCCGCAAGGCATGGGCTGGCCCGCGTGCCACTAACTACGAAAGCGGCGCGCTGTGGAAATACGCGAAACTCGTCGGCCCCACCTACCTTGGCGCGGTAACACATCCCGGCGCCAAGGCGGAGACCCATGATTACATGGACCTCTAAAAGCCCGCTTGCGGCGCTTGCGATGCTCACCCTGTCCGCCTGCGAAGGCGGTCAGGGTTTTTCCTTTGGCGGCAGCCCCGACACGCCCGAGAAACCGCTGCTGCAAACAGCTCTGGCCGGGGGCGCGGTGCAGGTGGTGCCGCCGCAGGGTTATTGCATCGACCCCAAAAGCCTCAAACGTCGCTTTGCGCTGATGGCGCGCTGCGATGCACTTGGTCTGCCGGATGCGGTCAGCGCCGCGCCGCGCGGCATTCTCACCCTCGCGCTGATCGAAGCCGAGGCCGACGCGCCCCTGCCCACCCCGCAACAGGTTGCCGAGGCGGCAGGGCTAAGCCAGTTGCAAGAGGCCGGTCGCATCGAAGGGGCGTCAATCTTTGTGGCTCAAGGGCCGGTGCCCGCCGAGGGCATGTCCCCCCGCCACTGGCGCGGCATGGCGCGGATCGGCGGCCATGTGGCCAGCGTCACCCTCTACGGCGCGCCGCAAAGCCGCGCCATTTCCGAAGAAGGCCGCGCGCTGGTGGCAGAGCTGATCCAGCAAAGCCGCAGCAAAAGCGCAAAGCCCACCGCCCCCGGCAGCTGACTGGCCTTTGTTTCCAAATCGGCAACACTGCCCGGGGCCGGAAACAATCACGGGGGCTATTCATTTGAACGAAATCCCCGCCTTGCATAGACTGCGAGCAAACGAGAGGCGCAGGGCCATGGTCAACTTCCGCAGCGGTTATCTTGAGGGCAAGCTCTTTGCCCGCGCGCTGCAACGCTGGGCGGTTGCGGCCCGCAAAGCGGCCACGGCTGACCTTGCCACCCTGCGCCGCCAACGCAGCCGCGCCCGGCTGCTGCGGGCCGAACTGAACCGGCTGATCCATCGCGCCGAAGACCGCCTTGCCCTGCCTGCCATCGGGGCCAGCGGCTTCCCGAAACCACATAACGCCGATTGGGCATGGCGGCCCGAGTTGTGGCGCGGCCCGCTTGCCACGCCGGGGCTGTCCTCGGTCGCGACGAAATCCAAACTGGGCGAAGAGGTGACCCTGTTCCACGATTGCGCGCAGTCGGAACTGACTCTGCGCCAATTGCGCAACCTGCGCGAAGCCGACCTGGCCCCCTTTGGCCTACAACTCGACGTGTTCAAATTCGACGGGTCATTCCTGTCGCTGGTTGTTGATCTGCCGCCCGAGGCCATCACCGGATTGAAACGCCGCCATGTCATCCGCATGGATACGATCGTGCAATTGGAACACCCGCTGGAGATCTTTGCCCGGCTCAACATCCGCCACGGTCCGAACACCGAACAGATCGTCCGCGAAATGCCCGTGGGTCAGGAAAGCATCAGCGTCGAATTCGATCTGGCCTATAGCAAGCTCAACGAAAAGCGGATCGAGGCGGCATGGATCGACCTGATCTTTGAAGGGCCGGAGATGAACCAAGTCGTGCTGCGCGACCTCACTTTTTCCCGCTCCCCCCGCGCCCAGATCTAGGACCCCGTGATGAGCCGATATGACCTGACCAAAACCGTGCTGCGCCAAGGCGTCTGGCAGGGCGTGCTGACCGCCAAAGAGGGTGCAGACACGCCGCAGATCAGCGTGACCCATGAGGGCAAGGAGGTGACGGATATCACGTTAGAGGCCGAAGGGTCCGAAGGGCGCTGGCATATCTCCTTCCCGGTCCCGGCAGAGGCGATTGCCGATGGGGTCCAGACCCTTGTCATCACCGAAAAGGCCAGCGGGGCGCTCTTGGGTCATGTGACCCTGATCGCGGATGAAGCGCTCGGCGATGACATACGGGCCGAGATGGACCTGCTGCGCGCCGAACTCGACATGCTGAAACGCGCCTTTCGGCGGCACTGCCGCGAGACGGAATGAGCGAAACGCCCTCCCGCAGGACCGCGCCCAACAAGAAGCCCCGCTGCCTCCAGCGGGGCTTTGTGCATCTATGTGAAAGAGATCACTCGTTCGGACCCAGAGCCGACAGACCTTTGAGGATGTCGATGGCATAGGCCAGTTGGTAATCCTCTTCGCGCAGCTCTGCCGCTTTGCGGGCCTTTTCGCGGTCGTCTTCGATCTGTTTGATCTGATCGTCGGTCAGGCTGTCGTTGTTCAACCGGCCCCGCAGATCGGCTTCGGAGCGGAGGGGGCGTGCCGACAATGCGTCGTCGTCTTCCTCGGGCTCTGGCGTGACCGGAGGTTGGGCCACGACGATATCGGGCGATACGCCAAGCGCTTGGATCGACCGGCCCGAGGGCGTGTAGTAACGCGCCGTGGTCAGGCGCATGGCCCCGTCCCCGCGCAGCGGCATCACGGTCTGGACCGAGCCTTTGCCAAAGCTCTTGGTGCCGATGACGATGGCGCGGCGGTGGTCCTGCAAAGCGCCCGCGACAATCTCGGAAGCCGAGGCCGAACCGCCGTTGATTAGCACGACGATCGGCTTGCCCATCGCCAGATCACCCGGCGTGGCGTTCACCCGGTCACCGTCTTCGATGTCGCGGCCCCGGGTGCTGACGATCTCGCCCTCCTCAAGAAAGGCATCCGACACGGCAATTGCCTGATTAAGCAGGCCACCGGGGTTGTTGCGCATGTCGATGACGATGCCGTTGAGATTCTCAATGCCGCCCGCCTCTTCGATCTGCTGCTCCAGCCCTTCCTTCATCTTCGGATAGGTCTGCTCGTTAAAGGTGGTCAGGCGCAGCACGGCGGTATCGCCCACGGTGCGGGCCCGCACGGCGGTCAATTGGATCGTGTCACGTACGATGGAGACGTCAAAGGGCTCCGGCTCCCCTTCCCGCACCACGGTGATCAGGATCTCGGACCCCACCGGCCCGCGCATCATCTCGACCGCATCGTCGAGGCCGAGACCCAGCAGGCTTTCGCCATCGACATGGGTGATGAAATCCCCCGCTTCGATCCCGGCCTCAGCAGCAGGCGTGCCGTCGATGGGGGAGACGACTTTGACAAAACCCTCTTCTTGGGTGACCTCGATGCCAAGGCCGCCAAACTCACCGCGCGTCTGCTCGCGCATTTTCTCGGCGTCTTTCGGCGACAGGTAGGACGAATGCGGATCAAGCGAGGTCAGCATACCGTTGATGGCAGCTTCGATCAGGTCACCGGGATCAACATCTTCGACATATTGGGCGCGGATGCGTTCGAAAATATCGCCAAAGAGATCGAGTTGTTCGTAAACATTGGTCGTCTTCTCGGCCTCTTGCGCCAGCAGCGGCCCGGCGATCTGGGTGGTGGCGACCACCCCCGCCACCGTGCCTGCAACGGCTGCCATCACGAATTTCTTCATCTGCTATCCATCCTTGTCGGTGCGGAACCAGTCTGCCGGATCCTGAGGTGTGTTGTCTTGCCTGACTTCTATATAGAGCGTTTCCGTCCGGTCAGTGCCAGTGGCTTCACCATTTGGTGACATCTGAGAAGTTGTGCCGCTTTCCGGCCCGCCCATCAACCCGATGGGGGTGCCACCGGCAATCACCTGCCCGGCTTGGCCGTAAACCACATCCAGCCCCGCCAGCACGAAAAGCGTGTCGACCTGCGGCTCAAGGATCACCACATTGCCCAGATCGAGCAGCGGGCCGACATAACGGATCGTCGCCGCCGATGGGCTGGTGACGATGGCACGCGGGCGGGTGGCAAGGATCATACCGGGCCGCGTCACGCCCGCCGAATCCGTCTCTCCGGCCTTGCGGATCACCAGCCCCTGCGCGGGCAATGGCAGATCGCCCACCTGCCCGTCGAGGTTCACCGGCGCAGGCTCAACCGCGCCGGTGGTGATCTCGGACAGGCCGCTGGCAAAGCCGTCCAACGTCTCGGTCGAGGCGATGAGGATCGCGGTGCGCACCGGGTCTTCGGTAAAGCGCATAGGCAGATCGGTGCGGTTGGCCATGGCCTGATTGAGCGCGGTGCGCGCGGCCTGAAGCTCGGTCAGCCCGTCTTGCAGGCGCTGCGCCGCATCGGTTTGGAGCGCGCGCAGGGTCTTGATGTCCTCATAGTCCTGCCGCAGCGCATCGGCGCGGGCGTTCAGCGCGGGCGTCAATTCAGCCAGCAACATGCCTGCGCGGGCGGTGCCCATCGGTCCGTCGGGGTGCAGCAGCACCACGGGCGACGGGTCACCGCCGATGCTTTGCAAGACGCCCAAGAACTGCGCCACCTCACCCTCGCGCGCCTGTAGCTTGCGGCTGAGCTGCGCCTCGTTGATCGCGGCCTGCCGCAGCCCGGCCCGCATCGCCGCGAGACCTGCCTCAAACGCCTGAATCGTCTCGGTCAGCGCCTTCACCCGGTCGCGCGCGCCATCGGCTTGATCCAACCGCGCCGATGCGGCCTCCAAGGCGGTCGCGGCCGCGCGTGCCTCCGCGGCGGCCTCATCGGCCTGCGCCTGTGCCATCAGGGGCAGACAGGCAAAAAGGACAGCCGCGGCAAGATGTTTCATGAAAGCAGGCTTTTCCCGGTCATTTCTTCGGGCTGCGGCAGGTCCATCAAATCAAGCACCGTGGGCGCCAGATCGGCCAACCGCCCGTCGCGCAGCGCCGCCCCTTCGGGCGCGCCCACCGCCACCACCGGCACGGGGTTGAGCGTATGGGCCGTATGCGCGCCGCCGGTCTCGGGGTCGATCATCATCTCGCAATTGCCGTGATCCGCGGTGACGATCATCGCGCCGCCTGCGGCCTCCAGCGCCTTCAGCACCCGGCCCAGCCCCGCATCCACCGCCTCACAAGCCGCAATCGCCGCCTCCAGATCGCCGGTATGGCCGACCATATCGGGGTTGGCGTAGTTCACCACGATCAGGTCATAGCCCGCCTCGATCGCCTGCACGAATTGATCCGTCACCTCGGCAGAGGACATCTCGGGTTGCATGTCATAGGTCGCCACATTGGGCGATTTGGGCATGTTGCGGTCCTCCCCCGTGGCCGGAGTCTCAACCCCGCCATTGAGGAAGAAGGTCACATGGGGATATTTCTCGGTCTCGGCCAGCCGGAACTGGCGCAGCCCGTGCTGCGCCACCCAGTCGCCGAGCGTGTTCTTGATGTCCGGCTTGGGATACATCGTGGTCATATAGGCGGCGTGGTCCTTGGAATATTCCGCCATGCCCATCAGCGCCGCCCATTCGGGGCGCGGGCCGGTGTCATAGGCGTCAAAGCCCGGATCGCCCAAAGCCGCCATGATTTCCCGCGCGCGGTCGGCGCGGAAGTTGAGGCAGAAGAATCCGTCGCCAGAAGCCGCCCCCGCGTAGCCCTCGATCACGCTGGCGGTGATGAATTCATCCGTCTCGCCCCGCCCATAGGCCGCCTCAACCGCCGCGCGGGGATCGGAGTACCCCTCCCCTTCGCCATGCAGGATCGCCGCCGAAGCCTTGCTGACCCGGTCCCAACGGTTGTCGCGGTCCATCGCGAAATAGCGCCCCGTCACAGTGACGATCTTCACGGCCTCGGGCAGCGCCGGCTCCAGCGTCTCGAAATAGCCAAGGGCTGAGGACGGCGCCACGTCGCGCCCATCGGTCACCGCATGGATCACCACTGGCAGCCCCGCCGCATCCAGCGCGCGGGCGGCGGCGATCATATGGCTGAGATGCCCATGCACCCCCCCGTCCGAGACGACGCCCATCAGATGCGCGGTGCCGCCGGTCTCTTGCAGCTTAGCGATAAAACCCCGCAGCCGCTCATTCTCGGCAAAGCTGCCCTCTTCGATGGCCAGATCGATCTGCCCCAGATCCATCGCCACCACCCGGCCCGCGCCGATATTGGTGTGGCCGACCTCGGAATTGCCCATCTGCCCGCGCGGCAGCCCCACATCGGGGCCATGGGTGATCAACTGCGCCTTCGGCCCCGCCTGCATGATCCGGTCGAAATTTGGCGTCTTGGCCAGCAGGGGCGCGTTGCCTTCCCGCACCTCGCTCAGGCCCCAACCGTCAAGGATGCACAATACGACAGGTTTGGGGGCGCTCATCAGACTGTTGCTCCGGCTTGGTGGCTGTTCAGCGCCTTTTACCCCTTGTGGGCTGGCACTTGAACCACTTTGTGCACAAGCCCCCCATTCCCGCGCAGAGCCCTTGCCCCGCGCGGCTGCTTTGGTCATAACGAGTGGCAACTTTCGCCTGAGCCGAGGACCAACTCCATGACCCTGCAAGCGCCCGAAACCCGCATCGTGAACACTTGGCGCGTGGCCTGCGACGGCAGCGAAGGCGCGCTTGGCCACCCGCGCGTCTGGCTGCAAATTCCCCAGGATCGCGGCTGGGTCGAATGCGGCTATTGCGACTGCAAATTCGTCCATGCGGATTTCGAAGGCAAAGTCTGAGCCTTTCCGGCCCCCATCTGAACAACTGAACCGACGGCACGAACCTGCCCGCGCGGCGCATTGGCGTCTGGCCGTGGGCCATGCTTCGTGGCAAAAGGGTCGCCAACCCAGCGGAGCATTCCTATGACATTCGGCAAAGGCCACCACCTGCATCTGATCGACGGCTCTGCCTTCATCTTTCGCGCCTATCACGCCCTGCCGCCGCTGACGCGCAAATCCGACGGCCTGCCGATTGGCGCCGTGGCGGGCTTCTGCAACATGCTGCACCGCTATGTAGAGGGCAACACCGGCCCCAACGCGCCCACCCATGTCGCCGTGATCTTCGACAAGGGCAGCCACACCTTCCGCAACGACATGTACGACCAGTACAAGGCCAACCGCGATGCGATGCCCGAAGACCTGCGCCCGCAGATCCCGCTGACCCGCACCGCGACCGAAGCCTTCAACATCGCCTGCAAAGAGCTTGAGGGCTATGAGGCCGATGACATCATCGCCACCCTCGCCGTGCAGGCCCGCGCCGCCGGAGGGCGTTGCACCATCATCAGCTCCGACAAGGATCTGATGCAGCTTGTGGGCGACGGGGTGGAAATGCTCGACGCGATGAAGAACAAGACCATCGACCGCGATGGGGTGTTCGAGAAGTTCGGCGTCTATCCCGAACGCGTGGTCGACGTGCAAGCGCTGGCGGGCGATTCGGTCGACAACGTGCCCGGCGCGCCCGGCATCGGGATTAAGACGGCAGCGCTTTTGATCAATGAATACGGCGATCTGGATGCGCTGCTTGAACGGGCGGGCGAGATCAAACAGCCCAAGCGCCGCCAGACCCTGATCGACCATGCCGAGCAAATCCGCCTGAGCCGCAATCTTGTCCTGCTGGACGAGAACACGCCGCTCGACTTCACCATCGACGATCTCGAAATGCGCGACCCCGATGCGGACCGCCTGCTGGGTTTCCTGTCCGAGATGGAGTTCCGCACCCTGTCGAAACGCGTTGCCGAGGTGCTGGGCCGCGAGGCCCCGGCCATCCCCGAAGCGCCCGCCCCCGCCGTGGCCGATGCGCCGCAGGTGGCCGAGGTGGCCTTTGACCACGGCAAATACGAACAGGTCGGCGACGCCGAAGCGCTGCGCGTCTGGCTCAACCGGATTTACGAGCGGGGCTATGTCGCGGTGGACACCGAAACCACCGGCCTCAATGAGATGACCGCGGAACTGGTCGGCGTTTCGCTGGCCGTGGAGCCCGGGCAGGCCTGCTACATCCCGCTGACCCACAAAGCCAGCCGCGACGACGACCTCTTCGGCGGAGAGGGGCTAGCCCCCGGTCAGATGCCGGTCGAAGAGGCGCTGCAACTGCTGACCCCGATGCTGGAGGATCCCGCGATCCTCAAGATCGGGCAGAACATGAAATACGACAGCAAGATTTTCGCTCAACTGGGCATCGCGGTCGCGCCCATCGACGACACCATGCTGATGTCCTACGCGATGCACGCGGGCCTGCACGGCCATGGGATGGACACGCTGTCGGAACGCTACCTCGGTCACACACCGATGCCGATCAAACCGCTTTTGGGCAGCGGCAAATCCGCCGTGACCTTCGACAAGGTGCCGCTGGCCGATGCCGTCCCCTATGCCGCCGAAGATGCCGATGTCACCCTGCGCCTGTGGCAGCTTTTCAAACCACAGTTGCACCGCGCCGAGGTCACCAAGGTCTACGAAACGCTGGAGCGCCCGCTGGTGCCGGTCTTGGCGCAGATGGAGCGGTCGGGCATCGAGGTCGACCGCGATACGCTCAGCCGCATGTCCAACGCCTTTGCCCAGAAAATGGCCGGGCTGGAGGCGGATATTCACGAGTTTTCGGGCGAGAGCTTCAACGTCGGCTCCCCCGCCCAGCTTGGCGAAATCCTCTTTGGCAAAATGGGGCTGCCGGGCGGCAAGAAGGGCAAGACCGGGAAATACTCTACCGGCGCGGATGTGCTTGAGGATTTGGCGACCGAACATGACCTCGCCCGCCGGGTGCTGGACTGGCGGCAGCTGTCCAAGCTGAAATCGACCTATACCGATGCGCTGCAAGACCATGTGAACGCCGAGACGGGCCGGGTGCACACCTGCTATTCCATCGCCGGGGCGGCGACCGGGCGGCTCGCCTCGACCGATCCGAACTTGCAGAACATCCCGATCCGCTCCGAGGAAGGCCGCCGCATCCGCGAGGCTTTCGTCGCCCCCGAGGGCAAGGTGCTGGTGGCGCTGGACTACAGCCAGATCGAGCTGCGCATCCTTGCGCATATCGCCCAGATCGACGCGCTGAAGGAGGCGTTTCACCGCGGCGACGACATCCACGCCATGACGGCGTCCGAGATGTTTGACGTGCCGATGGATCAGATGACCCCTGAGATCCGCCGCAACGCCAAGGCGATCAACTTCGGCGTGATCTACGGCATCTCGGGCTTCGGCCTTGCGCGCAACCTGCGCATCCCGCGGGCCGAGGCGCAGGGCTTCATCGACCGCTATTTCGAGCGTTTCCCCGGCATCCGGACCTACATGGACGACACCAAGGCCTTTGCGAAAGAGCACGGCTACGTGCAGACGCTCTTTGGCCGCAAGATCAACACGCCCAACATCGGCGCCAAGGGACCGCAGGCGGGCTTCGCCGCCCGGGCGGCGATCAACGCGCCGATCCAAGGCACCGCTGCCGATGTGATCCGCCGCGCCATGGTGCGGATGCCCGAGGCGATCGCCGATCTGCCCGCGACCATGCTGTTGCAGGTGCACGATGAACTGCTGTTCGAGGTCGAAAAGGGTGCCGAAGACGCACTGATCGCCGCCGCGCGTGAGGTGATGGAGAATGCCAATGACCCGGTGGTGAAGCTTGACGTGAAGCTGATCGTCGACGCCGGTGTGGGGGCCAATTGGGCGGAGGCGCACTGATGGATGACGCGGCCCTTCCCGCAGACCTCGCCCAAGCGCTGGAAGAGACCGGCGCGCAGGCCGGTTGGGACAGCTACAGCGACGCGCTGCGCGCCGATGCGCTGGCGTGGATCGACGCGGCGCGGACCACGACGGCGCGGTCAAAGCGGGTGGATGACGTGGCGCGCTTTGCCGGCAAGGGGCTGCCGCCGACGCCGTTTCAGTAGGGTGGAGGGCCATCGCCTGCCCGCGGGTTGGCGATCCAAGCTCAGTTCCTGCCACTTTATCTCTCAGCCATGATGTGCGGCCTCAAGGTTACGCCCGGCCCCACCAAATCGCCTACCCGGTGGGGCGGGCAGGCGATAGCCCGGCGCCTGCGGCTTGATTCCGGGTTGGCCCCATTCTCGGGCGATGGCCCTTTGTACACGCGTCCCCCATGCGCTAAATCATGCAGCATGACCCCTGTCCTCTACTCCTTCCGCCGCTGCCCCTATGCCATGCGCGCGCGTCTCGCCCTCGCGGCCGCGCAAACACCTGTCCATCTGCGCGAAGTCGTCCTGCGCGACAAACCGCAAGCCTTCCTCGACGCCTCGCCCACCGCCACCGTGCCCTGCCTCGTCACCGAAACCGACCCGATCGACGAAAGCCTCGACATCATGAAATGGGCGCTGACCCAGAACGATCCCGAGGGCTGGCGCGACATGCCGCCCGAAGGCCACGACTGGATCGCCCGCGCCGACGGCCCGTTCAAAGACGCGCTGGACCGCACCAAATACGCTACCCGCTACCCCGAGGCGGACCCCGAAGAGCAACGCGCCAAGGCGGCAACCTTCCTCCATGACCTCGACGCGCAACTGGGGGACTGGATCTTTGACCGCCCCACGCTGGCGGATTACGCGATCCTGCCCTTCGTGCGGCAGTTCGCCTTTATCGACCGCGCTTGGTTCGACGCGCAGGACTGGCCCGCGCTGCGCGGCTGGCTCGACCGCTTCCTCGCGTCGCCCCGCTTTGAAAGCGTGATGGATAAATACCCCCAGTGGCAGCCCGGGGATACGCCGGTGTCATTCCCCTAAGGCGGTCACCCAGCCCAAGGACCGCTCCGTCGGGCCGCCCGGACTATACTCCCCGCTGACGAAACCGTCATAGCCCGCCCGCAGCGCGGCAAAGAGCCCGTCGAAATCGACATCACCGCTGCCCGGCGCGCCGCGCTCTGGCGCATCACCTAGCTGCACATGGCGGATCAGGGGGCGATATTCCTCGAAAACCGCCACGGCATCGCCGTGGATCATCTGCGCGTGAAAACTGTCGAATTGCAGCGCCACATTCGGCGCATCTACCGCCGCCAGCAGCTCCGCCGCCTGCGCGTAGTCGTTCAAGAAATACCCCGGTTTGGCCTGCGGACAGAGCGGTTCGATCATCAGGGTGACCCCCGGCGGCGCCTCTGCTGCGGCATGGCGCAGGCTCGCCACAAAAGCCTTTGCCGCCGCTGGCCCCTCGGCCTCCCCGGCCATGACATGCACCATTCTGGGCCGCAGCGCCTCTACATAGCGCCAGACCCGGCGCATATCATGGGCGAAACGCGCCTCCCCTCCCGGCTGGGCGGCGAAACCGGGCGGACCGCCCGTGTAATTCGGCGGCGGCGCGTTGATCAGGGCGAGCGTTAAGCCATTGCGCAGCAAGGCGCGCTGCGTCTCTTTCGCGGGCATGTCATAGGGGAACAAGACCTCAACCGCGCCAAACCCCGCCTCCGCCGCTGCGTCGAACCGGTCCAGATAGGGCAGTTCGGGCCAAAGCAGCGATAGGTTGGCGGCGGGGGTGATCGGCATTCGGGTCTTTCGGTGGACTTACGGCAGGTCTTCCGATGGGATGATGCCAAAGAATTGCCCACCCGACCAGACACCAAACCAGCCATCGCGGTGCTGGCCCAGATCGACCAAGCGATAAAAGCTCTTGCGGTCGATCAGCGCCTCCAGATTGCGGCGCACCAGCACATAGGGCGCAGGTTCGCCCGTCTCTTCATCGCGGACCACGCGGATCGGATGGGCCGCCCCTGCCTCGGCCACATCGCCCAGATTGGTCAAAAACCGCAACTGCTGCGCCTCGCCCGCGCCCTCGGCCTCGAAATCCACGGCGACGAATGGCGCGTCTTCGACGGTGATGCCCACCTTCTCCACCGGAGTCTTGAGGAAATAGTCATCCCCCTCGCGCCAGAGAATCGATGCGAACAATTTGACCATTTCGATCCGGCCAATGGGTGTGCCTTGATAGAACCACGTCCCGTCGCGTTTGATCTGCATGTCCAGATCGCCGCAAAATTCCGGGTTCCACTTCTCAAGCGGCGGGGTTCCGCGCGCTTTTGCGGCCTTGGCGGCTTCGATCAAACTGTCTGCCATGGGTGTCACGGTATTTTGTCCGCTCATTGGTTTTGCCATTCCCTTTGGTCGCGATACACTTACACCTGAAAGATATAACTCCGGGGAAAGAAATGTCATGGCCGAAGCGGATGATCTGATCGCGCAAATCGAAGCGCTGACCGAAAAGCTCGCCGCGGCGAAGCAGTCGATCACCGGGCGTTTCGTCGGGCAAGAGCAGGTCGTCGACCTTGCGCTGACAGCGCTGCTCTGTGGTGGGCACAGCCTGCTGATCGGCCTGCCGGGCTTGGGCAAGACCCGGCTGGTTGAGACATTGAGCACGGTCATGGGCCTGCACGGCAACCGCGTGCAATTCACCCCCGATCTGATGCCCGCCGATATTCTGGGTTCCGAAGTGCTCGACACCGCGCCCGACGGCAGCCGCGCCTTTCGCTTTGTCGAAGGGCCGATCTTTTGCCAACTTCTGATGGCCGATGAGATCAACCGCGCCAGCCCGCGCACGCAATCCGCCCTGTTGCAGGCGATGCAAGAGAAGACCGTGACCGTCGCAGGACAGGACCGCGCGCTTGGCCAGCCCTTCCATGTGCTGGCCACGCAAAACCCGATCGAGCAGGAAGGCACCTACCCCCTGCCCGAAGCGCAGCTTGACCGTTTCCTCGTGCAGATCGACGTGGCCTACCCCGACCGCGCGACCGAGCGGGACATTCTGCTGGCCACCACCGGTGTCGAAGAGGGCACGGTGCGGCCGGTCTTCACCACCGAAGAACTGCTCTCTGCCCAGACCCTGCTGCGGCGGATGCCGGTGGGCGATAGCGTGGTGGAACTGATCCTCGACCTTGTCCGCGCCTTCCGCCCCGATGAGCCTGAAGCCACCCAGCCCGTGCGCGACAGCGTCGCTTGGGGCCCCGGCCCCCGTGCCGCGCAGGCGCTGATGCTGACCGTGCGCGCCCGTGCGCTGCTGGAGGGGCGGTTGGCCCCCTCTGCCGAAGATGTGCTCGCCATGGCCCGCCCGGTGCTGAGCCACCGGATGGCGCTGAACTTTGCCGCCCGCGCGCGCGGCGAAAGCCTGCAAGGGCTGATCGACGCCACCGCCGGTCAATTGATCGGGAAAAAGGCCGCCGCGTGACCCATAGCCCCCTGTCCCTCAGAGCCAGCGCCGAGGGCGAAGCGGCCCGGCTGCCCGCCCTGCTGGCGCGGGCCGAGCATTTGGCCGGTGCCGTTCTGCCCGGCGCCCATGGCCGCCGCCGCGCGGGGACGGGGGATGATTTCTGGCAATACCGCCCGGCACAGATCGGTGACAGCCGCCGCATGGTCGACCACCGCCGCTCGGCCCGTGGCGATCAGGAGTTCGTGCGCGAGCGCGAGTGGCAGATTGCGCAGTCCGTCATGCTCTGGGTTGATCAGGGGGCCTCGATGCGCTTTGCCTCGGACAAGGCGCTGCCTGACAAGGCCGATCGCGCCCGCCTTCTGGGCCTTGCGCTGGCGATCCTGCTGTTGCGCGGGGGGGAGCGTGTGGGCCTGACTGGCATCGCCCTGCCCCCACGGCGCGGCAATCCCCAGGTGCTGCGACTGGCCGAATTGCTCTGCCAAGACGATGGCCAAGACTACGCCCCGCCAGAACATCGCGGCATGATCCCCCATGCGCGGGCGGTTTTCATCTCGGATTTCATGGGCGATCTCGACCCGGTGCAGACCGCGCTGACCAAGGCCGCCGACCGTGGCGTGCGTGGCGTGCTCTATCACCTGTTGGACCCGGCGGAGGAAGCCTTCCCCTTCGCGGGCCGTACCATTTTCGAAAGCGTCGGCGGCAGCCTGCGCCATGAGACGCTCAAGGCGAATGACCTGCGCGACCGCTATCTCGATCGGCTGGCGGCGCGCAAAGACGCCTTGCAGCAACTCTGCGCCCGGACCGGCTGGCGTTACGGGCTGCACCACACCGATGCCACGGCGCAGTCGGCGCTGCTCTGGCTCTATGGCGCGTTGGACGCGCGGCAGGGGAGTGCTGCATGAGCGTTTTCGGCGGCATCGGTTTCACCGCGCCTTGGCTGCTGCTGGCCCTGCTGGCGCTGCCAATTCTGTGGCTGATCCTGCGGGCCGTGCCGCCCGCCCCGGTCCGCCGCCGCTTTCCCGGCGTGGCGCTGCTCTTGGGGTTGGCGGATGACGACAGCACCAGCGACCGCACCCCGTGGTGGCTGCTTTTGCTGCGGATGCTGGCCGTGGCCGCGATCATCATTGGCCTTGCCGGGCCGGTGCTGAACCCACAGGCCGAGGCGGAAGAGGGCAGCGGCCCCTTGTTGATCCTGCTCGACGGCTCATGGGCCGGGGCCAGCGGCTGGGACCGACAGATGGCCGCCGTTGACGCGCAACTCACCCGCGCCGGACGGGCGGAGCGGACGGTGGGCATCCTCAGCCTCACCGACCCGCAGGTGCCGACCTTCCAATCCGCCGATGCGTGGCGCAGCCGTTTGGCGGGGCTGAGCCCCGCCCCGTGGCAACCCGCCCCGGCAGAGATCGCCCGCGCGACCGAGATCATGGCGGCCCTGCCCGCTTTCGACACCCTGTGGTTCAGCGACGGGTTGGACTATCCGGGCCGCGATGATCTGCTTGCCGCGCTGCAATCCAAAGGCGCGGTCGAGGTGCATCATTCCGCAGGCAATGTCATCGGCATCGCGCCCGCAGTCTACCAAGACGGCGCGATCGACCTGACCCTGCGCCGCGCCGCGCCCGGACCGGAACGCGCGGCGGTGGTGCAGGCCCATGGCCGCGATCCGGCGGGCAACGCCCGCGTGCTCGCCACCGCCAATACGACATTCGAGGCGGGCGCGACCGAGGCCAGCACCTCCCTCTCGCTGCCCGCCGAAATGCGCGCGCGGCTCACCTCTTTCGACATCGCGGGCCAGCGTTCCGCCGGGGCGCGCAGCTTGGTCGATGACGGGCTGCGCCGCCGCGAAGTCGCGCTGATCCGGGGGCGCGGGGCGCAGGAGGGGCTGCAACTGCTCTCACCGCTGCATTACATCGAACAGGCGCTGGCCCCGAGTGCTGATCTGATCGACGGCACCCTGACCGAGGTGCTGCCCGCCAACCCCGATGTGATCGTGCTGGCGGATGTGGCCACCCTCGCCCCTGCTGAGGCCGAGCCGCTGCAAGAGTGGATCGACGCGGGCGGCATGCTCATCCGTTTCGCCGGGCCGCGCGTGGCGGCGAGCGATGTCAGCCGCATCGACGAAGACCCGCTGATGCCCGTGCGCCTGCGCGCCGGGGGCCGCAGTGTCGGCGGCGCGATGTCTTGGGGGGAGCCCAAGGCGCTGGCCCCTTTCCGCAACGGGTCGCCATTCTTCGGGCTGACGGTGCCCGAAGATGTGACCGTTTCGGCCCAAGTCGTGGCGCAACCCGACCCGACGTTGGCCGACCGGGTGATCGCCGCGCTGAGCGATGGCACCCCGCTGGTCACGCGCAAAGCGGTGGGTCAGGGGCAGATCGTGCTGTTCCACGTCACCGCCACGGCGGAATGGTCCACCCTGCCGCTCTCGGGTCTTTTCGTGCAGATGATGGAACGGCTGGCCGTGTCATCGGGTGCCAGCGCCCCCGAGGCCGAGAGCCTTGAGGGCACCACATGGACCCCGCTGCGGGTGATGGACGGTTTCGGCATCCTGTCGGACGCGGGCAACCTGCCGGGCGTTGCGGGGCCTGACCTAATCTCGGCCCCCGCAGGCCCCGCCCTGCCGCCCGGCATCTACGGCGCCGAAGAAAGGCGTCTTGCGCGCAATGTGCTGACCGGCGAGACCGCCCTCACCGCCGCCACATGGCCCCCCGATGTGCCGCTGCGCGGCCTTGCCCTGCCGCCGGAACAGCCACTCGCCGGGGCGCTTCTGAGCCTCGCCATCCTCTTGCTCGTGGCCGATGTGCTGGCCTCTCTCGCCCTTTCGGGGCTGCTGCTGCGCCGCTCCACTGGCAGCTTGGCGCTGGCCTTGGGGCTGGCCATCGCCCCGCAGATGGGCGACGCGCAGGAGAATGACCCCGAAAGCTTTGCCATACGCTCGGCCTCTGAGGTGACGCTGGCCCATGTGCTGACCGGCAACAGCGACGTTGACGAGATCGCCCGCGCCGGGCTGATCGGCCTGTCGGACACGCTCTATTTCCGCACCACGGTGGAGCCCGACCTGCCCACCGGCGTTGATCTTGAACAGGACGAACTGGCCTTCTTTCCGATCCTCTATTGGCCGGTGACCCCCGACCAACCGCAGCCCTCGTCCGAGGCTTATGGCAAGCTGAACGACTACCTCCGCTCGGGCGGGCTGATCCTGTTCGATACGCGGGACGCGGATATCGCCAGCTACGGTGCCGCCAGCCCGAATGGGCGCAAGTTGCAGGAACTGGCCGCGCCGCTCGACATCCCACCGCTGGAGCCACTGCCGGGCGATCACGTTCTGACGCGCACCTTCTACCTGTTGCAAGACTACCCGGGCCGCTACAGCAGCCGCGATGTCTGGGTCGAGGCTTCGCCGCCCGATGCCGAACGGATTGAGGGGATGCCCTTTCGCAACCTCAATGACGGGGTGACGCCGGTGGTGATCGGGGGCAACGACTGGGCCGCCGCTTGGGCCGTGCGCCGCGATGGCGCGCCGCTTTTGCCCATCGGGCGCGGCTTTGCCGGAGAGCGGCAACGTGAACTGGCCTATCGCTTTGGCGTGAACCTTGTCATGCATGTGCTGACCGGCAACTACAAATCCGATCAGGTCCATGTGCCTGCGCTGCTGGATAGGTTAGGCCAATGACCGGAACCGTGCTTTTCGACCCGCTGATCCCCCTGCCGCTGCTGATCGGCCTTGCGGTGCTGGCCGCGCTCGGCCTTCTGCTGGCGCTGTGGCGCGGCCTGTCGGGCTGGGCCCTGCGGGGCTTGGCGGCGGCGGTGGTTCTGGCCGCGCTCGCCGGGCCGTCCTACCAGACCGAAGACCGCGCGCCGCTGTCGGACATCGTGTTGCTCTTGGAAGACGAAAGCGCCAGCCAGCGGCTCTCCGACCGTGCCGCGCAGACCGACGCGGCGGCAGAGGCGCTCTCTGCCCGCATCACCGCCCGCCCCAACACCGAGCTGCGCCGGATCACCGTCCCCGATGGGGCCGAGGATGCCGGCACCCGGCTGATGACCACGCTGGCCGATGCGTTGGCCGAAGAGCCACGCGCGCGGATCGCGGGCATTCTGGCGCTCAGCGATGGCCGGGTGCATGATGCGGACCTGCCGCTCGACCTGCCCGCGCCGCTGCATCTGCTGCAAACCGGCCGGACCGAGGATTGGGACCGCCGCCTGACCGTGCGCAATGCCCCGGCTTTTGCCATCATCGGAGAGCCGGTGACCCTGACCCTGCGCATCGACGATCTGGGCGCCGCGCCCGAGGGTGGCGGGCTGACCCAGCTTGATATCTCTGTCGAAGGGGAAGAACCGCAGAGTTTCAACGTGCCCATTGACCAAGACCTTGAACTGCCCGTGGCCCTGCCCCACGGCGGGCGCAACGTGATCCGCTTTTCCCTGCCCGAAGCCGAGGGGGAGTTGACCGACCGCAACAATGCCGCGCTGATCCAGATGAACGGCGTGCGCGACCGGCTCAGCGTGCTCTTGGTCTCAGGCGAGCCGCATCCCGGCGGGCGCACGTGGCGCAACCTGCTGAAGTCCGACAGCGCGGTCGATCTGGTGCATTTCACCATTCTGCGCCCGCCCGACAAACAGGATGGGGTGCCGGTGAACGAGCTGTCGCTCATCGCCTTCCCGACGCGCGAGTTGTTCATGGAAAAGATCGACGACTTCGATCTCATCATCTTTGACCGCTACCAACGGCGCGGCATCCTGCCTGCGCTTTACCTTGATAATGTGGCGCAATATGTGCGCAAGGGCGGGGCGGTGCTGGTCGCCGCCGGGCCGGATTTTGCCAGTGCCGACAGCCTCTACCGGTCGCCGCTCGGCACGGTGCTGCCCGCCACCCCCACCGCGCGGGTGTTGGAGGAAGCCTTCCCCCCGGTCGTCACCGACATCGGCCAGCGCCATCCCGTCACCTCAGACCTGCCCGGCAAGGGCGACTGGGGCCGCTGGCTGCGCCAGATCGACGTGACGGCTGACAGCGGTGACGTGGTCATGACCGGCGCGGACGACCGCCCGCTTCTGGTGCTGGATCGCGTGGATGAGGGGCGCGTGGCGCTGCTCGCCTCTGACCACGCATGGCTGTGGAACCGCGGCTATGAGGGCGGCGGCCCGCAGTTGGAATTGCTTCGTCGTCTGGCCCATTGGATGATGAAGGAACCCGAGCTTGAGGAAGAGGCGCTGATGGCCTCTGCCCAAGGCCGGACCATGCGCATCACCCGCCGCACCTTGGACGAGACCGTGCCCCCCGTCACGATCACCGCCCCCGATGGCAGCACGACCGAACTGCCCCTCGCCCCCGCCGGGCCGGGCCGGTTCGAGGCGGAATATACCGGCGAAGAGATTGGCCTCTACCGGCTGGAGAACGGCGATGAGGTCACCGTCATCGGCCTCGGCCCCGCCGCCCCGCGCGAGTTTGTCGAGACCATCGCCAGCGACGCGGCCCTGCGCCCGGCAATCGACAGCCTGCGCGGTGGGGTGGCACGGATGGAGGATGGGCTCCCCCGCCTGCGCGACGTGCGCCTTGGCCGTCCCGCCGCCGGGCGCGGCTGGCTGGGGCTGACCCCGCGCGGCGCTTACGAGACGCGCGATGTGCGACAAACGCCGCTGCTGCCAGGGTGGCTGGTGCTCTTGCTCTCGGCGCTCTTCATCATTGCCGCATGGCTGCGCGAGGGCCGCCGCTAAAGCGCCCGCAGCAGCAAGCCGCCCGCCAGCGTCACCACGACCAAGCCCGCCGTCAACTCGGCCACCGCTGCGGCTTGGGCCAGCCTCGGCGATCCGGCCAGCCCGCCCAAGACCCCGGCGCGCAGCCCCGTTGCGGCCAAGCCAGTGGCGATGGTGATCAAGCCGGTGCCGAGCGCCATGGCAAAGGCCCCCAAGATGCCGACCCCGCCGATCCCCATATGCCAAGTGATCACCAACACGAAAAGCGCGCCGGTGCAGGGCCGTATGGCAATCCCGCCGATCAAAAGCAGCGCGTCGCGCAGTCTGCCCGCGCGCTGAACCTGCGCCAGACTGGGCCCATGGGCATGGCCACAATGGCTGCATACTTCACCGGAATGCGCCGATCTGTCCTGCCGCGCATGGCGCAGCCCGCGCCAGATCAGCCAAAACCCGATGAGGGCAATCGCGCCATAGCTTGCCGGGGCCATGATGTCTTCGGTCACGCCGACCAGCGCCTCCCGCCCAAGACCCAAGAGGAGGATCCCCGCATAGACCAGAACCACGGCGGTCACCGCTTGGCCCAAAGATGCCGCGAGCGCGATCAGCGTGAGCCGCAGCACCGGCACCGCGCGCGCCAACCCATAGCCGCCGATCACGATCTTGCCGTGCCCCGGCCCCGCTGCATGGACGACGCCATAGGCAAAAGACGCCAGAAGCACCGTCCAGAACGCCGCCGTATCGCCGCCCCGCGTGGCGCGCAGCCCGCTGGCGATGCTGTTTTGAAACCCGCGCTGCTGCCCCGCGGCCCAATGGGCAAGGGCGTTGAACCCGCCTGACCACCACAGCGCCGCCAGCGCCAGAAGGGTCGCCAATGCCGCCAGCGCTATGATGCGTCGCATGTGATCACCACTTCATTGGCCAAGGCTTCACCGATCTCCGGCAGACCCACATCGCTTGGATCGGTATTGGCGTCCAGCGTGCTCAAGTCTTGCTGAAGGGCGCGCAGATCGGCATTCATATCCGGCATCTTGACCCGCGCGCGGCAGGTTTTACTGCCTTGGATGGTCACTTTCTGGGTCACCTCATAGGCGGTGTAATAGGTCGGATCATAGGGTTTGATGATCAGCCCATCCGCCGAGGGAGCCGGGCCTTCAACCGCGCGCAGATGGCTGGTGATGATCCGACCGTCGGCAAAGCGGGTTTCCACGTCCTGCGGACCCGAGAGCGCGACCTCTTCGCCCCCCTCCAGCAAGACCGTATCGCCGTTGAACCCTTCGATCCACTGCATGTCGAATCCGTTGAGAGAGGCGACTTCCGCCTGCGTCAACACGCCATCGTAATCGGGGTCGAGCCCGCGATCCTCGGTCACCAAGAGAGAGTAGAATTCGTCATAGGCCCATGTGATCCGCAGATGGGACAACCGACCCTTGGCATCAACGATCACCTCGAACCCGGTATCGACGAAGATATGCGGATGCGCGCCAAGCGGCGTGGCGCAGGCGATGACAGCGGCGGTGACGAGCGGGTATTTCATGGCGCTAGGTCTACGCCCCTTCGCCAAGCGCGGCAATCGCCCGGCGGGCGGCGCACGGCGGGAAGGCGCGCATCGCCGCCCCGCCCGCGGGTCAGTTCGACGGGTAGGGCCGGACAAAGACCGGACGCTCGGGCGTCGAGGCGTCGGGCTGATAGGCATAGCCGCCGCTGTCGAAATCCTGCAAGCCTTCCGGGTCATTCACCCGGTGCTGCACGATGTAGCGGGCCATGGCACCCCGCGCCTTCTTGGCGAAGAAGCTGACGATCTTCGGCCCCTTGCCATCGCCCTTATCTTCCATGAACTGCGGGGTGATCACCCGCAGTTTCAGCGCCTTGAGGTCCACCGCGCCAAAGTATTCCTGACTGGCGCAGTTCACCAGAACATCGCTGCCGGTCGCCTCGGCCTGTGCGTTCAACGCCTTTGACAGGCTGTCACGCCAATAGTCATAAAGGTTGCCGCCGCGGCGGGTTTTTAGCTTACTGCCCATCTCCAGCCGGTAGGCTTGGATTGCGTCGAGCGGACGCAGCACGCCGTAAAGCCCCGACAGGATGCGCAGGTGATCTTGGGCATAGGTCATCTCATCGGCATCAAGGCTCGTGGCCTCCAGCCCCTGATAGGTGTCGCCGGCGAAGGCCAGCGCGGCGGGGCGGGTGACCTCGGCTGTGGGCTCAGCCTCGAACGTCTGAAAGCGGTCGCGGTTGAGCCGCGCCAGATCGTCGCTCAGCCCCATCAGGCTTTTGAGATCGCCCAAGCTGAGATTGCGCGCAGTCGTCGCCAGCCGCACGGCGTCTTCCTGAAAATCGGGCTGGGTAACGGCGACATTGCGCTCAGCCCAATCAAGGCGTTTGGCGGGGGAAATAACGACGAGCATGGCAGTCTCCTTGGGGCGTTTCGGGGTGATCTAGCCCGCGTCGCGCAGAACGTCCAGAAAGGCCGGACCAAAGCGTTCAGCGCGTTTATCGCCGAGCAATCGTTCAATGGCCGAAGGGTCGGCGCTGCGCAGTTGGGCCACTTTCGCAAGCATCGCGGCAGAACAGCTCAGCGGCTTTTCGGTGCCCTGCGCGCCGCGCGCGAGGTCGGCTTGCACCTGCAAGAGTTGGTCATAGACATTGCCCGCCTCGCGCCCCGCCAGCTTGCGCCGCGCCTTATGCATCGGTTGCGCCTCGCCGTTTATGACTTCGAGGAAGGCCGCGCCGTAATTTTCCAGCTTCTTGGCGCCTACGCCGCCGATCCGCGCCATGGCGTCGAGGTCGGCGGGCCGTGCCTCGGCCATCTCGATCAAGGTGCGGTCGGTGAAGATGATATAGGCGGGCACGCGGGCCGCCTCGGCCAGCGCGCGGCGCTTGGCCTTGAGCGCCGACAAAAGCGGTGCATCCTCGTCGCTGACCATGGCTTTGACCGCGGGGCGGCGGTTGGCGCCCGCGGCCTTGATCGTGTCGCGGCGCAGCTTGATGCTGGCCTCGCCGCGCAGGATCGGCAAGGCGGCATCGGTCATGCGCAGCGCGCCGTGACGTTCGGCATCCGGGCGCACGAGATCATGGCCCATCATCTGCCGGAACACCGCCTGCCATTCGTTGCGACTGTATTCGCCGCCCACGCCGTATGTCGGCAGCGACTGGTGGCCGCGCTGGCGTACCTTGTCGGTCTCATTGCCCAAGAGGATGTCGATTAGATGCCCCGCGCCGAACCACTCATCCGTGCGCAGCATCGCCGAAAGCGCCTTGCGAACCGCCGTGGTGCCGTCGAACACCTCCGCCGGACTATCGCAAAGGTCGCAACGTCCGCAGGTGACCTCGGCCTCGTCGAAATATCCCAGAAGGGTTTTGCGACGACACTCCAGCGCTTCGGCCAGACCCAAAAGCGCGTTCAGCCGCCCGTGGTCGGCCGCGCGGCGTTCGGGCGGGGCGAGGCCTTCGTCGATCTGGCTGCGGCGCAGGCGGATGTCATCGGGGCCGAAAAGAGTGAGCGTCTCGGCCGGCGCACCATCGCGCCCGGCGCGGCCGATCTCCTGATAGTAAGCCTCGATCGACTTGGGCAGATCGGCATGGGCGACCCAGCGGATGTCGGGCTTGTCGACCCCCATGCCAAAGGCCACGGTGGCGCAGACGATCAGCCCGTCCTCTTGCTGAAAGCGGCGCTCGGCGATGCGGCGGTCCTCTGCCTCCATCCCGCCGTGGTAATGCAGCGCCTCCTGCCCCTGATCGCGCAGCGCCTTGGCCAGCCCCTCGGTCTTGGCGCGGGTGCCGCAATAGACGATGCCCGATTGGCCGCGCCGCGCCCCGGCGAAGGCGAGGATCTGGTCGCGCGGCTTGTTCTTGGCGGCAAAGGCGAGGTGGATGTTGGGCCGGTCGAAACCGCGCAGGAAGGCGCGCGGCGGGGTACCGTCGAAGAGCTTTTCAACGATCTCGGCCTGAGTCTCAGCATCCGCCGTGGCGGTGAAGGCCGCCAGCGGCACGTCGAGCGTGCGGCGCAGCTCGCCGATGCGCAGGTAATCGGGGCGGAAGTCATGGCCCCATTGGCTGACGCAATGCGCCTCGTCCACGGCGATGAGATTGACGCCAACCCGGCGCAGCATCCCCATGGCGGAGCCTGCCGCCAGCCGTTCCGGCGCCATGTAGAGCAGTTTGAGCGTGCCAGCTTCCAACGCCTCCCAAACCGCATCGGTCTCTTCGGGCGTGTTGCCTGAGGTGAGCGCGCCCGCCGCCACGCCCGCTTCCTGCAGGCTGCGGACCTGATCGCGCATCAGGGCGATCAGCGGCGAGATGACCACCGTCACGCCCTCGCGCATCAGCGCAGGCAATTGGAAACACAGGGATTTGCCGCCGCCTGTGGGCATGATGGCCAGCACGTTTTCGCCCTCGGTCACGGCCTCAACAATCTCTTGCTGGCCGGGGCGGAACCCGTCGAAACCGAAAACATCACGAAGAAGCGTGGCAGCGCCTGTCATGGAGAACCTGTAAGATTGTCTGCTCTTTTTATGCAGACTCCCACACTAACAAAGCGTGAACAAGGCCAGATGCCCGCGGCATCGGCGCGCGGGCGGGCTGGGGCACGGGTCAGTAGAAGGCCGCTGCGTTGTTGGTCAGCACGATCCGCGCCATGGCAACGGCGATCAGCACGATCAGGGGGGCGAGGTCCAGACCGCCCATCGGCGGAATCACATTGCGCACGCGGCTATAGACCGGCTCAAGAATGCGGTTCAGCCCGTCCCAGATCTGCGCCACCAGCGGTTGGCGCAGGTTCAGCACCTGAAAGTTGATCAACCAAGACATGATGACATGGGCGATGACGATGAACCAAACGATGTTCAAAAGCAGCATCAGGATCTGGAACAGCGACGTCATGGAATATCCCCTTGGTTTGACGCAAGACAGTTAAGCGCCCCGCCCTCAAAGGGCAAGAGTGCCGCGACGTATATGCTTGACCGCGCTGCGCTTCCGCCGCAAATCCGCGGCGTCACGACAAAGGAAAGCCTCATGTTCCCGATCATCCGCATGGCCAAAGACGTCATCGTCGCCGCGCGGCAGGCGCCGCTGGACAATCTGACCGACACCCATGTCAGCCACCACATCTGCTGGCCGCATGACCTCGATATCTGGATGGAGTTGAACAACGGGCGGGCGCTGTCGCTCTATGATCTGGGCCGCACCGCCATGGCCCAGCGGGCCGGGCTGATCACGCTGCTGCGACAGAACAAATGGGCGATCACCATCGCGGGGTCCAGCACGCGGTTCCGCCGCCGCATCCGCATGTTTGAGAAATTCGAGATGCGCAGCCGGACACTGTGTTGGGACGGCAAGTTCATCTATCTTGAGCAATCCATGTGGAAGAAGAACGGCGAATGCGCGAGCCATGTGCTCTACCGTTCCGCTGTCACGGATCGCAACGGCCTGATCCCGCCGGAAAAGGTCCTGCAAGCGATGGGACGGCAGCAAGCTTCGCCTGAGGTGCCGGGCTGGGTGGCCGAATGGATCCGCGCCGATGCGCACCGCCCTTGGCCGCCGATGCAGGACGCGGCCCCGGCCCCCGCTGCGGCAGGGCCGCTTTCGGCCTGAGCTGACCGCCCTCCTCTGCCTCACCCCCGCCCTTACTGACGCTTGCGCCTTGCGCCCTGCCCTGCTCTAACTTGAAAAAGGGCAGGCCGCGAAAGGGCGCAACATGGCACAGACAGGCGGGCGCAAGCGCATCTGGGGATGGTATTTCTTTGACTGGGCCAGCCAGCCTTACAACACCCTGATTCTGACTTTCATCTTCGGCCCCTACTTTGCTCAGACCGCGACCAATGCGCTGGTCGAAGGCGGGATGGAGCTTGGCGCCGCCAAAGCCCAAGCGCAGGCATACTGGGGCTATGGTCTGGCGCTGGCGGGCGTCGCGATTGCGGTGCTGGCCCCGATTTTGGGCGCTGTGGCGGATTCCTCGGGGCGGCGGATGCCTTGGATCAGGCTCTTCTCGGCCATGTATGTGGTCGGCGCGGGCGCGCTGTGGTGGACGGCCCCGGCGGATTTCTCTCTGCTTTGGGCGCTGTTCTTTTTCGGCATCGGCTTGGTCGGGATGGAGTTCGCAACGATCTTTACCAATGCCTACCTGCCCGAGCTGCACCCCGACGCGGATGAGCGGGGGCGCATTTCCGGCGATGGCTGGGCCTTTGGCTATGCGGGCGGGGTGCTGGCGCTGATCGCGATGATCGCCCTGTTTCAAAGCGGCGCGAATGGGCGCACCATGGCGGGGCTGACGCCGCTTTTCGGGCTCGACCCGGCGACAAAGGCCGACACCCGCATCGTCGGGCCGCTGACGGCCATCTGGTACGCGGTCTTTATGATCCCCTTCTTTCTCTATGTGCGCGACAGGCCGAAACCCGGCGCCGTGCGGTATCGCGTAGGCGCAGGCCTTGCGGATTTGGCGCGCACCCTGCGGGGGCTGCCGAAGCACCCGTCTCTGCTGGCCTATCTCGGCTCTTCGATGTTCTACCGCGACGCGCTGAACGGGATGTACACCTTTGGCGGGGTCTATGCGCTTGGGGTGCTGGATTGGTCGATCCAAGAGATCGGCATCTTCGGCATCCTCGCCGCCATCTCGGGCGCGGTGTTCTGCGTGCTGGGCGGGCGGATCGACCGGCGCATCGGGCCGATGCCGGTGATCGTGGCCTGCTGCGTCATCCTCATCGCCACCGCCTGCCTAATCATCTCGCTGGGACCGAATTCAGTCATGGGCGTTTCTTTGCCCGAAGGCTCCGCCCTGCCCGATATCCTCTTCTACGTCGCCGGTGCCTCTATCGGGGCGGCGGGTGGGGCGCTCCAGGCGTCATCGCGTAACATGCTGACCCGGCAGGGAAACCCCGATCGGATGACCGAAGCTTTCGGCCTCTACGCCCTCTCGGGCAAGGCCACCTCCTTTCTCGCACCGGCGCTGATTGCCCTGACCAGCGACCTCACCGGCAGCCAACGGCTTGGCATCACCCCTGTCGTGGGGCTTTTCATCGTCGGTTTGATCCTGTTAGCTTGGGTCAAACCCAAGGGAGATTTCGCCACATGACGCTGCTTCGCACCCTCACCTCCGTGGCGCTGGCCTTTGCGCTTGCCTCTTGCGGGGGCGGCCGGACCGAGACCGACATCAGCGGTGAGAAGGTCGCCCTGCCGACCATCGGCTCTTCGGGCGGCGCATTGAGCACGGTCGAGGCCAAGCGGCTTTTCGGGGCCAAGAGCTTTGCCTCCGCGCAGTCTCCGGCGGCTTTCGGCAGCTATTCCAAAGGCTGTCTTGCCGGGGCCGAGCAATTGCCCGAGACTGGTCCGACATGGCAGGCCATGCGCCTGTCGCGCAACCGCAACTGGGCCCACCCCGAGATGATCGACATGGTTAAAAAGCTCAGCCGCAAGGCCGCGCAGCAGCCCGGTTGGGAAGGCGTCTATGTCGGCGATATGAGCCAGCCGCGCGGTGGGCCGATGCTGACCGGTCACGCCAGCCACCAGATCGGGCTTGATGCCGACATCTGGATGCTGCCGCCCAAATCCCTGAACCTCAGCCGGGCACAGCGCGAGAACATCTCGTCGATCTCCATGCGCCGGGCCAGCGGGGCCTATGTGAATTCCTCTTGGACCCCTGCGCATCACGAGGTGATCAAAGCCGCGGCCCAAGACCCCCGCACCGCGCGTATCTTCGTCTTCCCCGGCGCCAAGGTGCAAATGTGCGCCGATGAGAAAGGCGACCGCAGCTATCTGCGCAAAATCCGGCCTTGGTACGGGCATCACTATCATTTCCACATCCGCATCAGCTGCCCCAAAGGCGCGCGCGGCTGTGTGGATCAGGCCCCGCCCCCGCCCGGTGACGGCTGCGCCGATGCGCGCCAGTGGCAGGCCAATATCCTGAACCCGCCAAAGCCCGACCCGAATGCGCCCAAAGTAAAACCGAAGCCCAAGCGCGATATCCTGCTTGCGGACCTGCCTGCACAATGCAACGCCGTTTTGAACGCAAACTGATCCGCGCCTGCCTCCCGTTCTTCCTGCTCATCGCCTGCGTGGCCCCCGCCGCGCAGACAGGGCCGGTGGTGCAGGTGGACAGCGTGCTGACATGGCGCCATCCGGCGCCGTGGTTCGGCGGCTTTTCCGGGGTCGAGGTGAATGCCGATGGCACCCGCCTCACGGCGGTGTCGGACCGGGGCCGCGTTGTGCAAGCGCGCATGCTGCGCGAGGCGGGCCGTTTGGTCGCGCTTGAGATTGAGGAGGATGCGCCGCTCAAAGATGCCGATGGCAAGCCCCTGCGCGACAAGATGCGCGATGCCGAAGCATTGGCGCGTGACGGCGGCGGGCAACTCTACGTCTCATTCGAACACGACCATCATGTCGCGCGGCTGTCGCCCGAGAGCGGCGTCACCACCCCGCTGCCCAGACACGACGACTTCGCCAAGTTCGAGCCAAACGCGGGGATGGAGACTTTGGCCGCCCACCCCGATGGGCGGCTCTTTGCGATCCCCGAAGGCGGCGGCCCGGCCTCGGATGATTTCCCGCTCTATGCTTTTGACGGCAGCAGTTGGACGATCACCGCAGAGATCCCGCGCCGGGGGCCGTTCCTGCCGGTGGATGCCGATTTTGCCCAAGACGGCACGCTTTATCTGCTGGAGCGGACGATCACGCCGCTGGGGTTTCGCAGCCGCATCCGCAGCTTCGACCTCACCGCGCCCGGGCTTGGCGAAGAGACACTGCTGACCTCCGGCCCCGGTCAGTATGACAACCTCGAAGCGCTCAGCACTTGGCAGGATGCGGCGGGGCAAACCCGGCTGACCCTGCTGTCGGACGACAATTTCTTCGTCATGCAGCGCAATGAGGTGGTCGAGCTGATCCTTGCCAAACCGGCTTCCGAGGGCTAAAGCCGTCCGGTCTGCGATCCCCGCAGGCCAAGTCGCCGCACCCTTGCACAAAACGGTTCACATATGACACGCACCTATCTTCCCGGCATCCTTGCCATGGCCGCCATCGTCGTGGCCTCGAATATCCTTGTTCAGTTTCTCTTTGGCCAATGGCTGACCTGGGGGGCTTTCACCTATCCGCTGGCCTTCCTCGTCACCGATGTGATGAACCGTCTCTACGGCGCCTCTGCCGCGCGCCGGGTCGTGTTGGTGGGCTTTGTCGTGGGCCTGATCTGCTCGCTCATTGGGACGCAGATCATGGGCGAGTTCGGCCCGCTGGTGACGATCCGCATTGCCGTGGCTTCGGGCACCGCCTTCCTCGTGGCACAGCTGTTGGACGTGACGATCTTTAACCGTTTCCGCGATGGCGCATGGTGGCGCGCGCCCTTGGTCAGCACCTTGATCAGCAGCGCGATCGACACGGCGCTGTTTTTCTCCATCGCCTTTTCGGCCAGCCTGTCGTTCATCCACCCCGCCACCGATGTGGCTTGGGCCGCTGAGACACTGCCGCTTTTGGGCACGGGCCCGCTCGCGCCGCTTTGGGTCTCGCTCGCTGTGGCGGATTGGTCGGTCAAACTGGCCATCGCGCTGATCGCGCTGATCCCCTTCCGGCTGCTGACCGCACGGCTGACCGCCCGCGCGTGATACCGGCGCAGGGGGCCACCCCCCTGCCGCCGCACCCCTCTAAAAAAACGCTTTGCGAATTTCAAAACCTGTGCAACGCTCAGGGTGAGTTCAACAAATGTAAAGGAGGTGATCCAGTGTCAAGAAAGGTATTGGAGCGAGGTGTCGGAACAGCCAGCGGGGTTTCCTGCTAGGGCAGCCCCTGGCAATGCAACCACCTGGTGGACGTCGGTCTAACCGATCCCCCTCCTGAAACCATTCGATTGGGCCGTTCCGCAAGGGGCGGCCCATTTCGCATTCCCCCTTCACCCTCACCGCGCGGGCTGGCATGTTGCGGGGCAAGGAGAGCCCATGCTGCACATCAACGATGACATCGCCATTCAGGATTGGGAACTGACGGAAAGCTTCATGCGCGCCTCCGGCCCCGGCGGGCAGAATGTGAACAAGGTCTCCTCGGCGGTGGAATTGCGGTTCGAAGCCGCGACCTCGCCTTCCCTGCCGCAACCGGTCAAGAACCGGCTGCGCCGTCTGGCCGGGCGGCGCTGGACGACCGAAGGCGCATTGGTGCTGCAATGTGACGAGACCCGCAGTCAGGCCCGCAACCGCGAGTTGGTGCGCGAGCGTCTGGCCGAGTTGATCCGCCGCGCCCTCACCCCGCCGAAACGCCGCATCGCCACCCGCCCGACGCTGGGGTCGAAAAAGCGCCGCCTCAAGGCCAAGAAGGTACGCGGCGAGGTCAAGGCGATGCGCGGCAAGGTCGATCCCGACGGTTAAGGATCAGCCGCGCCGCAGCAGGTAGATGTCCATGATCCAGCCATGCGCCGCGCGGGCGGCGGCACGGGTGGCGATGATGTCTTCGGCAACCTCGGCCAGCGGGCCGTGGCGGATGATCTCTTCGGCCATGCCGACATAGGCGCCCCACCAGATCGTCACCTCCGCAGGCTCCAACGTCTGAAACGCGCAATCGCCATCAAGCATGATCACCAACGTATCGACCCCTTCGGGCCAGCCGTGATCGCGCAATTGCCGCCCGGTGGTCACCATGAAGGGCGCGCCGATTTCATTCAGCGGGATCGCATGAGCCGCCGTCAGCCCTTGCAATGAGGTGATGCCGGGGATCACGGTGATGCGCGGCGCAGGTTCCAGCCGCGCGGCGATGCGCAGGGTGCTGTCATAAAGCGACGGGTCGCCCCAGACCAGCAGCGCCACCCGCCGGGCGATCGGATGCTGGGCCATCGCCCCGCGCCACGCCTCGGCAATCGCATCATGCCAGTGGTCGACACGGGCGCGGTAATCCTCGATCGCCGGGTCGCGCACGGGCAGATCGAAGCCGACGATCTGCACCGCCTCATTGGTCAACACCTCGTCGCAGATGCTCCGCCGCAGCCCCGCCAGATCATCCTTGCCCGCGCCCTTTTGCGGGATCAAGATCAGGTCTTGCGCGTTCATCGCCCGGATCGCTTGCAGCGTCAGATGCTCAGGGTTGCCGGTGCCGATGCCGATCAAAGTGAGTTCAAGCGCGCTCATCCCGGTATCCTCGCAATCGCTTTCAGCCGCAGCCCGCCGAGCACCCGCGCATCGGGGAATTTGCCATCCGGCGACGCACGGTAGAGCACCACGAAACGGCGCAGGTCATCCATATCCGCCTCGGTGATCTCTCCAAACAGATAGGCCACCTTGCCTGGCGCGCGAAAGGCGATGGTCTGGCCCCGCGTGCAGCCTGACATACAGTCGATGCCTTCGACCTCCACCTCGGACAGACCCGCGCGGACCACATCCAGAAAGCCGCCATCAGCGGTGCAGGAGGTGCAGACAAACGCCTTCACGTCTCGAACTCGGCCAATGGTCCGTAAAAGATCAGCGCGGGCGTGGTGCTGCTGGTGCTCTCCAGATGGCGCGCCAGCGTTCCGATCGTGAAGCGCTGCACCTTCTCCGCCGGGGTCGAAACCGCCTCGGCCAGCAGCGCGGGCGTGTGGCCTGGCAGCCCGTGTTCGATCAATCGTGCAGCAAGGCCCGCAAAGGTGCGTTTGCCCATATAGACCACGGTGGTCGCCATCGGATCGGCCAAGGCGGCCATGTTCACGTCGCGCGGCAATTCGCCGGTCACATCCGCGCCGGTGATGAATTGCACGCGCCGCGCCGTCATGCGGCGGGTCAGCGGGATGCCTGCGGTGGCTGCGGCGGCAGAGGCGGCGGTCACGCCCGGCACGATCTCGAAAGGGATATCCGCCGCGCGCAGGGCGATGATCTCTTCCTCCAGCCGTCCGAACATGCCGCTGTCGCCGGATTTCAACCGCACGACCTTTAGCCCGGCTTGCGCATGATCGACCAGAACGCGGCTCACATGGTCTTGCTTGGGCGAGGCGCGCCCGGCCCGTTTGCCGACGCCGATCAGGTCCGCATCGGGGCGCGCGTGCTCCAAAATCGGGCCCGCGCTGAGGTCATCGAAGAGCACCACATCGGCCGCCTGCAACCGCGCCACGGCCTTGACGGTCAAGAGCTCCGGGTCGCCCGGGCCGGAGGAGACGAAGGAAACAAAGCCCCCCATCACAGCGCCGCGATCATGTGAAAGAAGGTGCCCGTGGCACGCCCGCCCCCCGCGAAATCGCGGACCGAGCCGGTCTCGGGCACTTCAAGATCATTGGCGTCGGTGATCCGCGCCAGCGGGGCGTCCGGCTCGGCAAGGATCGTGGCATAGTGGAACTCATGCCCGCACAATTCGGCCCGTGCGGAATGGCCGGGGATCGGCGCGTTGAGGTCGGCCTGACGGTAGCCCAGATGCATCTTGCGCTTGGCGAAAGAGGTCTCGAGCCCCAGAAGCCCCGCCATCTCGTGCCGGGCGCCCTCTTTGTCGATGAGGCCCGCGCCCATCGCCATATAGCCCCCGCATTCGCCGTGCACGGGGCGGGTCTCGGCAAAGGCGCGCAGCCCGTCGCGGAATTGCGCGGCGGCGGCCAGCCTGCCGGCGTGGAGTTCAGGGTAGCCACCGGGGAGCCAGCAGCAATCGGCACTGTCGTCCGGCGCTTCATCGGCGAGCGGGGAGAAGGGCAGAACCTCTGCCCCCGCCGCGCGCCATCCGGCCAAAAGATGCGGATAGACAAAAGCGAAAGCGTTGTCCTGCGCCAGCGCGATGCGCTGCCCGGGCGGGGTGATCTGCGCCGGTGCGGGTGGGTTCTGCAACGTGCCCCGCGCGGCGGCCCGCAGGGCGGGGACATCGACATGGGCCGCGACGAAGGCCGCCGCCTGCCCCAACAGATCGGGCAGGTTTTCCTGCTCTCCGGCCTGCACCAGCCCGAGGTGACGCTCGGGCATTTCGATTTCCACCCGGCGCGGCAGCGCGCCGAAGACTTTGATCCCGACAGCCTCCATCCCCGCGCGCACCAGCGTCTCATGCCGGGGGGAGGCGACGCGGTTCAACACCACGCCCGCCAGTTCCACATCGGGCCGCATCTCGCGAAAGCCGAGCGCCGTGGCCGCCACCGATTGCGCCGCCCCCGATACGTCGAGCACCAGCACCACCGGCCAGCCCATCAGCGCCGCGACATCGGCGCTGGCGCCATTGCCGCAGGCCCCCGGTTTGGCCACACCGTCAAACAGCCCCATCGACCCCTCGCCGAGGATCAATTCGGCCCCATCGGCATTGCCGACCAGCCCTTCGATCCGCGCGCGGTCCATCGACCAACTGTCGAGGTTGAAAGACGCCCGGCCCGAGGCCGCCGTGTGAAAGGCAGGGTCGATGTAATCAGGGCCGCTTTTGAACGGCTGCACCGCGACACCTTCGGCGCGCAGCGCGGCCAACAGCCCCAGCATCAAGGTCGTCTTGCCCGTGCCGGAAGCGGGGGCGGAAATCAGCAGGCCGGGCGGGATCATGAGGAGGTCTCCGGAAAGCGCGGCTCGGCCCCGACGGGGCGGAAGCGGCGGTCATAATCGGCGGCGTAAAGGCGGCTCTCGCCGAAATCCTCGGCCCCGATGGCATGGCCCACGAGGATCAGCGCGGTGCGGGCCATTTCCTCGCCCACTTCGGTGCGCAGGGTCGCAAGCGTCGCTTTGACGATGCGCTGATCGGGCCAGCTTGCACGCCAGACCACGGCGACGGGGCAATCGGCACCGTAATGCGGGGTCAGTTCTTCGACGACTTTATCAAGCACATGCACCGACAGGTGGATGGCCAGCGTCGCCCCGGTGCGGGCGAAATTGGCCAGCGTCTCGCCTTCGGGCATCGCCGTGGCGCGGCCCGAGGTGCGGGTCAGGATCACCGATTGCGCCACGCCCGGCAGGGTCAGTTCGGCCCCCAGTTCCGCCGCGGCGGCGGCAAAGGATGGCACCCCCGGCGTCACGTCATAGGCGATGCCCATCTCGCGCAAGCGGCGCAATTGTTCGCCCATCGCCGACCAGACCGACAGGTCGCCCGAATGCAGCCGCGCCACGTCATGACCTGCGGCATCGGCGGCGGCGATTTCCTCCATGATGTCATCCAGCGACAGCCGTGCGGTGTTGACGATCCGCGCGCCTTCGGGGCAGTGGCTCAGCAACGCCTCGGGCACCAGCGACCCGGCATAGAGGCAGACCGGGCAGGCCGCGATCAGGTCGCGCCCGCGCAGGGTGATGAGATCCGCCGCCCCCGGCCCGGCCCCGATGAAATGTATAGTCACGGTATCTATCCTTTCCTCTCGGCAATCGCCGCGGTGGCCATGGCATCGCCCGAAACGACGCGTTCGGCAACCAATACCGCCCCCGGCCCGGCGGCAGCCAATGCGGCGGCCTCGGACAGGGAGCCGGTGCCGAAACGGTCTTCGATCCGGGCCGATTGCGTGGGGGTTATCATGCGGGCCAAGTCTTCGGTGGTGATGCCCAGCCCCGGCACGCCCAACTCTTGCGCGAACTCGCGGAAGACGGTGGCGCGGGCCTTGGCGGCTTCGGTCACCAACGCGTCGATCTTGGTGCCATCGGGGTTGGCCCGCTCCAGCGCGTCGCGCAATGACGCCACGCTTGCCGCGCCCCGAAATCCGATCCCGGCCATCCTCATAGTGTCACGCTCCATTGTACCACGGGCCGCAGCGGCTGCCAGCCGCGCATCCGGCCCAAAGGTGCGGCCTGCGCCAGTTCGATCCGCAACAGGTTACCGCCATGGGCCGCTTGCAACTGCGCCAAAAGCGCTTCGGTTTCCAGCGTCACACCGTTGGCGACCAGCCGCGTGCCCGCTGGTAGCGCAGGCAGGAGGGCATCGTAAAGCGCCGCGTTCCCGCCGCCGCCGACAAAGACGACATCAGGCAAAGGCTGCCCCGCCCAGACATTTGGTGCGCGGCCATGAAACGCTTGCATACGCGCGTTCAGGCCGAAATCTGCGATGTTGCGGGTGATATTCTCGACCCGCGTGGCGTGCTGCTCAAAGGCGATGGCGCGCCCACCGGCAAGGCAGAACTCGACCGAGACCGAGCCGCTGCCCGCGCCGATGTCCCACAGCAACTCGCCGGGCCGAGGGGCGAGGGCCGACAGCGTCAGCGCCCGCACCGGCGCCTTGGTGATTTGGCCGTCGCTGGCAAAATGGTCATCCGGCAGGCCGGGGGAGCGCTGCAGGCCGATGCCTTTGGGCAGCGCGACCCCGACCGCCACCGGCGCTTGCACATCCGTCAGATCGAAGCGATCCGCCCGCACCTCTCGCACCCGCGCATCGGGGCCGCCCAGCCGTTCGGCCACATGCAGCGTGGCCGTGCCCGCGCCTTGCGTGCAGAGAAACTCCGCCAGCGCCGCAGGGGCTTTCCCATCGCGCAGCAGGCAGATCATCCGCCCGTTGGGACGCAGGGCACCGCGCAACTGCGCCAGCGGTGCGGCATGCAACCCGTGGCAGGTAACCTCCTCCAACCGCCAGCCGAGCGCATTGGCCACCAGCGAGAAGGTCGAGGGCGCGGGCAGGCTGTGCCATTCGTCGGGCTGCAACGCGCCGACGATGCTGCCGCCCGCGCCGAACCAGAAGGGATCGCCCGACACCAGCATCGCCACGCGTTTGCCGCGCTCGGCCAACACCGGCTCGACCGAGAAGGGCACCGGCCAAGCGCGCCCGCGCGCGCCTGCGCCTGCCCGCTCCAGATGACGCGGCCCGCCAAAGATCACCTCGGCCTTTGCCAGCGCCGCGCGGCTTGCCGGGGGCAAGGCATCCGCGCTATCGTCGGGCATTCCGATGATGCTGAGCCAAGGGTCACCCATTATGCGCGTCCTTCTTTTGGGTGGCACCACCGAAGCCAGCGCCTTGGCCCGCGCCTTGGCCAAAGCCGAGATCGACGCGGTGTTTTCCTATGCCGGGCGCACCGACAGCCCCGTGGCCCAGCCCCTGCCCACCCGCGTCGGCGGCTTCGGGGGCGTGTCGGGGCTGGTGGCCTATCTCAAAGCCGAAGCGATCACCCATGTCGTCGACGCAACCCACCCCTTCGCCGCGGGGATGAGCAACAATGCCTTCGTCGCCTGCGCCCGGCAAGACCTGCCGCTCGTGCGGTTCGAGCGCCCCGCGTGGGAGCCGCAGGAGGGTGACGACTGGACCTTCGTGCCCGACCTCACCGCGCTGCCCGCCGCCCTGCCCGACAGCCCGGCGCGGGTGTTTCTGGCCATCGGCAAGCAGCAGCTGGCGCTTTTCGCCGCGAAACCGCAGCACCGCTACCTCCTGCGCCTCGTCGATCCGCCACGCGACCCGCTGCCGCTGCCGCGGGCGACGGTCGTGCTGGCGCGCGGGCCTTTTGACGTGGCGGGCGATACCGCGCTGATGCAGACCCATGCAATCACCCATGTGGTCGCCAAGAACGCCGGAGGCGCTGGCGCGCGGGCCAAGTTGGATGCCGCCCGCAGCCTTGGCCTGCCGGTGATCTTGGCCGAGCGGCCGAAACTGCCGGGCGAAGTGGCCGCCAATGATGTGACCGAAGTGATGCATTGGCTACATCATACCGCGCTGCGCGGCGTATAGACATAGCGCCCGACCCGCCGCGTCGCGGAATTGCCGACGATCACCACGGTGCGCATATCCGCCATCTCGGGCGTCGCCTCGCCCAATGTGACGGTGTTGAACGCCTCTTCCGGCGTGGTCACGGCGCGGGCGAAGGTGATCAGCCGCTCCGGCCCGCATTCGGCGCGCAAAATCTCCAACGCCTCGGCGAATTGATGCGGGCGGGATTTGCTGCGGGGGTTGTAGAAGGCCATGGCGAAATCCGCCCGCGCGGCCATCCGCAAACGGTGCTCCACCATCGCCCAGGGCTTGAGGTTGTCGCTGAGGTTGATCGCGCAGAAATCATGACCCAAAGGCGCCCCAAGCCGCGCCGCCGCCGCCAGCATCGCCGTGATACCGGGCAGCACGCGGACGTCGACGCTTTCAAACGCCGGTTCCCGCTCCACCGCTTCGAACACGGCTGAGGCCATGGCAAAAACACCCGGATCACCCGAAGAGACCACCACCACCCGCGCGCCCGCCTGCGCCAGTTGCAGGGCATGGGTCGCGCGGTCCAACTCCACCCGGTTGTCGCTGGGGTGCAGGGTCAGCCCGTCGCGCGGGGCGACGCGGGCGACGTAAGGGATATAGCCGATAACGTCAGTGGCCTGCGCCAAGGCCTCGGTCACCTCGGGCGTGACAAGCGCGTCGTCACCGGGGCCGAGGCCCGCGATATGAAGGATGCCGCTCATGTCTCCGCCTCCGGTCTGCGGCCTTGGCCATGGACCAAGACGATCGCGAAATAGGGGCAGTCGTCATCCGCCACGTCAGAAAGCCTTGCCACCCGCTGGTCGGGCATGGTTCCGCGTTCGACCAGCCAAGCGTCCTCCAACTTGCCCGCCGCCGCCAGCGCGCGGCGCACGCTGGGCAGGTTGCGGCCCGTCTTCATCACCACCAGCGCATCGGCGCGCTTCATGTGATCGGTCAACTCGGCCTCGGGCAGCGTGCCCATCAAAACGGTTACCACGTCGTCACCCCAAGTGAAGGGCGTATCGAGCGCATTCCAGCAGCCCACCATGCCGGGGATCGCGGGCAGCACCTCAACCTCGGCGCGGCCCTGAAGCCGCGTGTGCAGATGCATGAAGGAGCCGTAGAAGAAAGGGTCACCCTCGCAGAGCACGACGACCTCGTGATCCTGCGCCAAGGCTTCTAGCCGGTCGGCCCATTCCTCGTAAAATGCGACCATCTGGGCGCGATACTCGGGCGAATCAAAGCGCAACTCGGTGGTGACGGGATATTCCATCGCATATTCCACCACGTCGTCGCGCAGCATCCCCTCAACGATCCGGCGTGCTTGGCCCGCGCGGCCTTTCTTGCGGAAATAGGCCAGATGCCGCGCGCCGCGAATGGCACGGTGGGATTTCACACTCATCAGTTCGGGGTCGCCGGGACCAAGGCCCGCGCAGATAACCTTGCCCATCGTCATTCCACCCTGCTGGCCAAGGCGTTCACCGCCGCCACGGTGATCGCCGAACCGCCCAAACGCCCCTGCACGATCATCGAGGGCACCGGCAGGTCCTGCATCAAAGCCTCTTTCGATTCCGCCGCGCCGATGAAGCCCACCGGACAGCCGATGATCGCCGCCGGGCGCGGGCAATCGGGGTCTTCGAGCATGTTGAGCAGGTGAAACAGCGCCGTGGGCGCATTGCCGATGGCCACCACGGCACCTTGCAGATGGGGCCGCCACAGTTCCAGCGCGGCGGCAGAGCGGGTGTTGCTCATCTTCGCGGCCAAATCCGGCACCGAGGGGTCGCGCAGGGTGCAGATCACCTCATTCTCGCGCGGCAGCCGTTTGCGGGTGATGCCTTCGCTGACCATATAGGCGTCGCAGAGGATCGGCGCACCGTCTTCCAGCGCCGCCCGCGCGGCCACGGCCATGCCTTCGGAAAAGCGGATGTGTTCCTCCAGTCCCACCATGCCCGCGGCGTGGATCATGCGCACGGCGACGATCTCTTCCTCGGGGGTGAACCGCGCCAGCGCCGCTTCGGCGCGGATGGTGGCAAAGGACTGGCGGTAAATCTCGGCACCGTCGGTGATATAGCTATGGGGCATCGGCGGACTTTCTAAGGTGAGAGGCGATGGCGGCGGGGGTCAGCCCGCGCAGATCAGGCGGGGCATCGGCGCGGCCATCGTGGATGAGGTCATAGCGCGCTGGCGCGGTGGCGGTCAGGGTGAGGTCGGTAGCGCGCGGCGCGGCGCAGCCCTTGGCACAGCCCGAGACGTGCAGGCGTTGACCCTTTGGCACCACGGCGGCAAGGCGGCGGGCCAGCGCGCGCGTCTCGCCCCGGCTCTGTGCGCAGCCCGGCGCACCGATACAGGCAATGACGCGCAGCAACGGGTCATCGGCGGCGGTGATAAGACCGGACAGATCAGGCAACCGCGTGGCACCTTCGATCAGCATCCTCCGCCACGGGGTCAGGCGCAGCGGGCCAAGCTCGGCGAGCGCGGCAAGCGTCTCGGCCTCCATCTGCCCGAAAGCACAGGCAGCAAGCGCCCCCGCCGGATAGGCACCGAGGGCGGGTGTGCCCTGCCCTGTCTGCCGTGGATGGTCGAAACCGGCGGGAAGCGGTGCCCCCGTGGCCGTGGCGCGCGCAGCGCGGGTCACCCCCTGCGCGCGCACCCATTCGGCAAGCGCGATGGCCTCGGCCACCGCAGTCGCGCGGGTTACGGGTTTGCCCCGCGGCGCCCCTTCGATGCAGAGTAGCAGTTGCCCCTTCGCCGACCGCTCGAAACGGATGTCGGCGGGATCGGCCTGCAACACCGGCTGCGGCCCCGCATCGACCGCATAGCCGAATTTGGCGGAGACATCCGGCAGCGCATGGGACTGCGCGGCGGATGAGAGGGCATGGCTCAGGAATTCGGTATCATCGCCCGCCTGCCAAAAGGGGCTGACCATGATGTTGCGCCGTCGCTCCGTCCGCTCATCCACATCGATCAGCGCCAGCGCGCGCAGCGCCTCGATCAGCCCTTCATGCCGCGCGGGATCGACGCCGCGCAGTTGCAGATTGCCCCGGTTCGACAGGTCGAGCATGCCATTGCCATAGCGCGCGGCCAGCCCTGCCACGCCGCGGGCTTGGGCCGGGGTCAAGCGCCCCTGCGGCACCCGCAGACGCACCACCAGCCCATCGCCCGAGAGCATCGGGCGCAACGCACCGGGGCACCAGCCCTTGATCGCCGGGGCCGCGCTCACGTCACCCCGTCCAACGTGGCCGAGATCGAGTTGCGGCGGGTCAGCCAGAGGCCGGACTCGCGCAGCGCCGCAAAACGGTCGCGCATGGCTTGCAAGGCCGCGGGGTTCTCGGCCTCCATGAAGGCCACGAGATCTTCGCGCCCCAGCGTGGCGTCGAAATAAAGGTCGAAGAGATGCGCAGGCACCTCGCGCGTCAGATGCGCAAAGGCAGCAAGGTTGTCGAGCGTCGCGGCCACCTCTGCCGCGCCGCGGAAACCATGGCGCATCATGCCGCTGGCCCAATTGGGATTGGCCGCACGGGCGCGGACGACGCGGGCGATCTCTTCGGGCATGGAGCGCGCGCGGGGGCTGCCTGCACGGGTGTGGTCAAGGTGGTACATCGCCGGTTTCTGCGCGCCCAGATGCGCCATCGCGGCGGCAAAGCCGCCTTCGTGGCTGGCATAGTCCGAGGCGAGCAGGATATCGCTTTCGGCCAAGTCCTGCACATGAGCAAAGCCATCGGCGCGCTGCAACTGCGCCTCCAGCGCGGCGCGGTCCTGATGCGCCTCGCCTTGGGCATTGATCGCCCATTCCGACCCCGCAAGCCACGCCTCGCCCGCCGCGGCGCGACCCGCGTCGGAATAGTCTTGCAAGGCTGCTTCCATATTCACGCCGTAAAGGCCCGGTTTGGGGCCAAAAACGCGCGGCGTGCGGGTGAGGTAGGGGTTCATATCCGGCGCTTCTTCGCGTTCGGCCAATGCCGCCGCCCCGGCTTCGAAAAGCTGCGCGAGGCCGGGAAAGACATCGCGGAACAGGCCCGAGATGCGAAGGGTCACGTCGATGCGCGGACGGTCCAGCAGGGTCAGCGGGATCACCTCGAAACCCGACACCCGTTCACTGCCCTCATCCCATTTCGGCGCGATCCCGGCGAGATGCATCGCCATGGCGACCTCTTCGCCCGCCGTGCGCATGGTGGCCGAGCCCCAAAGGTCGATCACCAGCCCGCGCGGCCAGTCGCCATTGTCTTGCAGATGCCGCCTGAGCAGTTCCTCGGCCAGTTTCACCCCCTGCGCATGGGCGGCCCGGCTGGGCACCCCGCGCGGATCGACGGCATAGAGGTTGCGCCCCGTGGGCAGCACATCCGACCGCCCGCGATAGGGCGAGCCGGAGGGCCCGGAGGTGACGCGCCGCCCCGCCAGTGCGGTCAGCAGCCCGTCCCATTCGCCCGCCCCCGCGCCGAAGACGTGCAAACCATCGCCGTATTGGCTTTCCTTGATGTCGCAAACGAAGGCGTCGATCCGGGTTAGCGCCTCGGCCGAGGAACTGGCGGCGTCGAGGCCGAGGTCATCTTCCACCCCCGCCGCCTGCGCCTCGGCCCGGATCGTGTCGACCAGCCGGTCGCGGCGCGCGGGGTCGAGCCCGTCGGCAGTGGAATATTCGTCCAGCAGCCGTTCCAGCCGCAACAGCCCATCGGGCGTTTCACTGTCTTTCAGCGGGGGCGGCAGATGGCCGAGCGTCACCGCCCCGATGCGCCGCTTGGCCTGTGCCGCTTCGCCGGGATCGTTAACGATGAAGGGGTAGATCACCGGCAGATCACCGGTCAGCGCCTCGGGCCAGCAATCGCCCGAAAGGGCCACCGCCTTGCCCGGCAGCCACTCCAGCGTGCCATGCGCGCCGATATGCACCAGCGCATGATGCCCCTGCGCCCGCAGCCAGAGGTAGAAGGCCACATAGGAATGCCGCGGCGTGCGGGCGAGGTCGTGATAGCTGTCTTCGCGGTCTTGCAGATCGCCCCGCTCGGGTTGCAGCGCGACCAGCGCGTTGCCGCAGGTTTGCGCGGCGAAGTGGAAGGCGCCGTCCTGAGCCAGCGGATCGTCCTCCGCCGCGCCCCAAGCCTGCGCCAGATCATCACGCAACGCCTGCGGCAAAGTTGCCAGCGCCACCTCATAGTCGGCAAGGGGCCAAGTGATGCGCGCTTCGGTCAGGCTGCGGCCAAAGCCGATCTGAGGCGTGACGCCATAGCCTTCGCCCGCCAAACGCATCAGCATGTCTTCGACACTGGCCAGCGCGTCGAGCCCGACCGCATGGGCCAGCTGATCGTCCCGCCCCGGATAGGTCGAGAGCACCAGTGCCAGCTTGCGCGTGGCCGCCGGGGTCTGCGCCAGCCGATGCCAGCCCAGCACGCGGGCGACGACAGCCTCGATCCGCGCCTCTTCGGCGCGGTGGGCAAAGCGGGAATATTGCAGATCGGGGTCGCGCTTTCCGGGGCTCTTGAAGCTGACGACGCCACCGAAGATGCGGCCATCGACCTCGGGCAGGACCACATGCATCGCCAGATCGGCGGGGGAAAGGCCGCGCTCGCTTTCGTCCCAGTCGCGCCGCCGGGCGGTGGAGAGGGCCACCTGAAACACCGGGCAGCCCGGCGCGTCGAGCGGGGAGGTGCCATCATCCCCGCGCCCCGAAAAGGCGGTGGCGTTGACGATGGCCACGGGTTTCATCGCCGCCAAGGCATCGTCCAGAAAGCCCCGCGCAGGATCGGATTTGAGCGAGGGTACGAAAAGCCCGATGGCGTTCAGCCCCGCCGCCCGCAACGCCCGGATCAGCGCGTCGACGGGCGCGGTATCGGCGGCCAGAAGATAGCTGCGGTAAAAGGTAACCGCGACAGTCTCCCCCGCCGCGTCGGCGAGGGGGAGCACCCCTTGATCGGGGTCGTAATAGCCGCAATCGGGCACCGTTTTCGTGCCCATGACCGGCCCGGCGTAAAAGCCCGCCGCCAGCGCCATCTGCGCCAGCGCGGCCTGCGCCGCCACCGGCCCGCCCGCATCACAAAGATGCGCAAGACGGCGCAGCGTGGAAACCGGCAAAGTCGAATGCGCGTCGAGCCCCGGATCCTCGCGCCCATCGGCCGGCAAGACGGCCAGCGCGATATCATGGCGGCGGGCGAAGTCTTGGACCTGCATGATGCCGTAGGGCCAGTAATTCTCCCCCCCGATGAGGCGGATCAAAATGCCCTTGGCCCCGGTCAGCGTCTGTTCGATATAGTTGTCGACCGAGGCCGGGTGCCGCAGCGCCACGAGGTTGCACAGCCGCAGCGAGGGCAGCTTGCCCTCCTTGCCGCCGCCGCGATGCCAGCCTGCCGCGAAAGCGCCGAGGTCACTGTCGGAAAACGACAGCACCACCAGATCGGCGGGGGTTTGCCCCGGATCATAGGGGGTGTCGGTATCCTCCAACCCGTGGCTTTCGCGAAAGACGACATGCATGGGCGGTCAGGCTCCCAAAGTCTCGCGGATTTTGGCAAGGTCGATGTCGTCATGCTCGGCGATCACCACCAGATGCCCGGCGCGCGTGTCGCTGCCCCAAGGGCGGTCGAACTGCTGGCGCACCCGCGCGCCCACGGCCTGCACCAACAGGCGCATCGGTTTACCCTCGACCGCGACATAGCCCTTCACGCGCAGGATGTTCTGCTCGCGCGCGAGCCGTTCGATCGAGGCCACCAGCGCATCGACATCCGACACTTCCGGCATCGGGATCACCACGGTTTCGAAATCGTCATGCTCGTGATCGTCGTGGCCGTCATGATGCGAAGGGCGCGCGGCGAGGTCGTCTTCGGCGGCGGCGTTGAGGCCCAGCACGACCTTGGGGTCGATCACGCCTTCGGTCATCTCAAGGATCGGAATCTCACGCGGGCTTTCCTCTTCGATCACCTTGCGGGCTTTGGCGAGGCCATCGGGACCGGCCAGATCGGCCTTGGACATCAGCACGATATCGGCGCAGGAAATCTGATCTTCGAACACTTCGGAGAGCGGCGTTTCGTGGTCGAGGCTGTCGTCGGCCAGACGCTGCGCGTCCACGGCGGCGACATCGGCGGCGAAAGTGCCAGCGGCCACGGCCTCGGCATCGGCCAGCGCGATGACGCCGTCGACGGTGATCTTGGACCGGATCGCGGGCCAGTCGAAGGCCTTGAGCAGCGGTTTTGGCAGGGCCAGCCCAGAGGTTTCGATCAGGATGTGATCGGGGCGCGTCGGCAGGGCCATCAACGCTTCGATGGTGGGGATGAAATCATCGGCCACGGTGCAACAGATGCAGCCATTGGCCAGCTCGACGATATTCTCCGCCGGGCAGTCGTCGATGGCGCAGGATTTCAGGATGTCCCCATCCACCCCCACGGTGCCGAACTCATTGACCAGAACCGCAAGGCGGCGCCCGCCTGCATTGGTCATCAAATGGCGGATGAGCGTGGTTTTACCAGCGCCGAGAAAGCCGGTGATGACGGTAACGGGAATTTTGGCGAGATCGCTCATGCGGTAGGCTCCTGCGGCAGGGTCAAAGGGGGGATACGCGCAAGGCTTTGCTTGCGAAAGATGACCGGGCGTTCGCGCCATGGCACCAGCCCGTCTTGGGTGGCGGCATAGGCGGCGGCTCCGGCAAGGATGTCGGCGGCGTCTTCCTTGGTCAAGCGGCCATAGACATAGGACCATTTGCCCGGCGCAGACAGCGCCACGGCGGCCCCCTGCGAACAGGCGGAAAGACATTGCACTGGCACGATGGTCACGCCCTCTGGCGCGCCTGCGGCGTCGAGGGCGGCATGAAGCTGCGCACCGGGGCGCGGGGCGTCTTCCTCCAGCACCTCGCCTGCGCGGCAGGTCCTGCAGACATGTAGGGTTGCGCTCATTGATCTTGTCCCATCGAGTTATGCGTGCCGGGTATGCGCTCCGGCCCGCCATGAAAAGGGGAGGCGGTGCGATTATTCAACTGTCAGCACCTCGCGGGCTGTAATCGGCGCGCCGTTCACCGCCAAGGGGCGGTGGTCGTTGGCGTTAAGCGTGACCTCTACCGTGACCTCGCCCTTGGGCAGGTCAGCCAGATGCAGCCACGGGCCATAAAGCCGCCCGATCTTGGCACCGTTGACATAGACATGGGCATGGCCCTCGCCCGGTTGATTTTCGCCGCTGGCGTTCTGGGGGGCAAAGGCGAAGCCTTCGGTCTCAACAAAAAGGTTATGGCCTGACATCGGGTCGGGGGTCACGCGGATTGCAAGGCTGGGGGCCTCTTCGGCGGCCAGCGCGATGGGCTGGCCATGCATGCGCGCGTGATCCGCGCCACCGTGATCCATGGCCACATGCCCGCCGCCGCCATGGGCGGCAGGGTCGCCGTGGTCATGGCCGTCGAAGGTCACACCGTTGCTTGCGGCGATGGCAAAACCGATGCCACCGCCAAAGACCAATCCAATGGCGAAAAGCGCCAGTGATCTGTCCATTTCGACCTCCCTCAGGCGCTCTGCGCGCCTTCACGTTGCCAAAAGAACCCGGCGAAACTGCCCAGCAACACCCATGCGGCCAAGCCGATGCCAAGCGCACGCGCGGCGAAGAGCGCGCCGATCTCTGTCGGTACCGGGCCGCTGAAGCTTTCGGGTTCGGGTGCGCCGACGACATGGGGGGCCATCAGCAGAACCGCCGCGCCGATCCACGCGCCCCAGCCTTTGCCGAAGGCGAGCAGCCAAAGCGCTACCAACGCTGCCGCTGCGGTGGCGAACCACCAGATCTGCCGCGCAGTGATGTCTGCGGCGGCGACGCCGGGCACTTCGGGCGCAAGGCTGAACCCCGGCGCGAGGTGGAAGGCCACGAAACCGGCGACACCCCAAAGGATGCCCCAGCGGCCATCGATTACCGCGCCGCGCTCTTCGCCAAGGCTCATCGCGGCCAGAAGGATCAGCGCATAGGCGGTATAGGTCAGCATGGTGAAGATCAGGCTCAACCCATCGCGGACGGCATCGAAACCGGGCAAATCGGGGTGCGCGCTGACGGGGTCGGCCCCGAAATGCACCAGCGCGCCGGTCTCATAAAGCTCGGCGTGAAGCAGCACGGGCTGCACGAAATAGAGTTGCAGCAGGCCGGTCAACAGGCCGGCAGAGGCCCCGGCAAACAGGGCGGAAGTCAGAAAACGTGAAAACATCGCAATGATCCTTAGATGCGAAATGATACTCAGCGCCGCGCGAAACGCGGGCCGAGCCATCAGCCAGCCTCAAGATGTGCCAAAGCCCTCCCGACGCAGCGAACGGCGGGCGCGGGCAAAACAGCGAAAGGCAGGCATTGATAAATGGCAGAATCACAGACAGCCGGACTGCGGCATGGCAGCCCGGACCCCAGTGATACCGAACGCGGCGCTTAGTGGCAGGGAAAGCCTGTCGCGTGGCGCACGTCATGGGCGGCATCATGCAGTGCTGCGGCCTGCACATGGCCGGTCAGCGCCATCAGAGCCACACCCAATACGGCGGCAAACAGCGCCGGTACGAGTTTGCTGCGCGTGGCACCGGCGGTCTTAATCATCGTCGTCATCTTCAATCTCCTTACCGTCACACCCGACGGGATCTAGCGTTTCATTTGCCTGGCAGGTCTCCTGGCTCGCGGGTCGTGGCCTTTGCCCGCCTTCCCCGTCCGAAAGGACAAGTGGCACGAGGGGCATTGGCTTACCGCTTACAGTCGCGGGGGCGGCTTCGGCTTCAGGGTCGGGCGACCCCTTACTGAATTCCCTTTTCGGTCCCACACTCGAAGGCGCTTTTCGGGACACCAAGCGCCCTCAATTACGCATTTTAGGCCCTTCCTGACAAGCCGCATTTATCGAACCTCGCGGAACCGTATGGCGCATACAGCATTTAGTAGATAAATATGGCCCAACCCCCAGTATGCGGGTTGACCCAAAAGCCACGTGCAGGGCACATTGACGGCCAGTTTTGATCAAAGGGCGGGAATTCATGAACGACAACACGGTCTCCGCCGCTCGGCAGACCCTGACCGAAGACGTTCTAGGCAAGGTCGTGCGCTATGCCCGCCTGCCGCTGTGCATCACCGACCCGACCCTGCCGGACAACCCCATCGTCTATGTGAATGACGCTTTCACCGATCTGACCGGCTATGGCTTGGATGAGATCGTGGGCCAGAACTGCCGCTTCCTGCAAGGCCCGGAAACCACGCGCGAAAGCGTCGATGCGGTGCGCGAAATCCTACTGGCGCGCCGGGTCGACACGGTTGAGATCGTGAACTACCGCAAGGATGGCAGCCGCTTCCTGAACGCCCTGCAACTGGGGCCGATCAATGACGAAGATGGCAATCTGATCTACTTCTTCGGCTCGCAACTCGACGTTTCCGAACGCCGCCGGGCGGAGCGGGAGCACCGGCAATTGGCCGATGACGAATTGCTGCACCGGCTGCGCAATATCGTCAACGTCATGACCGCCATGGTCCGCCTGACCGCCCGTGAGGAGCCGAGCCCCGCGGCCTTTGCCGACAAGGTGATCGAGCGGCTGGCCGCCTTGGGCGCGGCGCATTTCGACACGATTGGCCGCAGCGACCAGCATGAGGTGGATTTCGAGACGCTGATGGGGCCGATCATGCGGGCCTATACCTCGGCCACCGAGGATCAGATCAACCTCACCGGGGCGAATCCGCTGATCTCGCACCGCCTCGTTTCCCCCCTGACGCTGGCCTTGCACGAGCTGGCGACGAATGCGGTGAAACACGGCTCGCTCAGTTCCGATACCGGGCGGGTATCGCTCGATATCACCATCCTTCAGGAGCCTGCCCGCCTGCGGTTTGTCTGGCGCGAAACAGGCGGGCCGGAGGTCATCAAGTCTCCGCGCAACAGCGGCTCGCGGATCATCCAGTCCTTGACCCGCGCGGTCGGTGGCACCCTGCACTACGATTGGCAGCCCGAAGGGTTGATTGCCACGGCGGAGTTCCCCGTGGCCGCCCTTGGCGAAGGCTGACCGTCAGACGATCACCTGCTGCGCGGCCTGCTCTCCGACCCCGAAAACACGCTTGTAACGCGCGATCTCATCCACCGGACCCATCGCCTTGTTGGGGTTGTCCGACAGTTTGACCGTGGGCCGCCCGTTGGCGCTGACCGCTTTGCAGACCAGACTAAAGGGTGCCAGCGCATCATTCGGCACCAGCCCGCGGAAGTCATTGGTCAACAGCGTCCCCCAACCGAAAGAGACCTTGGCCTTGCCCGCAAACTGCGCGTGCAACTCCTTGATCTTGTCCACATCCAGCCCATCGCTGAAGATCACTCGCTTGGTCGTCGGGTCCTCGCCGCGGGCGCGCCACCAGTCAATGGCCGTCTGCGCCGCCGTGGCCGGATCGCCGCTGTCGACGCGGATGCCGGTCCAGCCCGCCAGCCAATCCGGCGCGTGATCGAGAAAGCCCTTAGTGCCGTAGGTATCGGGCAAGATGATCCGCAGGTTACCTTCGTGCTCGTCATGCCAATCCGACAGCACATCATAGGGCGCGCGGGCAAGCTCCGCGTCATCTTCGGCTAAAGCCGCATAGACCATGGGCAACTCATGCGCGTTGGTGCCAATCGCCTCAAGCTCGCGCATCATGGCGATGCGACAGTTGGAGGTGCCGGTGAAAGCATCGCCCAGCCCCTCATGCATCGCCTGCACGCACCAATCCTGCCAGAGATAGGAATGCCGCCGCCGCGTGCCGAAATCAGCGATCGAGAGGTTATCCACCTCGCGCAGCGCTTCGATCTTTTCCCAGACGCGGGTCATCGCGCGCGCGTAAAGCACCTGAAGCTCGAACTTGCCCATCGGGTCCAGCGCTGCACGGCTGCGCAGCTCCATCAACACCGCCAGCGCGGGAATTTCCCAAAGCATGACCTCATGCCACTTGCCCTCAAAGGTCAGCTCATACTGATCGCCCTTCCGCTCCAGATGATAGGGCGGCAGGCGCATGCCTTCGAACCACTCCATGAAATCGGGGCGGAACATCTGGCGTTTGCCGTAGAAGGTATTGCCGCGCAGCCATGTGCTCTCCCCCCGGCTGAGGCTGAGAGAGCGGATGTGATCGAGTTGCTCGCGCAACTCCCCCTCGTCGATCAGCTTGGCCAGCGGGATATGGGTGGAGCGGTTGATCAGGCTAAAGGTGACCTGCGTGTCCGGCTTGTTGCGAAACACCGATTGGCACATCAAGAGCTTGTAGAAATCCGTGTCGATCAGCGACCGCACGATGGGGTCGATTTTCCACTTGTGGTTATAGACGCGGGTGGCGATGTCGACCATGGGAGGTTCCTTATTGCGTGCCCCTTCATGCCAAGGGGGCGGACAGATGGGCAAGGGGAAAGCGGCGGATCAGGCCAGCGTCACCCCCGCCGCGCGCATGCCTTCGCGGGCTTTGGCAAGCGATCCGTCCAGATCAATCGCGCGGCACAGGTCTTCGCGCACATCGACCTTGAACCCCAGCTTCGCCGCGTCCACCGCCGAGAAGTTCACGCAGAAATCCAGCGCCAGCCCCACCATGGTCAGCCGCTCGATCCCGCGTGTGCGCAGGTAGCCTTCGAGCCCCGTGGGCGTACGGTGGTCATTCTCGAAAAACGCTGAATAGCTGTCGATGTCGGGGTTATAGCCCTTGCGGATGATCAGATCGGCGCGGTCGGTTTGCAGCTCGGGGTGGAACTGCGCGCCAATGCTGCCTTGGATGCAGTGATCGGGCCAGAGCACCTGCGGGCCATAGGGCATGGTGACGATCTCGTAAGGCCCGTTGTTCCTATGCGACGACGCGAATGACGAATGCACCGCCGGATGCCAGTCCTGCGTCAGGACCACCGCGTCAAACTCGGGCATCAGCGCGTTGATGCCGCGCAGAATCTCATCGCCCTGCGGCACTTCCAGCGCGCCGCCGGGGCAGAAATCATTTTGAACGTCGATCACGATCAGGGCATGGGTCATGGGCATTCTCCTTACCAAAAGGGGTAGGGCGGCGGATGGGGTAGGTCAATGGCACGCGCCGGATTGAGCTTTGCCGCCGAAGCGCTTATTTGACGCTCATGTATACCATCGCCGCCCTATATCACTTCACCCGCTTCGACGATCCCGCCGCGCTCAAACCCGCGCTCTTGGCGCTTTGCGAGGCGCAATCGGTCATGGGCACGCTGCTGTTGGCCCCCGAAGGGGTAAACGGCACCATCGCCGGGCCGCGCGCCGGGATCGACGCGGTGATCGCCCATCTGCGCGCCCTGCCCGGCTGCGCGGATCTGGAGTGGAAAGAGGCCACCAGCGACAAGCCGCCCTTCGGCAAGATGAAGGTGCGCATCAAGCGCGAGATCGTGACGATGGGCCAGCCCGATGTAGATCCCCGCGCCAAGGTGGGCCATTACGTCGACCCGAAGGATTGGAACGAATTGATCCGCTCCCCCGATGTGGCGGTGATCGACACGCGCAACAGCTACGAAGTGGCGATTGGCACCTTTGAAGGCGCGGTCGACCCCGAGACCGAGAGCTTTGGTGAATTTCCCGCGTGGTGGGAAGCGAACAAAGACCGCTTCCACAATAAGAAGATCGCGATGTTCTGCACCGGCGGCATCCGTTGCGAGAAATCGACCAACTACCTGATCGGTCAGGGCGTCGAGGATGTCTTCCACCTCAAAGGCGGTATCCTGAAATACCTCGAAGAGGTGCCCGAACAGGAAAGCACATGGGAAGGCGACTGTTTCGTCTTCGACAACCGCGTCAGCGTTGGCCATGGGCTGCGCGAGGGGCCGCATATGCTTTGCCACGGCTGCCGCCGCCCGATCCTGCCCGAGGACACGCAGCACCCCGCCTATGAGGCTGGGGTGTCCTGTCATCAATGTGTGGATGAGACCTCGGCAGAGGATAAGGAACGGTTCCGCGAACGCCAGCGCCAGATCACGCTGGCCAAGGAACGCGCGGCGCGGGAAGAGGGCTGACCGCCCCCCCTCAGCGATCCGACAGCGCGAAGCCCGCATAGGCAAAGGGCATGACCGCCCGGCGAAAACGACCCAGTTCGAACCGTGCAAGCGGGGCGCGCATGGGGGCGGGATAGGGCCGCTCGGGCGTTATGCCGCGAACCAGATCAGCCAAGAGCGCACCGGAATAGCTGCCCATCGCCACCCCATTGCCGTGGTAGCACAGCCCTGCGAAGATCCCCGGCTGATCCGGCACCTGCCCCACGAAGGGCATGCGATTGCGCGCGATACAGACCATGCCGGACCAGCCATGCGGCGTTTCAACATGACGCCACGCGGGGAACATCGCCTCGAAATCCGCGCGGGCCCGGGCCAGCGCGCGCCGCTCGGAATTGGGGTTGGACATCAGCCCGCCGCGCACGCCGAACAACATACGATTGTCAGGCATCAGCCGGAAGTAATGCAGCAGATGGCGGCTGTCATAGCAGGCCTGTTGGCTGGTCCAACCTTGAGCGGCAAGCTCGGCCTCGGTCATCGGGCGGGTCACGATCACGCTGGATTGCGTCGGCATGTAACGCGCGGCCAGCCATGTCGGCAGGTCTTCGGAGGAATAGCCATTGGTGGCTATGATCACCCGCTCGGCCCGGATGCGGCCCTGCGGGGTCGTAACCTCGAACGCGCCCTCGTGCCCTGTCACCCCGGTGGCCGGGCTGTTGTGATAGATCGCGGCCCCCGCCTCTTCCGCGGCCTGCGCGAGGGCGGTCACATATTTGCGGGGGTTTATTCCAAAGCCAATCGGCACGGTGATCGCGCCCTCGAAGCCTGCGTTCAGCCCCTCGGCGGCCAGATCGGCCTTTTCGGTCAGCCGGGCCGTGACGCCGTAATTCTCTGCGTAGTAAGCCAGCCTGCCGCGCATCTCTTCGAAATCGCGCGGGCGGTGGGCCAGCTGGGTTTCCCCTTGGGAATGCCGATCGACATTGATGCCGCGGGCGACGATGAAATCCTCCACCTGTCGGATCGCTGCCACCTCGGCCTGCCGCCAGCCAAGCCGCTCTGTCCGCCCGAATTTCCGGTCGAGCGCCGCGTCGTCCAGCATCCCGCCGCCCAAGCAGCAAAAGCCCCCGTTGCGGCCCGAAGCGCCAAAGCCCACGCGCTCGGCCTCTAGCACCGTGGCCCCAACCCCGGCCTGCGCCAGATGCAGCGCGGCGTTGAGGCCGGTGAAACCGCCGCCGATGATCACCACATCGGCCTGCGCCGCGCCCTGCAGCGCCGGCCGCTCCGGCGCGCCATGGGTCTGGTCCCACCAGCAGCCCGCACGCGGCGCTTCGGAATAGGCGAAATCCGCGTAGATACGCTTCATGCGGCGGGCCGTTCCGCCGCGCGGGCTTCCTCCTGCGCGCGCAGGCTTGAGCGTTTGCTGACCAGCGATGCGGTGATGACCCCTACGGTCACGATGGCGATCATGATCGTCGAGAGCGCGTTGATCTCGGGCGAGACGCCCAAACGCACGGCGCTGAAGATCTTGATCGGCAGCGTTGTGGCCGATGGCCCGGCGGTGAAGGAGGCAATGACCAGATCATCGAGGCTGAGCGTGAAGGCCAGAAGCCAGCCCGAGATCACCGCAGGCGCGATGATCGGCAGGGTCACGAGGCGGAAGGCCTCCCACGGGGAAGAACCGAGGTCGAGCGCGGCCTCCTCCAACGAACGGTCGAAGGACACCAGCCGGGAGGAGACGACGACCGAGACATAGCACATCGAAAAGGTCGTATGCGCCAGCACGATGGTCAGCACGCCCCGGTCCAGCCCAATGCCGATGAAGAGCAAGAGCAGCGAAAGGCCGGTGATCACCTCGGGCATCACCAGCGGCGCGTAGATCATGCCGGAGAATAACGTCCGCCCCATGAACCGCCCGCCGCGCACCAACACATAGGCCGCCATGGTGCCCAGCACCGTGGCGATGGAGGATGAGATCACCGCGACCTTCAGCGTGACCCAAGCCGCATTCAGGAAGGCTTCGTTTTGCAAAAGCTCGCCATACCAGCGGGTCGAGAATCCGGCCCAGACCGTCACCAGTTTCGAGGCGTTGAAACTGTAGATCACCAGAATGATCATCGGCAGGTAAAGAAAGGCGAACCCCAGCGTGAGCGAGGTCACGTTGAACCATGTCATCCGCTTCATTGTTCGGCCTCCGCCTGTTTCTGCTGGTTGCGCTGGAAGAGGATGATCGGAATGATCAGGATCAGCAGCAGGATCACCGCCACCGCACTCGCCACCGGCCAGTCGCGGTTGTTGAAAAACTCCTCCCACAGCACCTTGCCGATCATCAGCGTGCCCGACCCGCCCAAAAGCGAGGGGATCACGAATTCGCCCAAGGCAGGGATGAAGACAAGGAAGCTGCCCGCCACAATGCCGTTGCGCGACAAGGGGATCGTCACCAGCCAGAAGGCTTGCAAACGCGAGCAGCCGAGATCCTCCGCCGCCTCATTCAGGGATTCGTCCAAGCGGTCCAGCGCGGCATAGATCGGCAGGATCATGAACGGCAGGTAGGTATAGACGATGCCGATGTAGACTGCCGTATTGGTATTAAGGATCTGTAAAGGCTCTGCCGTTAGACCCAACCCCATCAAGAGTTGGTTCAGCAGCCCTTCGTTGCTGAGAATGCCCATCCACGCATAGACGCGGATCAGGAAGGAGGTCCAGAACGGCAGGATCACCAACATCATCAATGTGGCGCGCCACTCTTCGGGGGCGCGGGCCATGCCATAGGCGATGGGATAGCCGACCAAGAGCGTCAGCGCGGTCGATACAACGGCGATGCGCAGGGAGCTAAGGTAGGCTTTCCAATAAAGGTCGTCGGAGGCGAGGAAGGTAAAATTCTCGAAATCCAACTGGGCGATTAGGGCGCCGATGCCGTCCTTGATCGTCGGCGTATAGGGCGGGATCGCCAGTGCCGTATCGGACAGGGAGATTTTGAAAACGATCAGGAAAGGCACCAGAAACAGCGCCAACAGCCAGAGGTACGGGACCGCGATCAGGGCGAAGCGACGCATGTTCATTGCGCCAACAAAACGCCTGCGGTGGCGCTCCATGAAATCCAGACCGGGTCTTTCCATGTGATGTCACGCCGTGCGATGCGGCGAGTGTTGGCCGTCTGCGCCTTGATCACCTGGCCGCCGGGCAGTTCGACGTGATAGGTGGAAAGGTTCCCCAAATAGGCGATGTCGAGCACTTTGCCCTGTAGCGCATTAGGCGCATCCTCGGGCCGCTCGGTCGAAATGCGGATTTTCTCGGGCCGGATTGCCAGATGGGCCTGCTGCCCCTCGCTGAACGGCGCGGCAGAGGTGGCGGTCAGCGGCGGCTGCCCCTCGATCCAGTTCAAATGGTATTGATCTTGGCCAATGGCCTTGGTGCTGGCTTCGATGATGTTCACGTCACCGATGAAGTCAGCGACATAGACGGAATTCGGCGCTTCATAGATCTCGGCCGGGGTGGCCACTTGAATCACGCGCCCCTCGTCCATCACCGCCACGCGGGAGGCGACGGTCATCGCCTCTTCTTGGTCGTGGGTCACGATGACAAAGGTGGTGCCGGTGGATTCTTGGATGTCCATCAGCTCGAACTGGGTGTCTTGCCGCAGCTTCTTGTCCAGCGCGCCCAAGGGTTCATCAAGCAGCAGAAGCTTCGGCGCTTTGGCTAGCGAGCGCGCCAGCGCGACACGCTGCCGTTGGCCGCCGGAGATCTGATGCGGTTTGCGGCGGGCGAATTTCTCTAGCCGGGTGAGCTTCAGCATCTCGGCCACGCGGGCGGCGATGGCGTCCTTCTCCATCTTGTCGCGGCGCAGGCCGAAGGCGATGTTGTCCCAGATGCTGAGATGCGGAAACAGCGCGTAGGATTGGAACATCATGTTCACCGCGCGTTTGTTCGGGGGCACCGGGGCGATGTCCTGCCCTGCCAATTCGATGCGCCCGGTGGTGGGGCTTTCGAACCCGGCCAGCATCCGCATCATCGTCGTCTTGCCACAGCCCGAAGGCCCAAGAAGGGCAAAGAATTCCTGCGCGTAAATATCCAAAGACAGATCGTCGATGGCGACGAATTCGCCGAATTTCTTGGTCACATTCTTAAAGCGAATGAGCGGCTTTTCGTCGGGGTCGTTCCAGGGGGCGAAGACGGTTGGGCTCACGGTTGAGACATCCTTTGATCGGGCTTTGCTCGGGCTTTGATCGGGGTCGCGGGGCAAGAAAAAGGGGCGCGACCAGACTGGCCGCACCCCCTGTCTCAGATCAGGTACCGGACTTGATCTTGGTCCAGAGCCGGGTCACCACGCGCTGTACTTTCGGCGGGTAAGGTGTGGTGGTGAACAGGTTGTTCAACGCCGCCTCAGAGGGGTAGATCGCCGGGTCGCCGATCACATCCTCGACCAGATGCTCTTGCGAGGCTTTGTTGCCGTTGGCGTAGTACACATAGTTCGACGCGGCGGCCATATTCTCGGCGTCCATGATGAAATTCAGGAACTTATGCGCGCCCTCGGGGTTCGGCGCGTCAACCGGGATGGCCATCTGGTCAAACCACATCTGCGCGCCTTCGGAGGGGGCGTTATAGGCGATTTCGACACCGTTGTCGGCTTCATCCGCGCGGTCGCGGGCCTGCAAGATATCGCCCGACCAGCCTACCGCGACGCAGACGTCACCGTTGGCCAAAGCGTTGATATACTCCGAAGAGTGGAACTTCTGGATATAGGGGCGGACCGGCATGAAGACCTCTTCGGCCTTGGCGATCACATCGGGGTCATGGCTGTTGGGGTCTTCGCCGATGTAGTTCAGCGCGGCGGGGATCATCTCTGCCGGGGCATCGAGGAAATGCACACCGCAGTCAGCCAGTTTTTCCATATTGGCGGGGTCGAAAACCAAGTCCCAAGAGTCAATCGGGGCGTCTTCGCCTAGGATCTCTTTCACCTTGCCGACGTTCACGCCGATGCCGGTGGTACCCCACATGTAGTTGATGGAATGGGCGTTATCGGGATCATATTGTTCGGTCCGCGAGGAAACCACGTCCCACATATTTTCCAGGTTGGGCAGCTTAGAGGTATCCAGCGGCTGGAATGCACCGGCTGTGATCTGGCGCTGCAGGAAGGTGCCCGAGGGGACGACCACGTCATAGCCCGACCCACCGGCGAGCATTTTGGTCTCCAGCACCTCGTTGCTGTCGAACACGTCATAGACCAATTCGATGCCGGTCTCTTCTTCGAATTTATCCAGCAAGGATTCATCGATATAGTCGGACCAGTTATAGACCCGGACCGTTTCGGCAGTGGCGGCACCTGCCATCAAGGTGGCAACGGCGACGCTGCTTAGTAGCACATGTTTCATTTCATACTCCCGTTAGACAGGTCGGGTTGATCCCCACCTTTCGTCAATTTGATCAAGTTTTGCCTCTTCGGGCAAGATGGTTTATGCTTTCATGCAGAATGAAATGCTGCAAGACACGGCGAAACAAGACGGAAAGACCGCTCCTATGGGTTCAGAAAAAACCGATCCGAGATTGCTTCCCGCCGCCGATGCGGCGGCCAAGACACCGATCCATCAGCATGTTTACGAACGCCTGCGCAAGATGATTCTCTTCGGCGATCTGGCCCCCGGACAGGGGGTCACGATCCAAGGTCTGACCGCCGCTTTGGATGCGGGCATGACGCCGGTGCGCGAGGCCATCCGCCGCCTGATCTCGGAAGGGGCGCTGACCCATTTGGGCAACCGCCGGGTCACCGTGCCGGAACTGACCCATGCGGGGCTGGAAGAACTGAGATTCATGCGGGAAACGCTAGAGCCGGAACTGACCAAACGCGCCGCAAACCGCATGACGGATGAGCGTTTGAACGCTTTGAAAGCCTGTGACAACGCGCTGAACCATGCCATCGACCGGGGCGATGTCGGCGGCTATTTGATGCAGAACTACAGCTTTCACCGAATGATTTACGACCTTGCCGAAGCGCCGATCATGGCCGCAACGGTGGACCGTCTTTGGCTGCGTTTTGGCCCCTCGCTTCGGGTGGTTTGCGGGCGCTATGGCACCAGCAATCTACCCGATAAACATGCCGAACTTTTGGCGGCCTTTGCCGAGGGCAACGCCGCTTTGGCGGGAGAGGTCATGGCGGGCGATGTCGCCCAAGGAATGACCCAAATTCGCGCAGCCCTCGATGGTCTGCCCGTTCCGCGTTGATTCGATTGACATGCTATAATTTGATCATATTCTGCGGCTAAGCTTATTTTTCATGCAAATAGAAGGTGCACACCCATGCCGCCCATCACGAATCACCTCCCCACCGCGGACCTTCAGGCGCTGGATGCGGCGCATCACATGCATCCTTTCACCACCAATGATGAATTGGGCGACAAGGGCGCGCGCATCATCACAAGGGCCAAGGGCATCTACCTGACCGACAGCGAGGGGAATGAGATTCTCGATGCGATGGCCGGGCTGTGGTGCGTGAACCTTGGCTATGGCCGCGAAGAGATGGGCAATGTCGCCGCGCGACAGATGAACGAACTGCCCTATTACAACACCTTCTTCCAAACGACCCATGTGCCCGCCATCGCGCTGGCCAAGGAGCTGGCCGATCTGGCCCCCGGTGATCTGAACCACGTCTTCTTCGCCGGGTCGGGGTCAGAGGCGAATGACACCAACCTGCGCATTGTCCGCACCTATTGGGCGCAAAAGGGCAAACCCGAGAAAAGCCATATCATCAGCCGCAAGAACGCCTATCACGGCTCTTCGGTCGGCTCGGCCAGTCTCGGCGGCATGACCTATATGCATGAGCAAGGCGGGCTGCCGATCCCCGGCATCCACCACATCGGCCAGCCCGATTGGTATGCCGAAGGCGGGGATATGTCGCCCGAAGACTTCGGTCTGAAACGCGCACAGGAGCTGGAAGCGAAGATTGTCGAGCTGGGCGCGGACAAGGTCGCGGCCTTCATCGCCGAACCCGTTCAGGGCGCGGGCGGGGTCGTCGTGCCGCCCAGCACCTATTGGCCCGAGATTCAGCGCATCTGCGACAAACACGATATTCTGCTGATCGCTGACGAGGTGATCTGCGGCTTTGGTCGGACGGGCAATTGGTTTGGCTCGCAGACCATGGGCATCAAGCCGCATATCATGACCATCGCCAAGGGGCTGAGCTCGGGCTACGCGCCCATCGGCGGGTCGATCGTTTGTGACGAGGTGGCTGAGGTCATCAACGCCTGCGAGTTCAACCACGGCTACACCTACTCCGGCCACCCGGTCTGCGCCGCCGTGGCGCTGGAAAACCTGCGGATTATGCAAGAAGAGAACATTGTCGCTCATGTTCAAAACGTCGCCGCCCCCGCGCTGAAAGAGGCGTTGGGCAAGCTGGGAGAGCATCCGCTGGTAGGCGGGGTGAACGTATCGGGCCTGATGGCCTCCCTCCCGCTGACGCCGCATAAGGAAAGCCGCGCGAAATTCGCCGATAGCGGCACCGCCGGGTACATTTGCCGCGAACATTGCTTTGCCAACAATCTGGTGATGCGCCATGTCGGCGACCGGATGATCATCTCGCCGCCGCTGATCATTACCCCGGAAGAGATAAAGATCTTCGCCGAACGGGCGACCAAGGCACTGGATGCGACCTATGCCGATCTGAAAGACAAGGACATGCTCAAAGCCGCGTCCTAAAACATCGGGCTGCCCCCAATCGGGGGCGGCCCCTCACTCGGCGCGCAGTCGGGCCAGCAGCCGGGGGGAGGCATAGCCATCGGGCGCGATGCCTTCGGCCTTTTGATAGCTGCGCACAGCATTGACGGTCAGCGGCCCGATCTTGGCGTCGATCTTTTGCGTGTCAAAACCCGCTTCGGTCAGCAGGGTCTGCAATTCGATCCGCTCATTAAAGCTCAGCGCACGGTCTTCGCGGGGCCAGTCCTGCTGTATCTCGCCCGCGCCGCCGATGCGGTCGGCCAGATGGCCCACTCCGATGACATAGGCATCCGCCGTATTATAGCGCTCGATCACCGCGAAATTGGGGAAGATCATGAAGGCGGCCCCCTCTGCGCCCGCGGGCAGCAAGATCGACGCCGGGCCATGATCCGCCACCGCCCCACCATCGAGCGCGGTGACGCCAAGATCGGCCCATTCCGCCGGGGTCTTGGTCACCGCGCGGTCGGCCAGCAGATAGTCGAACCCCTCGGGCAGAGCCACTTCGACCCCCCAGGGCTGCCCTTCGGTCCAGCCAAAATGCTTGAGATAGGCGGCGGTAGAGGCCAGCGCATCGCTGGGGTCATCGCCCCAGATGTCGCGCCGCCCGTCGCCATCCCAATCGACCGCATGGGCGTGGAAGGACGAGGGCATGAACTGCGTATGCCCCATCGCGCCCGCCCAAGAGCCGCGTAATTGATCGGCATCGGTATCGCCCGCCTGAAGGATGCGCAGGGCGTCGAGGAGCTCGCCTTCGAAAAATTCCGCCCGCCGCGCGTCATAGGCAAGGGTGGCCAGTGAATCCAGCACCCGATCCCCGCCCCGGAAGCTGCCATAGGCGCTCTCAAGCCCCCAGATCGCGGTGACGATCTCTTTCTCGACACCGTACTTCACTTCGATCTCTTCCAGCGTGCGTTGCCATTGGGCGAGCGCCTTCTGCCCGTTCTGCACCCTCAGATCCGAGGTGGCGGTGTCGAGGTAATCCCAAATCGTTTTGGTGAATTCCGATTGGTTGCGGTCGCGGCGGATCACCTCCGGGTCATAGCTGACCGTATCCAGTGCCCGGCCAAAGACATCCGGGTCGATGCCCTGTTGCAGTGCGCGGGGGCGGAAGTCTTTCACCCAAGCGCGCAGCCCGGTGTCGTCGCCGCTGGCCTCTGCCGCGGGTTCCTGCGCTACTGGCGCCACGGCGGCCAGCACGGCCTGCGGCGCGCGCGGCGCGGGGCGCAGGGATTCAGTCGGGCCTAACGCGAAGGCCGGAGCCCCCATGCCAGCTGTCGCCAGAATGCCTGAAATCATCGCGTAGTGCCGGATCATAATCGCCTCACCTCATAGAGTTACGGCAAATCCTATGCCCGCCCCGCCCCGGTGGAAAGGGAGGGGGGCGGCCATCCGCGAAGCTCCGCCGGTTTGCCGCATCAGCGGCGGGTGCGGGTCACTTTGCGTTTGATCTTGTCCTTCTTGCGCTTGGCCTTCACGGCCTTGCCGCGCGGCTTGCTACGACCCGCCGGGTTGCGGCGGCCCCCACCTCCGCCTTGCTTGACCTTTTGGTCTTCGATCTCAAGCAATTCCAGCGCGATGCCCCCGGTCACGGGGACCGCCTCGGCCAGCCGCACGGTGACACGCTGGCCAATGCCGATCATCATGCCGGTGTCCGAGCCCATCAGCGTCTGCGCCTCGGCGTCGTGGTGGAAATACTCCCGCCCGAGCGAGCGCATCGGCACCAGACCGTCCGCGCCCGTCTCGTCCAACTTCACAAAGGCACCAAAACGCGCGATGCCGCTGATCCGCCCGGTGAACTCATTGCCGACACGCTCCGACAGGAAAGCCGCGAGGTAGCGGTCGGTCGTGTCACGCTCAGCCACCATCGAGCGCCGCTCGGTGTCGGAGATATGCGCGCCGGTCTGCTCCAGCCCCTCAATCTCTTCGGGCGTCAGCCCATCCTTGCCCCAGCCATGCGCCGTGATCAGCGCGCGGTGCACGATGAGGTCAGCATAGCGGCGGATGGGCGAGGTGAAATGCGCGTAGGAGCGCAGGGCAAGGCCGAAGTGCCCGATATGCGCCGGGCCATAATAGGCCTGCGTCATCGAGCGTAGGGTGCTGAGATTGATCAGCTCCGCGTCATTGGTCCCCGCCGCCTGATCCAGCAGGCGGTTCAGATGCGCGGTTTGCAGCACCTGCCCCTTGGCCAGCGTGAAACCCGCCGCCTGTGCGGTTTCACGCAGGGATTCGAGCTTCTCTGGCGAGGGTTCCTCGTGGATGCGGAACAGCAGCGGGGTTTTCTTTTTGATCAGCGTCTCGGCAGCGGCGACATTGGCCAAGACCATGAACTCTTCGATCAGCCGATGCGCGTCGAGCCGCTCGCGGAAGTTCACCGACTTCACCTTGCCATCCTCGCCCAATTCGATGCGGCGTTCGGGCAGGTCCAACTCCAGCGGCTGCCGCTCGGCGCGGGCGGTCTTCAGCGCGTCATAGGCGGCGTAAAGCGGCTTCAACACCGGCTCCAACAGCGGGCCGGTGCGGTCGTTCGGGTTGCCGTCGATGGCGTCCTGCACCTCTTCGTAATGCAACGACGCGGGCGAGCGCATCAAGCCACGGTGGAACGTATGGCCGATCTTGTTGCCCTTGGCATCCAGCACCATGCGCACGGCGATACAGGCACGCGGCACGCCCTCGTGCAGAGAGCAGAGGTCACCCGAAAGCCGGTCCGGCAGCATCGGCACCACGCGGTCAGGGAAATAGGTGGAGTTGCCGCGCTTGCGCGCCTCGCGGTCCAACGCCGAGCCCGGCGTCACATAGGCGGCCACATCGGCAATGGCGACCCAAACGACATGGCCACCCTCGTTCTTGGGGTCGTCGTCGGCATGGGCATAGCAGGCGTCATCATGGTCCCGCGCATCGGAGGGGTCGATGGTGACCAACGGCAGGTCGCGCAGGTCTTCGCGACCCTTGAGGCCTTGTGGTTTGGCCGCATCGGCCTGTGCGATCACATCGTCGGGGAATTCGTCCGGAATGCCATGCTGGTGGATCGCGATGAGCGAGACCGCGCGCGGCTCGGACGGGTCGCCCAGCCGCTCGACGATGCGTGCGCGGGGCGATCCCATACGTGCCTTCGGTCCGGCCTGCTCGGCCTCGACCAGTTCACCGTCTTTCGCGCCATGTGTATGGTCGGCACCGACGCGCCATTCGCGGTCCGTGCCCTTGTCGATCGGGACGATCCGCCCGCCTTCGGCCGCTTTGCGGAAGATGCCCAACACCTTGCGCGGGTTGGAGCCGATGCGGCGAATGAGCCGGGCCTCATAGTGGTGATCTTCACCTTTCACCAACGTCAGCCGGGCCAGAATGCGGTCACCTTCGCCAAGCGCCGGGTCACTCTCGCGCGGGATCAGCAGAACGATGGGTTCTTTCCCCTCGCCATGCCACTCCATCGGCTTGGCAAAAAGATCGCCATCGCTGTCCGGCCCCGTGACCAGCAAGACCGAGACCGGCGGCAGGCGGTCAGGGTCCTGATAGCTGCGCTTGCGCTTTTCCAGATGGCCCTCGGCCTCCAGCTCTTTCAGCACGCGCTTCAGGTCGATCCGGGCCGCGCCCTTGATGCCAAAGGCTTTGGCGATGTCGCGCTTGGCGGTCAGCGTTGGGTTCTGTTCGATCCAGTCGAGGATCTCGGATTTGCTGGGTATCTTGCTCATACCTCAGCAGGTAGCACGCAGCCCCCCTGTCGTCATGGCAAATCGTGAATTTCGTCCACGTCGCGCAGGGTAGAGACTTCGGCGATGCGGTAGCCCGGCAGGGTCGCGCGGCTGTCAGCCAGCGCATGGGGGCCGGACCAGCGCACCCCGTCAAACAGGCTGGACGGCGCGCGGCGGGGGTGTTTCAGCCCCACGAGCCAATAGCCGCCATCGGGCGCCGGGCCAAACACCGCGTCATGGTTGCCAAGCGCATCGAATGCCCGCCCCAGTTCCTTGCGGTTGATGCCCGGAATATCCGCCCCGATCACACAGGCCGGTCCCGGCGCGCTGCGCAGCATCCGCGCCATACGGTCACCGAGGTTGCCGCGCCCTTGCGGCCAGCGTGGCAGATGCGCGGGCCAGACGCGGCTTTGCAGCCCTTCCACGTCCGGGGCCACGGCCAGCACCACCTGCCAACGCGGATCTTCGATCCGACGCAACAGGCGGCGGGTCTGATCGCGAAACCACCAAGCCGCGCCGACCATGCCGATGTCGCGGCCCAGACGGGTTTTCACCCGACCAGGGCGCGGCTCTTTCACCATGACAATGAGCGTTGGTTTCACGTGAAATAATTCCGCAACACGCGCCCGTAGATGGATTTGAGCTGTTCGATATGTTCGACCCGCACATGCTCATCAACTTGGTGCATGGACTGGCCCACCAGACCGAACTCCACCACCGGGCAATGCGCCTTGACGAAACGCGCGTCCGAAGTGCCGCCGGTGGTGGAAAGCTCGGGCTGCACGCCCGTCTCAGCCTCAACCGCGCCCGCGACCAGATCGGACAGGGCGCCCGGCGGGGTGATGAAACTCTCGCCGGAGATCTTGATCTCTACATCCACTTGCAGGCCGAATTCCTCGGCGATCTTATCCGCCTCGCCCCGCAGCCAGTCGCTGAGGCTCGCGCCCGAATGGTGGTCATTAAACCGGATGTTGACCGCGCCGCGGCATTGCGCCGGGATCACATTGGTTGCCTTATTGCCGGTGTCGACGGTCACCACGGCCAGCGTCGAAGGGTCGAAGTGATCGCTGCCCTGATCCAACTCATGGCTGGCCAAACGATCCATCAACCGCACCATCGCGGGCAGCGGGTTGTTGGCGCGGTGCGGATAGGCCGCATGGCCCTGTTTGCCCGTCACCTTGAAATGCGCGTTCATCGAGCCGCGCCGCCCGATCTTGATCATGTCGCCCATGCGCTCGGGGCAAGTCGGCTCCCCCACAAGGCAGACATCCATCCGCTCGCCGTTCTCCGTCATGTAGTCCAAAAGAGCCGTGGTCCCGTCGAGGGCATCGCCCTCTTCATCCCCGGTGATCGCCAGCACGATGGAGCCGTCGGGCGGCGTGTCCTTCACGAAATCCACCGCTGCCGCGACGAAAGCCGCCACGCCCGATTTCATATCCGTGGTGCCGCGGCCATACATGATGCCGTCCTTGATCTCGGCCCCGAAGGGGGGCATCGACCAATCCGCCTCATCCCCGATGGGCACGACATCGGTATGGCCGTTGAAGCCGAAGGACTTGGTGTTGCCCTTGTTGCCCCAGCGGGCAAAGAGGTTGCAGATGCCGCCCCGGTCGACGCGCGTACAGTCGAAACCCGCCGCGTCCAACACCTCTTCGAGCACTTCCAACGCCCCATCGTTCGCAGGGGTGACAGAGGCGCAGCGCACCAGTTTCGCGGTGAGATCAACAGGGTCGAGACCGGACATATCGGCTCCTTTTCAGGGGTTATCGCTTGTCCGGTAACTTGTGTGGGCAAATCGCGCCAATGCCAAGGGGGCGCATTGCAATTCCCCGTGTGGGGCGCGGGTCAGTCGTAAAACGGGGTCATTTGCGCGACGATGACCGAGTTTTCTTCCAAAGCGCGCTGCATCAGGGCGCGTTCCTCGGCGTCGATCTCCTGACCTTCGGCCTCGCGCTCTTCCAGCGTGCCGTAACCGGTCACGTCAAGCGGGTTGGTATCGGCCTGTTTGAGGATCGCCACCGTCTCGCGCACAGCTTCGGCCTCATCAATGCCAGAGGCGAAACACATCAGCGCAGCACCGGTGGCCTTGTCGGGCAGACCGTCACCGTCCTTGCGGCCGATCTGAACCAAAAGGGTAAAGACCTGCTGGCGCGAAGGTTTCTTGGTTTTCTTGGGTTCAGACATGATAAGGGCCGCCGATTGCTTTCGGCAGCCCTAACCTTTTCACTTGGATTTGGAAAGGGGCCGCGCCCCTGCCCTTAAGTCTTGCCGCGGACCATCCGCGTGACCCAGATCAGCAAGCAGGCACCGATGACGCCCACCACCAACTGACCGAACCAACCGCCCAGCGTGCTGCCGACGATCAGCATCAAGAGCCAGTTCGCGACCAAGGCACCCAGAATGCCGAGGATGATGTTCATGATCAGACCCATGTCCGATTTCATGATCTTTTCCGCGATCCAGCCCGCAAGGCCACCCACGATGATTGCGGCAAACCAACCGATACCCGTCATGTCGTTAATCTCCTTTGAATTCAGGTCTCAACGCCATGACGGGGTATTTTGTTCCGTTCAGTCGCGCAGCAGCTCGTTGATCGAGGTTTTGGAGCGGGTCTTGGCATCCACCCGCTTGACGATCACGGCACAGTAGAGGTTCACGTTGTTCTTCGACGGCATGGTGCCCGCCACAACGACCGAACCTGCGGGCACTTCGCCATACATGATCTCACCGGTCTCGCGGTCGACGATCTTGGTCGACTTTCCGATGAAGACGCCCATGCCCAGCACCGAGCCTTCGCGCACGATGCAGCCTTCGACAACTTCTGACCGTGCGCCGATGAAGCAATTGTCTTCGATGATGGTGGGGCCCGCCTGCATCGGCTCCAACACGCCGCCAATGCCGACGCCGCCCGAGAGGTGCACGTTCTTGCCGATCTGCGCGCAGGAGCCGACGGTGGCCCATGTATCAACCATGGTGCCAGTGTCGACATAGGCGCCGATGTTCACGAAAGACGGCATCAGCACCACGCCGGGCGCGATATAGGCCGAGCGGCGCACGACGCAGTTCGGCACGGCGCGGAAGCCGGCCTCTTTCCACTCGGCGTCGCCCCAGCCTTTGAACTTGCTATCGACCTTGTCCCACCAGCCAGCGCCCTGCGGGCCGCCTTCTTGATGTTCCATGTCCTTGATGCGGAAGCCCAGCAGCACGGCCTTCTTGGCCCACTGATTGACGTGCCACTGACCGTCGTCCTGCTTTTCCGCCACGCGCAGTTTGCCGCTGTCGAGCGCGTTCAGCGTGTCTTCGATAGCGTCGCGGGTCTCTCCGGTGGTGGCGGATGTGATCTGATCACGGGTATCCCAAGCGGCTTCGATGGCGGTTTCAAGTTGGGCGTTGGACATGGGGCAAGTCTCCGAATGATGAAAAGGCCTTTTGAGGGCTATAGCCTTGCACTGCCTAGGGTGCAATTGCCGGGCGATGAGGGGCGTGGTCATTCGCCGAACAACAGGGCATCTTGACCTAAGCGGCCATCGCGCCACCTGAGCCAAGCCCCAGACCAAGGAAAGACCCGAGGATGACCGACGAACACCGCCACCCCCTGCGCCGCGCCAATGTGGACCGCGCCAAAGCCCAAGACGCCCCCGACACGCCGCAAACCCGCGCGCCTGCCTATCGTCTGGCCTTTACCGACGATGACTTCATGTGCCGCGATGAGCTGCGCCCGGTGCGTCTGCAACTGGAGCTCCTCAAGCCCGAGCTGCTGCTGGACGCCCACGGCATCCAATCGACCATCGTGCTCTTTGGCGGCGCGCGCATTCCCGAACCGGCCGAGAAACACACCGCCCGGACCAAGACACTGGCCGATCTGTCGCGTTTTTATGACGAGACGCGCACCTTTGCTCGGCTGATGACCGAAAAGTCGATGGAAAGCGGCGGCACCGAGAATGTCATCGTCACCGGCGGCGGGCCGGGTGTGATGGAGGCAGGCAACCGCGGCGCGCTCGACGCGGGCGGCCATTCCATCGGCCTCAACATCGTGCTGCCGTTCGAGCAGGCGCCCAACGAATATGTCACGCCGGAGCTATGCTTCAACTTCCACTACTTCGCGATCCGCAAGATGCACTTCCTAATGCGCGCCCGCGCGATCTGCGTCTTCCCCGGTGGTTTCGGCACGATGGACGAACTCTTTGAGGCGCTGACGCTGATCCAAACGGGCCGCATGAACCGGGTGCCATTCTTGCTGTTTGGCCGTGAGTTCTGGGAAAAGATCATCAACTGGGACGCGCTGGCCGATGCGGGCACGATCTCAGCCGAAGACCTCGACCTGTTCCGCTTTGTCGAAAGCGCGGATGAGGCGATGGAGGTGATCGAGAATTGGGAGACCGCCCCCGCTCGCGAACATGTGCCGGGCCGCGAAGAGGTCGAAGATCACGGCTAAGCCGCCTTGGCCCGCCCCCGCCCCGTCACCGGGTGAAGGTCTGGCCCAAGGCCGCTTCGGCCCCTTGGACGATATCGCGCAGGATATCGGCGGCAGGGCTGATCGTACCGATCAGCCCTGCGACCTCTCCGACAAAGGCGTTGGCGGTGCGGGCATCCCCCGCTGCCACCGCCGCCTGCCAGCGCGGCAGCTCCTGCGCCAGCGCGGCGCGCAGCCCGTCGGGGTCTTTATGCCAGCGGTCGGTGAAATCGTTGCGCAAGACACGGCCCGTGTAGCGTTTGGGCCAATCATAGCCGCGCATGATGTCGGTCACGGTGCTGCGCAGCGTGTCATCACCGCTGGCCTTGAGCGCGGCCTCTCGCATCGCGGGGTGCACCAGCGCCTCTTCCGAGGCCCAGAAGCGCGAGCCGACGACCACACCGTCGGCCCCCAGCACTAGCGCCGCCGCCAACCCGCGCCCATCCGCCACGCCGCCTGCGGCGCAGAGCAGCACCTCGGGCGCATGGCGGGCGATGTGATCCGCGACTTCGGGGACGAGGGTAAAGGTCGCGCGTTTCTCGCCGTGGCCGCCAGCCTCGGCCCCTTGGGCGACGATGATCTCGGCCCCCAGATCAATCGCATGGGCGGCGTCGCGCAGGGTTTGCACCTGACAGATCAACGGCACCTTTGCCGCGCGGATCGCGGGGAGAAACTCTGCCGGGTCGCCGAAGGAAAGAAAGATCGCCGCCGGATCACGGTCGAGCGCTTGTTCCAGCGCCTGCGGATGCTCGCGCAGCTTCCAAGTGATGAAACCGCAGCCGACCGATTGGTTACCCGCCACATCCATCTGCTCGGCGATCCAATCGCCAGCATCATAAGCCCCGCCGATCATCCCCAAACCACCCGCGCCTGAGACCACCGCCGCGAGCCGCCCGCCTGCGGCGAAGGCCATCGGCGCTTGGATAATCGGGTGGTCGATCCCCAGCCGTTTGGTCAGCCGCGTGATCAGCATCGCCTACCGCCCCGCCAGAATGGCATCAGCGACCTTTTCGGCGATCATCACCGTCGGCGACGCCGTGTTGCCCGAGACGATCTTGGGCATGATCGACGCGTCCACCACCCGCAGACCGCCTAAGCCATGCACCCGCAGATCGCTATCGACCACCGCCATCGGATCGCTGCCCATCTTGCAGGTGCCGACGGGGTGGAAAATCGTCGTGGCGATGTCGCGCGCCTTGTCGAGCAGGTCTTCGTCGCTCTGCACGGCGGGGCCGGGCAGGATTTCCTCGGGCGCATAGGGGTGCAGCGCCTTGGCCGTCATGATGTGACGCGCCTGTTTCATCGCCGTGACCGCCACGCGCTTGTCATTCTCGGCAGAAAGATAGTTCAGCCGGATATCGGGCTGCACCGCGCTGTCGCGGCTGGTGAGATGGCAACTGCCGATGCTTTCAGGCCGCAGGTTACAGACCGAGACGGTGATCGCCGGGAAAGGGTGCAGCGGATCCCCCAGCTTGTCGGTCGACAGGGGCTGCACGTGATACTCCAGATCCGGCGTCTCAAGCGCGGGGTCGGACTTGGTGAACATGCCGAACTGGCTGGGCGCCATCGCCAAGGGACCACTGCGGCGCAGGAGGTATTCCAGCCCCATCCGGCCCTTGCCCCAGATCGAATGGGTCATCGTGTTGAGCGTTTTGGTGTTCTGCACCTTATAGACAGTGCGGATTTGCAAATGGTCCTGAAGGTTCTCCCCAACGCCGGGCAGATCGTGCAGCGTGTTGATCCCCATGCCGCTCAAAAGGTCACCCTGCCCGATCCCCGACAGCTCAAGGATCTTGGGCGAATTGATCGCCCCCGCCGAAAGCAACACTTCGCCCTCGGCCTCGGCGCGCATCGCGCGGCCCTTATGGGTGAAACGCACGCCGGTCACACGCTTGCCGTCCAAGACCAACCCATCGGTATGCGCATGGGTGATCACCCGCAGGTTGGGGCGCTTCATCGCAGGGCGCAGGAAACCGCGCGCCGTGTTCCAACGCACGCCGCCCTTCTGGTTCACCTCGAAAAAGCCCGAACCTTCGTTGTCGCCATCGTTGAAATCGGCCCGCGGCTCGATCCCGAACTCACGCGCGCCGTCTTGCACGGCCTCCAGAATGTCCCACCGCAGGCGCTGCTTGCTGACCTTCCACTCGCCCCCCGCGCGGTGCATCTCGCTGCCGCCCGCATGGTGATCCTCGGATTTCAGGAAATAGGGCAGCACGTCATCCCAGCTCCACCCGGCATTGCCCAGTTGCCGCCAATGGTCATAGTCCGCCGCCTGCCCGCGCATGTAAATCATGCCGTTCACCGAAGAGCAGCCGCCCAGCACCTTGCCCCGCGGATAGGCCAAAGAGCGCCCGTTCAACCCCGCCTCGGGCGCGGTTTTCATCATCCAATCCGTGCGCGGATTGCCGATACAGTAAAGATACCCCACCGGCACCTTTACCCAGTGATAGTTGTCATCCCCCCCGGCTTCGAGCAGCAGAACCCGATTGGCCGGATCGGCGCTGAGACGGTTGGCCAAGACACAGCCCGCGGTGCCCGCACCGACAATGATATAGTCATAGCGGCCCTCTAGCTGCGTCTCGTCGTTCATGCTGCTCTCTCCCGATATTCTGTCCCGCCTCCCCGGCCCGTCATTGGTAGAGCGCGCGGTGACGGGTCACAATCCCTGCCGTAAATCGCCCGGCCTCCCGCGGCTTTTGCCGCAAAGCCACATTCACCGCGCTTTGCATGCGAGGCGAATCCGTTTGTTGATTTTTTCGACCCATGAGTGAATATGACCGGATTGGACATACCCCTCCCGCGATGCGCGACGTTCATTTCGGGGAAAGATTTTGCCGCCAATTGGTGGCCAGAAACAAAGGCTTGAACTGGTGCGGCGACCCGAATTCATACTCTTTCTCGGATGCCTTGCCATCACCTTTGGGGTGTTCCTCTACAGCAGTCGCAGCAATGATGCCGCCGCCGACCGGGCCTTTGATCGCATCGCCGAGGAAAGCCTGCAAAGCCTTGATGCGCGGATGCATACCTATCTGCAAAGTCTCAATGGCATCGCCGCCTTCATGAACGCCTCGGACGAGGTGACGGCCAGCGACTTCGCGCATTACGTCGATACGCTGGAGATCGACAGCTTCCTGCCCGGCATCAACGGCATCGGCTTTGTTGCCCCCGTCGCCAGAGGCACCGAAGAGGCGTTCATCGAAAAGGTCACCGCCCTGGGAATCGAGGATTTCCGCATTCACCCCGACACCGGCAATGCCGAGAAGATGGTGATCCAGTATATCTACCCCCAAGGGCCGAATGCAGAGGCCGTGGGCCTTGATATCAGCTTTAACGAAGACCGCCGCCGCGCCGCCCTGCGCGCCCGTGAGACGCGAGAGCCGAAGCTGACGCCGCGCATCCTGCTGGTGCAGGACAAGACCCGCCAGCCCGGCTTCCTGCTGCTGCGCCCGGTCTTTGCCGCCGACAACAGCCCGGCGCAGGAAACCGCCGGTTTCATCGGTTGGGTCTATGCGCCTTTTGTGGGGGCGAACCTGTTGTCCGGGCTGACCCCGGCTCAGGGAGAGTCCTATGACATCCAAGTCTACGATGGGCTGACCACGGCCCCCGAAAGCCGGATCTTCGACAGCACGCCCGAAGGCATCGCCACCGGCCACCACAGCATCACCCAGACCATCGAACGCTTTGGCCGCCCTTGGACCGTTGTCCATGTCAGCACCGCCAGCTTTGACCGCGCCACCCATAGCGCGGTGCCGGAAATCCTGCTGGTCTCTGGCATCCTTCTGGCGATCCTGTTCTTCGTGGCCTTCCGCAGCCTGCGCCAGCGCAGCGCCGCACTGAGCGAGCTTGCCGTGCTGCGCGAACGCCAGATCGACGCCCATGAAGAGGAAAACCGCGCCGTTATCGAGAACGCGGTGACGCCCATCTTCTTGCTCGACAGCAATGACCGGGTGCTCTTCGCCAACCAAGCGGCGCTGGTCTGCTTTGGCTATGGGCATGAGGCGCTCAAGGGGATGGAGTTCGGCGAACTCGTCACCGATCTTGTTGAGGATCACGACCACGAACAGGTCAACGCGGCGGGCAAGACCTGCTTTGGCCAAGACCTCAAGCTTGATCTGCAACGCAACAATTGGACCACCCACACCGGCGAACGGCGGGTGACCGCAATCGTGCGTGACCTGACCTCGGAACTGGCGGTGCAGGATGAGCTGGCGCGGAACAAGGCTCTCTATGACCTCGCCCTCGAAGGCGCGCAGATCGGGGTTTTCGACATCGACCTGCGCACCGGCAAATCCGAGGTGTCCGACACATGGCGGCGCATTCTGGGAATGGCGGATTTCGAGCGGCTGCCCGACCCGCAGGGGGAATTCCTCAAACGCGTTCACCCCGATGACCTGCCTCTACTGACCCAGACTGATCAGGCCTGCATCTCGGGGCAGCAACAACGTTCCGTCACCGAATACCGGCTGAAGATCGGCACCGGTGAGTGGCGTTGGATGCGCTCTGACGCGGTGGTGACCGAACGCGATGAAAACGGCACCGCCCTGCGGATGGTCGGCACCCAAACCGATGTGACCGACATCGTCCACGCCCGCAACGCGCTTGAAACCAGCGAGCGGCGGTTTCGCCAAGTGCTGGCCGCGGCCCCGGTGGGCATGGCGATCTTGGGCGAAGGCGGCGTGTTCAACAGCGTCAACAGCGCGCTTTGCACCCTTTGCGGCTATAGCGAAGAAGAGCTTTTGTCGAACACCAAACTGGGCGATCTGATGCCCGAGGGCGATCTGCAAAAGCTCTACGGTGAGGTGCGCGGGCTGGTCGATTCCCACAGTTCGCAAAACTATCAGGCCGAATACCGCATCACCCACAAGCTGGGCTATGAACGCTGGGGCCTGTTCAACGTCTCTTGGACCTACGACAAGAACGCCCGCGGCTATGTCTTTATCGTTCAGATCAACGACATTACCGACCAAAAGAAGCTGGAACATATCAAGAGCGAGTTCGTCTCGACCGTCAGCCATGAGCTGCGCACGCCGCTGACCTCGATCAAAGGCGCTTTGGGGTTGATCGACACCACGGACAACAGCCGCTTCCTCCCCGCGCATATCCGGCTGATCGACATTGCCCGCAGCAATGCCGACCGCCTGTCGCATATCGTGAACGATATCCTCGACCTCGAGAAGATTTCATCGGGCGAAGTGCAGTTCGACTTCCATGATGTCGATCTGAACAAGGTAATCACCGACTCGGTCAACGAAATGTCGCCCTTTGCGATCACCCATAACAACACCCTGGGCCTGCAACTGCCCGACAAGCCGCTGACGGTTCGGGTGGATGAAAGCCGCACCCGGCAGGTGCTGGCCAATCTAATCTCGAACGCCTGCAAATACTCCGATGCCGAGAGCGAGGTGCAAATCCGCGCCGAGCGGCTGGGGGACCGGGCCATCGTCTTTATCCAGAACACCGGCCCCGGCGTGCCGGAGAACTTCCGCCCGCGCATCTTTCAGGCCTTCTCGCAGGCTGATGGCTCCGACACACGCGCCAAGGGCGGCACCGGGCTGGGGCTCAACATCACGCGGCAGATCATCAAACGCCAAGGCGGCACCATCGGGTTTGAAAGCATCCCCAACGGCGTCACCGTCTTTTGGTTCACCTGCCCCATTGCCGAGGCGCAGACCGCGCAAACGCCCGCCACACCCGACGCGGAAGCAGAGGAGCGGGACACCAAGCTGCGCGTGCTGCATATCGAAGACGACATCGACTTCGCCGAGGTGATCCGCACCGGGTTGGACAGCGTGGCAGAGGTGACCAATGTCACCAACCTTGCCCAAGCGCGGCAGATGATCGGCCAGGATGAACTCGACGTCGTGATCCTTGATTGGTCCCTGCCCGACGGCGATGCACGTTCTTTGTTGGAAGACATCACCCGCCTGCATCCCGCGGCCAAAATCATCAGCCTTTCCGCGGACAGCAACCGCGAACCCGACCCCCGCGTGGGGATCAACCTTGTCAAATCACGGAGCGGGATCAGCTCGGTGGTCAACTCAATTACGGGGACAACCGCCCGCGCCTCTTAACCGGCGCATTATAAACCGTGGCATTTCAGCGGAGTGACGCTAAAGTGCGACATGCCATATTATTGCCAATATGCTCTGGCATTTTAATTAAATTACAATGCACAAGTCATGCTATAGTTTTAAGCATGTCCGCTTCGGGGCGAGGAATTCCAAGTGTCGTCAAAGCCATTTACCAAGCGTACCGCCGCCACATTTTTTCTGGGCACTGCCATTTCCGGCAGCTGGTACACCGCAACATCCGCAATTTTCGCGGGCCAAATGGGGGAGGTTATCCCCGTCGTCGGTGCGATCATTCTGGCGGGGCTCACGCCCTTTGCCGCGCCCGCATTGCAAGCAAACCCGCAGTCTCCTGCCGATAATTCAGATATGGAACAAAGGCTAAAGGCGTTCGACAGCCATGCCATTGTGAATATCGTTGATACGGGCGGGATGCTGGAACAGGTCAACGACCGTTTCATCGAACTGACGGGCTACACCCGCGATCAATTGATCGGCCAGCCTGTGTCGATGCTTTACCAAGAAGAGTTTCGCGAACTTGCCGAAGAGATCCGTGCCACCCTGATGGCAGGCAAGACGTGGCAGGGCGAAACCCCGCTGCGCTGCGCCGATGGCCGGGTGATCCAGACGCAGTGCACCGTGATGCCACTTTTCGACAAAAAGGGCGCTTGGGCCGGGTCGATCTCGGCCCGTACCGATGTGACCCATGCCAACGAACTTCTGGCCGAACGCGACACGGCGGAAACGCTTTATGAGTTGCGCGATGACATCTGGATCGTCGACGCCGAGACAGAGCGCTTCAGCTATATGAACCGCGTCGCCATGAGCCGCACTGGCTGGAGCAAGGACAGCTACCGCACGCAAACGCTCGAAACCCTGACCGAGGAAAGCGACAACCCGGCCCTGCTGGACGCCTGCCGCGCTCTGAAAAAGTCGGGCAAAGCGATGACGCAGTTCGACACGCAACTGTTTGGCAACCATTTCCAAGTTACGATCAAGCTGCTGCCCACCGGCGGGGCGGCGGGGCGGTTCCTGATCATGCTGCATGACATTTCGGATATCATCAATGAAGAGCGGATGAAGTCGGAGTTCATCTCAATGGTCAGTCACGAGCTACGTTCGCCCCTGACTTCGATCAAAGGCTCCATGGGGCTGCTCTTGTCGCGGGCGGCGGGCGAATTGCCCAGCAAGGCGCGTGCCTTGCTGGAGATCTCTCACCGCAACGCCGACCGGCTTGTGCTGATCATCAACGACATCCTCGATCTTGAGAAAATCGCCAACGGGCGGTTGGAATTCAATCTTGAAGAAGTCGATATTGCGGAACTACTTCACGAAACCAGCGCCGCCAATGCCTCACTCGAACAGCGCCATGGCGTGCGCATTCAGGTCGAGGGGACGGAGGACTTGAACAAGGTCACCACGGACCCGAACCGGGTCATTCAGGTGCTGACGAACTTCCTGTCGAACGCCGCCAAATTTTCCAAACCTGGGGAGCGTGTGACCATCCGCGCCGAAGAGAATGACGACGAATTGCGCATCTCCGTGGCGGACCGTGGCCCCGGCATTCCGGCTTCCGAGCAGCACAAGGTGTTCCAGCGGTTTGCCGATCTGTCCAATTCCAACCGGGCCGACAAAGGCGGCACCGGGCTGGGCCTTAGCGTTTGCAAAGCCATCGTCGAGAATCTCGGCGGTAAAATAGGTTTTGACAGCCGTGAGGGATTTGGTACGACATTTTACTTTACCCTGCCGAAGAAAAATTCTCAGGTAGCGGCAGAGGAACCGGCCGCGTTGCTGCGCGAAGCCTCCTAGAGAGAGTATGGAATGATCAAACTGCTGCACGTCGAGGATGACGCCGATATTCGTGAAATCGCGCTGATGGCGCTTGAGCTGAGCGGCGATTTTGATGTCGTCCAATGCGAGACCGGGGAAGCGGCGCTGAATCAGGTTCAGTCCTACACGCCCGATGTGATCCTGCTCGATATGATGATGCCCGGCATGACCGGTCGCCAGACGCTTGAGAAGATGCGCGAGATGGAGAGCCTGCGCGACGTGCCCGCGATCTTCATGACCGCCCGCGCCCAGCATAACGAGATCGAAGAGCTTCGTGATCTGGGGGCGGCTGACGTGATCAGCAAACCCTTCGATCCAATCTCGCTGGCGGATCAGGTCAAGGCGGCAATGCAAGCAGGCTAAGCCGACTTGCCTTTGGCCTGCCCTTCCGGGCGGGTTTGCGGTAAATTGTCAGTAAGTTTTGGACCGGCTCAATACCGGTCACCGCGCCCTTAGGCGTGGGCGTCGATTTCGTGCCGGCAATGGGCGACGAACCCATCCAGTTCCGAGATGATCTCGATCGGGCAATCCGCGTGATTGGCGCGCGGCCCGGCCAGATGCTCGACAATCTGCGTTTCGCACTTGCGCGCCAGACGGCCCAGCTCTTCGAAGCCGAGCGACCCGGCGCTGCCCGCGATCTGGTGCAGAATGGCCTGCGCGCTGGACAGATTGCTTTTGATTTCGTCTACGGTGGTCCCGTCCCAGGCGGCCAACCCATGGGTTGCGATCAGCGTCTGACGCTCGTCCAGCATTTCGACAAAGCGCTGCCTGATGCGCTCTATGCCGGGAAGTTCCGCTAACATTTTAGTCATGCCTGTTGATCATTCTGCCAAAAATCATTGAGCGATCTCGTATGCGCCTCACTGGCGGCTTCTGCACTCGCATGGGCCTGCGCCAGCGCATCCATGACGGAATTGCCGCTCTTCCAGATCAGCCGCACGGCCTCTCCCGCGCTGACACGCGGGTGAACACGCTCGCCATTATTGTCGAACAATTCGGTTTGAGACAACTCAAAGTTAACCGCATCCATCAAACCGCCCATATTCGGGCGCCAGCCGCTCTCCGTGACACATACGAAAGTGCCATTGCCCGCGTAGGACATCAGCACCTGATGATCGACGAGCGTATCGGACAGGATTTCGGCCACATCGGAGACAAGGCTATAGAACTCGAAAGAGGTCATCGTCGCGTGGAAAGCATCGACCTCGCGGATGGTGAAGGCAAAGGCGGTGGAGCCGAAAAGCGCGCTGCGCGACAGTTGGGCGACGTAGTTCTCCATCGCGGTATAGTCGATCACATTGTCCACGTCATAGATCGGGACCGGCTCGAACAGCTCCATATGCGTCGCCTGATCGGCGATGGTCTTGGCGGCGAAAATCTTCTTGGTCCGCTGCTGACGCTCTTTCACCATGCCTTCGACCAGCCCGATGCGGGCCTTGAGTTCGGCAATCTCGAAAGGCTTGGTCACATAGTCGGTCGCCCCGGCGGCAAAGGCCGCGTCGATATAGCGTTTGTCGGACATCGCGGTGAGCATCAGGATCGGCGTATCGGCATGGCGCGCCGAATTGCGGATGTGCTGCGCCAGTTCGATCCCATCCATGCCCGGCATCTGAATATCCAGCATGAAGCAATCAATCGGCCCGAGGTTGGGGTCACCCAACATATCAACCGCATGCAGAGCCGATGGGGCGGTCGTCAGGTCATGCGCGCCGATGATCTCTACAAATTGCCCAAGCAATTCGAGGATAATCGGATCGTCATCCACCGCCAGAATTCTCATTACATCTCTCCACAGATAAAAATCTTTGGGCCCCAAACTGGACGGACCGCTGCTTTCTTCTAATTTCCCTGGGAACTGTGGCCTAATTTTGGCGAATTCTTAGTAAATAGGCGACAAACCGGGGCACTGTTTCCATATCGGGGGAATTTGGCCCGATAAACGGCCTTGTTTACCGTTTTTTCATTTCTGATCGGTCTAGCCGCGGCACCTCTCGCGGGGTGTGATTCCCTCCAATGCAAACGGCCCGACGTTTCCGCCGGGCCGCTCCAGTGTCTCGTAGATTTGAGCCTTAGCCCAAGGTCGCCTTGATCGCGTCGGCGGTCACCCCCACGACCTTGTCCGCTTCTTCGCGGGTCAGGCAGAAGGGCGGCGCGAAACCGATGATGTCGCCTTGGGGCATGGCGCGGGCGATGACACCGGCCTTGACCATATCGCCGACGATGGTCGGCACCACTTTGCGCGCCGGATCAAAGGGCGTGCGGCCATCGCGGTCTTCGACCAGCTCCACGGCGCAGAGCATGCCTTCGCCCCGGATGTCGCCCACCTTGGGGTGATCGCCCAATGCCGCCTTCATCTGCGCATTCAGATAGCCGCCCACGTCCGAGGCATTCCCGATCAGCTTCAGATCGTCGATCAGCTTGAGGTTCGCGATCCCCGCAGCCGCGCCGATGGGGTGGGCCGAATAGGTCCAGCCGTGGCCGATTGGGCCGTTTTCATCGGTGCCCTGCTCCAGCACCTTCCACATCTTGTCGCCCACGATGGAGCCCGACAGCGGCGCATAGGCCGAGGTCAGCCCCTTGGCGATGGTGATCAGGTCAGGCTTCATCCCGTAGTGATCCGAGCCGAACATCGACCCCAGACGGCCAAAGCCGGTGACAACCTCATCCGCGACCAGCAGGATGTCATGCTTGTTCAGCACCTCTTGCACGGCGGCCCAATAGCCCTCTGGCGGCGGCACGATGCCCCCGGTGCCCAGAACCGGCTCACCGATGAAGGCCGCGATGGTGTCGGCGCCTTCGCGTTCGATCAGTGCTTCCAACTCGCCCACCAGATGCGCGGTGAATTCCGCTTCGCTCATGTTGGCGTCGGGGCGGCGGTAGTAATAGGGCGCATCGGTGTGAACCACCTGCGCCAGCGGCAGGTCGAATTTCTTGTGAAACAGCTCCAACCCGGTCAGCGAGCCGGTCACCAGCCCCGAGCCGTGATAGCCACGCCAGCGCGAGATGATCTTTTTCTTCTCGGGGCGGCCAAGGATGTTGTTGTAATACCAGATCAGCTTGACGTTCGTCTCATTCGCGTCCGAGCCACCAAGGCCGAAATAAACCTTGCTCATGCCTTCGGGCGCGCGGTCGAGGATCATCTTGGACAGGGTGATGCTCGCCTCAGTGCCATGGCCGACGTAGGAGTGGTAATAGGCAAGTTCATGCGCCTGCTCGGCAATCGCCTCGGCAATCTCGGTGCGTCCATAGCCCACGTTCACGCAGTAGAGACCCGCGAAAGCGTCGAGCAATTCGTTGCCGTCGCGGTCGGTGATATGGCTGCCCTTGGCGGTCTTGATCACACGGGTCGGGCTTTCGCCACGCGCGTGCTGCGCCAGATGAGTGGAGGGGTGAAAGAAATTTTCACGGTCCCATTGTTCGAGCATATCGTTCTTCAGCATTGGTCTTTCCTTTCTACCGGCGCGGCTTTGCGCCGTATCTTTCAAATCTTAGGCCCAGTCACGGCAGACGTATTTGACTTCCGTAAAGGCTTCGAGCCCCAGCCGCGATCCTTCGCGCCCGATCCCCGATTGTTTCGTCCCGCCAAAGGGGATCGGCGCGCCGGTCACCTTGGTGCGGTTCACCGCCACCATGCCGAAACTGAGCGCCCGGCTGGCGCGGTAGATGCGGCGCGGGTCTTGGCTGTGGACATAGGCCACCAACCCATACTCCGTGTCATTGGCCCGCTGGATCGCCTCATCCTCGCTGTCGAAAGCCGCGATGGCGGCCACGGGGCCAAAGGTTTCCTCGCGCATGATCAGCGCATCGGGCGGCACGTCCGCCAGCACCGTCGGCTCAAAGAACAACGGCCCCGCCGCGTGACGCTTGCCACCACAAAGCAGCCGCGCCCCACGGTCAAGCGCATCTTTGACGTGTTCCTCTTGTTTGGCCACGGCCTTTTCGTTCATCAACGGGCCGATGTCGGGGTCATCCGCGCCGATGCCGACGGTGAGCGCTTCGGTCGCGGCGGTGAAACGCGCGCAGAAGGTGGCATAGCTGTCGCGGGCAATGAAGAAGCGGTTCGCGCCGAGGCAGTCCTGACCGGAAGTGGCGAACTTAGCCTTGATCGCCTCTTCGACGGCGCGGTCCATATCGGCATCATCGAACATGATGAAAGGCGCATGGCCGCCGAGTTCGAGCACCAGACGTTTCACGCTGTCCGATGCCTGACGGTACAGGAGCTTGCCGATCTCGGTGGAGCCGGTGAAAGAGATGGCCCGCACGCGGGTGTCTTCCATCCACGATTTCACGATCTCGGGCGCCTCCCCGGTGACGACGTTGAACACCCCCTTGGGCAGCCCTGCCTGTTCGCCCAATTCGGCCAGCGCCAGCGCCGAGAATGGCGTCTCTGCCGAAGGATGCGCCACCACGGTGCAGCCCGCCGCCAGCGCCGCGCCCGCCTTGCGGGTCAGCATGGCAGAAGGGAAGTTCCACGGCGTGATGAGGGCGGCCACGCCCACCGGCTCGCGCCAGATTTCCACCTCGGCATCTGGCAAATGCGAGGTGACGCCTTCGATGTTCGGGCGACGCGCCTCTTCGGAATAGAACTCAAAGAAAGAGGCCGCATAGTCAATCTCGCCGCGCGACTCGGAGATAGGTTTGCCCTGTTCGGCGGTCATGATCCGCGCCAGATCCTCGCGGTTCTCTAGCATCAGGTCGCGCCAGCGGCGCAGGATCGCGCCGCGCTCTTGCGGCAGGAGGCCCGACCAATGGGGAAATGCGGCATGGGCGGCATCCACCGCGCCGCGGCTGTCCTCGGCGCTAAGCTTGGCCACCGCGCCCAGCACCGCGCCGCTGGCCGGATCGGTCACGTTGAAATCATCGCTCTGCGCCCCCGCAACCCATGCGCCATCGACATAGGCAAAGTGGCGGGCCAGCGCGCCCCGCGTCAGCGCGGGCAGACCGTCGGCGGGGGTTGGGATCATCTTGGTCATCGGGCACCTCCTTGGGATGAATTGCCCCGAAGGTAAGGCAGGATGCGGCGCGGGTTTGACCGAATATCAGCCGATCGGCAGGAGGTTTTGCGGCGCGGCCCCCTGCCCGCTGGAAAAACTACGGCGGCTCAGCTTTCGCCCTCAGGCAGCAGCAGCGACAGGGGCAACGGTGCCGATTTAACCGATTTGGTGACGACATAGGTAAAGTAGCGGCTCAGCCCGGCCTGCTGGTCCAACAGCGCGTCCATTAGACGTTGGTAGCTGTCGATGTCGCGGGTGACGACCTGTAGCAGATAGTCAAAGCCGCCGCCCAAGGCCCAGCACTGCACGATCTCATCATGCTGCGCGATCACGGCCTCGAAACGCTGAAACGCCTCGGCCCGGTGGTTGCCCAATTCGGCCTGCACAAAAACGGTGACATGCGGAGCGATGCGGCGCAGGGCGACATGAGCCTGATAGCCGGTGATGATGCCCGCAGCCTCCAACCGCGACAGCCGTTCGCCGCAGGCGGTGGGGCTAAGATTAACCTTGTCGGCAAGCGCAGATTTGGCGATGCGCCCCTCGCGAGAGAGGATCGACAGCACCGCGATATCGCGCTTATCGAGTTTGACAAAGCTCATATCCGCTTCATGCGAGCGCATGCCGGACTTGTCAATTGTCATGATTGTGGTGATCATCGAGATCATGACAAAATGGCGCCCAGACCCCGGATCCCTGACCCGCCCTGCCTATCGTTCACTCGTTCAGGCGATTGAAACGGCGATACAGAACGGCGTGCTCAAACCCGGAGACCGCCTGCCGACGCAGCGCCAGATGGCCTTTGACCTGTCGCTGAGCGTGCAGACCGTCAGCCGCGCCTATGACAAGCTGGTTGAGGCGGGCAAGATCGTCGGTGAGGTGGGCCGCGGCACTTTCGTGCGCGCGGCGAGCGATGAGATCTCCATGCCCTTCGTCAGCCGCAAGGCCGCCGGGCGGCTGTTGGATATGTCGATCCTGAAACCTGTACTGGATCACGCCCATGAAGAGGCGATGCAAAAGACGCTCCGTGCCATGGCCCGCTCCCTGCCCCGCGCGATGATGGGCGGGTTTCGCCAAGACCTCCGCGCCGGGGACAGCAGCAGCGCAGTGCGGCGCTGGCTCTCGCTCTGTGGGCTGGATCTGGAGGGGATGGCGGTGATCCCCACCAACGGCAGCACCAGCGCCATGACTGTGGCGATGATGACGGCAGCGCAACCAGGCGATCTGGTCGTCAGCGAAGACATCGGCCATCACACCCTGCGCCCCCTCGCCCGTTTTTTGGGCATCCGCCTGCAAGGGGTGACCGTCGACGCGGGCGGCATTTGCCCCGAAGCGCTGGAGCGGATCTGCGCGAAAGAACCGGTGAAGGCCGTCTATCTGATCCCCAATGGGGCCAATCCGCTGGCCTTTACCATGACCGAAAGCCGCCGCGCTGCGGTGATCGAGGTGGCAAGACGCCATGACCTGCTGATCATCGAAAACCAATCATGGGGGCCGCTGCAAGACGCGCCGCCGCCGCCAATGGCGGCCATGGCCCCGGAAAGGGTGCTCTATTTCACCAGCCTCACCAAATGTCTGCTGCCAGGGCTGCGGGTCGGCTATCTGGTGGTGCCGGATCACCTTGGAGCCTCGGCGGCCAACCGGCATATGGTGACCAGTTGGATGGCCACCAATATGATGACCGAGATCGCCGGGCGCTGGATCGAAGAAGGCACCGCCGAAACCCTGCTCAACCGTCAGCAATTGGCCCTGCGCGACCGCGCTGATTTCGCCGCCAATGTGTTTCGCGGCCTCGACATGCGGACCAGTTCGAACGGGCTGCACCTCTGGCTGCCCTGTCATGACATTTACGAAGAGGCCGAACTGGTCAAATCCATCCGCGAAAGCGGGGTCGCCGTGGCCAATGGGGCCAGTTTCGCCATCGGCCCACCAGACCGCCACCCGGGGCTTCGCGTCTCGATCGGGGGGCAATCCTTTCCCGAATTCGCCCGGGGGATTCGCATGATCGATGCAAGATTACGCAACAGGGGTAGGGCGGAATGACTGTGAGAGCGCCTCAAATTGTCATGGATCAATATTCACATTGACATGATTGGGATCGGTTTAAATGATCTAGCAGTCAGGACATTAGTTTCGCTGCGGCCTTTGTGCTGCGCGGGCAATAAATGAAAGGGAGACAGATGGCTAATTTCAAGACCGTTATCACCGGGGGTATCCTCGCAGCCGTGACAAGCGTCGCAGGCGCGGCCTCCGCCGACACTTGGCGCTATGCATTTGAAGAGGCCCTGGACGAGGTGCAGGGCAAATACGCCCAGAAATTCAAGGAAGAAGTCGAAGCGAACTCCGACCACGAAGTGCAGCTTTTTCCCTATGGCACATTGGGTGAATCCGTTGACACGATGGAACAGGCGCAGGCCGGTATCCTTCAGTTCGTGGATCAATCCCCCGGCTTCACCGGCGCGCTGATCCCCGAGGCGCAGGTCTTCTTCGTGCCCTACCTGCTGCCGCAGGACGACGAGGAACTGTTCGAGTTCTTCCGCAGTTCCAAGGCCATCAACGAGATGTTCCCCGAGCTTTATGCAGAGCAGGGTCTGGAACTGCTCAAGATGTTCCCCGAGGGCGACGTCTGCATGACCACGCAAGAGCCGGTCAAAACGCCCGAGGACCTCAACGAAGTCAAGTTCCGCGTCATGACCAACCCGCTCTTGGTCGAAAGCTACAAAGCCTTCGGCGCGACCCCGACACCGCTGCCATGGGGCGAAGTCTATGGCGCGATGCAGACCGGCATCATCCAAGGTCAGGAAAACCCCGGCTTCTATCTGGAATCCACCAAGATGTATGAGGTGACCGAGGTCATCACCTGCATCGGCCACAACAACTTCACCACCGCTGTGATGGCCAACAAGGATTTCTACGACGGCCTGTCCGATGCGGACAAAGAGGTGGTTCAGAACGCCTCTGACGCGGCATTCGAATACATCCTCGAATACCAGTCCGGCCTGCAGGAAAAGTCGCTGGATAACATCGCCAAGGCGAAGCCCGACATGCAGATCAACATCCTGTCCGAAGAAGAGCGTCAGCCCTTCAAAGACAAGGCCGCATCGGTCGAAGAAGCCTTCATCGAAATGACAGGCGACAGCGGCAAGGAAATCCTTGAGCAATTCAAGGCAGACCTTGAAGCCGTCAAGTAAATACCTTTCTCACCCTCCGGCATCGCCGGGGGGTGACCTTATTTTGACGCGATCCATTTGAACCATCTACGGGATGACGCCGGTGACGGAAGACAACCACAGTTCGCAACTGCAATCTCAGACAGATACCACCGGCACCGATGACGCCCCCGTGGGCACCTATAAATCCACCCTCCCCGGCCCTCTGGGCACGATCGACAACGCGATCAGCTGGCTTGAGTCCGTAATGCTCGCCGCTGGTGTCTTGTTGATGGCCGCCAATACAATTGCCAATGTGGTGGGCCGTTTCGTCTTTCAAAGCTCGATCTTCTTTTCCGAAGAACTGAACAGCGTTCTGATCATTCTCATCACCTTTGCGGGCATCTCCTATGCCGCGCGGCATGGGCGGCATATCCGCATGTCGGCGATTTTCGACGCCCTGCCCCCGCGCCCCCGCAAAGTGCTGATGATCTTTATCGCCTTCGTCACCGCCGTCTTCATGTTCGGCCTTGCTTGGTACGCATTGCAATACATCATGACCCAAGCCGGACGCGGCCGCCTGCTGCCCGCGCTGCAAGTGCCGGTCTGGTGGACACTGGTCTGGGTGCCTTTCGGCTTTTTCATGACCGGGCTGCAATACCTGCTGACAGCGATCAAAAACATCATCGAACCAGATATCTACCTGTCGACCAGCGTTCTCGAAGGCTACGACGACAACGAGCGGGAGGTCTGAGCCATGGCCGTCACCATTTTCTCTGTCATGGTCGTTCTGTTGCTGCTCGGCTTTCCCATGATGATCCCGCTGATCGTCGGCGCGTTTGTCGGTTTCTATTCCCTCTTCGGCGGCTTTGGCCAGCTTGAGACGATGGTGCAGCAGATGATGGCGGGGGTGCGTCCCGCCTCGCTGATCGCCGTGCCGATGTTCATCTTTGCCGCCGACATCATGACGCGCGGCCAATCCGCCGGGCGGCTGATCGATATGGTGATGTCCTTCGTCGGCCATATGAAGGGCGGTCTCGCGGTCGCCACTGCCGCGGCCTGCACCATGTTCGGCGCGGTCTCGGGCTCCACTCAGGCGACGGTCGTCGCCGTCGGCTCGCCGCTGCGGCCCCGGATGCTCAAGGCGGGCTACAAAGACAGTTTCGTGCTGGCGCTGATCGTGAACTCCTCCGATATCGCCTTCCTGATTCCGCCCTCCATCGGGATGATCATCTACGGCGTCGTCTCCAACACGTCCATTGCCGAACTCTTCATCGCGGGCATCGGGCCGGGGCTGCTGATCCTCGCGCTCTTCTCGGTCTATTCCGTGATCTACGCCTACCGCCACAACGTCCCCACCGAAGAGAAAGCGACATGGGGCGAGCGTTTCCGCGCGGTGCGTCAAGCGCTCTGGCCCCTGGGCTTCCCGGCGATCATCATCGGCGGCATCTACGGCGGTGTCTTCTCCCCGACCGAGGCGGCGGCGGCCTGCGTGCTCTATGCCATTTTCCTTGAGATGATCGTCTTTCGGGAAATCGACTTTGCCGGCATCTATGAGACCGCGAAATCGACCGGGCTGATTACCGCCGTGGTCTTCATCCTCGTCGCGGCGGGTGCGGCATTCTCTTGGGTGATCTCCTTCGCGCAGATTCCCCAAGCGGTGCTGACCGGCATCGGGATCGACAGCATGGGGCCGATTGGCGTGCTCTTCGTGATCTCGGCGGCCTTCTTCATCGGCTGTATGTTCGTGGACCCCATCGTCGTGATCCTCGTCTTCGTGCCGATCTTCGCACCGGTGGTGGACTCGGTCGGCCTCGACCCGGTGCTGGTCGGCACCGTCATCACGTTGCAAGTCGCCATCGGCTCGGCCACGCCGCCCTTTGGCTGTGACATCTTCACCGCCATCGCGGTCTTCAAACGGCCCTATATGGAGGTCATCCGCGGCACCCCGCCCTTCATCATCATGCTGCTGAGCGTCTCGGTTGCCCTGATCTTTTTCCCGCAAATCGCCCTGTTCCTGCGCGATCTGGCCTTTGCGAAATAAGAGGAGAGCGTCATGTTCACCCATATCCTCGCCCCCTATGACGGCTCGGTGAATGCCGACCGCGCACTGATGAAGGCGGCAGAGATGGCCAATCTGACCGGGGCGAAGGTGACGCTGCTGACGATCTACCGGCATCATTCGATGCTGGAGGCGTCGCTGTCGATGGTGCGGGTGAACGATCCGGGCAATATCGACGACGCGATGCAGGCCCATGCGACCGAGATCATCACCCACGGCAAGCAACTAATGAAAGACGCGGGCGTCGAGAATGTCCGCGCCTTCGTCCGCTCTGGCCGCCCCGCGCGGGCGGTGACGGAATTTGCCAAGAAACATGAGGTCGATCTTATCGTCATCGGGTCACGCGGCCTAGGCGCCACGGGCGACAGCTACCTCTTGGGCTCGGTCTCTCACAAGGTTACGGGGCTCGCGAAATGCCCCGTGCTTGTCGTCTAGGTCAAAGGAATATTCAGGTGACACCTCCTGTGCAAAGCGAGACGCTTGATTGCCGTTTGCGTGAAGATGACCCCGTGCGGCTGGGGGCGATGCTGCTGTCGACCGACATGACCTTTGAACGCGACGCCGCGCGGCTGATCGACCCGGCGCAGGCGGCGCTGCATGTGGCGCGGATCGCCTTTGAGAACCCCACCACCCCCGAACGGCTGCGGGCCATGACCCCCGATATGGCGCGCACGGCGGCGCTTTTGGTGCCGGGCATCCAGCTGTCGGCCATCGCCTTTTGCTGCACCTCGGCCTCGGTCGCCATCGGCAACCCGGCCGTGCGCGAGGCGATTGGCGAGGGGCTGCCCGGCGTGCCCGTCATCACCCCCGCCTCTGCCGCCATCGCAGGCTTTGCCGCGCTTGGCGTGACGCGGGTGGCGATGCTGACCCCCTATCTGCCGGAAACCGCCGCGCCGCTGGCCACCTATTTCAACGATCAGGGGCTAGAGGTCATGCGCAACGGGGCCTTCGCATTGGAAGACGACCGCGACATGGCGCGGATTGACGACGAAAGCATCATAAACGGCGCCGCTGCGCTGGATGGCGCGGAAGTAGAGGCATTTTTCCTCTCCTGCACCTCCCTGCGCGGCGTCGACGTGATCGACCGGATCGAAACACGGCTGGGCAAGCCCGTCGTGACCTCTAACCAAGCGCTGTGCTGGGCGTTGCAGCGGATGGGCGGGCTTTCGGGCCGCCCCGATGGCTATGGCCGTCTGTTCGACTGCGACATGCCAAGCGCCCATGCACAAGGCATCATTCCGTGATCCCGGCCCCTCTGGCCGGATCGCATTATTCGGGTAACCAGACATGAAAGGGGCTGGCCTATGACCACTTATGAGGCGAATTTTACAAACAGCGAGTACCAGCGCCGGGTCGACCGAACGCGCAAGACCATGGCCGCGCGCAATCTCGATGCCATCGTCGTCAGCGATCCGTCGAACATGTCTTGGCTCTCGGGTTATGACGGTTGGTCCTTCTATGTTTACCAAGCGGTGATCCTGACCCATGAGGGCGAGCCGGTCTGGTGGGGCCGCGGCATGGATGCGCTTGGCGCCCGGCGGACGGTCTTCATGGAGGACGACTGCATTCGCGGCTATGACGATACCTACGTCCAGAACCCCGAAAAACACCCGATGGAAGACCTCTCAACCCTCTTGAGCGAGATGGGGTTGGAGCAGGCGCGCATCGGCGTCGAGATGGACAACTACTATTACTCCGCCCGCGCCCATGACACGCTCAAGGCCAAACTGCCCAAGGCGACCTTCTTGGATGCCACCGCGCTGGTGAACTGGGAACGCGCGGTGAAATCCGAGCGCGAGATCGAGTATATGGAACGCGCTGCGCGCATCGTCGAGGAAATGCACGTTCGCATCCTCGAAGTCGCCGTGCCCGGCATGCGCAAGAACGATCTGGTGGCCGAGATCTATGCCACCGGCATTCGCGGCGCGCAGGGGTTCTGGGGCGATTACCCGGCCATCGTGCCAATGGCCCCCTCGGGCATGGACGCCACCGCCCCGCATCTGACATGGGACGACCGGCCCATGCAGCCCAATGAGGCGACGTTCTTTGAGATCGCAGGCGCGCATCGACGCTACCAATGCCCCCAGTCGCGCACGCTGTTCTTTGGCGATGTGCCGCAGAAATACCGCGACGCGGAAAGCGCCGTGCTGGATGCGATTGACGCAGGTCTCGAACAGGCCAAACCCGGCAACCGGGCCGAGGATATCGCCAATGCTTTTAACGCCACGCTGAACAAGGCGGGATTCGAAAAGGACAGCCGCTGCGGCTATGCCATCGGCATCAGCTACCCGCCGGACTGGGGGGAGCGCACCATCTCTTTCCGCCGTGGCGACAAGACGATCCTAGAGCCCGGTATGACCTTCCATTTCATGCCCGCGCTTTGGCTCGACGATGGCGGGCTTGAGATCACCGAGCCGATCCGAATTACCGAGACCGGCCACGAATGTTTCTGCACCACACCGCGAAAGTTGTTTGTTTCCGCATGACCAGCAATCCCATCACCCCGACCATCCCGCTCGACCAACCCGGCGCCCATCACGGTTTCCTGCGCCTGCCCTACAGCCGCGACGACAGCGCTTGGGGGTCCGTGATGATCCCCATCACCGTCATCAATGGCGGCGACGGCCCCACGGCGCTGCTCACCGGCGGCAACCACGGCGATGAATACGAAGGCCCGATTGCCTTGCAGGAACTGGCCGCCACGCTGGATCCGGCGCAGGTCTCGGGCCGCATCATCATCCTGCCGATGATGAACCAACCTGCCTTTGCCGCAGGCCGCCGCTGTTCGCCCATCGACGGGGGCAATATGAACCGCAGCTTTCCGGGTAGCCCCGGGGGCACGGTGACCCAGAAGATCGCGCATTACATCGCCACCGAACTGGTGCCGCTGGCCGATATTGTGCTGGATTACCACTCCGGCGGGCGGACGCTGGATTTCCTGCCCTTCGCCGCCGCGCATATCCTGCCCGACAAGCGGCAAGAGGCCGCCTGCATGGCCGCGATGGAGGCCTTCAACGCGCCTTACTCCATGAAGATGCTAGAGATCGACAACCGCGGCATGTTCGACACCGAGGTCGAGGAGCAGGGCAAGGTTTTTGTCACCACCGAACTCGGCGGTGCTGGCACATCGACAGCCAAGAGCATCGCCGTCGCCCGCAAAGGCGCGCGCAATCTGCTGATCCATGCGGGCATTCTGCAAGGGAAGCCGGAGGTGGCCGAAAGCGTGATGCTCGACATGCCCGACGGGCGCTGTTTCACCTTTAGCGAGACCACGGCCCTGCTTGAGCCGCTGGTCGATCTGGGTGACGCGGTGACCGAGGGCCAGCCCATCGCCCGCCTCTGGCCCAGCGACCGCAGCGGTCAGCCAGCGATCCTCGCCCATGCGCAGCTTAGCGGCATCCTGACCGCCCGGCATGTGCCGGGGCTGGTCAAGATGGGCGATTGCATCGGGGTGGTGGCGCAGGTGGTCTGAGCCACCCGCGCCCGCTTCATTCGTCGATGGGGAAGTAGCAAGCCGCTGGATGCGGTGCGCCCTCCAACGGGGGGCGCTCTTTCCGGCAGACATCCTGCACTTTCCAACAGCGCGGCGCGAAGGGGCAGCCCTCGGGGATCGCCAGCGGCGAGGGCAGCTCGCCCTGCAACTTGATCCGCTCCTTGCCGCCTTCGGGGTCCGCGCGCGGTGTGGCAGAGAGCAGCGCCGCTGTATAGGGATGGCGCGGGTTGTCGAAAACCTCGTCCTTCGGTCCCTTCTCCACCGCGCGGCCGAGGTACATGACGATCACGTCATCGGCCACGTGGCGCACAACTGACAGGTCATGGCTGATGAAGAGATAGGCCAAATCCATCTTTTCCTGCAGGTCCACCAGCAGGTTCAGGATCGCCGATTGGATCGACAGGTCCAAAGCCGAGACCGGCTCGTCCAGCACCAGCACCTTGGGGTCGAGCATCAGCGCCCGGGCCACCGCGATCCGCTGGCGCTGACCGCCCGAGAACATATGCGGGTAGCGGTCGTAATGCTCGGGCCGCAGGCCGACGAGGCGCAGCATCTCGCGCGCCTTTTCCTCGCGCTCTTTCTTGGACATGTCCTTGCGGTTGATGACCAGCGGCTCTTGCAGGATCGTGCCGATCTGCTGGCGCGGGTTGAGCGAGCCGTAAGGGTCCTGAAAGACGATCTGCACATGCTGGCGCAGGTCGGCCCAATCCTCGGGCCGCACAGGCTTGCCGTCGAGCGTGAGCGCGCCTGCGGTCGGCTCTTCAATCATCGTGACCATGCGCGCCAGCGTGGACTTGCCGCAGCCGCTCTCGCCCACCACGGCCAGCGTCTTGCCGGGGTGCAGTTCGAAATCGAGGCCCGCGACGGCCTTGAGCGTCTGGGTCTTGCGCAGGAAGCCGCCACCAACCTGATAGTGACGCTGCAGCGAGTCGGCGGTCATTACGGGGGCGGTCATGACGCGGCCCTTTCATCGGTGTTGAGAGGATAGAAACAGCGCGCCTTGCCGAGGTCTTCGCCCAAGGGCGGCGGGTTCTCGGCGCGGCATTTGTCGTTGGCGAACTTGCAGCGCGGGGAGAAGAGGCAGCCCGCTGGCCGGTCGAACTGGCCCGGCACAACGCCGGGGATCGTCGGCAGGCGTTTCTCCGTGGCGCGTTCGGGCAAGGCATCCAGCAGCGCCGCCGTATAGGGATGGTGCGGTTCGCGGAAGAGCGGCAGCACCTGCTGCTCTTCGATCTTCTGGCCCGCATATTGCACGCTCACGCGCTCGGCTGTTTCGGCCACCACACCCATGTCATGGGTGATCAGCACCAACCCCATGCCCGTCTCGTCGCGCAGCGAGGTCAGCAGGTCGAGGATCTGCGCCTGAATGGTCACGTCGAGCGCGGTCGTCGGCTCATCCGCGATCAGAAGCTTCGGCTTGCAGGCAATCGCCATGGCGATCATCACCCGCTGGTTCATCCCACCCGACATCTGGTGCGGGAAGACCGAAAGGCGCTTTTCCGGGTCCGGAATGCCGACCTGTTCGAACAGTTCAATCGCCCGCTTGTGCCGCTCGGCCCGGTTCAGGCCCAGATGCACGCGGAGAGATTCCTTGATCTGCCAGCCCACCGGGAAACAGGGGTTGAGCGAGGACATCGGCTCTTGGAAGATCATCGCCAGATCGTTGCCGACGATCTTACGCCGGGCGCGTTTGTCCATTGTCAGCAGGTCGTGGCCGTCAAAGGTCAGCTCATCGGCGGTGACGGTGGCGGTCCAGGGCAAGAGCCCCATCAGCGCCAGCATCGAGACCGATTTGCCCGAGCCGCTTTCGCCGACGATGGCGAGAATCTCACCGGTGTCGACATCCTGATCGACGCTGTCCACGGCGCGGAACTTGCCCGAGGCGGTGGCGAAATCGACCGAGAGGTTGCGGATACGCAATAGTGACATCAATCAGCTCCGCTTCAGTTTCGGATCGAGGGCGTCGCGCAGACCGTCGCCCATGAGGTTGATCGCGAGCACCGTGACGAGGATCGCAAGACCCGGGAAGGTCACGACCCACCATGCGCGCAGGATGAACTCGCGCGCTTCGGCCAGCATGGTGCCCCATTCGGGGGTGGGCGGCTGTGCGCCCATCCCGAGGAAGCCCAAGGCGGCGGCATCGAGGATCGCGGTCGAAAACGACAGCGCGGCCTGAACGATGATCGGCGCAAGGCAGTTTGGCAGCACGGTCACGACCATCAGCCGCAGCGTGCTGGCACCAACGACGCGGGCCGAGGTGACATAGTCCTTCTGCCGCTCGGAGATCACGCTGGCGCGGGTCAGGCGCACGTAATGCGGCTGCAGCACGATGGCGATGGCGATCATCGCGTTGGTGAGGCTTGGCCCAAGGATCGCCACCAGCACCAACGCCAGCAAGAGCGACGGGAAGGCAAGGATGATGTCCATGATCCGCATGATGATCGTATCGACCCATTTGGGCGCGAAGCCGGAGATGAGACCGATGATGATCCCGCCCGAGGCGGCGATGGTCACCACCACGATGCCCACGAAGAAGGAATAGCGCGCGCCGACGATCAGCCGCGAGAGCATGTCCCGGCCCAGAGGATCGGTGCCGAGGATGTGGTTCCACGTCCCCCCCTCTTGCCACGCGGGCGGTTGCAGGGTGGCCGAGCGGAACTGCTCGGTCGCGTCATGCGGGGCGATCCATGGGCCGAAGAGCGCGAGGATGGCGAAGATGGCGAAGATCCACAGGCCAATCACGGCCCCGCGGTTTTCACGGAAATAGAACCAGAATTCGCGCAAGCGGCCGGGGCGGTCGTGCACCATTTCGGCTTCGGCAGAGAGTGCGTCGTCCATTAGCGTTTCCTGATCTTGGGGTTGATGATGCCGTAGAGCATGTCGACGGTAAGGTTCACGACCATGACCATGACGGCGATGAGCAGAAGGCCACCCTGAACCACCGGGTAGTCGCGGCGGAAAATGCTGTCGACCATCCACTTGCCGATGCCCGGCCAGCTAAAGATGGTCTCGGTCAGGATGGCGCCCGCCAGCAGTGTGCCGACCGAGAGGCCGATCACGGTGATGACGGGGATAAGCGCGTTGCGCAGGGCGTGGATGCCGTTGATCCGGCCCGTCGACATGCCCTTGGCGCGGGCGGTGCGGATATAATCCTCGCCCAAAACCTCAAGCATCGCCGAACGGGTCTGCCGCGCGATCACCGCCAATGGGATCGTCCCCAGCACGATGGTCGGCAGCAGAAGGTGCCGCAGCGCCGAGAGGAACGCCCCGTCCTGCCCCGAGACGATGCTGTCGATCAGCATAAAGCCAGTGGCGTTGGGGAAATAGTAAAGAAGGTCGATCCGGCCCGAGACCGGGGTCCAGCCCAAGTTTCCGGAAAAGACGATGATCAGCAGCAAGGCCCACCAGAAGATCGGCATCGAATAGCCCACCAGCGCGGTCGACATCAGCGCCCGGTCAAAGAACTTGCCCCGGTTCACCGCCGCGATCACCCCCGCGGGCAGGCCCAAGGCCACGGCGAAGATCATCGCACAGAGCGACAGCTCAAGCGTGGCGGGGAAAAGCGAGAAGAACTCATCCCAGACGGGGCGTTTGGTCACGAAAGACGTGCCCAAATCCCCCTGTATCACGCCGGTGAAGTAATCCCAGAACTGCACATAGATCGGCCGGTCAAAGCCGAACTGCTGTTGCAGTTCGAGATAGCGTTCTTCGGAAATGCCACGCTCACCGGCCATGACGACGATCGGGTCGCCGGGCAGCAAGCGGATGAAGGCGAATGATATCAGCGTGACGCCGATAAAGGTGGGGATGAAGGTCGCAAGGCGCGACAAGACATATTTCAGCACGGGAGCACCATCAGTTCCTTCGGAAAGTTGGTCAGGGATTTGTAGCCATCTTCGGTAATCAGCACGTCATCTTCGATGCGCACCCCAAAGTTGCCGATCTCATAGAGACCGGGTTCGTTGGTGTACACCGTTCCGGCGGGTAAAGTCATGTGGTTGCCGCGCATGATATAGGGCGCTTCATGCACATCGCGGCCTAGACCGTGGCCGGTCTTGGTGCGGATGCGGTCGGCAAAAGGAGAGGCTTCGAGCACCCCGGTCACCACATCGTCGATCTCATGCGCGGTGACGCCTGCACGGGTGGCCTCCAGCCCGGCAAGATTGGCGCGCAGCACAGTGTCGTACACGGCGCGCCCCTCGTCGCTGACATGGGTAAGGAAAACGGTGCGGGTGATGTCGGCGGCAAAGCCGTCCTTCCGCGCGCCGAAGTCGATCAGCAGCGCATCGCCTGCTTTGACGTGGTAATCCTCACGCGCTTTGGCATGCGGGCGGGCCGAGCCGTCACCGGCGGCGACGATGGGGGCGAAGGACAGATCGTCGGCCCCTTCGGCAAAGACCATCTGCACCAGTTTCTGTTCGATCTCTTTCTCGGTCTGGCCGAGCTTCACGCTATCCAGCGTGGCGCGCAGGGCGCGTTCGGAAATGTCGATGGCTTTTTGCAGGGCCGCGACCTCGGCCTCGGTCTTGATCATGCGGGGGGCGGAGATCTCGCGCTCGGCGTCGATGATCCGCAGATCGGGCTGCGCTTTCTTCAGCGCGTGATGCACGAAGACGCGCATCACTTGGCCTTCAACGGCGAGCGAGGAGATGTTCAAATGTTGCATCAGCGCGGCGAAGGCATCGTCATAGCCCGTCTGGTCGCGCCAATCGAAAACGACCCCGTCGAAACCGACCAACTCCCAACTGCCCAACTCAAGGTTCGGCACCAAGGCGGCGGCGGGGCCGCGGGCGGGGATCACCAGAACGAAGGGGCGTTCGTGGCTCATGAAGGCATGGTCGACGGCGCGGGTGAAATTCGGGCCGGGCACCAGCGCCACGGCATCGACCGATAGGTCAGCGGCGATATCGGCATAGGCCGACAGGCGATCATTCAGCGAAGGGGACATGGGCTGGCTTTCGGGCTGGCAAGGTTAATAAAATGGGGACGGCACAGGATGCCGCCCCCTTTGGTCAAAGCGGGAGTGTTACTGCTTCAGGCCAACTTGGTTGAAGATGTGGCCCCCCAGCGGGTGCACGACATAGTTCTCAACCTCGGGGCGCATGGTCATGTAGACGACCGAATGCGCGATGGTGGCCCAAGGTGCTTGGTCCTTAAAGATTTCCTGCGCTTCTTCGTAAAGCGGCGCACGCTCTTCTTGGGTCGGCAGAACCTTGGCTTTCTGGATCAGCGCGTCGAATTCCTCGTTGCACCACTGGGCGCGGTTGGATTTCTCGACACCGTCACAGCCCAGCAGAACCGCGAGGAAGTTGTCTGGGTCACCGTTGTCGCCGGTCCAACCCAGCAGCACGGCACCGTCACGGTCCTTGGACTTGGAACGCTCAAGGTACTCACCCCATTCGTAGGAGACGATTTCGACATCGACGCCAACTTTGGAGAAGTCTTCCTGCATCAGTTCGGCCATACGGCGGGCATTGGGGTTGTAGGGACGCTGAACCGGCATCGCCCAGATCTTCATGGACAGATCGCTGACACCTTCTTCCTCGAGCATCGCCTTGGCGGCCTCGGGGTCATAGTTGTCGTCTTCGATGGCGTCGTTGTAGGACCACATGGTCGGCGGCAGCGGGTTCTTGGCGATTTCGCCGGAACCTTGGAACACCACGTCGATGATCGCCTGTTTGTCGATCGCCATGTTCAGGGCCTTGCGGACCTTGGCGTTGTCGAAGGGCGCGACCTGCGTGTTATAGGCCAGATAGCCCACGTTCAGACCTTCTTGCTCCATCACGACGATGTCTTCGGCGTCTTTCATCGCCTGAACATCGGCCGGGTTCGGATATGCCATGACGTGGCACTCACCCGCCTGCACCTTCTGATAGCGCACGGAAGCATCGGGCGTGATCGCGAAGATCAGGCTTTCGACTTTGGCCGCATCGCCCCAGTAGTCGTCGTTACGCAGGTAACGGATGACAGCGTCTTTCTGGTAGGCTTGGAACTTGAACGGGCCAGTGCCGATGGGCGCTTGGTTCACCATTTCCGGCGTGCCGGCTTCCATCATCGCGTCGGCATATTCCTTGGACACGATCGAAGCAAAGTCCATCGCCATGTTCGCGATGAAGGGCGCTTCGGGACGGGTCAGGTTGAACGCCACGGTGTAATCGTCGACCTTCTCGATGCTTTCGATCAGGTCGGGCATGGACATGCCGCCGTAGTATTCCCATGTGCCGCCGGAGACGGTGTGATAGGGGTTCTCTTCGTTGCCCTGACGGTCAAAGCTGAAGATCACGTCGTCGGCGTTAAAGTCGCGTGTCGGCGTGAACTGGTCGTTGGAGTGGAATTTCACACCTTTGCGCAGCTTGAAGGTCACGGTCATGCCGTCTTCGCTGACTTCCCAGCTTTCGGCCAGCGCGGGCACGACTTCGGTCGTGCCGACTTTGAACTCGGCCAGACGGTTGTAGATCGGGTGGCTGGAGGCGTCGAATGTGGTGCCGGCTGTGTACAGCGCAGGGTCAAAACCCTCGGGCGAGCCTTCGGAGCAATAGACCAGCGATTGGGCCGATACCGCCGAGGCCCCAAGGACCGCCAGCATGGCACCGGTGGCCAATTTCGTTGTAAAAGACATAATATTCTCTCTCCTGGTTGGTTTGTTTCTTGGCAGCGGGGTATCCGCCGCAGGTGATACGCCCTTACGGGCGAGACGACGCGAATGCGGTGGCGACTGCCCCTTCATTCGGACGTATTCTATTGGCGCCAGCGGCCTGTTCATATTGCATCCGCCCCACCCAAAGCACGCGGGCGGGCCTGTCGGTCTTGTTGGACCACGAATGCGGGCTGCTGCCGAGGTAATGCAGGCTGTCGCCGGGCCGCATAATATGCTCCCCCCCATCGACGACCTGCGCGATCTCTCCCTCAAGGATATAGATCACCTCTTCGCCCTCATGGACGACCTCTTCCGAGGCATAGCCCGGCGGCACGTTCATGATGTAGGAGGACAGCTCATGGCCCGGGAAATCCGCGCCGATCTTCTCATATTCGATGGATGAGCCCGAAACGGCAAAGCGCGGACGCTCAGCCGCGCGGGTCAGGCTGTCTTGGGTCTTGGGCGTATGGATGAAAAAACTGACATCGACCTGAAGCGCCACGGCGATCTGCGACAGGGTGCCCAGTGACGGCGTGGCCCGGCCCCGTTCGACTTGGCTGAGATAGCCTACGGACACGCCGGAGGCTTCGCCCAACTGCTGTAGAGTCAGGGACAAACGATGACGTTGCTTGCGCATACGCGCGCCAAGCGTCGATACACTGTCGCCATTGGCAGTCAGCAAATTCACCCTCCCCGTGAACAGCGGCCCGATCTCATGCCGGGTATAGCCTTTTCATGTCTCGCTGTGTGAAATTAAAAAGGTTGAGGGTCAACAAAAATTTTTTTACTGCACCGCGGCGCAGGGCGCGAGGCTGCGGCCAGCGGGGATGGATGTCATTCTACTCAAAGGATTTTAGCTGCGCGCGGTCGATCCGCGCCAGTTCAGACGCCGTCGGGTCAAGCGGGGCAAAGGAAACGCTCAGCCCGCTGGGATGCCATTCGCAAAGGCCGAATCCAGTGCCCTCCACGATACGCAGGTCGCGGGTTTCGGTCAGGTCGATGGTCGAATGCAGCCCGTTGGAAATGACCACCGGAATGCCGTGCCAATGGCTCACCCGGTTCACATGCACATGGCCCGAGAGGATGCCCGCCATGCGCTGCCCCTTCAACATCTCGGCCAAACGCGCGCTGCTCGCCGCATCCAGACTGCCCCATGCGAGGGTGGCAGGATCAATGCGCGGCGGGTGGTGGATCACCAAGAGTTTCGCCAGATCGCCATGACGCTCAAGCGCGGCTTCCAGAAACTCGAACTGCGCGTCGTCCAGCGCCCCGGCCACCTTGCCCGGCACGCTGCTGTCCAACGTGATGACATGCAGATCGCCCTGCGGCACGTCGTGGAAATAGGGCGCATCGGCCAGCCCCGGCGCAAAGACCGCGTTGAACCCATCGCGTTTGTCATGGTTGCCGAGGGCCATGACCAGCGGCGCTTTCAGCGGTTCCATAATCTCGCGCACAAGGGCATAGCTTTGTTGGTCGCCGTGATTGGTCAGATCGCCGCTGGCCACCACGAAATCGGGCTGGGGTTCCATCGCGTTGATCACCTCCACCACGCGGCGCAGGGTGGCGGGCGTGTCGCTGTGCAGATGCGGGTCGTTCAGATCGGGATGCGAGATATGCAGGTCGGTCAGGTGGACGAAACGGGTCATGGGCGTACTCCTGCGGCTGTCAGCAGGGTTTTCGTATAAGGGTGCTCGGGGCTGCGCAACACATCTGCCGCCGCACCGCTCTCCAGCGTCTGCCCGTGCTGCAGCACCAGCACCCGGTCGCAGATCGATCCGACCACCGCAAGGTCGTGGCTGATAAAGACCATGCCGAGCCCCAGATCATCCTGCAGGTCCATCAAAAGGTTCAGAATTTGCGCCTGAACCGAGACATCAAGGGCCGAGACCGCTTCATCCGCGACCAACAACGCGGGGCGGGTGACGATGGCCCGCGCGATGGCGATGCGCTGGCGCTGCCCGCCCGAGAACTCATGCGGATATTTGCCCGCGTCCGCGGCATGCAGCCCGACCTGCTCCAAGGCTTCGGCGATGCGGCGAGGGATATCCTCGGTCTCACCATTGGCGCGCAACGGCTCGGCGATGGACCAGCCGACACGGCGGCGCGGGTTGAGCGAGCCGAAAGGGTCTTGGAACACCATCTGAAAATCGCGCCGCAGGCTGCGCAGTTCTTGCCCCCCGAGCCCATGCAGATCGCGCCCCCGAAACAGCACCGCGCCAGCGTCCGGACGCTCAAACGCCATGATCAGCCGCGCCAATGTGGATTTGCCCGAACCGCTTTCCCCGACCACGCCCAAGGTCTCACCTGCGTGCAGCGAGAAGGAGGCGTTTTCCAAAGCCGTCAGCACTGGCGGGGCCCGCAGAAGACTTTGGCGCGGCAGTTTGTAGCGGCGGGTCAGGTTGCGGACCTCTAAAAGCGGCGCGTCAGTCATGGCGCCCCTCCGTCAGCAGGTGGCATGCGGCAGCGCGCCCCGCGTCGCTCTGCACGAAGGCCGGGCGCTGCGCGGCGCAGTGAGGCAGTTCCACCGGGCAGCGCCCCGCAAAGCGGCAGCCCTGCGGCAGCCCCTGCAGCGGCGGGACCGCGCCCGGAATGGTCGGCAGCCTGCGCCGTTTTCCTTGGGCATCCCGCCCCGCCACGCCCGGATCGGGCCGCGCGCCCAAAAGCCCCTTGGTATAGGGATGGGCAGGTGTGCCCAGCACCTCTGCCGTGCGGCCCTGCTCGACCATATCGCCTGCATACATCACCACGATGTCTTCGGTCGCCCGCGCCACGGCGGCGAGGTCATGGCTGATGAAAACCAGCGCCATCTGCCGCTCCCGCGCGAGCCGTTGCAGCAGGTCGGTGATCCGCAGCGCCACATTGGCGTCGAGCGCGGTTGTCGGCTCATCCGCGATCAGCAGCATCGGGTTGCAGGCCAGCGCCAGCGCAATCAGCACCCGCTGGCGCTGGCCGCCCGACATCTCATGCGGGAACTGCCGCAGGCGACGGTCGGGATCGGGAATGCCCACCTCTTCGAACAGGCTCAGGGCGCGGGCACGGGCGGCGCTGCGTGTCAGCCCGTCATGCAGCACCATCGGCTCCATCACCGTGTCGCCCACCCGACGCAGCGGGTTCAGCGCCGCCATCGGTTCCTGAAACACCATCGCCACGCGGCGGCTGCGCAGCCTCTGCCAATCGCGCTCAGACGCGGTGGCCATGTCCTGCCCGTCGATGCGTAGCTGTCCGGTCATCCGCGCGCTTTCGGGGGCCATGCCCATCAGACAGAGCGCCAGCAGCGTCTTGCCCGAACCGCTTTCGCCGACAACTCCCAAACGGTCGCCGCGCTCGATCACCAGATTGGCGTCGCGCAGGGCGACGGCAGTGCCGAAATGGATCGAAAGATTGCTAAGCTCTATCATCGCGCGCGCACCAGTCGGGGATCGGTGATGTCGCGCAGCCCGTCGCCCAGCAGGCCAAAGCCCAGCACGGCCACGACGATGCACAGCCCCGGATAGATCGCCAGTTGCGGGGCGAGGTACATCAGCGTCTGCGCCTCCGACAGCATCCGCCCCCAGCTCGACGCGGGCGGCTGCGCGCCGAGGCCGAGATAGCTCAGCGCCGCTTCGGCGAGGATCGCCACGGCGAACTCGATGGTGGCCTGCACGATCACCGCCGCGGCGATGTTGGGAAGGATGTGATCCCGACTGATCGCGAAGCGCCCGCGCCCGGCGGCCCGCGCGGCGGCGACATAATCGCGCGTCCAGATCTGGTTCGCCGAGGCGCGGGTGACGCGGGCGAAAATGGGAATGTTGATGAAGGAGATCGCCAGTACCGCGTTGGTCAGCGACGGCCCGAAGACCGCCGCCAGCATGATCGCGAACAACAGCGCTGGAAAGGCAAAGCCCAAGTCGGCGAGCCGCATCACCGCATCCTCGACCCAGCCGCCAAGCGCGGAGGCCAGAAGCCCCAGCCCCACGCCGATGCTGCCGCCCAAGAGCACCGCCACCAGCGCCACGGTCATCGAGTTGCGCGCCGCCGCCATCAATTGGGCCACCACGTCGCGGCCCAACTGATCGGTGCCCAGCCAATGCTCCGTAGACGGTGGGGCGAACTTGGTGGAGATCGACATCGCCTGCGGGTCATGCGGGGTCCAGACGAGCGACAGCGCCGCCACCCCGACGACGAGGCTCACCAGCAGCGCACCCAGCAGGAAGTTCGCCGGAAGCCGCTTCATGCCCGCGCCTTCAGCCGGGGGTCGATGACGACGTAGAGCAGATCGACCACGAAATTCGCCGTCACCACGATAGCGGCGAACAGCATCACCAGCGCTTGCACCGTGGGCAGGTCGCGGTTGGCGATGGACTGAAAGATCAGCCGCCCCAGCCCCGGCAGGTAGAAGACGTTCTCGATCACGATTGTGCCGGTCACTAGGGCGGCGAACTGCATGCCGACGATGGTCACGATGGGCACCAGCGCATTGGGCAGCACGTGCCGCCAGAGCACCCGCCGCCGCGAGAGGCCACTGGCGCGCGCGGTGCGCACGAAATCCTGCCGCATCACCTCCAGCGCCGAAGAGCGCGTGACCCGCGCCAGCACCGCCGATTGCACCAGCGCCAGCGCCACCGTGGGCAGGATGAGCGACCGCAGCGCCGCCGCCGGATCGTCCCAGCCCGCAAAGCCGCCTGGCGGCAACCAGCGCAGCTTCACGGCAAAGAGCATAACGAGCAGGATCGACAGCCAGAAGGCGGGCACGGCGATGCCGAGCTGGCTGAGAAACATCACCCCCCAGTCGCCAGCGCGCCCATGCTGCGCCGCCGCCGTGATGCCAAGGCCCAGCGCCAGCACCAGCGTCACCAGCATCCCCGCGACGGCGAGGGAGATCGTCATCGGCAGGCGTTCGGCAATGAGTTCCGATACCGGCACGCGAAACGAATGACTGAGGCCGAAGTCACCCTGCAGCGCGTTCCAGACCCACGAAACATAGCGGGTCACCAGCGGCTCGTTCAGCCCCAGCTGTTCGCGCAGCGCCGCGATGGCATCCTCGCTGGCGTCCATGCCAAGGATGGTCAACGCCGGATCGCCCGGCAGCACGTTCATCACGGCAAAGACGACGAGCGATACGGCGAGCAGGGTCAGCACGAAACCGAGCGTGCGGCGGAAAAGAAAATAGGCCACGAAGTCAGGTCCAAGAGCCGCGGCGCCCGGGGGCACCACGGCCGTTTCAGGTCAGTTAGCGATGCTCACGTTCTTCAGCGGCATGTAGAGCACGGGCGAGGAAGACCAGTAGCCTTCGACCTCCTGGCGGAAGACGCCCAAGAGAGGCAGTTGGAACAGAAAGCCATGCACCGACTGGTCGGACAGCATCTGCTGGCCCTGCTTGAGCAGTTCATTGCGCGCCTCGGCGTCGACCTCAGTTTGGATCTTCTCCCACAGGGCGGTCATCTCGGCATTGTCGTAGCCGTAGAAATAATCCGGGCCGCGGGCGAAATTGCCCATGTCGTTGGGGCTGGTGTGGGCGATGATGGTCATGTCGTAGTTCTTCTTCTTGTAGACCTCATCGATCCAGAAGCCCCATTCGACATTCTCGACCTTGGCGTCGATCCCGGCCTCCGACAGCTGGTTCTGGATGATTTCGGCCGAGCGAGTGGCGTAAGGGAACGGCGGCACGCGCAGGGTCATGGTGGCCCCCGCAACCCCCGCCGCCTCGAACATCTCCTCGGCCTTGGTGCTGTCATGCGGATAGGCGTCCGTCAGGTCGACATAGGCGGTGCCATGCGGCGGGTAGAAGCTGCCGATCGGCACGGCCTGGCCGTACATCGCGCCCTCGATGATCTCGTCCCGGTCGATGGCGGTGGCCACGGCGCGGCGCACCTCGACATTGTCGAAAGGCGGCTTAGCGTTGTTCATGGCAAGGATCACTTCGCCCTCGGTCGAGCCGACGTTGACGCGGAAGCGCGGGTCGGCCTCGAACTGCGGCAGCAGTTCCGGCGCGGGGAAGCCGGGGAAAGCGTCGAGTTCTTCGGCCATCATCGCCGCAGTGGCGGCGGCCGGGTCAGAGATGAAGCGGAACACCACCTTGTCGAGCGCCACCTCGGCCGCATCGCGGTGATCGGGGTTCTTGACCAGCGTCAGCCGGTCGCCGCGGGTCCAGCTGTCGAACTTGAAGGGGCCGGAGCCCACCGGATTGGCGTTGTTGGTCTCCACGCTTTCCGAAGCCACGATGGCGCTGTCGCCCTGCCCCATGTTGAACAGGAAAAAGGCATCCTTGTTCTTGAGCGTGATCTCGACCGTCTGGGGATCGACCGCCTTGACGCTTTCGATCGGCTCGAAAATGTCCTTCGACGGGTTCACGCTGTCTTCACCCATGGCGCGGTCGAAGGAATAGACGACATCGTCGGCGTCGAGCGTGCTGCCGTCGTGGAAGGCCACGCCTTCGGCCAGTGTGAAGGTATAGGTCAGCCCGTCTTCCGACACCTCCCAAGACGTCGCGAGATTGGGTTGCACTTCCCCGTTCTCGGCCACGATGGTCAGCGATTCGAAGACGTTCTGCGTCATCATGCTGTCGATGGAGGCGGTGGCATCCGCCGTGGGATCGAGCGACGTGGGCTCCTGCTGCATGCCGATGACAAGCTCGGCAGCGGCGGAAGCCGAGGCCATCAGGCCAAAGGCCAGCGCCAGCGCGGGAAGGGTTCTGGAAAGGGTCGGTTCGGACATGGGGCAGCACTCCTGTGGGTCGGGGCGCGTTCGGCATCACCGCATGCGCCCTTTGTGACAGACTGCGCCGGGCGGGGCGTTCGGTCAACGGCTTTACCGCGCCGGGCGAAAATTTCATGCAATTGCAACAATATGGCGGATTTATACGATTGCCCGCAGGGGCAGAGGCGGACCGCGCTTCGGCCCTTTTGCCCCGCCGCGGGCGGTGCTAGCCTCTGCGCAGAGAGGGCAGAGTATGAACAATTCAACGACAGGTTTCGATTGCATCGTGATCGGTGCGGGCATTGCGGGCGCCTCTGTCGCCGCTGAACTGTCCAGCGACCGCCGGGTGCTGCTGCTGGAGCGCGAAAGCCAGCCGGGCTATCACACCACGGGCCGCTCTGCCGCGCTGTTTACGGTGACCTATGGACCTGAGGTGATCCGCGCCCTCTCTCGTGCCTCTGCCGCGTTCTTTCACGACCCTGCCAGCCCGCATCTGGCGCATCCGCTGCTGGAACCCCGCGGCGCGGTCTTCGTCGCGCGGCAGGACCAGCAAGCATCGCTTGCCCGCACTGCCGAGGAGTTGGGCCCCCATGTCACCCCGCTGAGCGGGGCCGAGGTGGCTACGCTCGTGCCGCTGCTGCGCAAAGGCTATGCCACCGGCGGGCTGCGGGACGCCTCGGCGGCGGATATCGACGTGAACGGGCTGCATCAGCATTACCTCAAGACCTTCCGCGCGGCGGGCGGCGTTTTGCAAACCAAGGCCGAGGTGCAGGCGCTTCGCAAAGAGGGTGACTGGCAGGTCGACACCAACCAAGGCACCTTCCACGCGCCGGTGATCGTCAATGCCGCAGGGGCTTGGGCGGATGAGATCGCCACGCTGGCCGGGTTAAAGCCTGCGGGCCTCACCCCGAAACGCCGCACCGCGCTGACGGTGGCCCCGCCCGTGGGCATGGTGCCGGACCGTTGGCCGATGGTGGTGGATATCGACGAGCAGTTCTACCTCAAGGCCGATGCGGGCAAGCTGCTGATTTCCCCTGCCGATGCGACCCCTTCGCCACCCTGCGACGCCCAGCCCGAGGAATTGGACATCGCGATCTGCATCGACCGGATCGAAACCGCCTTCGACCTTGAACGTCCGCGCATCGAAAGCCGCTGGGCCGGGCTGCGCAGCTTTTTGCCCGATGGCGATCCGGTGGCGGGCTATGATCCTGAAGGTGAGGGGTTCTTCTGGCTTGCTGGCCAAGGCGGCTATGGCATCCAGACCGCCCCGGCGCTCGCCCGCGCCGCGGCGGCATTGGTGCGGGGCGCGGAAATCCCCGGCGACATCGCCGCCGAGGGTGTTACTGAAGAAGCGCTTTCGCGGGACCGCGCCGGGCTGGTTTAACCGCCCAGACCCGCGTCCGCCTCAATCTGCTTGCGCGACTTGCGCGCGCGCTCGGTCGCCGACTTGAGCTGACCGCAAGCCGCCATGATGTCTTCGCCCCGCGGGGTGCGGATCGGCGAGGCATAGCCGGCCTGATAGATGATGTTGGCGAAGGCCCGGATGCGGTTGTTCGACGACCGCTCATAGGGCGAGCCGGGCCATTCGTTGAAGGGGATCAGGTTGATCTTGGCCGGAATGCCCTCGATCAGCTTGACCAGACGATGCGCATCCTCGTCGCTGTCGTTCACGTCCTTCAGCATCACGTACTCAAAAGTGATCCGCTCGGAATTGCTGACCTTGGGATAGGCTTTGAGCGCCTCCAGCAGCGCCTCAATGTTCCAACGCTTGTTGATCGGCACCAGCTTGTTGCGCACCTCGTCGGTGGTGGCGTGGAAGGACACGGCCAACTGGCAGCCGATCTCAGCGGCGGTGCGGTGAATCTCGGGCACGACGCCGGAAGTCGACAGCGTGATGCGGCGGCGCGACAGCTGGATGCCTTCGGGGTCCATCGCGATCTTCATCGCGTCCCGCACGTTTTCGAAATTATACAGCGGCTCACCCATGCCCATAAGCACGATATTGCTCAAAAGCCGGGTTTCATCCTTCGGCGCACCGATTTCAGGCCATTCGCCCAGATCGTCACGCGCCACCATAACCTGACCGATGATCTCCCCCGCTGTAAGGTTGCGGACCAGCTTCTGGGTGCCGGTGTGGCAGAAGGAGCAGGTGAGCGTGCAGCCCACTTGGCTAGAGACACAAAGCGTGCCGCGCCCCTCTTCGGGGATATAAACCACCTCGACCTCATGACCGCCCGCGATCCGGACGAGGTATTTGCGGGTGCCATCCTCGCTGACCGCACGGGTCACCACCTCGGGCACTTCGATCACGAATTTCTCAGCCAATTGAGCGCGGTAGCCCTTGGCGAGGTTGGTCATCGCGTCGAAATCCCGAACGCCCCACTGGTAGATCCACTGCCAAATCTGCCCCACACGCATCTTCGCTTGTTTCTCGGGCGTGCCATGGGCGATCAGCGCGTCGCGCATGGCGTCGCGGGTCAGGCCGACAAGGTTGATCGGCCCTTCGGGCAGCTTACGGGGAAGGGTCATCACGTCTTGGGTGATGGGCGCGGAAGCGGACATTTCAAAGACTCACTGGCTAGGGATGGGTCTCTATATAAGAAAAGGCGCGATTTGCAAAAGGGTTTGGCCGCCGAGGCCCTGAACCCGCGCTCAATAGGTCTTCTTGCTTGTCCGCAATTCCCCCGTCGCGAGAACCGGCGCGGCATCCAGACTGTCCACGTTCAACATCGCCGCCACACGCTCCAACGACGACACCAGCTGCGCCTGCTCCCAATCGGCGAGATCCGCAAAGGCCCGGACGTAGCGCTGTTGCAGCGCATCGGGGGCTTCTTCCAAGACATCCTCGCCTTGGGTGGTCAGGGTGATGTTGGTCTGGCGACGGTCCTGCGCCGAAGGCTGGCGCGAGACCAAGCTGCGCGCTACCAGCTTGTCGACCAAGGCGGTCACGGTGGCTTGGCTCACCCCCATCTGGTTGGCGAGGGTCTTGGCGGTCGGGTCTTTCTTCTCTCCCACGATCTGCAAGACGCGCAGTTGCGCAGGGGTCACCCCCGCGGCCTGCGCCAGATCGCGTGCATAGAGTTCGGTGGCCCGCAAAATGCGGCGCAAGGCGATCAGACTTTCGTCGACCCGGTCGGGATGTTTCTGCGTCATGGTGCATCATTGCACATTGGCGGCATTCTCAGCAATCGCTCAAAACCTGCCTGATCGCTTAGTATAGCTAAGCGAAGCCGCCTAATTTCGTTCGGAAAACGAAACAAATATGCACAGTTCTATGGCGCTTAAAGCACGCTATAAGCGCATTTTGAAGTAATTTGCTTTGATTGTTGAAGTATTACCGCGCATGACTTATTTAGCCTATCGAAACAATCAGGGAGCTACGAACGGATGCAGAATAAACTCGACATGAAAAAAGCCCGCACACCCAAGCTGCGCAAGCCCAATGCCGAGGACGGAGCCGCCATCTGGCGGTTGATTCGCGACTGTAAGCCGCTCGACGAAAACTCGCTCTATGCGAACCTGATCCAAGCCGACCACTTCCGCGACACCTGCGTGGTGGCCGAGTTGGACGGTGATATCGTGGGCTGGATCTCCGGCCACATGATCCCTGCCCAAGATGCTTTCTTTGTCTGGCAGGTCGCCGTCAGCCCCAAAGCCCGCGGCCTTGGTCTGGGGAAAACCATGCTGATGGAACTGGTGAACCGGGATGAGACCGAGGACGCCAAGACCCTCAAAACCACGATCACCCGGGACAACGACGCCTCTTGGGGGCTGTTCCGCAGCTTTGCGAACCACATCGGCGGCGATCTGTCCGATGCGCCCCACTTTACCAAAGACGCCCATTTCGAGGGCGCGCATGACACCGAACATATGGTGACGATCACGCTGCCCGAGGCCGCCGCGCTGAAACGCGCCGCGTAAACCGCAGCTGACAATTCACACGATAGACTCTCTAGAAGAGAAAGGAATTCTTATGCCTAAGGACATGGCACAGAACACGACCATCTTTACCCGCCGCGAGAGCGAAGCCCGCTCCTACTGCCGCGGTATGAACGCCGTTTTCACCCGCGCCAGCGGCTCGGAAATGTTCGATGGCGAAGGCAACCGCTACATCGACTTCCTCGCCGGCTGCTCCTCGCTAAACTACGGGCATAATGACCCGGACATGAAGCAGGCGCTGGTGGAGCATATCACCGCGGATGGCATCGCCCACGGCCTCGACTTTCATAGCGAGACTAAGGCGGCCTTCCTCGAAGCCTATGAGGAGAAAATCCTCAAGCCGCGCGGCATGGACTATAAGGTCATGATGACCGGCCCGACCGGCACCAACGCCGTTGAAGCCGCGATCAAGCTGGCGCGCAAGGTAACAGGCCGCACCAACGTGATCTCCTTCACCAACGGTTTTCACGGCATGACCATGGGCGCGCTGGCGCTGACTGGCAACAAAGGCAAGCGCGGCGGTGCGGGCGGCGGCTCGCTGGCCGACGTCACCCATATGCCTTTCGAAGGCGCATTGGGCGAAAACGTGGACACGCTTGAGATGATCGACGCGATGCTGTCGAACCCCTCGTCGGGCATCGACGCGCCCGCGGCCTTTATCTTTGAGCCGATCCAAGGCGAAGGCGGGTTGAACGCGGCCTCCGACGCATGGATGCAGGGCATCGAAAAGATCGCCCGCAAGCATGGCGCGCTGCTGATCGTTGACGACATTCAGGCGGGCTGTGGCCGTTCGGGGAGCTTCTTTTCGTTTGAGGCATCCGGCATCAAGCCTGACATGATCACCCAAGCGAAATCGCTTTCCGGCTTTGGCCTGCCCTTCGCAGCCCTGCTGATCGCGCCGGAGCATGACATCTGGAAGCCCGCCGAGCACAACGGCACCTTCCGCGGCAACACCCATGCCTTCGTCACCGCCCGCGTCGCGATTGAGAAGTTCTGGTCCGATGACACCTTCGAAAAGTCGCTGGCCGAGAAGGCCGTGCTGCTGACCACCGCGCTTAAGGATGTGGCAGATCTGGTCGACGGCGCCACACTGAAAGGCCGCGGCCTGATGCAGGGCGTCGATGTCGGCTCGGGCGAACTGGCCGGTGCGATCTGCGCGCGCGCCTATGAATTGGGCCTCGTGATCGAAACATCGGGCGCGAACGACGAGATCGTAAAATATCTTGCCCCGCTCACCACGCCGGAGAAGGTTATGCGCGAAGGCTTTGATATCCTTCTTCAAGCGACCCGCGATGTGACGGGCAATATGAAACTGGCAGCGGAGTAATACCGATGATTGTACGCGATTTTAACAAACTTCAGGGCACAGACCGTCACGTGGCGGATGCGAAATGGACCTCCACACGGATGCTTCTGGCCGATGACGGGATGGGGTTTTCCTTCCACATCACCGTGCTTGAGGCCGGGTCGGAACACACGTTCCACTACAAGCATCACTTCGAGAGCGTCTATTGCATGAAGGGCAAAGGCTCGATCACCGATCTTGCCACCGGCGAGACGCATGAGATCACCCCCGGCGTGATGTACGCCCTGAACCTGAACGACAAACACACCCTGCGCGCAGAGGAAGAACTGCACATGGCGTGCTGCTTCAACCCGCCGGTCACCGGCAACGAAGTGCACCGCGAAGATGGTTCCTATGCGCCTGCCGAGGAGGTCGCTTAAGTTTTATGACTCAACCGTCCCACACTGTCGAAAAAATCGGCGGGACGTCCATGTCCCGCGTGAACCAACTCAAAGATACGCTCTTTGTCGGTGACCGTAAGGGCGCGGACATCTATGGGCGCGTCTTCGTGGTCTCCGCCTTTGGCGGGATCACGAACCTGTTGCTGGAACACAAGAAATCCGGCGAGCCGGGCGTTTACGCCCATCTGGCCAATGCCAGCAACGATCACGGCTGGCACGAGGCGCTGACCCGCGTCTCGGCCGAGATGCAGCGCGTGCACCGCGAAGTGCTGGAGCATCCCGGCGACATCGAACAGGCGGACGCCTTTGTGTCCGAGCGCACCCATGGTGCCCGCAACTGCCTGATCGACCTGCAACGCCTTTGCGCCTATGGCCACTTCCGCCTGTCGGAGCACATGTTGCAAATTCGCGAGCTACTGTCCGGTCTGGGCGAGGCGCATTCCGCATTCGTCACCACAATCCTGCTGCAACGCGCTGGCGTAAACGCCCGTTTCGTCGACCTCTCGGGGTGGCGTGACGAGGGCAACGTGACCCTCGACGAGCGCATCGCGCAGGCGATGGAGGGCATCGACCCTCATACGGAAATGCCCATCGTGACAGGCTATGCGCAATGCGCCGAAGGTCTGATGCGCGAATTCGACCGCGGCTATTCCGAGGTGACCTTCTCTAAGCTCGCCGCCCTCACCGGCGCGCGCGAAGCGATCATTCACAAGGAATTCCACCTGTCGTCCTGCGACCCGAAACTGGTCGGCGAGCATGCCGTCAAGAAAATTGGCCGCACCAATTACGACGTGGCGGATCAGTTGTCGAACATGGGGATGGAGGCGATCCACCCCAAGGCGGCCAAGACCCTGCGTCAGGCCGATGTGCCGCTGCGCGTGACCAACGCCTTTGAGCCCGAAGACCCAGGCACGCTGATCGACGACCGTCAGGCCGAGGCGCCCGCGGTGGAGATCGTGACCGGTCTCGACATCGTTACGCTCGAGCTGTTCGAGCAGGACATGGTCGGCGTCAAAGGCTATGACACCGCGATCCTCGACGTACTGACGCGGCACAACGTGCGGATCGTCTCGAAGGTCTCGAACGCCAATACGATCACGCATTATCTGGACGCTTCGCTGAAGACGATGCGCCGGGTGGAGAAGGATCTGGCCGAGATTTACCCCACCGCCGAGATCACCACTCGCACGCTGTCCATGGCCTCGGTCATCGGGCGCGATCTGAACGGCTTGTCGGTGTTGCAACGGGGCCTTGTGGCCATCGCCGAGGCTGGCGAGACGGCGATCGGCGCGAGCCAAGGGCCACGCAACGTGGACGTGCAGTTCATCGTCGAGCGGGAGAGCCTGCAACCGGTGATCAAGGCGCTGCACGGTGCGTTTATCGAGGAAGAGGTCGCGGCGCCGTTGTCGCGCGCGGCCTGACATCGGAATATACGACGTATCCTTAGCCGCGGCTCCCGAAAGGAAGCCGCGGCTTTTCGTGCGAGGGCCATCGCCTGCCCGCGGGTCGGCGAACCAACATATTTTCGATACCACTTTATGCCTCAACCATGATGTGCGCACGCGAAGTCACGCACAGCCTCACCAAATCGCCTACCCGGTCGCACCGAAGGTGCGCCCAGCATGGTCTGGCACGCCTCTGGCGTGACGGGCGGGCAGGCGATGGCCCGGCGCCTGCGGCTTGTCCCGGGCCCGGGTGGCACGTTCGCCCCAAACAAAAACGGCCCCGCAATCGCGAGGCCGTCCCAAACTCTCAAATCGCAGAGGCTCACCCCCCGCAGCGCTTCTCCGCATCTTCAACCGCAGCGGTGAAGCCCAGAAGCGAGAAGGTGTCCTTGGTCTGCGTCCCGCGCGAAGACTTACCGACCAGCGTCGCATCCGCACCGCGTTTCATCGCGGCGATGATCTTGGCGTCATCCGCTGTTGTCGCGGGCCACGCCCATTCGCCTTCGGTGAACAGCTCATAGGTATTGCCCGAAATGCTCATCGTCACGGTCGAGCCCGAGGCGAAAGGATAGCCGCCGGTGAAAGCAACCTGACCCTTGGCCTCTGCCGAAGGGCGGTAGAATACCATCAGCAATGTCTGGCCCCGGTTCACCGCCACCACACGCCCATCGCGCGTGTTGACCACTTCCTTCGGCGTCGAGACGCCCCAGCATTCCGTCGGGTTATCTTCTACAAAGACGCTCCAGTCGGTCTTGGCAGCCACCCGGTTGGTGCTCTGCTCCTGCGCCACTGCGCCGCTCGCCACAAGGGCGAGCGCCCCAAGTGCAAGACCACATGTCTTCATAATTCCCATCTGTCCAGCCTCCAGCCGTCCTTGACCTCAACACGTCCACAGACCCCAACCGGGCAACCTCGGGCGGGTTGCTCTCTTGCGGGTGTCTGTTATCTGTTCGACACCAACCACAATAACGGCAAACGCGCGACCGACGAAACCCTGATTGGCAGGTTTTCGCCCAGAAACAGGATGAACCTCATGACCAAAGCAGCCCCATTTGCGGAAATCTGGCGCGGACCCTTTCTGGAAAGCGTGCATTCCGGTCACGCCGTGATCTGCGACGCCAGCGGCCAGATCGTCGAGGCTTGGGGCGACCCGGAAAAGGTCATTCTGCCGCGCTCGTCTTCCAAGATGATCCAAGCGCTGCCGCTGATCAATTCCGGCGCGGCGGACAAGGCGGGGCTGAGCACCGAGCAACTGGCGCTAGCCTGCGCCTCGCACCAAGGGGCCGCCATCCACACCGACCGGGTGGGCGTCTGGCTCGACACGCTGGGTCTGGACGACGACACCTTTCGCTGCGGCCCGCAGGAGCCCGCCGACCGCGACGCCATGGAGGGGCTGATCCGCGCCCATGAGAAACCCTGCCAAATCCACAACAATTGCTCTGGCAAACACGCAGGTTTCCTGACGCTGAACCAACATCTGGGCGGCGGGGCGGATTACGAAAAGCCAGAGCACGCGGTGCAAAAAGCCTGCCTTGAAGCTTTCGAGACGGTCACTCAAGAAACCTCCCCCGGCTATGGGATCGACGGCTGCTCGGCCCCGAATTACGCCTGCACCCTGCACGGCATGGCCCGCGCCATGGCCCATTTCGCCGCCGCCCCCGAAGGCTCTGCCGAGGCGCGCCTGCACGAGGCCATGCGCCTGCACCCCGAACTCGTCGCGGGCGAAGGTCGCGCCTGCACGGAACTGATGCGGGCGATGGATGGCAAGGTCGCGTTGAAAACCGGAGCCGAAGGGTTCTTCATCGCCATCTGGCCCGAGCGTAAGCTGGGCATCGCATTGAAAGCCGCCTGCGGCACCACCCGCGCCGCCGAATGCGCGATCACCGCACTGATGGTCAAACTGGGGGCGCTGGACGCCAACCACCCTGCCGCGCTCAAGCGGATGAACGCGCCGATCAAGAACTGGCGCGGGCTTGAAACCGGTGTGCTGAAACCAGCGGCGGGGCTGCTTTAAGCCACTCGCGCTGCCGCCTTGCTCAAAAGAAGCGGCAGCGCCACGCGGGCAGGCTCAGCCCGCAAATTCGCTACGCGCATAGCCCTGCACGAACAGCAGCGCGGTCAGATCGCCAAAGTTGATGCGGATGTCACATTCCGCCGCGACAGAAGGCTTTGCATGTAGCGCCACGCCCATGCCCGCGCGCCCCAACATGCCCAGATCATTGGCCCCGTCACCCACGGCGATGACCTGATCTTCGGTGATGCCCAGCTTTGCCGTGATCTCTTCCAGCGCGGTGACCTTGGCCTCACGCCCGAGGATCGGAAGCCCCACATCGCCCGTCAGCGCGGCCTGTTCAACCAGCAGCGTATTGGCGCGATTCTCATCAAAGCCCAGCATCTCGGCCACTTTGGCTGTGAAGGCGGTGAACCCGCCCGAGACCAGAGCGGCATAGCCGCCGTTGGCCTTCATCGTGCCCACCAAGGCACCGCCGCCGGGCATCAGGGTGATCCGCTCGGCCAAGACCTTGTCGATCACGCTGGATTCCAAACCTTTCAGCAGGCCGACACGTTCGCGCAGGGCGCCGTCGAAATCCAACTCACCGTTCATGGCGCGGGCGGTGATCTCTTTCACGCGCTCCCCGACGCCTGCTTCATCGGCCAATTCGTCGATACATTCTTGCTGGATCATCGTGCTGTCCATATCGGCCAGCAGCATCTTCTTGCGGCGGCCCTCTGTCGGCACGATCACCAGATCGACCCCCATAGACTGGCAGCTTTCCCAGACATCCCAACGGTTTTCCGGCATCTGGGTCAACGAGAACTCCGCCGCCTCATCCGGGGCCAGCCAAAGCGCGTCGCCCCCGCCCCAAGCATTGCGCAGGCTTTCCACCAGCGCGGGGTCGAGGCTGGGGTTGGTGGGGGAGATCAACAAGATTGCCGTGAACATAAGTTTCCGATCCGCATCATTCGCGCCGCGCAAAGCGACATGACCGGCGTCCTAGCGTCATTTTGCGACTTGCGCCAGCCCGGCCTCCCCGCGTATCCCGGCAAGTGGGACACCCTTCCCCAACGAAGGGCGATTATCTGAGAGGGTAGCATCAATGGCTATGAACCAACAGGCACCGCGCCCGGAAGCGAAACCTGTTGCCGTACCGGCAAACCCGCGTTTCTCCTCCGGCCCCTGCGCCAAAATCCCCACATTCGACCTGACCAAGCTTGGCGATGCTCCGCTGGGCCGCAGCCACCGTGCCGCGCCCGGCAAGGCCAAGCTTGCAGAGGCGATCGAGACCACCCGCGAAGTGCTCGGCGTGCCCGCCGACTACCGCATCGGCATCGTGCCCGCCTCCGACACTGGCGCTTTCGAGATGGCCATGTGGTCGCTTTTGGGCGAACGCCCGGCCGAGATGGTCGCTTGGGAAAGCTTTGGCGCGGGCTGGGTCACCGACGTGGTCAAGCAACTGAAGATCGAGGCGCAGGTCCACACCGCTGAGTATGGCGAGATCGTCGACATGGCCGCGCTGAACTATGACAACGACGTCTGCTTTACCTGGAACGGCACGACCTCGGGCGTGCGCGTACCCACCGGCGACGTGATCCCGGCGGACCGCGCGGGGCTCACGCTCTGCGACGCGACCTCCGCCGCCTTCGCGCAGGACCTGCCGTGGGACAAGCTCGATGTGACGACCTTCTCTTGGCAGAAAGTGCTGGGCGGCGAAGCGGCGCATGGCATGCTGATCCTCAGCCCGCGTGCTGTCGAGCGGCTGGAGAATTACACCCCCGCATGGCCGCTGCCCAAGATCTTCCGCCTGACCAAGGGCGGCAAGCTGAACGAGGGCATCTTCCGCGGCGAGACGATCAACACGCCATCGATGCTCTGCGTCGAGGATTACCTGCTGGCGCTGGACTGGGCCAAATCCGTGGGCGGCCTGAAAGGCCTAATCGCGCGGGCCGATGCCAACACCAAGGCCGTGGCCGATTTCGTCGAGGCGCATGACTGGATCGACTTCCTCGCGACCGATCCCGCGACACGCTCCAACACCTCGGTCTGCTTGAAGTTCACCGACGGCCGCATCGAAGACGGCGCCGCCTTTGCCAAGGCCGTGGCCAAGCGGCTGGCGGATGAGGGCGCAGCGCTGGACATCGGCGCCTACCGCGATGCCCCTCCGGGCCTGCGCATCTGGTGCGGCGGCACGGTCGAGACGGCGGACATCGAGGCGATGCTGCCGTGGCTTGCATGGGCTTTTGAAGCCGAAATCAACGCGTGACGCGATGGTGCGCGAGGATCGCGCACCCTACTCCCCCCTCTCGTCGGCTGCGCGTCTCTGCGCACCGCTGACCCCGTTTATGAAGGACCAGACAAATGGCCCCCAAAGTACTCATCTCCGACAAACTCTCCGAAGCTGCCGTTCAGATCTTCCGCGACCGCGGCATCGACGTGGATTTCCAGCCCGATCTGGGCAAGGACAAAGACAAGCTGGCCGAGATCATCGGCAACTATGACGGCCTCGCCATTCGCTCGGCCACCAAAGTGACGGAAAAGATCCTCGCCAATGCGCCGAACCTCAAGGTGATTGGCCGCGCGGGCATCGGCACCGACAACATCGACAAGGAAGCCGCCTCGAAACAGGGGGTGATCGTGATGAACACGCCCTTCGGCAACATGATCACCACCGCCGAACATGCCATCGCGATGATGTTCGCCGTGGCGCGGCAGATCCCCGAGGCAAGCGCCTCCACCCATGCGGGCAAATGGGAGAAGTCCAAGTTCATGGGGGTCGAGCTGACCGGCAAGACCCTTGGCGTGATCGGTGCGGGCAACATCGGCGGCATCGTCTGCGACCGCGCGCGCGGGCTGAAGATGAAGGTCGTGGCCTATGACCCCTTCCTGGGCGAGGAAAAGGCTGAGAAGATGGGCGTGGAGAAGGTCGAGCTTGATGAGCTGCTGACCCGTGCCGACTTCATCACCCTGCACGTCCCCTTCACCGAGCAGACGGCGAACATCCTGAGCCGTGAGAACCTCGAAAAAACCAAGCCCGGCGTGCGCATCATCAACTGCGCCCGCGGCGGTCTGGTGGACGAGGAAGCGCTGGCCGACCTACTGAAGTCGGGCCATGTGGCGGGCGCGGGGTTTGACGTCTTCGCCGAGGAACCGGCCAAGGAAAACCCGCTCTTCAACCTGCCCAACGTGGTCTGCACCCCGCACCTCGGCGCCGCGACCACCGAAGCGCAGGAAAACGTGGCCCTGCAAGTGGCCGAACAGATGTCCGACTACCTGCTGACCGGCGCCGTGACCAACGCGCTCAACATGCCCTCGGTCACAGCCGAAGAAGCCAAGGTCATGGGGCCGTGGGTCAAGCTCGCTGGCCACCTCGGGGCCTTCATCGGCCAGATGACAGATGAGCCGATCAAGGCGATCAACATCCTCTACGACGGTTCGGTCGCCAAGATGAACCTCAAGGCGCTGAACTGCGGCGTCGTGGCGGGCATCATGAAGCGGGCCAACCCGGACGTGAACATGGTCTCCGCCCCCGTGGTCGCCCGCGAGAAAGGCATCCAGATTAGCACCACCAACCAGGACAAGTCCGGCGTCTTCGACGGCTACGTCAAGGTGACCGTGGTGACCGAGAAGCGCGAGCGCTCCATCGCGGGCACCGTCTTCTCGGACGGCAAACCGCGCTTCATCCAGATCAAGGGCATCACCATCGACGCCGAGATCGGGGAGCACATGCTCTACACCACCAACGAAGACGTGCCGGGCATCATCGGCACGCTGGGCCAGACCATGGGCGAGAACGGCGTGAACATCGCCAACTTCACCCTTGGCCGCCACACCGCCAAGGGCGAGGCGATTGCCCTGCTCTATGTCGACGATCAGGTGCCCGAGACGGTGATCGGCAAGCTGCGCGACACCGGCATGTTCCGGCAAATCAAGCCGCTGCAATTCGACGTGGCCTAAGGCCCGCACGACCTGCACAATCTGGAAGCGCCCCCTCGTGGGGCGCTTTTGCTTTTGGGGGCATTGTCGGGCCTAAGCCTTCCCTTCTCCGCCGCTTTGCGGCATCACGAGGGGGTGCAGAAGGACAGGAACGATCATGCCCAGCCCCATCTATGCCATCGGAGACATCCACGGTTACGCCGCCGAGCTTGAGCGCGTTTTGACCCTGATCGAAGAAGACGGCGGGCCGGAGGCGCAGATCGTCTTTCTGGGCGATTACACCGACCGCGGCCCCGACAGCAAAGCGGTGATCGAGCGGCTGGCCCAAGGCAAGGCCGAGGGCCGCAATTGGACCTTTCTGATGGGCAATCACGACCGCATGTTCCGCTGGTTCATGGAGGATTTCCCCCGCCACGATCCGCTGCTGCTGGTTGAGCTTAACTGGCTGAACCCGCGTTTGGGCGGCGACACGACGCTGGGGTCCTACGGCGTGTCGGTCAGCGGGCGCGACCGGATGTCAGAGGTGCATGAGAAAGCCCGCGCAGCGGTGCCGCAGAGTCATGTGGATTTCCTCAAGTCTCTCGCCCTGTCACATCAAACGCCCGACCTCTTTTTTGCTCATGCGGGCATCCGCCCCGAGGTGCCGCTGGATGATCAGCGCGAGAATGATCTGCTGTGGATCCGCAAAGAGTTTCACCAATACACCGCGCCCCACCCCAAGCTGATCGTCCACGGCCACACGCCGGTCGACAGCGCCATGCACTATGGCAATCGGGTGAACCTCGACACCGGGGCGGGCTATGGCAAACCGCTCTGCGCAGCGGTGTTCGAAGGGGAGGACGTTTGGGTCCTCACGCAACAGGGGCGCAATCGCCTGCGCCCCTGAGCGGTTCAGGTCCAGTCCAGCACCACCTTGCCTGACCGCCCCGATCTCATCGCGGCGAAGCCCTGCTCGAAGTCATCCACCCCGAAGCGGTGGGTGATGATGGCGGAGACATCCAGCCCGTTTTCCAGCATGGCGATCATCTTGTACCAGGTCTCGAAAATTTCGCGGCCATAGACGCCCTTGATGGTGATCGCCTTAAAGACGATGCGGCTCCAGTCCACCGGCGACTTGCCCGGCGGGATGCCCAGCATGGCGATCCGCCCGCCCATGGTCATCGCCTCCACCATCTGGTCCAGCGCCTGCTGGTTGCCCGACATTTCGAGCCCGACATCGAAGCCCTGTTTCATCTTCAGCCGCGGGATCACATCGGCCAAATCCTCCTTGGCGACGTTTACCGGCACCACGTCGGCGACCTTTTCCGCCAGCGCCAGACGGTCGGGGTTCACATCCGTGATCACCACATGCCGCGCGCCGACGTGCCGCGCCACCGCGGCGGCCATGATGCCGATCGGCCCCGCGCCGGTGATCAGCACGTCCTCGCCCACCAGATCAAAGCTCAGCGCCGTGTGCACCGCATTGCCCAGAGGATCGAGGATCGCGCCGATGTCGTCGGAAATCTCGTCCGGCAGCAGCACCACGTTGAAAGCGGGCAGCTTGAGATACTGGGCAAAGGCCCCCTGTTCGTTTACCCCGATGCCCCGCGTCGCGGGATCGAGGTGGAACTTGCCCGCCCGGCTCTGCCGCGACTGCTTGCCGATCAAATGCCCCTCGCCCGAGCAGCGCTGGCCGATCTCCAGCCCTTCGACGTTGCGGCCCAGCTCCACGATCTCGCCGGCGAATTCATGGCCGGTGATCAGCCCTACCGGCACGGTCCCGGCGGCCCAGGCGTCCCAGTTCCAGATATGGATATCGGTGCCGCAGATCCCGGTCTTGTTGATCTTAATTAGCACGTCCTCGGGGCCGATCTCGGGCACCGGCGCATGGGTCATCCACAGCCCCTCGCGGGGGTGCAGCTTGGCCAGCGCCTTCATTTCGTTCGTGGCCATCAGATCACCCCGCAGGCCTTGCCGGCCGTCTCAAAGGCTTTCAGCGCGCGGTCGAGCTGTTCGCGGGTCAGCGCCGCGTTCATCTGGGTGCGGATGCGCGCCTGACCGCGCGGCACCACCGGGAAGAAGAAGCCCGAGACATAGACGCCTTCCTCAAAGAGCTTCGCCGCCATGTCCTGCGCCAGCTGCGCTTCGCCCAGCATGACCGGCACGATGGGATGTTCGCCGGGCAGCAGGTCGAAACCCAGGTTCTCCAGCCCCGCGCGCCAGTATTCGGTGTTCTCGAAAAGGCGCGCGCGCAGGTCGTCGCCTTCCTCGACCAGGTCCAGCGCGCGGATGCCGGCGCGCACGATCGACGAGGGCAGCGAGTTCGAGAATAGATAGGGCCGCGCGCGCTGGCGCAGCAGGTCGATCACCGGCTGCGGCCCGGCGATATAGCCGCCGATGGCCCCGCCGAGCGCCTTGCCCAGCGTGCCCGTCACAATGTCCACCTTGACCCCGTGATGCGCCGGGGTGCCCGCGCCCTTTGGCCCCATGAAGCCGGTGGAATGGCAATCGTCGACCATCACCAGCGCCTCGTATTTCTCGGCCAGCGCCACAATCTCTGGCAGTTTCGCCAGATAGCCGTCCATCGAGAAGACCCCGTCGGTGGCGATCATGATGAAGCGCGCGCCATCCTCGCGGCCCTGTTTCAGCTTGGCCTCCAGATCCGCCATGTCGCTGTTGGCGTAGCGGTAGCGTTTGGCTTTGCAGAGCCGGATGCCGTCGATGATCGAGGCATGGTTCAGCGCGTCCGAGATCACCGCGTCCTCCGGCCCCAGCAGCGGCTCGAAGAGCCCGCCGTTGGCGTCGAAACAGGCGGCGAAGAGGATCGAATCGTCATGACCCAGGAAGCTGGCCAGCTTCTGCTCCAACTCGCGGTGGATGTCCTGCGTGCCGCAGATGAAACGGACCGAGGCCATGCCAAAGCCCTTCTCGTCCATCGCTTCCTTGGCGGCGGCAATGAGCTCGGGGTGATCGGCGAGGCCGAGGTAGTTGTTGGCGCAGAGGTTGATGACCTCGCGGTCGCCCACCGCTATTTCGCCGCCCTGCGGGGTGGTGATGAGCCGCTCGCGCTTCATCATGCCCTCGGCGTCGATCTCGGACAGGGTGTCGGTGACATGGGACAGAAACGTTTGGGTCATGAGGCTCTCCTTTTCAGGAGGCGTCTACCATAGCGGAGGCGATTCCGAAATAGAGGATTTCCGGAATGGCGGAACTTTTCCGATATTGCGGAAATTAGGCGTCTTGAACCACCAGAAAGGCGCGCACCGGCCCTTCGGTGGCGCGGATCGCATGGGGCACGTCGGCGGCATAGCGCGCGGTGTCGCCGGCCTGCAGCCGCTCGGTCCCGCTGCCGCTGGTGACCTCCACTGCGCCCTCGAAGACACTGAGATGCTCGCGCGCGCCGCGGGTGTGGGGCGCACTGTCGAGCACGCCGCCCTCGGCGATGAGCAATTCATAGACCTCGTGATGCCCGGCTTCCTCGGGCGGGGAGAGAATGCGAATGCGGCAACCGTCGCCCAGATTGCTGATCGTCGGCACGGCGGCACTCCGCAGCACCTCGATCTGCGGCTCGCCGGGGGCGGCATCGAGAAGACCGGCGAAGTCCACCTGAAGCGCGCGGGTGAGATTCCACAGCGTCGCGATGGTGGGGCTCGATTCGCCGCGCTCGATCTGGCTGACCATGGAGCGCGACACGCCCGAGAGCTTCGCCACGGCGTCGAGCGATAACCCCTGCCCCTGCCGCGCCTCTTTCAGGCGGGCGGGCAGCTGTGTCAGGATCTTGTCGGTGTTGTCCGTCATGGCGGATATGTCGCGCGGCGCCCCGCCCCTGTCAAGCTGTCGCATGACGGGACGTTTCTCCTGACTTTGCCGCGCCCGCCCCCCATAGTGCCGCCAACGATTAGAGGAGAGTTTCATGTCAGACGATATCGTCATCCTGAGCGGCGCACGCACCGCCATCGGCACTTTCGGCGGCGCGCTTGCCGCCACCCCGCCCACCAAGCTGGGCAGCACCGTCGCGGCGGCAGCAATGCAGCGCGCGGGCGTCGATCCGGCGCAGATCGGTCATGTCGTCTTCGGCACCGTCATCAACACCGAGCCGCGCGACATGTACCTCAGCCGCGTCGCCGCGCGCGACGCAGGCGTGCCCGACGAGGTGCCAGCGATGAACGTGAACCGTCTTTGCGGCTCGGGCGTACAGGCGCTGGTCTCGGCCACCCAGAGCCTGATGCTGGGCGATGCAGACTTCGCGCTGGCCGGGGGTGCCGAAAGCATGTCGCGCGCGCCCTATGTGCTGCCCGACGCCCGCTGGGGCCAGAAGATGGGCGATGCACGCAGCCTCGATATGCTGCTGGGCACGCTGAACTGCCCCTTCGGCACCGGGCATATGGGCGTGACGGCAGAGAACGTGGCGGACGAACACACGATCACCCGCGAGGAAATGGACGCCTTCGCCCTGCAAAGCCAAGAACGCGCGGCGGCGGCCATCGCGGCGGGGCATTTCAAGGACCAGATCGTGCCGGTCGATGTGAAGGTGAAGCGCGACATGGTGCCCTTCGACACCGACGAACACCCCAAATCCACGACCGCCGAGGCGCTGGCCGGGCTGCGTCCCGTCTTCCAGAAAGACGGCCGCGTCACGGCGGGCAACGCCAGCGGTATCAACGACGGTGCTGCGGCGCTAGTCTTGGCCCGCGCGGAGGCTGCGAAATCCGCCGGGCTGACGCCCCGCGCCCGCATCCTCGGCTACGCCCACGCCGGCGTGCGCCCCGAGGTCATGGGCATCGGCCCGGTCCCTGCCGTGCGCCGCCTGCTGGAACGCACCGGGCTGAAGGCCGATGACTTCGACGTGATCGAAAGCAACGAGGCTTTCGCGAGCCAAGCGCTGGCTGTGAGCAAGGAACTGGGCTTTGACCCGGCAAAGGTGAACCCCAACGGCGGGGCCATCGCGCTTGGCCACCCGGTCGGCGCGACGGGCGCGATCATCACCGTGAAGGCGTTGTATGAGTTGGAGCGGATCGGCGGCAAACGCGCGTTGATCACCATGTGCATCGGCGGCGGGCAAGGCATCGCCATGGCCATCGAACGTATCGCCTGAAGGCCGGGGGGCCGCGCGGCACCCTGCCCTAAAGCAGTGCGTCAATCAGGGCGATTGTGGTGGCCCCGGCCACACCGGACATCACCGCAGTCGCCGCGATATAGCGCCAGAAACGGGGGCGGCGCTCGGGCTGCTCTTCGGTCTGACGGTTCAGCGCCTGCTCGACCAGTCCCGGCAGACGCGGACCAAAGCGGGCCATGACCATCGCCGTGTCGCGCAGATCAGAGACAATGGCCCGGGGACCGAGCGACTTGGTGATATAGTCGGTCACGATGGGGCTGGCGACTTCCCAGATGTTGATATGCGGGTTGAGCGAGCGGGCGACGCCCTCGACCACGACCATGGTGCGTTGAAGCAAGATCAACTCGGTTCGGGTTTCCATGCCGAAACGCTCGGTCACCTCGAACAGATAGGTCAGCAGCCGCGCCATGGAGATGCGGGTGGCGTCCATGCCGAAAATCGGCTCGCCCACCGCACGCAGGGCGCGGGCGAATTCATCGACGTCCTTGTCGGCGGGGACATATCCCGCCTCGAAATGCACCTTGGCGACCCGCTGGTAATCGCGGCGGATGAAACCATAGAGAATCTCGGCATAGACCCGGCGGGTGTAGCTGTCGATATGGCCCATGATGCCGAAGTCATAGGCGATGATATCGCCGTTGGCCGCGACCTTGAGGTTACCTTGGTGCATGTCGGCGTGGAAATAACCGTCGCGCAGGGCGTGCTGGAGGAAGAGTTGCAGCACCCGTTCCGACAGCGCCACCCGGTCGTGCCCCGCCGCATCCAGCGCGGCATTGTCGCCCAGCGGCAGCCCGTCAGCCCAGCCCAGCGTCATCACGCGGCGGCCCGAATAATTCCATTTGATCTCGGGCAGTTGAAACCCGGCGTCGTCTTTGGTGTTGGCGGCGAACTCCGACGCGGCAGAGCTTTCGAGCCGCAGGTCCAGCTCCCCCCGCACGACGCCATCGAAATGTTCGATCACCTCCATCGGGCGCAGGCGGCGCGACCCGGGCGAGAAAATCTCGGCCATGCGGGCGGCGAGGTAGAAGGCGTCAATGTCCTTGCGGAAGGCTTTTTCGATGCCGGGCCGCAGGACTTTGACGGCGACCTCTTCGCCGCTCTCGGCCAGCCGCGCGTGATGCACCTGCGCGATGGAGGCCGCGGCGACGGGTTCGCTGAAATCGGAAAAGATCGCGCTGACCGGCTCGCCCAACTCCTGCTCGACCGCGCTGCGGGCCAGCGCCATGTCAAAGGGCGGCAACTTGTCTTGCAGCACGCGCAATTGCACCGCCAGATCGTCGCCCACCACGTCGGGGCGGGTCGACAGCACCTGACCAAATTTGATGTAGGCCGGGCCAAGCGCCGTAAGCGCGCGGGTGGCCGGTGGCATCGTCGGGTCGCCCTTGTAGCCCAGCCATTTGAACGGCAGGCCAAGCGCGCGGGCCACAAAACGCAGCGGCGGGGAGGCATCGAAAGCATCCAGCACCACATTCATCGCCCCGGCGCGTTCCAACGTCGCGCCCGTGCGGATCAACCGCCAGATGTTGTGCGGACCGCGCATCAGAGCTTCCAACCCGAATGCAGCGCCGCGATTCCCATCGAGAGGTTGCGATATTTGGCCTGACCAAAGCCCGCCGCGCGCAGCATCGACAGGAAAGTCTCCTGATCAGGGAAATTGCGGATCGATTCGACCAGATATTGATAGCTGTCGCGGTCGCCCGCGATGGCTTGGCCCATGCGCGGGATCACATTGAAGCTGTAGAGGTCATAGGCCTTCTGCATCGCCGGATTGGGCAGTTGGCTGAACTCCAACACCATCAGACGGCCACCGGGGCGCAGCACGCGGTACGCCTCGTTCAGCGCCTCTTGGGGGCGGGTGACGTTTCGGATGCCGAAGCTGATCGTGTAGACGTCAAAGGTGTTGTCGGGGAACGGCAGCGCCATCGCGTCGCCCACGACCCAATCGAGGCTGCCGGTCAGCCTGTCCGCCTCGGCCCGCTGGCGGCCTTCGACCAGCATCGGCTCGGTCAGGTCGAGCACCGTGGCATGGCCGTGTCCGGCACGTTTGAGGAATTTGAAAGACACATCGCCGGTGCCCCCCGCCACATCGAGCAGTTTCTGCCCGGGGCGCGGGGCGAGCCAGTCCATCATCGCTTCTTTCCAGACGCGGTGGATCCCCATACTCATCACATCGTTCATGATGTCGTATTTGCTGGCGACGGAGTTGAACACACCCTGCACGCGCCCGGCCTTTTCATGTTCGGGCACGGTCTCGAAACCGAAATGGGTTGTTTTGTCAGCGTCCTGGGTCATCTGCTCTTGCGATCCTCTGGTTCTGTCCCTTGTTATAGGGTGCCGGGGGGCAGGGACAATGCGTGCCTTTTGTCACAGGCAAGCCAGAGGGGAAACCGAGATGCCGGAACTGCCAGAGGTCGAAACCGTCCGCCGGGGGCTGGCCCCCGCGATGGAGGGCCAAGTGATCGCCCGCGCCGAGGTGAACCGCCCCGACCTGCGCTGGCCCTTCCCCGAGCAGATGGCCGAGCGGCTGACCGGACAGCGCGTCGGCCTGCTGCGGCGGCGGTCGAAATACATCCTCGCCGATCTGGCGAGCGGGGAATCGCTGCTGGTGCATTTGGGCATGTCCGGGCGAATGCTCGTTTCGGGGGACCCTTTGGGGCAATTTCAGCACAACCACCCCGCACCCGAGAAACATGACCATGTCGTGTTGCATATGGGTAACGGTGCGCGGATCACCTTTAACGACCCGCGCCGTTTCGGCGCGATGGATCTGATGCCCACCGCCGGGGCCGAGACACACAAGCTGCTGGCCTCGCTCGGGCCGGAACCCTTGGGCAACGACTTTCACGAAGCGCATCTGGTCGCCGCGCTGAAAGGCCGCAACACGCCGATCAAATCGGCGCTGCTGGATCAACGGATCGTGGCGGGCTTGGGCAATATCTATGTCTGCGAAGCGCTTTACCGCGCGGGGATTCACCCGGCCCGCAAGGCCGGGCGCATCTCGGCCACGCGGGTCGCCGGGCTGGTGCCGATCATCCGCCAAGTGCTGGCCGATGCGATCACGGCGGGGGGATCATCGCTCAAGGATTTTCGGCAGGCCGACGGCGAATTGGGCTATTTCCAACACAGTTTCGACGTCTATGGCCGCGAGGGCCAAGCCTGCCGCAGACCGGGCTGCGACGGGGCAATCGCGCGCATCGTGCAAAGCGGACGCTCTTCCTTCTATTGTCCGCGTTGCCAAAGATAACTTGAAACATGGGGGTGCCGTGGTATGCACATTCCCCTGAGCGCAACAACAAAGAGCATTCTTGATGGCTTACGAAACGATCACCGTGGACGTGGACAACCATGTGGCCCTGATCACCCTGAACCGCCCGGATGCGCTGAACGCGCTCAACGAGGCGCTGCTGGGTGAACTCGCCAAGGCGCTGAAAAGCGCGCAGGAAAACGACAAGGTCCGCTGCATCGTCATCACCGGCTCGGAAAAGGCATTCGCCGCCGGGGCCGATATCGCGATGATGCGCGAGAAAAGCTTTGTCGACGTCTTCATGGGGGATCTTTTCACGCCCGAGACCGATCAGATTCTGCGCGTGCGCAAGCCGATCATCGCCGCCGTATCCGGCTATGCGCTTGGCGGCGGCTGCGAGTTGGCGATGATGTGCGACTTCATCATCTGTTCGGAAAGCGCCAAGTTCGGCCAGCCCGAGATCAACCTCGGCGTCGTGGCGGGCATCGGCGGCACCCAGCGTCTGACCCGTCTGGTGGGGAAGTCCAAGGCGATGGACATGAACCTCACGGGCCGCTTCATGGATGCCGAAGAAGCCGAACGCTCGGGCCTCGTGTCGCGCGTGGTGCCGGTGAAAAAGCTGATGGAAGAGGCGATGGGCGCCGCAGCCAAGATCGCCGAGAAATCCATGATCTCGGCCACCGTGGTCAAGGAATGCGTGAACCGCGCCTATGAGGTGCCGCTGAGCGAGGGCTTGCTGTTCGAACGCCGCATGTTCCATTCGCTGTTCAACACCGAAGACCAGAAAGAAGGCATGTCCGCCTTCCTTGAAAAGCGCGAAGCGCAATTCCGCGACAAATAAGCGTCGCCCCCGGCGCGGCTTGCATTGCCGCGCCCGCTGCCTTATAGGCGGCACCAATACATGCGCGTGCAGCCCGCTCTGGCTAGAATCACCTACCCCAAAGGGGGGTCCGGATTTCCGGTCGGGTTGGCGTCACGCATTGCTACGCAACATATGAACCCGAAGGCTGATACTCATGGCAAACACCCGTCAATCCGCAAAGCGCGCCCGTCAAAACGAAAAGCGTTTTGCGATCAACAAAGCGCGCCGTTCGCGCATCCGCACCTACCTGCGCAAGGTCGAAGAGGCGATCACCTCCGGTGATAAAGAAGCCGCAACCGCCGCTCTGAAAGCCGCCCAGCCCGAGCTGATGCGCGGCGTCACCAAAGGCGTTTTCCACAAGAATACCGCGTCGCGCAAAATGTCGCGCCTGTCCGCGCGGGTCAAAGCACTGGGCTAATTTGGCTTCATCGCCAAGCCCTTAGAAACACAAGAGGCGCCGCATTGCGGCGCCTTTTTTCGTGCGGGTGCAGCGAAAAAAACACGCCAGAGATTCTTTTCCGGCAATCTCTGAGTCAAGATGGAAGATATGTTGAAGCGAACCGGAAACACTTGCTACCAAAGGTCCAGCGATTCATTTCGCTTGGGGGGACAGGCCCTGAACACGGCGTCAGCCAACTGGCAGAATGCCAAATTCAGGGGGGTGCAAGTGACCGTTCACAGACGGTCCCGCGCACCATCGTGAATGCTGCTGCCAGCACGTTTACCCTGTCGATGAGAACACGAACGGTTCGTTCAGCGCCTCTTGCGCCGGTTTACGGCACAGCAGGCTCATGGGCAGGCCATTCTTTAAAAGTCCGAAGGACACAGGTCGGTCATCCGCGTGGGACCGGGTGGATGACCTGTTGCCGGGTGAAACAATATTAAGGGCCGGGATCCACTCGGCCTCTGTGCGAAGAGCAAAGCGGGACGTAAGGCACGATGACATTAGATCACTGGGGCGAGATCAAAGAGCGGCTTCTAAAGACCGTGGGGCAGAACAACTACACCACCTGGATTGAACCGCTTGTGCCCGGCGCCGTCGAAGACGGAATCGTGACACTCAAAGTGCCGACGAATTTCTTCGGCAACTACGTCAGCCAGAACTTCTCGGACCTGATTCTGCATGAGATCAACGCGACCGGCACCGATGCCACGCGCCTGAACTTTGCCCTGAATCAGCAGCCCACCCCTGCCGCCGAAAAGCCCGCCCCGGCCGCACGTCAGACCTCGGCTGCCGCGAAACCTGCCGCCAATTCGCAGCTCAGCACCGCCCCGCTCGACCCGCGCTTCAGCTTTGACAATTTCGTCGTCGGCAAGCCCAACGAACTGGCCCATGCCGCCGCCCGCCGTGTCGCCGAAGGCGGCCCCGTGACCTTCAACCCGCTGTTCCTTTATGGGGGCGTCGGCCTTGGTAAGACCCACCTGATGCACGCGATTGCCCGCGAGCTGCATGAGCGCAAGCCCGAGATGAACGTGCTCTACCTCTCGGCTGAACAGTTCATGTACCGTTTCGTGCAGGCCCTGCGCGACCGCAAGATGATGGATTTCAAGGAAATCTTCCGCTCCGTCGATGTGCTGATGGTTGATGACGTGCAGTTCATCGCGGGCAAGGATTCCACGCAGGAAGAGTTCTTCCACACGTTCAACGCGCTTGTGGACCAGCATAAGCAGATCATCATCTCCGCCGACCGCGCCCCGGGTGAGATCAAGGATCTCGAAGACCGCGTGAAATCGCGCCTGCAATGCGGCTTGATCGTCGACCTGCACCCCACGGACTACGAGTTGCGCCTCGGCATCCTGCAAAGCAAGGTCGACGTGCAGCGCAAGACCTATCCCGACCTTGAAGTCGCCGATGGCGTGTTGGAATTCCTCGCGCATCGCATCACCTCGAACGTCCGTGTGCTCGAAGGTGCGCTGACCCGCCTCTTCGCCTTCGCCTCGCTGGTGGGCCGCGAGATCGACATGGGGCTGACCCAAGATTGTCTGGCCGACGTGCTGCGCGCCTCGGAGCGCAAGATTTCGGTCGAGGAAATCCAGCGCAAGGTTTCCGACCATTACAACATCCGCCTGAGCGACATGATCGGCCCCAAGCGCCTGCGCAGCTACGCCCGCCCGCGGCAGGTGGCGATGTATCTGTGCAAGCAAATGACCAGCCGCTCCCTGCCCGAGATCGGCCGCCGCTTTGGCGGGCGCGACCACACCACCGTCATGCACGGGGTGCGCCGCATCGAAGAACTCAAGGTCTCGGACGGTCAGATCGCCGAGGATCTGGAACTGCTGCGCCGGGCGCTCGAATCCTAAGCATAGCGGCCTGAGGGTTGTCCTCAGGACACGGTCAAACAGCGATCGGGGGCGCAGCTTGCGCCCCTCTTGCATTCACTTCAACAAATCCACAAAAGTTCTTGTGTAAGCGTGGGAACCGGGTAGTTTGCCTCTCCCGGCAGTCGGTATGGGAGAAGGCATATGAAATTCAGCATCGAACGCGCGGCACTGCTCAAAGCCGTTTCGCAAGCCCAATCCGTGGTCGAGCGCCGCAACACCATTCCGATCCTCGCCAACGTGCTGATTGAGGCCGAGGGCAGCGATGTTTCCTTCCGCGCCACCGATCTGGATATCGAAGTGGTCGACAAGGTCGCCGCGCAAGTCGAACGCGCAGGTGCCACAACCGTCTCGGCCACGCTGCTGCATGAAATCGTGCGCAAGCTGCCCGACGGCGCGCTCATTAGCCTCACCGCCGACACCGCCGCTGGCCGCCTGACGGTCGAAGCGGGCCGCTCTAACTTCTCGCTGGCCACGCTGCCGCGCGAGGACTTCCCGGTCATGGCGTCCTCCGAGTACGCCTCGAACTTCTCGGCCCCGGCCCCGGTGCTGCGCCGCCTGTTCGACAAGTCGAAATTCGCCATCTCCACCGAGGAGACGCGCTATTACCTCAACGGGGTCTACCTGCATGTGGCGGATGCCGAGGGCGGCAAGGCCCTGCGCTGCGTGGCGACCGACGGTCACCGCCTGGCACGCATCGACGCCGAGATGCCCGAGGGCGCGTCTGAGATGCCCGGCGTGATCGTGCCCCGCAAGACCGTGGGCGAGCTGCGCAAACTGCTCGACGATGATGAGATGGAAATCGCCGTCTCGGTCTCGGAAACCAAGATCCGTTTCGCCACCCCGGCCATCACCCTGACCTCGAAGGTCATCGACGGCACCTTCCCCGACTACACCCGCGTGATCCCGCAGGGGAACACCCGAAAGATGGAAGTCGACGCCGCCGATTTTGCCCGCGCGGTGGACCGTGTGGCGACCGTCTCGTCCGAGCGTTCGCGCGCCGTGAAACTGCAACTCGACGAAGACCGGCTGGTGCTGTCGGTCAACGCGCCGGACAGCGGTGCGGCGGAGGAAGAGCTGGCCGTGGCCTATGGCGACGAACGCCTCGAAATCGGCTTCAACGCGAAATACCTGCTGGAGATCGCAAGTCAGGTGGACCGCGAAAACGCCGTCTTCCTGTTCAACTCCTCGGGCGATCCGACCCTGATGCGCGAGGGCACCGATACCTCGGCGGTCTATGTCGTCATGCCGATGCGCGTGTGACGCTGGCGGAAATTTTCACAATTTCCGCGCCGTTTTCTTTCCAAGAAAACGGGGTCTGAATGGCGCAGCTGTATCTCTCCAACCTCGGCCTCTCGCATTTCCGCTCGCACAAACGCGCGGTGATCGACGTCGACGCGCGTCCCGTGGCGCTCTACGGCCCCAACGGCGCGGGCAAGACCAATGTGATCGAGGCGATCTCGCTCCTGTCGCCCGGACGCGGGCTGCGGCGCAGCAGCGCGCTCGACATGACCCGCCGTCCCGAGGCTTTGGGCTGGAAGATCACGGGGGTCTTGCACGGGCCAAGCGTGCTGCACGAGGTCGAGTTCTGGTCCGAAGGCGGCGCCGCCCGGCAGACTAAGATCGACGGCAAGGCCGCGGCCCAGACAGCGCTTGGCCGCATTGCCCGCGTGCTCTGGCTCATCCCCGCGATGGACCGGCTTTGGATCGAAGGCGCCGAGGGGCGGCGGCGGTTTCTTGACCGGGTGACCCTGTCGATGCTGCCCGATCACGCTGAACTGTCGCTGAGCTATGAAAAGGCCATGCGCGAGCGCAACCGCCTGCTCAAAGACATGGTGCGCGAGCCTGCGTGGTACGCCGCCCTCGAAGATCGCATGGCCGAGACCGGGGCGCAGATCCATGCCAACCGGCAACAGGCCCTCACGGCCCTCGCGAGCGCGCAGGAGGAGGCGCAGACCGCCTTCCCCATCGCCACGCTGATGCTGCAAAACGACATGCCCGACAGTGCCGAGGGGCTGCGCCTGGCGCTGTCGGACAACCGGATGCGCGATGTCGCCGCCGGCCGCACGCTGATCGGCCCGCACCGCGCGGACCTCGAGGGCACCTATGCCGCCAAGGGCATCGCCGCGCGGGATTGCTCCACCGGGGAGCAGAAGGCGCTGCTGGTCTCGCTCATCCTCGCCAATGCCCGCGCCATCGCCGCCGATTTCGGCGCGCCGCCGATCCTGCTGCTGGACGAGGTGGCTGCGCATCTCGACGCGGGGCGCCGCGCGGCGCTTTACGACGAGATCACGGCACTCGGCGCGCAGGCCTGGATGACGGGCACGGGGCCGGAGCTGTTCGACAGCCTCGGGGACCGCGCGCAATATGTGGAAGTGACCGAGGATGACGGCCTCTCGAATGTGGCGCGTCAGCCATGACGCTCTCGCCCACCGACCTGCTCCTTTACTGCGGCGCGCTGCTGATCCTCTTCCTCACCCCCGGCCCGGTCTGGCTCGCGATGATGGCCCGGGCGCTCTCGGGCGGTTTTCAGGCGGCGTGGCCGCTGGCGCTTGGCGTCGCGATCGGCGACATGCTCTGGCCGTTGGTGGCGGTGCTGGGGATTACTTGGATCGTCTCGGCCTTCGACACGCTTATGGAGGTGCTGCGCTGGACCGCTGCACTGGTGTTCATCGCCATGGGGTTGAGCCTGATCCGGCAGGCGGGCGCGAAGATCGACACCGATAGCCGCCTCACCCGCCCCGGCATGTGGCCCGGTTTCATCGCGGGGCTGGTGGCGATCCTCGGCAATCCCAAGGCGCTGCTCTTCTACATGGGCGTGCTGCCCGGCTTCTTCGACCTGCGCGCGGTCACCGCCCCCGACATCGGGCTGATCCTTGCCGCTTCGGTCATCGTGCCGCTCGTCGGCAACCTCGTGATCGCACTCCTAGTGGGCCATCTGCGCGGCTTTCTGACCGCTCGGCGCACCCTGCGACGGATCAATCTGATCTCCGGCGCGATGCTGGTTTTCGTGGGCCTGATCATCCCCTTCGCCTGACACAAAATCTTGTGTCATTCGCGTGACAATGCCGGTCGAAAACACTATAAATCGGGCAAACGATAAGGGTTTTTTCCGCATGTCCGACACTGATCTGACACCACAGGAATACGGTGCCGATTCCATCAAGGTTCTCAAAGGGTTGGAGGCCGTTCGCAAACGCCCCGGCATGTATATCGGGGACACCGATGACGGCTCGGGCCTGCACCACATGGTGTACGAGGTCGTGGACAACGGCATTGACGAGGCGCTGGCCGGTCACGCCGACGCGGTGACGGTCACGATCCACGCGGATTCCAGCGTATCGGTCAGCGACAACGGCCGCGGCATCCCCGTGGGCATCCATGAGGAAGAGGGCGTCTCGGCGGCCGAGGTCATCATGACCCAGCTGCACGCGGGCGGGAAGTTCGACAGCAACTCCTACAAGGTCTCGGGCGGTCTGCACGGGGTCGGCGTCTCGGTCGTGAACGCGCTGTCGGACTGGCTGGAACTGCGCATCTGGCGCGAGGGCAAGGAACATATCGCGCGTTTTGAGGGTGGCTTCACCACCAAACACCTCGAAGTCGTGGGCGAGACCGACCGCACCGGCACCGAAGTGCGCTTCATGGCCTCGACCGAGACATTCTCGAACATCGACTACAGCTTCGAGACGCTGGAAAAGCGCCTGCGCGAACTGGCCTTCCTGAACTCCGGCGTGCGCATCATCCTGAAAGACGAACGCCCCGTCGAGCCGCTGCAGACCGAGCTTTACTACGAAGGCGGCGTGAAGGAATTCGTCAAATACCTCGACCGGCACAAACACGCGGTCATGGACGATCCGATTTTCATCACCGGCGAGCGGGACGACATCGGCATCGAGGTCGCCATGTGGTGGAACGACAGCTACCACGAGACGGTGCTGCCCTTCACCAACAACATCCCGCAGCGCGACGGCGGCACCCATATGGCGGGCTTCCGCGGCGCGCTGACGCGCACGATTAACGCCTATGCCCAGACCAGCGGCATCGCCAAGAAGGAGAAGATCAGCTTTACCGGCGACGACGCCCGCGAGGGTCTGACCTGCGTGCTGTCGGTGAAAGTGCCCGATCCGAAGTTCTCATCACAGACCAAGGACAAGCTGGTCTCGTCGGAGGTGCGCCCGGCGGTCGAAGGGCTGATGAACGAGCGTCTCGCCGAATGGTTCGAGGAGAACCCCAACGAGGCCAAGCAGATCGTCGGCAAAATCGTGGAGGCCGCACAGGCCCGCGAGGCGGCCCGCAAGGCGCGCGAGTTGACCCGGCGCAAGACGGCGATGGACGTCAACTTCCTCGCCGGCAAGCTCAAGGATTGCTCGGAGAAAGACCCGGCCAAGACCGAAGTCTTCCTCGTCGAGGGGGACAGCGCGGGCGGCTCGGCCCAGACCGGGCGCGACCGGCAGACGCAGGCGATCCTGCCGCTCAAGGGCAAGATCCTCAACGTGGAGCGCGCGCGTTTCGACCGGATGCTGGGCAGCCAAGAGATCGGCAACCTCGTCATGGCGCTCGGCACCGGGATCGGGCGCGACGAGTTCAACATCGACAAGCTGCGCTACCACAAGATCGTCATCATGACCGACGCCGACGTCGACGGCGCGCATATCCGCACACTCTTGCTGACCTTCTTCTACCGCCAGATGCCCGAACTTATCGAGAATGGCCACCTCTACATCGCGCAGCCGCCGCTCTACAAAGTCTCGCGCGGAAAGTCCGAGGTCTACCTCAAGGATGAGGCCGCGATGGAGGACTACCTGATCCAGCAGGGTGTCGACGGCGCCATGCTGCGCCAAGGCAACGGCGAAGAAATCACCGGCCAAGACCTCACCCGCGTGGTTGACATGGCGCGCCAGCTAAAACGCGTGCTGGAGGCTTTCCCGACCCACTACCCGCGCCACATCCTCGAACAGGCCGCCATCGCCGGCGCCTTTGTCGAGGGCGCGGTGGACAGCGACCTGCAGGGCGTGGCCGACAAGGTCGCCGACCGTCTGAACCTGATCGCGCTGGAATACGAGCGCGGCTGGCAGGGGCGCATCACCCAAGACCACGGCATCCGCCTCGCCCGCATCCTGCGCGGCGTGGAGGAGGTCCGCACCCTCGACGGCCGCATGCTGCGCTCAGGCGAGGCGAAGAAATCCGGCAGCTTCACGCAGCATCTGCAAGAGGTCTACGACCAACCCGCCAAGCTGATCCGCAAGGACCGCAGCCAGATGATCTATGGCCCCATGGACCTGCTCAACGCGATCCTTGCCGAGGGCGAGAAAGGCCTGTCGCTGCAACGCTACAAAGGTCTGGGCGAGATGAACCCCGACCAGCTGTGGGAAACCACCCTCGATCCGGACGCGCGCACGCTGCTGCAGGTCCGCGTGGAGGATATGGCCGAGGCGGACGATCTCTTCACCAAGCTGATGGGCGACGTGGTCGAGCCGCGCCGCGAGTTCATCCAGCAGAACGCGCTGAGCGTGGAGAATTTGGATTTTTGAGGGGGTTGTAGGCGAGCGCAAAGCGCCAGCGCCGCTGCCAAGTCTTAAAACGATAATCCGCCGCGCCGCTTAAACAGCGGCGCGGCGGATTTTTTTATATCAGGCGAGTTACCCGATGATACCGTTCAGCGTCTCGGAGGGGCGCATCACGCGGGCGGTTTTCTCCGCGTCGGTGTGGTAGTAGCCGCCCAGATCGACAGCCGTGCCTTGGACCGCTGCAAGCTCGGACAGAATGTCGGCTTCTTTGGCAGCCAGTTCCTTGGCGATGGGCGCGAACTCTGCGGCGAGCTCCGCGTCATCGCTCTGCGCGGCGACGGCTTCGGCCCAGTAGCGCGCGAACCAATAGTGGCTGTCGCGGTTGTCGGGCTCACCCACCTTGCGCGAAGGGGAACGACCGTGGTCGAGGATGCCCTGCGTCGCGGTTTCCACGGCATCGCCCAACACGCGCGCCTTGTCGTTGCCGCGGGCATCGGCGAGGAACTTCAGGCTTTCGCCAAGGGCGCAGAATTCGCCGAGGCTGTCCCACCGCAGGTGGTTTTGCTCCATCAACTGCTGAACGTGTTTGGGGGCAGAGCCGCCCGCGCCGGTCTCGAACAAGCCGCCGCCGTTCATCAGCTTCACGATGGACAGCATCTTGGCCGAGGTCGCCAGTTCCAAGATCGGGAAGAGGTCGGTCAGGTAGTCGCGCAGCACGTTGCCGGTGATCGCGATGGTGTTCTCGCCCTTGGTGATGGTCTCCAGCGAGGCGCGGGTGGCTTCGCGGGGGGCCATGATCTCGAACTTGTCGGCAACGCCCTGTGCCTCAAGGATGGGCTTGACGTAGGAGATCAGCTCGGCGTCATGAGCGCGGTTTGCGTCCAGCCAGAAGATCGCGCGGCAGCCTTCGGCCTTCTGGCGCGAGATCGCAAGGTTCACCCAATCCTCGATCGGCGCCTTGCGCGCGGAGGAAGAGCGCCAGATGTCACCGGCGTCGACCTTATGCTGGTGAAGCACGGTGCCGTCATCGAGGATCATCTTGACGGTGCCCGCTTCGGCCAGCTCAAACGTGGTCGGGTGGGAGCCGTATTCCTCGGCCTTCTGCGCCATCAGGCCGATGTTCTGCACGGTGCCAGCGGTCGCCGGGTCGAGCTTGCCGTTCTCTTTGAAGAAGTTGATCGCCTCGTCATAGATCGGCGCATAGGAGCTGTCGGGGATCACGCAGTTGGCGTCATGCTCCTCGCCGTCGGGGCCCCAGCCCTTGCCGCCAGCGCGGATGAGCGCGGGCATGGAGGCGTCGATGATCACGTCGGAAGAGACATGCAGGTTGGTGATGCCCTTGTCGGAATCGACCATATACATCGGCGGACGCTCTTCCATACAGGCGTCAATGTCGGCCATGATCTCGCTCTCGCCCTTCACGCGCTCCAGCAGGTCGCCAAGGCCGGAGTTGGGGTTCACGCCCAGTTCCTTCAGCTTTGCGCCATGCTTTTCAAATACCGGCGCAAGGTAGGCTTTGACCGCGTGACCAAAGAGGATCGGGTCGGAGACCTTCATCATCGTGGCCTTGAGGTGCAGCGAGAAGAGAATGCCGTCTTCTTTGGTCTTCTCGATCTGGGTGTTGAGGAAGTCCTTCAGCGCGGCCGCGCTCATGAAGGTCGCGTCGACCACGGTGCCGGCGGGATACTCAAGCCCCTCTTTCAGCACCTTTTCCCCGTCCGCGGTTTCCAGCACGATCTTGGCGCCAGTCGCGGCGTCGAGCGTGGCCGAAACTTCGTTGGAGAAGAAATCATTGCCCGACATGGAGGAGACATGCGTCTTGCTGTCGGCGGCCCAGTCCCCCATGCGGTGCGGGTTGGATTGGGCAAAACTCTTCACGGCCTTGGCCGCGCGGCGGTCGGAGTTGCCTTCGCGCAGAACCGGGTTCACGGCGGAGCCTTTGATGCCGTCATATTTGGCGCGCACGGCTTTTTCTTCGTCTGTGCTCGGCTCTTCGGGGTAGTCGGGCAGCGCGTAGCCTTGGGTCTGAAGCTCTTTGATCGCGGCGACAAGCTGCGGCACGGAGGCAGAGATGTTCGGCAGTTTGATAACATTGGCCTCGGGCGTCTTCACCAGACGGCCCAATTCCGCCAGATCGTCCGACTGACGCTGTTCTTCGCTCAGATGCTCAGGGAAGGTCGCAAGGATACGGCCCGCGAGGCTGATGTCTTTCGTGCCGACGCTCACACCGGCGGCTTCGGCGAACTTTTTGATGATTGGCAACAGCGAGGCAGAGGCCAGCTCCGGCGCTTCGTCAACTTTGGTATAGATGATATCGGACATGATTGCTCCAAATTGCTGCATTTGCTGCCCTGATAGCGGAAGAGGCGGCGAAGGTCGACGGTATACCGCAGTATGCGGTGGGGTCGTTTGGGAAAATGCGCTGAAGGAGCGGATTTCAGCCTTTTGCAGCGCCGCCGCTTAGCGGGTCACGCTGCGCAGTTGCAAAATCTGCATCCCAATCGCCATGGCCGGACCGATCCCCACCGCGAAAAGCAGCGTGCCGAGGCCCAAGGTCCCGCCCAAGGCCCAGCCGACCACGACGACCGATAACTCGATGCTCATACGCACCAGCGCGATGGGTTTGCCAGTGACCCGTTGCAGCCCCGTCATCAACCCGTCCCGCGGCCCGGGGCCGAGGTTTGCCACAAGATAGATCGCACCGCCAAAGCCGGTCACAAAGACGCCGGTCAGCGCCAGAAAGGCATTCGCCAGATAGCTGTCGAAGTGGGGCAAGATCGGCAGCGCATATTCCAGCACCAGCGCCACGATCACCGCGTTCAGAATGGTGCCGATACCGGGCGACTGCATCAGCGGGATCCAGAGCAAAAGAACCACGGCGCTGATCAGGAAGGTCGCAAAGCCGAGGCTCCACCCCGTGATGCGGGTCACCCCTTCGGCGAAGACGGTCCAAGGGCTGACGCCGACGCCCGCGGTGACCAAAAGCGCCTCGCCCAAGCCAAACATCACCAATCCCAGCACCAGAAACACCATCGAGGCCAATGGCGGCCTGAGCGTGAAGGCTTTGGGCGAACTCCACCGCAGCCGGGGAACAGAGGTGACAGAAAGGAAACTCACGGCGCGACCTTTGGCGGGATGCTCAAGATGCCCTGTTGTTCCAGTTTACGTCAGAACCGGCAAGGTCAATCTAGCCTGCGCCCCTCACCGCCAGCGGGAAAAGCCGAAGGTCATATAATCCTTCTGATAGGCCTCTGCCGTCAGCGCCTCAATCTCATCGTCATAGATATCGCCGAGCGTGAAGGGCCCGGGCTCCACCATCTGGGGCACGGCGGGGACGGTGGCATGGCCTTGGCCCGCAGCCAAAGCGGGGAGTTCGCTGGCCAACTCCTCTTCGCGGAGGATGCGGTCGGGCAGGCAGAACGCCCCGAACCCCGCAATGGCTTGGGCCTGAGAACACCATGCAGCATCCACCCGGATCGAGGTTTGCCCGGCCAGATTGCCTTTGAGAAACTTCAGGAAGGCGACAAAAGCGGCGCGATGCGCCTCGCGGTCATATTCGTCGTCGGGGCCATCCTTTGGCAGCGGCACCTTGTAGCGCCGCATCAGCGTGTTGCGCAGCTGGCGGTAACTGCCCTCCCCCGTGGTCAGGATATGGCGGCAAAAGGCATCATGCGCGCGCAGGGCGGGATGGCGCAGCACGGTAAAGCCGCGATGCCCGCGCATTTTGCGTTTCCACTGCCGCAGCTCTTTTTGCGACATCTTATCGCGCAGCGCCTCACGCGGGACGCCATCGAGGGCGGCGAGCCAGTCCAGCACCTGATCCTGCGGGCCGGATTTAATCGGCAGATAGATCAAGCCGCTGGTCGCCGCCGCCACATAAGAGGGCACGTTCGGCCCGCGCCGTGGCTCGAAATTGGGGGTGCGGGTCAGATCGAAACGATCGAGCCGCGCCAGCGCCTCCAGCATCTCGTCATAGTTGCTGACCTTGGCCGAGATCGGGCTGGGGTTCTGTTTCTTGAGGTTCTTGTCCAGCCCCTCCAACTGCTCATCCACGCCAAGATAGCGTGCAAGCCCGTTCATCACCTCAACGCTTTGCAGGTCTTCGTAAGCTACATAAAATGCCGTCTGGCCGGAAGTTTGCAAACGGTTCAGCAGCGTGATCTGGAACTGCTGGAGGGCATCCAAATGGGCGCTGAACTCATCGGCATCGAAGACGGCCTGCGCCACCTTCTGCGCCTTCATATCGGTCAGTTTCCACTGCCCGGTGGCCTGCGCGATCTTCCAACTGACATAGCTGTCGACCGGGTTGCGCGTGAGCACGATCTTGGCGCAGCGCTGATCCTCGATGATCTCATCGAAAACACGCGGATCGTGGTCGTGGAAATAGCGGAAGCCGCCCAAAGCATCCTGCTGTCCCCGGATCGCCGCCAGCAGCTTTTTGGGGTTTTCGTCCCGCGTGGCCTGATCAACGCCAAGGATCGGCTCGCTTTTGGGATACCCCATGAAGAAAGGATTAAACGCCTCCCCATGACAGGCGATCCCGGCAAAGGCGTTCAGGTTCGCCTCTAGGAAGTTGGACCCGGTCCGCATCTCGGCAAAGACCACGAAACTGTCGAATTTGTCGCGCATGGGTTATTTCACCAGATAGGGTTTTGGGGAGGTTTTGGCATCGGCGCTGCCCCCTTGGGCGACCGAAAAATCGCCGACCAGATAGGGGTGCATGCCTTGGTTCTTGAGATTCTGGAGGAACTGGCCAAAGCCGTTCAGGTCAACCATGCGCGGCGCCTCTGACAGGCGGCGCAGACGGGGGCGGCCAATTTCGTCAAGGATATCTTGCAAAGGCTCCATCGGCGCTTCGATGAAATCGGCCATGGTCCAGACCCGCACACGCGCCTTGGTATAGGGCGAATTCAACACATCCAAATGCGTGCTTTCCGTCTTTTGCAGCTTGGCGGCCAGACGGCGGATATCGGCGAAATCGAGGTTCGAGCGGAACAGAGGCACCGCCCAAGCGCCGGTGATGACCGAAATATGCGCATTCGGATCCTTGGCCACACGCCAGTTGATCTCTTGATTGTCCATCGGGCCGAACTGAAAACACTGACGCTCGCCCCGGGTGTTCCAAATCAGATTGGTCAAGAAAGCACTGGCATTGTGATCGCGCAGCACCGGGTTGTCCGACAAGGCACCGTTCAGCGTGGTTTCCCCACCCGCGAAATGCACACGGTCGGGGGCAAAGAGATGCCCATGCACGCGCGCCCCGCTGGCCCGGCTGAGCCAATGTTCGAAATCCTCGAAAATCTCGGTAAAGCCCTGAAACATCGAATAGGGCGCGGCGGTGACGCCATTCTCCCAATCCTCGTTTGGAAAACGGCTTTGCATATAAAGCCCCGCGCGGCCCCGGGTGCGCCGCTCCACCGCCTTGGCAAAAATGCGGTCGATCTTGCCGGGGTTCGGCTCGGTCTTTTTCATCGCACCGGCAGGGTCGGTCAGGAAGGCATCATAGAGCCTGTCCGCATGGGGCCAAATCTTGCGTGCCACGAAACAATCCGAGCGGCGCAAAAGCTGGAGGTGATCGTCGTAAAAGATATGCGGTTTGCCCTGAAAATCGAACTTAGACAGGGTCAGCGACCGGCTTTCGATCTTGCTGGAATAGAGCCGTGCAAGGGTCTGGAAATAGCTTTCGTCCGGGATCCAAACATGGCGAAAGAACTTGTCGTAGGTGGGCCGGTCGGGGTCTTGCAAGATCGCCGACAGGGTGCGCCGGGTCAGGCACCACCATTGCGAGCCCATATGCGGCACGATCCCGCGCGGCATCCGGCGTTTCAACCGCAGCAGGCGCTGCACCTCGACCGCGCGGTCGAACAGATAGCGATTGCGCCGCCATGAGAAGGGGAAGCGCAGGGTAAACCGCTCTGCATCCAGCCCGCCCACGGTCCAAGGCACATCTGCCGTGGTGGCGCTTTCGATGAAATCGGTCTGGGGACGGTCCTCAAGATAGTCGATCAACTCCTGCACCGGGCGCAGCGGCAAGCAAGAGCCGGAGGCCAGATAGACATGGCGCACCTTGGGAAAGCGCGAGAGCATCATCTCCGCCGCCCCCTGAGAGGCGGCAACGATCCCCCAAGTGCCCCATTCGCAACGTTTGCGCGGGCTAAAGCAGACATCCTTGAGATCCGACAGCGCCGCCACGAAGGCATCATGCGCCCGCCGGGGCACCGCCTTGTCGATATGGATCACCACCGGACAGCCCGCTGCCGCCCAATGCCGCGCAACCTGCTCGGCCCGGTCAAAAGCGTTGTGCACCAACATGACGATCCCGACGCTCATGCCCAGTTCCCCTTGGACATGAGGCCGAGAATCTCAAGCTGTCGCCAATTGATATAGCGTTCCGACCATTTGCACCAAAGCTGCGGGTCGTCCTTCAGCTGTGCGGCATAGGCTTTGTATTCCACCGAAGCCGCGTAATGCTCGCTACGCTGTAACTCTTCCGCCGCCTTGGCCCCGAAGGTGTCGAGGAATTTGGCGTGCAACAGCACGCCCGAGGCTTTCTCTCCGCCCCATTCGTCATAGACCTGATTAAGCCCGCGCGGCAGCAGCATATGGGTCGAGCTGACATAGGCATAGCGCCGATCCCATTTGACCAGCGGCACCTTGTTCAGCGCGGGCGCCTTGGCAGGCGCGTCGGGAAAAAACACCCGCGCCCGTGGACCGCCCTGTATCCAGAGATTCCCAAACCGCCGATTGCGCGAAATGGTGTAGTTGCCACTGTCGAACCATGCGGCAATATCGATTGGATTTTGACCCGCGTGGTAAGGTTCTTCGTCAAGCCGCCCCTTGGGATACATATCCAGCAGCATCGCCGAAAAGCTCTTGATCGACGACGCATCGAGCCAATCGGTCAGCGCCCGCAGGGGACGCGTGTCGCAAAAGGGGTAGACCAGAAACTCATCGGGATCGACCGTCAACGCCCAATGGCCATGGGCGTATTTCATTTGCAGCCAGTTTAACCAGTCTACGCCGAAGCGCGCGCGCTTGTAGCTGGCCTTGGCGCTCCAGACCGAGACATCGGGTTGCTTGGCCAGATAGTCGAGCGCACCATCGTCGCTGTCATTATCGACAAAGAAGAAATGCCCGACGCCCATCTCGCGGTAGTATTTCAGGAAATAGGGCAGCCGGATCGCTTCGTTGCGCTGCGTGCAGAACAGCAGAATATCGTCGGCTTTGATCTGCGCCGTCCGGTTCGCCACAGAGGTCAACTCGCGCCGCTTGCGGAAGGCGCGGATGCGCCAGCGCTTGCGTTGCAGCCGCAACCGATATGACTGAATTAAGCCCAAACCGCCCCTTACCTATCGCGTCTGACCGCCCTTCTACCGCGCTATCACGTCGACTTTAACACGGTCTTGAAGTGTTCGGCCCATGTTGGCGCGATAAAAGTCGTCGCAGGGCGCGGGTCTGGCACAGATGCGGCCCATTCTTCGATTGTTCTGATCCATGAATAGGGTTCGCTCAGGGGCGCGTAAACGGCTTTGTCACCCAAGACCTCATGCAAGACCGGTAAATCGTTGCATAAAACACGCGTTCCAAGGCTCAGCGCCTCTGCCGGGGGCAGGCCAAACCCCTCTGCATGGCTGGGGAAAAGCATCCCCGCCGCCCCCTGCACCAAGGCCGCCAATCCTTTGTCGCTAAGGTTCGCCAGCTCTTGCACAGGGCCGTTTTCTGGCAGCCGGTCGAGCCGGTCGAAAACCGCGCTGTTGTTCCACCCCCGCGCCCCGCAGATCAGCAAGAGCGGCGCATCAGGCCCCATCTTTTGCCACAGGTCCAGCAAAAACCCGTGGTTCTTGCGCGGCTCGATCGTGCCGACAATGACGAAATAGGGACGCTCTGGCGGAAGCCCGGCAGGCAGCTCACCAGCATCGGGCGCGGGCAGATCGACGCCGAGATGCGCGACGACGGCAAGCGGAATCCGCCCGCGCATCTGCGCCTCGCTGCGCTGGCGCGTGTCTTGCGAGTTGTAAATCACCAGATCGGCCTGCGCGCTCACCCGGTCGATCTTGGCCCGAAACGGCGCGACAGTGCCGGGGCGTTGGTAGGCGGGATATTCCAATGGGATCACGTCATGGATCAGAACGGCACTTCGCCCCCGCGCCTGTTTCACGGCTCCCAAAACCCGATCCGTCAGATTGCTGTGCCCGACATTCAGATAGGCAAAACCCGGCGGCAGATGCCGCGCAAGCATCGCGGGCAACCGGGCCGGAACGCAGCGCGCGACCGCCAAACGCCGCAAGTCGCTTTCCGCCCGGCTGAGCGCCACAGTACGCCCCCGCAGCAGACACGAAAGCAGATCCGCCCGCCCCCAAGGAACGCGCCCCGCAAGCCGATCCTGAAAGCCCCGCATCCCATCGCGGTCCAGCAGGGCATAGCCCAAAGCGGTGCGCGCCACTCCAAAAAGCGGCGCGTCCTCTGTCAAAAGATGTGAGAGATAGGCCAGTTCGACCCGATCCACCCCCGTCGCGCCCCGCCCAACCCGACGCAAACTGCGCGTCAGGTCCAACAGCCGCGCGGGGGGAGACTGAGGCTTTTGCAAAGGCCCGCTTCCCGCCCCTACTGCGCCGCGCGGTCGACTTGCGAGATGCTTTGCAGATAGGCCGAAAGATCGTCGCGCAATTCTTCACGGGCAAGGCCGAAGGCCACGGTCGCTTGCAGAAAGCCCGCTTTAGAGCCGCAATCGAAACGCTGCCCGCGGAAACGGAAGCCATAGACATCGCGGTCTTGCTCGATCTCTTGCGCGATCGCATCGGTCAATTGAATTTCACCGCCCGAGCCGGATTTCAGCTTATTCAGGTTCTTCAAAACGGTCGGCGCCAGAATATAGCGCCCGATCACCGCGAGGTTCGATGGTGCTTCGTCGACGGCAGGCTTTTCAACCATGCCATTGACCTTCACACGATCACCGCGTTCTTCGCTGGTATCGAGAATGCCGTAAGAGGACGTGCGGGAAGGTTCCACCTCCATCGCGGCGACCATGCTGCCGCCGGTTTCCTCATAGGCCTCGACCATCTGTTGAAGACAAGGTTTTTCCGCCGCGATCACGTCATCCGGCAGCATCACTGCAAAGGGCTCATTGCCGATCAAACGGCGCGCGCACCAGACCGCATGGCCCAAGCCCAGCGCCTTGTGCTGGCGAATATAGGCGATTGCGCCACTGTCCATATTGGTGCTTTGCAGCGTCTCCAGAAGCTCGGTCTTGCCCTTTTTGCGCAACTCCTGCTCAAGCTGCGGGGCGTGATCGAAGTAATCTTCCAGCGCGCCTTTGCCGCGCGAGGTCACGAAGATGAACTCTTTGATCCCGGCGGCGCGCGCCTCATCGATTGCATATTGAACCAAAGGCCGGTCGACGAGGGTCATAATCTCTTTCGGCACCGATTTGGTGGCGGGCAGAAAGCGTGTCCCCATGCCTGCAACGGGGAAAATCGCTTTTGTAACCTTCTTGCGCATTTTAATCCTTACAACTTATTCGAAATATACAGAACGCCACGGTCAATCTACCTGCGTCTTTCTACCGGCGATGATCATCGCCGAAACCGCGCTGTCTGGCAACTCGCTTAACTTCCCTTTGCAGCCTGTCGAAGCGCCGAGTTAAGCGGAAAACCGCGTCATCCCGTGTGGACTTTCCGTATATTCCACCTGTTTGCAGCCAGATAGCGTGGGCCGGATCAAAGGCAACGCGGTGATAAAGCGCCGTCGGCGAAAGGTTGATCAGGGTCACGATCTCACCCGATAATGCCCGTTTTGCAGCCTTTGCCCGGTCTCGCGCCAGATTAATAGGCCGGGTGCACATGGCCACGCTGCGCCGGGCGCGGGCGGGAAAGGGGCGGAAAGCGCTGCTGGCTGTCTGCGGCAGGGTAACGCGGACGATAGGGCGCTTCCCCCCTTCGGCGTGCCCCTCGTCCAACCTGCGCAGCAGCCTTGGCACATCACGCGGCTCCAACCCGCCGCTTACCAGATGGCGCAGCAGACGACGGCGCTCTTGGGCGCGCAGATGCGCCCAATGAGCGGCACGGTCCTGCGCGGGCAGATGTTTGCGATGAAACACGGCCCAGCTCGCCCCGATATCGAAAAGATCGCGCGGCACGCGGTTGGCGCTTCGCATGGCGTTGGCGGCGAAACCGTGGTGGACCTCGGCCAGTGGCACGATTGCCGTGGCATGGCCCGCCCGCGCCAGCCGCATATTCAGATCGGTCTCATCAAGATAGTAGTGAAAGGCCGGGTCAAAGCCGCCCATTTCCACCAGGACATCGCGCCGAAAGGCCATATTAGTGCCTTCGGTCTTGATTGCCCCCCCGGGCGGAGGGTGCAGGATGCTGAGGGTTTCAGGGTCGACATCGAGCGTTTCCGGCTCTCCGAAACCACTCAACCGACGCGCGCGATATTGGAAAGAGATGCCGTTTCGCCCTCGCACGAAACCGGTCATCGCCGCGACCTCGGGCAGTTGCGCAGGCTCCAGCAGGTGGCGTAGCCATTGCGGCTCGGGCACCGCATCATCGTCGATAAAGGCCACGACCTCCCCCGCAACCTCGGCAATCCCAAGGTTGCGCGCGGCAGAGATATTCGGCCTGTCGAAAGGGACCAGTTTCAACGCCCCGGCGAAATGCATGGCGCGGGCCACGGCAATCCCGGCGGGATCGGCCACGATGATGACCTCGAAAGGGGTATATTGAAGCTGTTCCACCCCCGTCAGGCAGCGCCGCAATGCTTCGGGCCGATTCCGGCTGACGATCACGATGCTGACAGGCACGCCGCTTTCAAGCGTGGCACTGACGGGGGTGGCGGTCATTCCAGACCCATTTTCGCCATCATGGCTTCGAGCTTTGGCACGTCTTCGGGGTTGTTCAATTCCCAAAACTCGCGCCCCTTGGCCTCGACCTCCGCACAGAGCACGGCGCGGCCATTTTCAAGAAAACGCAACTGCTCCAACCCTTCCAACTGCTCCAAGGGGCCGACAGGCCAGCTTGGGTATTGGGCCAGTGCATCGGGGCGGTAGGCATAGACGCCGACGTGGTGGAAGACCGGGGTCATATCCGTCTCTGCGTAGGGCTTTCCGGTATAGGGAACGACCTCTTTCGAGAAGTAGAGCGCCTGATTGTCGGCGCCGAAAACCGCTGTGGTGCCGCCCACGCGGCCCGCCTTACGGTCGGCCAGAAGACTGTTCAACGTGGCCCCGTCACAGCGCAGAACCGGGGTGGCGATCTCGGCCTCGGGGTTGTCTGTCAACCCCTGCACCAGCCCTTCGACGAACCAATGCGGCGTCAGCGGGGCGTCACCTTGTAGATTGACCACGATGTCATAGCCCCCGCCCAATGCGGCATGGGCCTCGGCACAGCGCTCGGTGCCGTTGGCGCAGCTTTCCGAGGTCATCACGACCTCGGCACCGAAGCCTTCGGCGGCCTCCCGAATGCGGTCGTCGTCGGTGGCCACCACCACGCGGTCGACGCCCGACACCGCGCTGGCGGCCCGCCAACTTCGTTCGATCAGGGTCTGTTTCTGGCCCGACGCCCCGGTGAGGGCCACCAGCGGCTTGCCGGGATAGCGGGTTGAGGCATAGCGGGCGGGAATGACGATCAGGGCTGACATCAGCCCGCCTTCAACTCAACGCCCGGGGCATGGGCGATGAAGAAAGGGTTGGCGAAATCTTCTTTGCCGTAGGTCAGGGGCGTGAGATCGTCAAAGCGCACCACCGCGCCGCCTGCCCCGTTCAGCACCGCATGGCCCGCGGCAGTGTCCCACTCCATCGTGCGGCCCAAACGCGGGTAGAGATCGGCCTCTCCCGTCGCGACGAGACAGAATTTCAGCGACGACCCCGCCGAGGTCATGTCGCGCACAGCGTATTTACCGATGTAATCATCGGTCGCCTGATCACGGTGAGATTTGGAGGCGACGACCATCAAGGCCGCATTGTCGGGGTTAGAGACCGAAATCGCCTTGGTCTCCCCCACCTGCCCCTTGTCGAATGCGCCGGACTCTTCGACCGACTGGCCGTCGGCTTGGGTAAAGAACATCCGGGCTTTGGCGGGGGCATAGACCACGCCGCGCGTCGGCACGCCGCCTTCGACCAGCGCGATGTTCACCGTGAAATCCCCGCGGCGGTGGACGAACTCTTTGGTGCCATCCAGCGGATCGACGATGAGAAAGGTATCGCCCTTGGCGGAATGGGTCGCGGCCTGCTCTTCGGTCACCAACATCACATCGGGGAAAGCGGCGCGGAGCCCTTCGGAAATGATCGCATCGGCGGCTTCGTCGGCGGCGGTGACGGGGCTGTCGTCGGATTTCGATTTCACCTCGAAATCGTCCTGACCGTAGATCTCCATGATCTTGTCCCCGGCTTCCAATGCCAGCCGCCGCATTTCCGCGACCAGTTTCTCGTAATCCATTTTGCCTCCGGCCCTGCGGGCTGTCGTTGCTTCAATTCACTGTTTCCCTTATGCTGCGGAGCTAACGGAACAGCAAGAATTCCGTGCCACGCTAGGGCTTCGTCAAGGACGCGCGCATGTTCCAGTCTTCCAGAAAGCCGAAATCCGGCATCGGTTCTGCCCTCGCCATCGCGGAACTGGTCTACCATTCCGTGGTGCGCAACGTGCGCAAACAGCACAACAATGCCTTTATCGCCATCGCGATGAACATGCTGCAAACGGTGATGTTCGTACTGGCCTTCTATGTGATGTTTTCAATCCTCGGGATGCGCGGCTCCGCCGTGCGGGGTGACTTCCTCATCTATCTGATGTCGGGGATTTTCCTCTACCTCACCCATGTGAAAGCTTTGGGCGCGGTCGCGGGGTCTGAGGGACCGGCAAGCCCGATGATGCAGCACGCCCCGATGAACACGATCATCGCCATCGCATCAGCGGCGGTGGGCTCGCTCTATATCCAAGTGCTGTCGCTCTCCGTGATCCTGTTCATCTATCATGTGGCAATCACCCCGATCACCATAGATCAGCCTTTTGCCGCTTTCGGGATGATGCTGACCGCGTGGTTTACCGGCTGCGCGCTCGGGTTGGTGATGCTGGCGATCAAACCGTGGTTTCCGTCCTTCGTGACGATTTTCTCAACCGTCTATCAGCGCGCCAATATGATCGCCTCGGGGAAGATGTTCCTCGCCAACTCCCTGCCCGGCTATATGCTGGCGATGTTTGACTGGAACCCGTTGTTTCACAGCATCGACCAAGCGCGCGGCTTTGCCTTCATCAATTACAACCCGCGCTACACCAGTTGGGAATATCCGCTTTGGGTGGGTCTGGTGCTTTTGATGATCGGGCTGATGGGCGAATTCTATACCCGCCGCCATGCGTCGATCAGTTGGAACGCCCGGCGATGAGACTTCTGGCGCTCTTCCTCTGCCTTTGGGCATTGCCTGTCTGGGCGACGCAGGATGCATGGCCCGCCCTGCATGACGTCAGCGGTGTCGCGGCGGATGACGTATTGAACATTCGCGAAGCCCCGAGTGCCAGCGCCCCGATCATCGGTAGTTTCGCGCCTGACACCCAGAACATCGAAGTGATCCGCCCCGATGACCATCACGGCTGGGGCTTGGTCAACACGGGCGAAGGGAGCGGCTGGGTCTCTCTGCGTTTCCTCATCCGGCAAGCGGGCCAGTGGGCCGGAGCGATGCCACCCGTGGCCCATTGCGACGGGACAGAGCCGTTTTGGTCTTTTGAGGTGACTGGCGAGGCGTTGAGCTACGATGCCATGGCGGGCGGCGCACGCGATTACCGCATCACGCAGTCTGGCCCGGCGCAGGGGCGGCGCGACAGTTTTCACATGATCGCCGAGGGGCCGCAGGGCGCGGCCATCGCTACGCTCACGGCGCGGGCCTGTAGCGATGGCATGTCGGACCGCGCCTATGGGCTGGCTGTCAACTTCCTTTTGCAGGGAAATGATGGCTGGCAACATCAGACAGGGTGTTGTTCGCTTAGCCACTGAAGCGACGGACTTTTTAAAAAAGTCCGTCACCGTTCTCTTTCAAAGAAAACGCTACTCCACCACGCGCAGCGTCAAGTTGATCCGCCCGCCTTTGGGCAGCAATGTCGAGGTGCCGGGTTTGATCCGGTCCACGCCGTGATAGGTCAGCCGCGCATCTCCGCCCATCACCACCACATCGCCCGACTGCAGCCAGATCGATTCCGTCTTGCCGCCTCGGGTTAGGTTGCCGATCCGAAACAACCCATCATCCCCCAGAGAGACCGAGACCACAGGCCACTGAAAATCCGCCTCGTCCCGGTCCTGATGCAGCCCCATACGCGCATCGGCATCGTAGTAGTTGATCAGGCAGCATTCCGGGCGGCGCTCCAACCCGGTCAACTGATCCCAAATCGCCATAATCGGCACCGGGATCTCGGGCCAAGGCTCACCGTCGGGGTGTTCGGTGACGTAACGATACCCACGCCGATCCGAAAACCAGCCATAGCGCCCTGCCGCGCTCATCCGGACCGACATGCGCCCGCCGCGCGGCACTTCGGGGCGAAAGAACGGCGCCTGACGCACCACGCCGCGCACCGCCTCCAGCACCTCTTGCTGGGCCGCTCTTCCTAGAAATTCCTTGTGAATATCAAAGCCCCGGAGGCGCAAAGCAGTCATTTTTCGTTCTTCCTCACTCGTTTAACAAAAACATCACGGAATCGCGACCATCCAGACCAGCCAATGGTTGCAGGGTGCAAATACCCTCCCTATATACGCTCCGAACCGTCGAAGGCACGTGGTCTTCGATGTCAACAGATCGGGGCAGGATGCCAAAACGGGTCCGCGCCTCGTGTCATCGCCTTAGATTCAAAGAGGGATCGAAACATGTCCAAAGTAATCGGTATTGACCTTGGCACCACCAACAGCTGTATCGCCATCATGGATGGCAGCCAGCCGCGTGTGATCGAAAACGCCGAAGGCGCGCGCACCACGCCGTCGATCGTCGCCTTCACCGACGATGAACGCCTTGTCGGCCAGCCGGCGAAACGCCAGGCGGTCACCAACCCCGAAAACACAGTCTTTGGCGTCAAGCGCCTGATCGGCCGCCGCAACGACGATGCGGATCTGGCCAAAGACAAGAAAAACATGCCGTTCAACGTCATCGACGGCGGCAACGGCGACGCATGGGTCGAAGCCAAGGGTGAGAAATACTCCCCAAGCCAAATCTCGGCCTTCATCCTCGGCAAGATGAAAGAAACCGCAGAAAGCTATCTGGGTGAGGAAGTCTCTCAGGCGGTTATCACCGTGCCTGCCTACTTTAACGACGCCCAACGTCAGGCCACCAAAGACGCCGGCAAGATCGCCGGTCTCGAAGTGCTGCGCATCATCAACGAGCCGACAGCCGCCGCGCTGGCCTACGGCCTCGACAAAGAGAACACGCAAACCATCGCGGTCTATGACCTTGGCGGCGGTACATTCGACGTGACCATTCTTGAGATCGACGACGGCCTGTTCGAAGTGAAATCCACCAACGGCGACACCTTCCTTGGCGGTGAAGACTTTGACATGCGCATCGTGAACTACCTTGCGGAAGAGTTCAAAAAGGCCAACGGCGTTGACCTGACGCAAGACAAGATGGCGTTGCAGCGTCTGAAGGAAGCTGCTGAGAAGGCGAAAATCGAACTGTCCTCTTCCAGCCAGACCGAGATCAACCAGCCCTTCATTTCGATGGGCAAGGATGGCTCGCCGCTGCACATGGTCATGAAGCTGACCCGCGCCAAGCTGGAAAGCCTTGTTGGTGACCTGATCAAAGCTTCGATGAAGCCCTGCGCCGCCGCGCTGAAGGATGCCGGCCTGTCCGCGTCCGACATCGACGAAGTCGTGCTCGTGGGTGGTATGACCCGTATGCCGAAGGTGGCCGAAGAGGTCTCCAAATTCTTCGGCAAGGAGCCGCACAAGGGTGTGAATCCGGACGAAGTCGTGGCCCTTGGTGCCGCCATTCAGGCCGGTGTTCTGCAAGGCGACGTGAAGGACGTGGTCCTGCTCGACGTGACTCCGCTGTCCCTCGGTATCGAGACGCTCGGTGGTGTCTTCACCCGTCTGATCGACCGCAACACCACGATCCCGACGAAGAAGTCTCAGGTCTTCTCGACCGCCGAAGACAACCAGAACGCCGTGACCATCCGGGTCTTCCAAGGTGAGCGTGAGATGGCTGCCGACAACAAGATGCTCGGTGCCTTCAACCTTGAGAACATCCCGCCTGCGCCCCGCGGCATGCCGCAGATCGAAGTGACCTTCGACATTGACGCCAACGGCATCGTGTCGGTCGGCGCGCTCGACAAAGGCACCGGTAAGGAGCAGAAGATCACGATCCAAGCTTCGGGCGGTCTGTCGGATGCGGACATCGAACAGATGGTCAAGGACGCGGAAGAGAATGCCGAGGCGGACAAGTCCCGTCGCGAGCTGATCGAAGCGAAGAACCAGGCGGAATCGCTGATCCACTCGACCGAGAAGTCGCTGGAAGAGCATTCCGATAAAGTCGACCCGACCACCGTCGAAGCGATCGAACTGGCCATTGCCGCGCTGAAAGACGAGCTGGAAACAGACAACGCCGACAAGATCAAGAACGGCATCCAGAACGTCACCGAATCCGCCATGAAACTGGGCGAAGCCATCTATAAGGCCGCTCAGGAAGAGGGCGGCAGCGAGGACACGGCGCAGCCTTCGGATGCTCAGCAAGCCCAAGGTGGCGATGACGACATCCTGGATGCCGAGTTCGAAGATCTGGACGACGACAAGCGCGCGTAAGCGTGTGAAACGGAACCTGTGAAAGGGCCGGTCCGTCAGACGGGCCGGCCTATCACGTTCCAGCGCAGGAGCATGATAACCCATGGCAAAACGTGACTACTACGAGGTGCTTGGCGTTGCCAAAGGGGCCTCTGCCGACGAGATCAAGAAAGCCTATCGCCGCAAGGTGAAGGACCTCCACCCCGACCGCAACAAAGACAACCCCCAAGCCGAAGCCCAGTTCAAGGAAGTGGGCGAGGCTTATGACGTGCTCAAAGACGGTGACAAGAAAGCCGCCTATGATCGCTATGGCCACGCCGCCTTTGAAGGTGGCATGGGCGGCGGGCGTCCCGGCGGCGGCATGGGCGGCGGTCAGGGCGATTTCTCTTCGGCCTTTTCCGACGTCTTCGACGACCTCTTCGGCGACTTCATGGGCCAACGTGGCGGTGGCGGCGGACGCCGTGCCGCACGCGGGGCCGATTTGCGCTACAACCTGCGCATCTCGCTCGAAGATGCCTTTTCGGGCATGCAAAAGTCGATCACCGTCCCGGCCTCCGTCCAATGTGACGCCTGTGACGGCAGCGGTGCCGAAGGCGGCGCGGAACCTTCGACCTGCCCCACCTGTTCGGGCATGGGCAAGGTGCGCGCGCAGCAAGGTTTCTTTACCGTCGAGCGGACCTGCCCGACCTGTTCCGGAATGGGGCAGATCGTTAAGAACCCTTGCAAGAAATGCCGCGGCGCGGGCCGGGTTGAGAAAGAGCGCACGCTCTCGGTCAACATCCCCGCGGGCGTCGAAACCGGCACCCGCATCCGTCTCGCTGGCGAAGGCGAAGCGGGCATGCGCGGCGGGCCGTCGGGTGATCTCTACATCTTTATCGAGGTGGCCGATCACGAATTGTTCGAACGCGACGGACCGAACCTCTTCTGCCGTGTTCCGGTGTCGATGAGCACTGCCGCTCTGGGTGGCAATATCGAAGTGCCCACCATCGACGGGGGCCGTGGCCGCGTGCAGATCCCCGCGGGCAGCCAATCGGGCCGCCAGATGCGTCTGCGCGGCAAAGGCATGCCGCCGTTGCGTGGCGGTGGCGTGGGTGACATGATCATCGAACTGGCGGTCGAGACCCCGGTGAACCTGACCAACCGGCAGAAAGAACTGCTGCGGGAGTTCGAGGGCGAGGCCCAGAACAACAACCCCGAGAGCAGCAACTTCTTCTCTTCCGTCAAATCCTTCTGGGATTCGATGAAGGGTTAACCATTGGGGGGAGCCGTGGATGCGGCTCCCCTTTTTAGGCAGCGTGGTGAACGAAGTTTTAACCGTCCGTTAACCGAATAATAACCACTTTGGCGCGACACTCCGGGCATGAGCCGTGCCCCGAGAACCTTGGCTGATCAGCCCCTCCCCTATCTGCTGGACGAAGCGCACAGCCCGCCGTCCAATACGGGCAAGCAACCCTCCTATATCGCGGATCACCGCCAGCGCCTGCGCAGCCGTTTCATTGACGGGGGCGCGGCGGCCATGCCGGATTACGAGATGTTGGAGCTTGTCCTCTTCCGCGCCATCCCGCGCCGGGACGTAAAACCGCTGGCGCGCGAACTGCTCGACCGGTTCGGCGATTTCAACCGCGTCATCACCGCCCCCGCCGCCCGGCTGCGCGATGTCAAAGGCGTCGGAGAGGCGGTGATTGTGGAGCTTAAGATCATTGAGGCCGCAGCGCAGCGGCTGGCCCGGGCGAAGGTGCTGCAACGGCATGTCGTTTCCTCATGGGATGCGCTGCTGGACTATTGCCACACCACCATGGCCCATCTGGAGATGGAGCAGTTTCGCGTCCTCTACCTCGACCGGAAAAACATCCTCATCGCCGATGAGGAACAGGCGAAGGGCACGGTGGACCATGTGCCGGTCTACCCGCGCGAGGTTGCCAAACGTGCGCTAGAGTTGAACGCCAGCGCGATCATCCTCGTGCACAATCACCCCTCGGGCGATCCCAGCCCGTCACGCGCAGACATTGACATGACCCGGCAGGTCGCCGCCGCCTGTGACGCCTTGGGGCTAACCCTGCATGATCACCTGATCATCGGAAAATCGCGCGAGCTCAGCTTTCGCAGTGAGGGGCATTTATAGCGGGGTGTGCCTAGCGGACCCAAACCTCGACTCGCCGGTTGGCCTGGCGGCCCCATTCGCTGTCGTCACAGGCAATCGGCATCGCCTCGCCAAAGGCATCGACCCGCAAATCGATGCGCGACAGATTGGCCGTGACCGCAGCCGCGCTGACCGCGCGCTGCACCGCTTCGGCCCGGCGCAGGGCGATTTCGCGGTTGGCCCGCGCGGCCCCCTCGCCATCGCTGAAGCCCACGAACATCAGCCGCCGCGCATCATACTGCCCCTGCTCCAAGGCGCGCGCCAATTGCTGCACGTTGGATCGCGACTGCGCATCAAGCCGGATCGACCCGGCCTCGAAGCGGAAAGAGGTGGTGAGCCGCGCCATCGGCACGAGTGTCGCTGTCATGCGCTGCAACTCTTCCAGCGGCGTTTCCGCGCCCGCCGTGATGATCGCGTTGGCAAAGCGGTTGCCCTGTTCCTCAACCGGGATTTCCTCGGGCGTTTGATCCACAAAACCGGCCCGGCGGATCACGATCTGGGCCGAAGGGCCACGGGTGAAGGCCAGAAACTCCCGCGTAATCAGCGGCAAGCGCCGGGCGGGGAAATAGAGGAACATCGGCGCGGTCAGCGGGTAGTCTTCGGTTTTGATCATGCGCCGTGCGGCATCCAGCGCAAAACCGCAGTTGCCGCCAAGGGTCAGCACCTCGGTCTCACCCTGTTCGGCATAGCTGGTGATGCCAAGGGCAAAAACATCCCGCGCGACCGCTTCGGCCAGCGCATCGGGCATGGCGTGGCGGGTGACATCGGCGCTCAGTTCCAGCCCGGCGGGGGTGAGCACCTGATCCACGATGGCTTGGCTCAACCCGCTGTCGGCGGTGGGCAAATGCAACTCAATCGGTGCGTCCGGCCCGCCGAGGCGCTGCCAATTCTTGATCTCGCCCGAGAACACCCGCGCCAAGGTCAGCGGCGAGATTTGTCTCACCGGGTTGGACGGGGCGACCACGGGCACCACCGCATCAAGCGCCAGAACCCGGCTGCGATTGGCACCGGTCAGATCACCCAAGCCCGCCTCACGGGCATTGATCCGCTCTTCGCGGCGCACCTCGCGCAGGGCCATGACGACATCAGCCTCATCCGCCAGCAGATCGGCAAAGCCTTCGTTGGTATTGCTTGCCCGGAAATCGAACCGCGCGGCAAGCTTGCCGTCATCCTCACGCGAGAGCAGCAGCGCGAAGTGCCCGCTGTCCCCCTCTTCACGGCTAACGGTATAGCCTTGGCGCGCGGCGAATGCTTCGATCAGCGCGGGCATCAGCACCGCCCCCATGGTGGCGGAGCCCGAGAAGCGCACCTCGGCCACGAAATCCGCAAGGTTGGGGCAGCCCGGACCGGCGCAAGAGACGCCGCTGCTGTCGACGGTCAACTCGCCATAGTCCGTCTCGACGCGGTAGAATTCGCCGTCGAACCCCAGCAGGGTGCCGCTGAGTTCGACACTGCCATCGCGCGAGGTCAGTGCGATGTCCTGCGCTGCGGATGCGCCCGTCGTAAAAAGCAAAAGTGCGGCGCTGATCGCCGCACGTTTCAACCCGTTCATCTAGACCTACCCGGTTGCGTCAGTTCTGCGCGACTTTCAGGTCTTGGAGCAAATTATTCAACACCAGAAAGTTGCCGACCGCGTCACAGTCCGGCACGGCGAGGGTCAGGTTCTGGGTTTTCACCGGATCATCGCCGCGCAGTTCCAGCGCCTGTGCTTCGATCTCAAGTCCGCAGTTCGCCTCGCTCACCTCGGCCTCCACGCTGAGCGCGACATCGCCCTCCTGCCCCGCTTTGGCGACCGGGAAACTATAGACTTCGGCCATCAGCGGCTCAGAAGCCTCAATGTCGCCATTGCGGGTCATGTAGCCCCCTTCGCCCAGCACCGCGGCGGTCATATCGCGCGGCGCACCGGACCAGACGTGGCCCGCCTCACCGTAATCCGCGCCGAACTCGCGGGCGTGAAGCTCAAACCCTGCCGTGCCTTTCCATTGCAGCACGACGCGGTTGAAATCAGAGAGTTCAGGGACCGAAGTCTGCGCCACCGCGCCATCACCGTTGCCGAAGGCGAGGATGAAAACAGCCTCTTCCGCCAAGGCCGGGACGGTGACGGACAACTGCCCTTGGTCATCGGTCACTTCGGTAAAGATCATCCCATTATGGTGCACGGTCAGCCGCTCATTTGGCAGGCAGGCGGCATCGAGGGTGAGTTTCACCATCGCGGCGGCGACGGCATCCGCTTCGGCAATGATATCGCAGGTCGCGGGGATCGCGGCGCCGTGGCTTTCCGGGGCGGGCGGCAGGCTTTGGGGCGCTGCGGCCTTGATCACGCGGTCATCCAGTGTTGGCAGCGCGATGGGACTGTCGAGCGCGGCAGAGGTCAGGGTGATGCCTTCAACCTCAAGTAACGCGCCATTGTCGGCCACCGGGCGCTGCGCCTCAGCCGCGCCATAGCGCTGCTGCGCGGTGTCGGAGCTTTGCATGACATAGCCAATGCCCACCGCACAGGCCAGAGTGCCGACAGCTGTCAGAATTTCTTTCGTGCGCCACATGACAAGTCTCCTCCAACGGATTCGTTAGAGACTTTATGGGCGCGGATCAGGGCCGGGGTATGGCCCTGAAACGCCAAGTTATGGGCGAAAAGGTGACGCCGCTCAAGTGATCTGACCGTGGCAGTGTTTGAACTTCTTGCCAGAGCCGCAGGGGCAGGGATCGTTCCGGCCCGGGTTGCCCCATGTGGACGGATCGTTCTCGTCAAAACCGGGGGCTGCGGCCTCGGCCTGTTCAGAGGCCTCATCTGCCGCTTCGCTCGCCGCAGCCTGCATCGCGGCCTGACGGGCGGCCATTTCCTGCATCATCTCGCGGCGCTGCTCTTCGCTCATCGGTTGGATCTGGCCCAGCTTTTGGGTCACGTCCTGCCGCAGACTGTCGAGCATCGTCTCGAACAATTGGAAGGCTTCGTTCTTATACTCGTTCAGCGGATCGCGCTGCGCGTAGCTGCGGAAGCCTACGACCGAACGCAGATGTTCGAGCGTCAGCAGGTGGTCGCGCCATTTGGTGTCGATGGCCTGCAACAACAACTGTTTCTCGATGTTGCGCATGTTCTCTTCGCCAAAGGCCTCGGCCTTCTTGGCCATTAGCTCATCCGTGGCTTTCATCAGACGTTCGCGGATCACCTCATCATCCACGCCGTCCTCTTCGCACCATGCGATGATCGGCACGTCGACGTTCAACTGTTCGATCACTGCGGCATAGAAACCTTGGGTGTCCCACTGATCGGCATAAGTCTTGGGCGGCATATAGGTGTCGATCAGATCGTCGATCACCTGCTCGCGCATGTCGGTGACGATCTCATTGAGGTTGTCCGCCTCCATGATCTCGCGGCGCTGGCCAAAGATCACCTTGCGCTGCTCGTTCATCACGTCATCGAACTTCAGCAGTTGCTTGCGGATGTCGAAGTTGCGGCCTTCGACCTTGGCCTGCGCGCGCTCCAGCGATTTGTTGACCCATGGGTGCACGATGGCTTCGCCATCTTTCAGGCCCAGCGTCGTCAGCACTTTCTCAAGCCGTTCCGAACCGAAGATGCGCATAAGGTCATCTTCGAGCGACAGGAAGAAAGAGGTGCGGCCCGGATCACCCTGACGGCCCGAACGGCCCCGCAACTGGTTGTCGATGCGGCGGCTCTCGTGACGCTCAGAAGCCAGAACGTAGAGACCACCAGCCTCCAGCACCTTCTGCTTCTCTTCGGCGTGCTGCGCTTCGATCTGGGCGCGGATGTTGGCCGGGTCGGCCTCAGGATCGGCATCCAGCGCGTCGAGCACTTTCAATTCGACGTTGCCGCCCAACTGAATATCGGTGCCGCGGCCCGCCATGTTGGTGGCGATGGTCACCGCGCCCAACTTGCCCGCTTCGGCAATGATCTGCGCCTCTTGCTCGTGCTGGCGGGCGTTGAGCACATTGTGCTCGATCCCGGCGGCGGTCAGCATGGCGCTGAGCTGTTCGGACTTTTCGATCGAAGTGGTGCCGACAAGGCAGGGCTGCCCCTTGGCGTGGGCCTCTTTGACCCGCTCGATCATCGCCTCGTATTTCTCACGCGCGGTGCGATAGACGGCGTCGTCTTCGTCCACACGGGCGATTGGCACGTTGGTCGGCACTTCGACCACACCGAGGCCATAGATCTCGGCGAATTCTTCGGCTTCGGTCAGGGCCGTGCCGGTCATGCCGCCCAGTTTGTCGTATAGGCGGAAGTAGTTCTGGAAAGTGACGCTTGCGAGGGTCACGTTCTCGGGCTGGATGTCGACGCCTTCTTTGGCCTCAATCGCTTGGTGCAGACCGTCCGACAGGCGGCGGCCCGGCATCATGCGGCCCGTAAATTCGTCGATCAACGTCACCGCGCCATCACGCACGATGTAGTCCTTGTCGCGCTGGAACAGCTTATGCGCGCGCAAACCTTGGTTGACGTGGTGCACGATTGTCGTGCTTTCGGGGTCGTAAAGGGTCATCCCCTCTTCGATCAATTCCCGCGCGCGCAACTGCTCTTCGAGGAACTCATTGCCCTCGTCGGTGAAGGTGACGTTGCGGGTCTTCTCGTCCAGCTCGAAATGCTCTTCGGTGAGCGACGGGATCAGCGCGTCGATGATCTGGTACATCTCGGAGCGGTCCTGCGAGGGGCCGGAGATGATCAGCGGCGTCCGCGCTTCGTCGATCAGGATACTGTCGACCTCGTCCACGATGGCAAAGTTATGGCCGCGTTGCAGCATGTCCGACAGGTTCGACTTCATATTGTCGCGCAGGTAGTCGAAGCCGAGTTCGTTGTTGGTGGCATAGGTGATGTCGCAGGCATAGGCCGCGCGCTTCTGGTCTTCGGGCATGCCGGAATAGGCGACGCCGGTGGTCAGACCGAGCGCGCCAAAGACCTTGCCCATCCATTCGGCGTCACGTTTGGCAAGGTATTCGTTCACCGTCACCACATGCACGCCTTTATGCGTAAGCCCGTTGAGGTAGGCCGCGAAGGTCGCGGTCAGGGTTTTGCCCTCACCGGTCTTTTGCTCGGCGATATTGCCCTGATGCAGGAAAATCCCGCCTAAAAGCTGGGTGTCGAAAGCACGCAGGCCAAGGGTGCGGCGGGCCGCTTCGCGGCAGTTGGCAAAGGCTTCGGGCAGCAGATCGTCAAGACTTTCGCCCGCATCGGCCCGTTTGGCCAACTCCTCGGTGCGCGTCTTGATCTCTTCGTCGCTCAGCTTTTCGAACTCAGGCTCCAGCGCGTTGATCCGAGCCACAAGCGGCCGGGTCGCCTTGATCTTCCGGTCGTTTGGCGTGCCAAAGACCTTTTTGGCGATTGTTCCGATACCCAGCATGTAATCTCCCGCCGAAGTTATGATGTCTTGCGCCGATCTGGTTGCCGAGCGCCATGGCAGCCCATAGATAGTGGATGAGCCCGCGCCTCTCAGCGCCATAAGGCGATGTAAGGGGCGTGCCATACACTGTCAATGTAGCAGCCCTGCTACGAAGGAAGCGATTGGACCCAACCATGCAAAAACCCCTCACATTTCTGTCGTCTTTGGCGCTTGCCGCCGCTGTGGCGCTGCCTGTGGCCGCCCAGGACGAACCGGGTCTCGACACGGTTGTTGCCACCGTCAACGACACCGAAATCACGCTTGGGCATATGATTGTCGCACGCGCGAGCCTGCCCCAGCAGTACCAACAACTGCCCGAAGATGTGCTGTTCAAAGGTCTTCTGGACCAGCTTGTGCAACAGACGGCCCTCGCCGACAGCTTTACCGGCGAATTGCCGCCGCGCGTGACCCTGTCGCTCGAGAATGAGACCCGCTCGCTCACCGCGGGTGAGGCGATCGAAGGCGTCATGGCCGAAGATGTCAGCGACGAAGAACTGCAAGCGGCTTATGACGCGCAATACAGCGATGCAGAGCCTGAACCCGAGTTCAACGCTTCGCATATCCTTGTCGAAACCAAGGAAGAAGCCGACGCGATCAAGGCAGAACTCGACGGCGGCGCGGATTTCGCCGAACTCGCCAAAGAGAAATCGACCGGCCCCTCCGGCCCCGGTGGCGGCTCCTTGGGGTGGTTCGGCCCCGGCATGATGGTTCCTGCCTTTGAAGAGGCCGTCGCTGGCATGGAAGCCGGCAGCGTGTCGGAACCGGTGGAAACCCAGTTCGGCTGGCATGTCATCAAGCTGAACGAGACGCGCACCGCCGAAGCCCCCGCACTGGAAGACGTGCGTGAAGAGCTGGAAACCCAAATCCGCCAGACCAACGTGCAAGAGGCCATCGAAAGCCTGACCGACTCCGCCGAGGTTGACCGCAGCGCGGCCGAAGGCGTCGACCCTTCCGTTCTCAACAACATCGAATGGCTGAACTAACTCATGGCTAAATCCCTGGCTGTCTCGCCGCTCGCCCCGGCCCGTTTTCCCGAACTGCCGGTTATCGACGGCGTGACCTTCGCCACCATCGCCGCAGGCGTGCGCTATCAAGGGCGCACCGATGTGATGTTGGCGAAACTGGCGCCGGGCAGCGCCGTGGCGGGGGCGTTCACACGTTCCGCCACCCGCGCCGCCCCGGTGCTGGATTGCCAGGCAAAAATCGGCGGCGCCTCGGACGAAGGCGCCGCCATCGTCGTGAACTCGGGCAACGCCAATGCCTTTACTGGGCGGGGCGGCACCGACGCGGTCGAAGCGATCACCGCCGCCGCTGCCGAGGCCTGCGGCGTGCCGCAAGCGCGGGTCTTCACCTCCTCCACCGGTGTCATCGGCGAACCCCTCCCACATGAACGGATCACCGCCGTGCTGGGTGATCTCCATGCCCAGCTTGACCCCGCAGGCATCGAAGACGCGGCGCGCGCCATCATGACGACGGACACTTTCCCCAAAGGGGCCAGCGCTACGGTTGAGATCGGGGGCAAAACCGTGTCTATCGCGGGGATCGCCAAAGGGTCGGGCATGATCGCGCCCGATATGGCCACCATGCTGGTCTATATCTTTACCGATGCGGTGCTGGCGACGGACGAGCTGCAACAGCGCCTTTCGACCCATACCGAGACAACGTTCAACTGCATTACTGTCGACAGTGATACCTCCACCTCCGACGCGCTGATCATGGCCGCAACAGGCGCCTCCGGTGTCGATGTATCGGGCAATGAAGCCTTCGACGCGGCGCTGCGGGACGTGATGATGGACCTCGCGCATCAGGTCGTCAAAGACGGCGAAGGCGCGCAGAAATTCGTCGAAGTGGCCGTAACCGGTGCCTCCAACGATGACGAAGCCAAAATCCACGCCATGGCCATCGCCAACTCCCCCCTGATCAAAACCGCAATCGCGGGCGAAGACCCCAACTGGGGCCGCGTCGTCATGGCCATCGGGAAATCCGGGGCCGCGGCGGACCGTGATCGTCTGTCGATCCGTTTCGGCGATATCGAAGTCGCGCGCGACGGATGGCGCAGCCCAGACTACTGCGAAGAGGATGCCGCCGCGCATATGAAGGGTCAGAACATCACCATCGGCGTCGATCTGGGCCTTGGCGAGGGGCAGTGCACGGTTTGGACCTGTGACCTGACCCACGGCTATATCGACATCAACGCCGATTATCGGTCCTGACCAGATGAAGACAGTGCTGGTTTCCGCCGCGGCCTTGATCGACATCGATGGCCGCGTGCTTTTGACCCAACGCCCCGAAGGCAAGCCGATGGCGGGCCTTTGGGAGTTTCCGGGCGGCAAGATCGAACCCGGAGAGACGCCAGAAGCGGCGCTGATCCGCGAGTTGCATGAGGAACTGGGGATCGAGACATGGGAATCCTGTCTTGCCCCGCTGACCTTTGCCAGCCACAGCTACAGTGATTTCCACCTTCTGATGCCGCTGTTCGCCTGTCGCAAATGGGGCGGCACACCGGTTTCCCGCGAGGGGCAGACCCTGAAATGGGTGCGCCCGAACGAAATGCGCGCCTATCCGATGCCCGAGGCAGACGTGCCGCTTATATCAATATTGCGTGATTGGCTCTAGCGTAGAGTGGCAGAATTGCACTAGTGATCGCCAATCGCTCAGCATGTTGCGGATTTTTTAACCGAATGCGCACCATCCTGAGGCAGAGTTGTAACATCTGTATGAAAGGGTGCCGACATGTTGAGAACCATCGCAATCGGAAGTTCCATTTACGTTCAGGGTATCTTTGTAAAAATGTTGGCGGGCGGTCGCATGGCCGTTCAGGTCGACGGGAAGATTTTCGAAGGCAAGCCTGTCTGAAAAATCTCATCGGAACGCCTATTGAGGTGAACAAATAGGCGTTCCACCGCGTTTTTCCCCGAGCATTTGGCAGGGGAACTTATGTCATCGAAGCGCGCTATCGTCATTCTGAACCGCGGTTCAGGCCGTCAAGACGGTGACCAAGCCGAAAACACGATCCGCTCCGCCTTTGCGCGGCATGGGATCACGGCAGAATTCATTCATACCGACAAACGCAACGACCCTGCTAGCGCAGCGCGCGAAGCCCTGTCTAGCGGCGAGGGGATCATTGCCGTCGCGGGCGGGGATGGCACGATCTCGGGCGTTTCCTCGGCCATGGTAGACCACGACCGTCCGCTCGGCATCATCCCGCAGGGCACCTTCAACTATTTCGCGCGGTCGATGGGTATTCCAGAGAACCTTGAAGAGGCGGTCGACGTCATCGCCGCTGGCGACAGTCGCCCGGTGCATGTGGCGACGATCAACGGTGAGACCTTTTTGAACAACGCCAGCATCGGCGCCTATCCCGCGATCCTCAAGACACGCGAAGGCATCTACCGCCGTTGGGGACGCAGCCGGATCGCCGCCTATTGGTCGGTGATCAAAGCCTTGATGGATTTCCGCACCTCGCTCAAACTGACTATCGTGGTCGACGGGAAAGAGAGCCAGTTGCGCACCCCGCTGGTTTTCGCGGTGAACAACGCGTTTCAACTGGATCAAATGGGGCTTGATGGGCAGGACTGCATCGCGCGCGGCGATATGGTGCTGCTGGTCGCCCCTGACACCTATCGTTTCGGCCTGCTGCGCCATGCGGTGGCGTTGGCGACAGGTCGCGCGAAACACCACACGGACTACGAAATGCTCTGCGGGTCCGAGATTGAGATACGCATGAAGCAACGCAAGCGCTATGTCGCGCGGGACGGAGAGATTGCGGTAATGCGCGGCCCGTATCGGCTCACTCGTGCCAGTTCGCCCATTCATATCTTTATACCCTCCACGACCGGGAAGACCGTGCGATGAGCCGTTTGATCCACCTATCCGACCTGCACTTCGGCAAGGACCGCCCCGACCTTCTGGTGCCGCTCCTAGAGGCGGTGAATGGCTATGACCCCGATCTGGTGATCATCTCGGGCGACCTGACTCAACGGGCGCGGGAAAAAGAGTATCGCGCCGCGCGGGCCTTTATCGACCGGATCAACGCACCGGTGCTGAGCGTGCCGGGCAATCACGATATTCCGCTGCACCGCCCCTTTACCCGGTTTTTCGCCCCGTGGCGCTATTACCGGCGTTGGATCGATCACGACCTTACGCCAGTGCATGAGGGGGCGGATTTTGTCGCCGTGGGGATCAACACCGTTGATCGGTTCAAATGGCAGACCGGCAAACTGGGCCTGCGCCGTTTAGGCCGCGCCTGCCGCGCCCTGTCACGCGGGGGGGAAAAGACCCTGCGCATTGCGGTTTGCCACCATCCGCTGGATCACCCCAATGAGACCCACAAGAAGCCCATTCCCGGCGCGAAACGCGCGCTGAAGCGGCTCTTGGACTGCGGCGCCGACTTGATCCTCTCGGGGCATCTACATATTTGGCACGCAGGCACCTTTGCCCATCCAGCGCCTGAGCATGACGGTCATCTGGCAATCCAACTGCACGCGGGAACCAGCCTGTCTTCGCGCCAGCGGGGGGAGCCGAATGATTTCAACCTGATCGATATCTCGCCCCTACACGTCAATCTGGCGCGGATCAGTTTCGATGACAGCAAGAAGGCCTTCACAAAAGCAGAGGCCCGGCAATTCGACCGGGCCTCTGGAGAATTCATCTTGTAAGCGCTTGGCTTAGGCCAAGGTGCGCGTCACTTCTTCGCGCTCGAAAATCTCGATCACATCGCCGGGGCGGATGTCTTCGTAGTTCTCGAATGCCATGCCGCATTCCTGACCGGACTGAACCTCGGGCACTTCGTCTTTGAAGCGCTTGAGCGTTTTCAGCGTGCCTTCGTGGATCACGACGTTGTCGCGCAGCAAACGCACACCGGCGCTGCGGCGGGCGACGCCTTCGGTAACCAGACAGCCTGCGACTTTGCCCACACCAGTGACTTTGAAGACTTCTTTGATATTGGCGTAGCCAATGAAGTTCTCTTTGATCTCGGCGCTCAGCAGGCCGCTTGCGGCCGCTTTCACGTCATCCACAAGGTCATAGATGACCGAGTAGTAGCGGATTTCGACACCCTTCTGGTTCGCCGTGTTCCGAGCTGAGGCATTGGCACGCACGTTGAAGCCCATGATCGGCGCGCCGGAGGCTTCGGCAAGGCCGACATCCGTCTCGGTGATCGCGCCCACACCGGAGTGCAGAACCCGAACGCGGACTTCGTCGTTGCCGATCTTCTCCATCGCCTGAACGATCGCTTCAGCGGAGCCTTGAACGTCGGCTTTGACCAAGATCGGCAGCTCGCTGACGTTCTCGTCCGCCTTGGCGTTGGCCATCAGCTGTTCCAGCGTCGTGGCGGCACCGGCAGCGGCGCGTTTGTCCTTGGCGGCCTGCGCACGATACTCGGCAATCTCACGGGCCTGCGCTTCGGTCTCGGTCACGTTCAGCACGTCACCGGCCTCGGGCGTGCCGTTGATGCCCAGCACCTCAACCGGCACCGAAGGCCCGGCTTCTTTGACGCGCTCGCCTTGGTCGTTGATCAGCGCACGAACCTTACCGTACTGCTCACCCACGACGAAGATATCGCCCTGACGCAGCGTGCCGTTCTGAACCAGCACAGTCGCCACGGGGCCGCGGCCCACGTCAAGCTGCGCTTCGATCACCGCACCCACGGCGGCCCGGTTCGGGTTCGCCTTGAGTTCGAGGATTTCCGACTGCAGCGCGATGGCTTCGAGCAGATCGTCCAGACCTTGGCCTGTCGCTGCCGAAACTTCGACGTCTTGCACATCGCCCGACATCTTCTCGACGATGACTTCGTGCTGAAGCAGATCGGTACGGACCTTGTCGGCATTGGCGGCGGGTTTGTCGATCTTGTTGATTGCCACGATCATCGGCACCTTGGCCGCTTTCGCGTGGGCAATCGCTTCGATCGTCTGCGGCATCACGGCGTCATCCGCCGCGACCACCAGAACCACGATATCCGTCACCTGAGCCCCGCGCGAACGCATGGAGGTGAAGGCCGCGTGACCCGGCGTGTCGAGGAAGGACAGCACGGTGCCGTTGTCGGTTTTCACCTGATAGGCGCCGATGTGCTGCGTGATGCCACCGGCTTCGCCCGCCACAACCTTGGCGTTGCGGATCGCGTCCAGAAGCGAGGTTTTGCCGTGGTCGACGTGGCCCATGATCGTGATGACCGGGGGACGCGATTGCAGGTCCTTCGGATCGTCCTCGACCTCTTTGATGACATCTTCGACGTCGGCGTCGGAAACGCGCACCACTTTGTGGCCGAATTCCTCGATGATCAGCTCGGCTGTATCGGCGTCGATGGTTTCGTTCTGGGTTACCATCAGGCCGTTTTGCATCAGCGCCTTGACCACCGCGCCGGTCTTCTCTGCCATACGGTTGGCAAGTTCAGAGACCACGATAGCGGGCGGCAGTTGCACGTCGCGCACGATCTTTTCACGCTCGACCTGACCACCCATCGCTTTTTGACGCGCACGTTCTTGCTTGCGCTTCATCTGCGCCATGGAGCGCTGACGACCACCTTCGCCACCGGCAAGCGCCTGATTGACGGTCAGCTTGCCCGCGCGGCGGCTGTCGCCACCTTTATTGCGCTTCTTGCTGTCGTCGCGGTCACGGTCCGTGGTTTTGCGCGGTGTCGCGGCGGGCGCAGGTTTGTTGCCCGGCTCGCGTGCAGCGGCGGGTTCGGGCGTGGGCGCAGCAGCGGCCGCTTCGGCCTCTGCCTTGCGACGGGCGTCTTCTTCGGCCTTGGCTTTGAGGCTTTCTTCGCGCTCACGCTCTTCGCGTTCCTTGGCCTCAATCTCGGCCCGGCGACGCTCACGCTCTTCGGCGCGGGCTTTTTCCTCGGCTTCACGCTGCGCGGCTTCCTCGGCCTCACGGGCCTTGGCGGCCTGAACGGCCTTCAGACGGCGCTCCATCTCGGCATCGGTGATGCCTGCGGGGCGCTTCTTGGGATCGCCAATCGGCCCGGCGCCCGGACCTGTTGATTTCTGGCCACCCGGTTTGGGCACCACAACACGCTTGCGCTTGGTTTCGACCACAACGTTTTTGGTACGCCCGTGGCTAAAGCTTTGCTTTACGTTCCCCGGACGTGCGCCACCGCGCAGACCCAATGTTTTCTTGCCGTCACTATCGCTCATGAAGCTCGTCTATCCTTTCGGATGGCCGTTGCCACCCTCGTTTACGCGCACGCCTTTAAGTCTACCGGCTTCCTCTACAACACGTTGCGTGAGTCCACCAGAGGCGAGCGCCCCATGTATCACAGTTTGGCGACCGAATGCCAAACCCAATTCATCGGCTGTCAACCAACCGATGTAATGACCATAGTGTGGGGTGCTCAGCTTGGACTTGCCGCGCCCTGACCCGTCTACGGCCTGTATCAATACTTCGGCCTCTTCGGTTTGCAACCAACCCTTGACCTTTTCGTAACCGGCGACCGCCTTGCCCGCCTTGCGCTGGAGCGAGATCAACTCCACCACCCGCCGCGCCAACTGCTGCTCGACCTCGTCGACCAGCCCGTCGGGCAGGGTGACCGGCTGTTTCGCCGAGCGGGAAAAGGCCTTTTTCTTGATGGCCAATTCCAGCGCCGCACGATCCGCCGCGACATAGATGCCCCGGCCCGGCAGTTTACCTAGAATATCCGGGTAAACCTGATTGTCCGGGCCGACCACGAAACGGATCAACCCGTGTTTCGGCTGCACCTCGCCCGTGGCGATGCACTTGCGTTCCGCACCGTCTGAGCGGTCATTCGAGGCGCCACCGCGTCCCATGTGCAACCCCCGAGGCCCGCTTAGGCCTCGGCCTCCTCGGCGGTTTCGCCGTCTGTTTCTACGTCGTCTTCTTCCGCATCGCCCTCAAGCTCGGTCGGGTCGACCCAGCCCAGCATGACGCGGGCGGTCATGATCATGGCCTGCGCATCTTCGAGGCTCACATCGAAGGGCTCAAGCGCGCCGTCGTCTTTGACACGCTCGCCGTTGACCGTGGTCCAGCCGCCAGCCAGTTCCCAATCGGCACAGGTGGCGAAATCTTCCAGCGTTTTGACGTCGTCCTTGGCCAGCGCTTCTATCATTTGGGGGGTCAGCCCCTCAAATTCAACCAGGCTGTCTTCGACACCCAATGCGCGGGCGTTATCGAGCGCCGCTTTGTTCTGCGCTTCGAGCACGTCGCGGGCGCGGGCCTGCAACTCACCCGCCGTGTCTTCGTCTACACCGTCGATGACCAGCAACTCGTCGACTTCGACGTAGGCCACTTCTTCGAGGTTGGTGAAACCTTCGGAGACCAGAAGCTGGGCGAAGAATTCGTCGAGATCGAGGTTGTCCATGAACAGCTTGGTGCGCAGTTCGAACTCGGCCTGACGGCGCTGGCTTTCCTGCTCTTCGGTCATGATGTCGATGTCGAGACCGGTCAACTGGCTAGCAAGACGCACGTTCTGACCACGGCGGCCAATGGCGAGCGACAGTTGCTCTTCAGGCACGACGACTTCGATCTTACCGGCTTCTTCGTCCAGAACCACTTTCGACACTTCAGCAGGCTGAAGCGCGTTCACAAGGAAGGTGGGCTGGTCTTCGTTCCACGGAATGATGTCGATTTTCTCGCCCTGAAGCTCGTTCACCACGGCCTGCACGCGGCTGCCGCGCATACCGACGCAGGCACCGACTGGGTCGATGGAACCGTCATGCGAGATAACGGCGATCTTGGCGCGCGAGCCGGGGTCGCGGGCAACCGCTTTGATCTCGATGATGCCGTCGTAGATTTCCGGCACTTCCATTTTGAACAACTCGGCCATGAATTCAGGCGCGGTGCGGCTCAGGAAAATCTGCGGGCCGCGCTGCTCGCGGCGCACGTCTTTGATGTAGACGCGGATGCGGTCGTTCGGGCGATAGCTTTCGCGGCCAATCTTCTCGTTCCGGCGCAGGATCGCTTCGCCAGCGCCCACGTCGACGATGACGTTGCCATATTCCTCGCGCTTGACCAGACCGTTGATGATGGTCCCGGCGCGGTCTTTGAATTCTTCGTACTGGCGGTCACGCTCAGCTTCGCGGACCTTTTGCAAGATGACCTGCTTGGCCGACTGCGCCGCGATGCGGCCCATTTCAACCGGAGGCACTTCCTCGACGAAAGTGTCGCCAACCTTGGGGTCGGCCATGTACTGCTTGGCCTGCTCTACGGTGAACTCGGCCTGATAGTTCTCAAGCTCATCATCCTCGACCACGGTGCGGACGCGGGTGAAGGTGGCCTTGCCGGTCTTGCGGTCGATGTCCACCCGGATGTCCATCTCGGCGCCGTAGCGAGACTTGGCGGCACGGGCGAGGGATTCTTCCATCGCTTCGACGACCAGACCAGGGTCGATCATCTTCTCGCGCGCCACCGCCTCGGCGGTTTGCAACAGCTCAAGCTGGTTTGCAGATGTAATGGCCATTAGGTGTCTCCCTCAGCAGACTCTTCAGTCTCGATATCATCAAAATCGGTTTCGTCGATCGCACCAGACGCTTTGCGCTGGCGGAGCATTTCCTTGATCAGGTCGTCGGTCAGCACCAGCTTGGCATCGCTGAGCCAGTCGAACTGCAACCCGATGGTGCCTTCTTCGACATTGATCAGCACTTCGCCGGCCTCGACGCCAGCCAACTCACCCTTGAAGCGGCGGCGGCCGTCAATCAGTTCGGTCGTCTCGATCTTGGCCTCATAGCCTTCGAAAGCGTCGAAATCCTTAAGCCGCGTCAGCGGGCGGTCGATGCCGGGGCTCGAGACCTCAAGCGAATATTCGTCCAAGATCGGGTCTTCGACATCCAGCACGGCGCCGATGGCCTGCGAGATCTTGGCGCATTCATCCACTTCGATCCCGCCCTCGGGCCGGTCGGCCATGACTTGCAGGGTGGTGGACTTGCCCGACATCAGGCGCACGCGCACCAGTTCAAAACCCATATCCTCGATCACCGGAGTGATGATCTCGGCCAGGCGGCGGTCGATGGCGGCTTTGGCGATCAGGTCATTCGACATGAGACATCCATTTTCACTGGGCACAAAAAAACGGGCGCGCGGCCCGTTCACGAATTCGGTGGAGCCTTCGGTGTGGACCCGAAAGCGCCGCTGTTGAAGGGGATATAGGCCGAATGCGGCGAAACTGCAACCCCTCTCAGCCGAACCACCACCGCTCTGGCGCGCGCAGGTTGTCCATCGGCGCTTGGCGTCCGGGGTTCGGCGGCTGGCGCAGATCGCCCGACAATGCGCTGACCCCGCCTGTGCTATCGGCCTGAAGCGTCACATCCCCCCGGTCGCGGTAGCGGGGCCGCGCCGGTAAATCCGCTGCATCAACAAGCCCTTCGCTCAGTGCCTGCGCCCGCACGTCACGAGCGGGGATCGACACAAGCTCAACCGTATCGAACCACCCGGCGGTGCCGTCCTTGTAATGCGTCTCTACCCGCTCGGCCAAAACCTGACGCCCGGCGGAAAAGCGCCGCAGACGGTAAAGCCCGGTGCCGATCCCGGCCTCGGGGGCATGGGCGGGGCGGATCACATAGCGCGATTGCGCGAGCAGCAGCGGCAGGTCGGGATTCGCCGCTGCCAATGAGACTTGCACTTGCAGTTCATCCTGAACCGCGACCTCGGCCCCGGTCAGCACGGATTGCAGACTGGCCACAACATCGCGGGCGGTCAGCGGACTGCCGTCGTGAAAACGCACATCGGGGCGCAGATCGAATTGCCACTGCCGCGCGCCTTCGCTGGCTTGCCAGCCAGTCGCCAACTCACCCTTGAGGATGCCATTGCCTGTGACTTCGGTCAGCGTGTCAAAAATCATCCCCTGCCGCGCGACCTGCATGAACAGCCCGTCGCCTTTGACCCAAGTGTCGTCACGCGTAGCACCCGAAAGCGCCAGCCGCAAACGGCCCCCGCGCCGGGGCGGCTCCCCCGCGCTGGCACCTGTCGCGGCCAACAGGGCCGCCGCCGCACCGGTGGTGAAAAGCGCCCGGCGATCCAGCAAAGAGTTGCGCCCGCTCATCGCTGCCCGATCCTATCCATCGTGCGCACCAATTCGGCACTGATCCCCGGCTCCGACAAGGCGTGGCCCGCATCCCGGATCATCCGCAGGTCGGCATTAGGCCAGCGTTCGGCCAGCGCATAGGCCCCCGCAGGCGGGCAGATCATGTCATAGCGCCCCTGCACGATGACCCCCGGGATATGCGCGATCCGCCCCATATGTTCGAGGATCTGACCGTCGAACTCCAAAAAGCCATTGTTGGTGAAATAATGGTTCTCCAACCGCGAAAAGGCCCGCGCATAGGCCGATGGCCCGCCATGCGACACCCCATCGGAATGTACCGAGGCCAGCGCGTTCTCCCAAGCGGCCCATGCGCGGCCATAGTCCTGCTCGACCCGCAGATCGCCCGAGAACAGCCGCCGGTGATAAGCCGCGATCAGATCGTCCCGCTCATCTTCGGGGATCAGGTTCACGAAACGCGCCCACAGTTCGGGCCAGAACCGCCCGGCCCCACCGCCGTAAAACCAATCAAGCTCGGCCTGCGTCATCAGAAAGACGCCGCGCAGGATCAGATGGCGCACCGCTTCGGGGTGCGCTTGGGCATAGATCAGCGAAAGCGTCGCGCCCCAAGAGCCGCCAAAAACCATCCATTTGTCGATGCCAAGCGTGGTGCGAATCAGCTCGATATCGGCGACCAGATGCCATGTCGTGTTGTCCGTGACCGACGCATGCGGGGTGGAGCGCCCGCATCCGCGCTGATCGAACAGCACCACACGGTAGACCTTGGGGTCGAAATACCGCCGCATCGCCGGGCTGCAACCACCGCCGGGGCCGCCATGCAGCACGACAACGGGGATGCCATCGGGGTTGCCACATTGCTCGACATAGACCTGATGCCCTTGCCCTACGGACAGCATCCGCTGGTCGAAAGGCTCAACCGGCGGATAAAGATGCGGCGCGCCGCGTTTTTGGTCGGGATACTTGTCCATTGCCGCCCTATATAGTCATTGAACCCAAAAGAGCACAGGGAGATCAGAATGCAAGCGGATCAATCAACCATCGACCCCGCCGAGATCGCCAAATTCGAAGCCATGGCCGCCGAATGGTGGGATCTGAACGGCAAGTTCAAGCCGCTGCACATGCTGAACCCCTGCCGGTTGGACTATATCACCAGCCAGATCGCGGGGGAGTTTGACCGCGACCTGACGGGCTCTGCCCCTTTCGCGGGGCTGCGGATCCTCGACATCGGCTGCGGCGGCGGGTTGCTGTCCGAACCGATGGCGCGGCTTGGGGCCGAAGTGGTGGGCGCGGATGCGGCGGCGGGGAATATCCCCGTGGCGCAGATTCACGCGCAGCAATCGGGGCTAGAGATCGACTACCGCCACACCACCGCCGAAGACATGGCCGATGCCGGTGAGAAATTCGACGTGGTGCTGAACATGGAGGTGGTCGAACATGTCGCCTCTCCCATCGACTATCTGATCGCTTGTCGCCGCCTGCTGAAACCCGGCGGGCTGCACATCTGTTCGACCCTGAACCGCAATCCAAAGTCCTTTATGATGGCGATTGTCGGGGCCGAGCATGTGATGCGCTGGCTGCCCAAGGGCACCCATGACTGGAACAAGTTCATCACCCCCGATGAGCTTTTCGACCTGCTGAGCCGCGCCGGGCTGGAGCCGGTGGATCGCAAAGGTTTCGTCTTTAACCCCGTCGCGTGGTCGTGGCGGCTATCGGATCGGGATCTGAGCGTGAACTACGTGACCGCCAGCCTTAATCCGGGCCTCAACCCTGGCTCAACTGACGTCTGAGCGCGCGCAGGATCGGGAGCGTGGCGCGGACCTGTTCTTCGCCAAGCTCCCCCACCACGTTCGAGATCATCGGCGTGATCGCATTCACCGCCGCATCCCGCGCCTGCCGCCCGGCGGGGCTGATCGCGACCATCTTGCGCCGCGCGTCGTCCCAATCGGGGCGGATATGAACGTAACCGGCCCATTCGAGTTTGCTCAGCGTGTTGGTCATCGCCCCGCGCGTGACGTTGAAGGTCTCGGCCAGTTGCGCGGGCGAGCGTTCGCCGCCATGCCACGAAAGCGAGTTCAGCACCGAGAAATGCGAGATCTCCATCCCCCGCGGCAACACCCGTGTCAGGCGACTGCGCACCGATTGGTCGGCGGCCAGCAATTCTCCGAACAACATGATCGCAAGGGTGTTTTTATCGTCGGTCATTTTCGGTCCGGTCAGGGCGCGGCAAAGGGGCGGCGGTTGGCAAGGCTGGGCACTTTGGCGCGGGCCTTGTCACATTCTTCCATTTCCATGTCACAAAAGTAAACGCCGGGGGCTGTCCCGGCATCCAACACCACCTCCCCCCAAGGGGCCACGACCAGTGAATGCCCATAGGTGTCGCGGGTCTTATGCGCGGCGCTGGCATGGGTGCCCGTCTGGGCCGGGGCCAGCACATAGCAGCCGTTCTCGATCGCCCGCGCCCTCAGCAGAGTGTGCCAATGCGCGGCCCCGGTGACCGGAGAGAAGGCCGCTGGCATGGTCAGGATGCGCGCGCCCGCCTCGGCCAACGCTTGATAGAGCGCCGGAAAACGCATGTCATAGCAGATCGACATGCCGATCTTGCCAAAAGGCGTCTCGGCCACCACGGCTTTGTCGCCGGGGCGATAGCCCGCGGACTCGCGGTAGCTTTCGGTCTCGTTGATATCCACGTCGAACATATGGATCTTGTCATAGCGCGCGACGATCTCCCCCTGCGGGGAAATCAGGAAAGACCGGTTGGCAAAGCGCCCGTCCCCCCCGCGCGTTTTCAGACCGAGCGAGCCGATCAGCAGCCAGATGCCCGCCTTCGCCGCCTCTTCGCGCAGGGCCGCGAGGGTGGCGTCGTCTTCCTCATAGGCCAACACCGACTGTTGATGGCTGCGGCTGGTGCTGACGCAATTCGTCACCTCGGGGGTCAGGACAAACTCGGCCCCGCCCTCCACCGCCTCGCGCAGCAGGGCGCGGGTCTCGATCAAGTTGACGGCGGGGTCGTCCGAGACGTTGAGTTGCAGCAGCGCGATTTTCATCTGTCTTGCAGCAGCGCGTCGAGTTTGCCAGCACGGTCCAGCGCGTAAAGCTCATCACAGCCGCCCACATGCACGTCGCCGATGAAAATCTGCGGCACGGTGCGGGCACCGCCTGCCCGCTGGATCATCTCTTTCTTGCGCTCAGGCTCCGACAGCACGTCGACTTCGTCAAAAGCTGCGCCCTTCTGGGTGAGCAGACGTTTGGCGGAATGGCAAAAACCGCAGAGCGGCGACGTATAGATTTCGATAGGTTGCATAGGATCACCCTTTGAACAGTTAACGTTGCACAGTGATCTAGGTCTCTTTGGCCACGCGCGCCAGTGCCAGCACGAAAACGGGGCCGGATCCGGCGGCCAGACAGGCCTGCGTGCAGGCGGTCAATGTGGCGCCGGAGGTAAAGACATCGTCCACCAAGATCACCGGTCGCGTTATGATACGGTGCCGCCGCCGAGGATGCACGCGGATCGCCTGTTCCAACACGCGATACCGGGCTGCACGGCCCAAACCCTCCAACGAGGGCGTATGCCGGACCCGCTGCAACAGATCGGGGCACCAGCGGTGCCCGGTTTCCGCCGACAGCGCTTTGGCCAGCAGAGCCGATTGATTGTACCGCCGTTTTAGCAAGCGCAGCCAATGCAGCGGCACCGGCGCGATCAGCGCCTCTTGCGGCAGGATGCCTTGGGCCGCCTGCGCCATCCAGCGGGCCGCGGGGCGGGCGATCTCTTGCCGGTCGCTATGTTTCAGCGCCAGAACCAGCCTGCGCCCCATATCGCGGTAGATGAGCGCCGTGCGTCCCTGCGCCCAAGGCCGCGGCGTGGCAAGACAGGCATCACAATGGGGTGAACCCACATCCCCGCCGCCCGGCAGGGGCACGCCGCAGGCATCGCAAACCGTCCCGCCGATGAAGGCCGTGTCGCGCCAGCAAGCGCCGCAAAGCCCGAAATCCGCATCAACAAGCCCGCCGCAGCCCAGACAGCGCGGCGGGTAGATAAGCGACACTGCTGTTTGAAGTCCCCGTGGCGGCATTCTATGTGTTCCCCATGACAGCACAGCCCAACCTGACCGACCCCAAGGCCCTCGCCCAGCACCGCGCCCGCGCGACGGCGCGGGGCATGTTCCTGCAACAGGCAGCCGCCGATGAGGTTCAGGATCGGCTGAGTTTGGTTAAGAAAACGTTTACCGCACCGGCCATCGTGACCGGCTTCCCCCAAGTCTGGGCGGAGGCGCTCCCCAAGGCCCAGATCGTCCCCGAGGCCGAGGTGCTGTCACTGGAACCGCAGGCGCATGATCTGGTGATCCACGCCATGGGCCTGCATTGGGCGAATGACCCCATTGGCCAGTTGATCCAATGCCGCCGCGCGCTGCGTCCTGACGGGCTGTTGCAGGCGGTGGCGCTTGGCGGGCAAACCCTGCATGAGCTGCGCGCCTGCCTTGGTCAAGCCGAAGCCGAAGTGACCGGCGGCCTGTCGCCCCGCATCGCCCCGATGGGAGAGCTGCGCGATCTCGGGGCGCTGCTGCAACGCGCGGGGCTGGCCCTGCCCGTGGCCGATAGCCAACCGCTGACCGTGGAATATGATGACGCATGGGCCCTGATGCGCGACCTGCGCGAGATGGGAGAGACCAACGCCCTGCAAGCCCGCCTGCGCCGCCCCACGGGCCGCGCCGTGCTGACACGCGCGGCTGAGCTTTACGCCACGCATTTCACCGCCGCCTCGGGCCGGATCGTGGCGACTTTCGACATGATATTTCTTGCCGGATGGGCACCGGACGAAAGCCAGCAAAAGCCGCTCCGCCCCGGATCGGCGCAGCAACGGCTGGCAGATGCGCTGAATAGTCGCGAGGAACCCCTCCCCGATTGACCCAATCGGCAAAGCGGCTATCTCTGCGCGGATCACATGTGCGAGGAAACCCCCATGCAGGCAGCCCAGCCCCAATCCGCCCAAGCCGACGCCACCCGGCCCGAACACGGCCCCGGCGATCACCCAAAAGTCCCGCGTCCCAAGGTTGGTGTTCTGCTCGCCAACCTTGGCACGCCGGATGGCTATGACTATTGGTCAATGCGCCGTTACCTAAGCGAGTTCCTCTCGGACCGCCGGGTGATCGACTACAGCCCGTGGAAATGGCAACCGCTGTTGCAAACGGTGATCCTGACCAAACGCCCCTTTGCCAGCGGCGCGGCCTATAAATCCATCTGGAATGAGGCCGAGAACGAGAGCCCACTGGCGACGATCACCAAATCGCAAACCGCCAAAATCAAAGCGGCGCTCAAAGCACGATACGGGGCCGACGTGATGGTCGATTACGCCATGCGCTATGGCAACCCGTCGACCCGCTCCAAAGTCGAGGCGATGGTCGCCGCCGGATGCCAGAAGATACTGTTCTTCCCGCTTTATCCGCAATATGCCGGGGCCACGACCGCAACCGCGAATGACGCTTTCTTTGCCGCGCTGGCCAAAGAGAAATGGCAACCTGCCTCGCGCACCGTGGCCCCCTATTTCGACCGCCCCGACTATATCGAAGCGCTGGCCCAATCCGTCGAACGTGCCTATGCCGCGAAGGACAAGAAGCCCGATCTGCTGGTCTGCTCCTACCACGGTCTGCCGCAGCGCTATCTGATGGAGGGTGACCCCTACCATTGCCAATGTCAGAAAACGACGCGCCTGCTGAAGGAACGTCTGGGCTGGCAGGACAGCGAGATCATCACGACCTTCCAGTCGCAGTTCGGCCCCGAGGAATGGTTGCAACCCTATACCGTCGAAGAAGTCGCGCGTCAGGCCAAGGCGGGCAAGAAAAGCATCGCCGTCTGCGCGCCTGCTTTCTCGGCCGATTGTATCGAAACGCTCGAAGAGATCAACGAAGAGATCAAAGAAAGCTTTGAAGAGGCAGGCGGCGAGGATTTCACCTATATTCCCTGCCTGAACGACGATGCGGCGCATATCGAAACGCTGACCACGATCATCACCGAGAACTTGGGCGGCTGGCTGGACTAAGCCCGCCTTGGGGTCGCTGCGGCGGCCCCTTTTTCAGAACCTTGCGCAGAAAACAAAAAAGGCGGTGCAGTGCACCGCCTTTTCCGTTTGATCGTCAGTTCCGATTAGTCGGAAGCAACAGCTGCGGCAACCAGAGCCAGCAGGATCAGGGGAACCAGGATGCCCGAGGACGAACCTGTTGTTTCTTCCACGATGACCGGTGCTTCGACGATCGGCTCGGCCAGCGAACCAGCAAAAGCAGTCGATGCAGCAGCGGACAGAGCAGCGGCGAGAACGAGTTTCTTCATAACATAACCTCCAGAATAGGCGTGCTGTATCATATACATACACGCACCCAAGACTTACCTCGTAATCCTGTTCTAAACAGTATCGGCAAAAGTTTGCAAACCCGGAATCAGCTATTGCATCAAGGAATCAGGGGGATGTCGTCAAATAAGCAACACCTGTGTGCCAACCTTTGTCAGGGCAAAAAGTTCGGCGATATGTTCGTTGTAGAGCCCGATGCAACCATTGGAAGACTTACGTCCAATTTTTCTTGTGTCGTGGGTTCCGTGGATACGATAGTAGGTCCAGCTGAGGTATAGCGCATGGGTGCCCAGAGGGTTGTCCGGGCCGGGGCCGACATAGGGCGGCCATTCGGGATTGCGCTTGAGCATCGACGGCGTGGGACGCCAGCTTGGCCCCTCGACCTTTTTGATGACACGGGTTCGGCCACGGCGTGTGAGGTCTTCGGTCAGCGGCACCGAAGAGGGGTAGAGTTTGTAAACGCTCTGGTCCTCAGACCAGTAGTGCACCGCCCGGCTGTCGATATCGACCAGCACCGCGCCATTGCGCGTGTTGCTGAAATAGGGGCGCCAATCCAGCATCCGGAAACTTGAGACATTGCGCTTGACCGCTTCGGTCAGATCACGCTCTGTCTCGGTCGTGGCGGTGGAGTTGAAAGAAGAGGTACTTTGCGCCAGCGCGGGCGTGGCGAGCATCGCGGCGCTGCCAGCAAGGAAGCCACGGCGGCTCTTGATCGAAAAACGGGGAGCGGACATGGAGCGTCTCCAAAACTGAAATTATGCTAATTATTGCCAGTTATATGGCTCGAAAGACGCAGTTTCAATTGAAACCGGGGCCGCACGGCAGAGTCATGCCTATGTGCGTTTGAACTGCAACGCGCCCCGATGTAAGGCAGAAAAAACTTCATTGCGTGGAGCGCTCATATGATCCGTATCCTGTCCATTCTACTGGCGCTGACGGTTGCGCTATCTGCCTGTACCCCGTCCAGCACGACCGGCGGCAAAGCCGGCGGCACCTACCGCATCAGCCGCTCCGACGCGGGTACGATCCAATTCCGCATGCTCGACTCCGTCAATGCGCTGCGCAGCTCTGCCGGGGTGACGCCGCTCGCGCTAGATGCCAAGCTGAACGCCGCTGCCGCCACCCATTCGCGCGATATGGCGGTGCAAAACCGCCCCTGGCATTTCGGCTCTGACGGGTCCTCGCCCATCGATCGCATTCAGCGCGTGGGCTACACTGGCGGTCTGGTCGGCGAGGTGATCTCGGAAACCTATGAGACCGAGCTTGAGACCCTCGCCGCATGGATGGAGCAACCCGACACGCGCCGCATCTTGATGGCCCCCGATGGCCGCCAGATGGGTTTCTCATGGCATCAGGAAAACGGCGGCAAGATCTGGTGGACGCTGGTCGTCGGCAACTGATCTTTGTCTGATTAACCGACCGATCCGGCCCCTGCGGGGGCCGGTGTCGTATCAAGCGGTTCTTAGGGCGTGATCAGGATCGGCGTGCCGTCCCGCACCATCGCGTAGACATCTTCGATTTCCTTGTTGGTGACCGCGATACAGCCCCAAGTCCAATCGTGCTTTTCTTTCTTCCGCGGGTCTTTCTGCCCGTGGATAAAGATATCGCCCCCCGGGCTTTTGCCCATGGCGCGGGCGTTTTCGATATCGCGCGCGTTCGGGTAATCGATCCCGACAGAAAGATGGAAACGACTGTTCGGGTTGCGACGGTCGATTCGATACAGCCCTTCGGGCGTGCGGCCATCCCCCTCAAAGGCTTTGTGACCCACCGGAGCGAAGCCTAGCTTGATCCGGTAATCTTCGAGCACGCGGTTATGGTGCAACAGCATCATGCGGCGTTGGCTTTTGTTCACAACCACATAGGTCACTTCAGGACCCGTGTAACGTTTGAACTTACTGCTGCTGCACGCGCCGAGCGCCACCATAGCGGTGCCGCCAAGTATCATCGTCCTGCGTTTCATCACTGTGCCCTCAACGCCCTGGCCATTCCGGCCTTTTTATCCGCGTTACCATAGAGAGGGATTAATTTCACTCAAAAAGCAGTGATCCGCGGCGTCATATGGGGCCGTGGATTAGCTTTTAGGCAGGGTCAGACAGGCGGCGAGTTCCACATGGGACGACCAGCGGAACTGGTCGACCACCTGTACCCAGTCCAGCCGATAGCCTGCCGCGATCATGTTCTGCACATCGCGGGCAAAGCTCACCGGATTGCAGGAGACATAGGCCACGCGCGGCACCTCGGCGCGGATGATCTCGGCCACCTGCGCTTCGGCCCCCGCGCGGGGCGGGTCGAGCACCACGGCGTCGATCTTAGCCAGTTCATCCGGAAGGAGCGGTCGGCGAAACAGATCGCGCGTCTCGGCGGTGAGCGGTTTTGCCCCCTTGGCCCGACGCCAGCCCCCTTCCAGCGCGGCGATCATCTCGGCATCGCCTTCCACCGCGTGCACCCGCGCCTGCTGCGCCAAGGGCAAGGCAAAGGTGCCACAGCCCGCGAAAAGATCGGCCACGACCTCGGCCTTACCCACGGCGTCTCTGACCGCCTCCAGCAAAGCCGCTTCGCCATGACGGGTGGCCTGCAAGAAGGCGCCCGGCGGCGGCGTGACCGGCGCATCGCCAAAGCGCTGCGCTGGCGGCGCGCGCATCGCGATCACCTCGCCATCCCATGTCAGCCGAGCCAGAGATAGAGCCTCACAAGCCTGCGCCAACTGCTGGCGCAGCGGTCCGTCGAGCGGTTTGCCATTGGCGACAGAGACGTCCAGCCCCTCTTCCGACAGGGTGACCGTGACAGCCAATTCGGCCTTTCGGCTGGTGCCGATCAGCGCCAGTTCTTCGGCGACCTTCAGCCCCGGCAGCAAGGCGGGATCGACCAACTGACAGCCCGGCACCTCGATCAGCACGTCAGAGGCGCGGCCATGAAAGCCCGCCATAGCGCCCTTTTTCGTCCGCCGCGCGGCAAAGGTCGCCCTGCGGCGCGATTGCGCGGGGGAGGTTTGGATGGGGCGAAATTCTGTCTCTAACCCATGAGCCGAAAGCGCATTGCGCACCACATCGACCTTCCAAGCCGCCACGAAATCATCCGTGGCATGCTGCAACTGGCAGCCACCGCAGGATTTGAAATGGCGACAGGGCGGTGCGACCCGCTGGTCGGAGGGGGTGACGATCCGCACATCGCGAAGCTGCTGCCCGTCGACAACGCCGGTGACGGTTTCCCCCGGCAGGGTCATCGGGGCAAAGATCGGACCTTCGGCGATGCCATCGCCGTGGTGGCCGAGACGCAAGATTTCATGTTCTGTCATAGCCTGCCCATAGCGCGGCTAAGGCGACTGGGAAAGCCTATTCCGCCGCCTTCACATCCAGAAACCCGCCCGACTGCCGATGCCAATAGCGCGCATAAAGCCCGTCTTGGGCAAGCAAATCGGCATGGCTGCCAATCTCTGCAATGCGGCCCGCGTCCAGCACCATGATGCGGTCCATCTCGGTCAGGGTCGACAGACGGTGGGCAATGGCTAGCACGGTTTTGCCTTCCATCACACGGTCTAGGGTCTGCTGAATGGCGGCCTCCACCTCGCTATCAAGGGCGCTCGTCGCCTCGTCCAACACCAGTATCGGCGCGTCTTTCAGGATGGCGCGGGCCAAGGCGATGCGCTGGCGCTGGCCGCCCGAAAGCTTCACCCCACGCTCCCCCAGATGCGCGTCATAGCCGCGGCGACCTTTGTGATCTTCGAGCTGCTGAATGAACTCATGCGCCTCGGCCCGTTCGGCGGCGGCGATGACCTCGGCCTCAGTCGCATCGGGGCGGCCATACAGGATGTTGTCCCGCGCGGAGCGGTTGAACATCGCCGTCTCCTGCGTGACCATGCCGATATTGCGCCGCAGGCTCTCTTGGGTCACCGTCGTGGTATCCACCCCGTCGATCAATATCTTGCCCTGCTCCGGTTCATAGAGCCGCAAGAGCAGCGCCACGAGGGTCGATTTCCCCGTCCCCGAAGCACCGACGATGCCCAGCTTCTCACCCGGTTGGATGGTCAGCGATATCCGGTCGATCCCCCCGGTCTGACGGCCATAGGCAAAGCCCAGATCGCGCAACTCGATCTCTCCGGCCTCGACGACCAGTTCCTGCGCATCAGGCTCATCATCCAGCCGCACGCGCGGCGTCAGGGTGCGCATGCCGTCTTCGACCTCCCCAATATTCGAATAGATCGCCATCAGCGTGAATGAGACCCAGCCCGTCATCTGCGCGATACGGATCGCGATGGCGCCGGAGGCGACGATATCGCCCTCGCTCGCCAATCCGCGCTGCCACAGCAGGATCGTCCCGCCCAGCAACAGAACCGGCAAAAGCCCCGCAAGGCTCATCAGCGCCAGACGGAACCCGGCGGCGAGATAGCCGAACTCCAACGCCCGGGCGCGAAAGCTCTGCATCGCGGAAAGTGCCGCGCGGTCTTCGTGATCGGCATGGGCGAAAAGCTTCACCGTCTTGATGTTGGTGATCGTATCGACCACCTGCCCCGACACCATCGCACGCGCCCCGGCCCGCCCCGCGGCCCGTTTGCGCACGCGCGGCAAGAACCAGTTGATCAGCGCCAGATACATCACCAGCCAGACGGAAAACCCAACCGCCACACGCCAGTCGATCGCCAAAAGCAAGGCGACCGACCCCACCAGAGAGGCAAGCGCAAAGGCCACCACGTTGATCACCTCGGCGGCCACATCCGTCACCGCCCGCGCGGCCTGCATCTGCTTTTGCGCGATGCGCCCGGCGAAATCTTCGTCAAAAAAATTGACGTTCTGCCCCAATGTCCAACGGTGCAGCCGCGACAGCACCAGCGGGTTCACATTGGGCTGCACCATGATCGCGTTAGAGGCCGAGGAGAGGCCAAACAGCACGGGACGCGCCACAAGGAAAAACGCAATCGCGCCCAAGACCAGAACCAGACTGCTGCCCTCAAAAAACCGCTCCGGCCCCGCGCTGACCGTGGCATCGATCACCTTGCCCAAAATCCACGCTGTGCCCGCCTCCATCGCGCCAGCGGCGGCAGATAGAAAGGCGGCGAGCCAGAGCACCGGCCAAGCGCCTGCAAGGCACCAGCGGATGAAGGCCCAGAGGGTCTGCGGTGGCGGCCCGTCGGCGGGGCGAAACGGGTTGATCCAGTTCGAAATGCTCACGTCTTTTCATCCAATGCGAGAAAACCGCCCGACTGACGGTGCCAGAAAGCTGCATATAGGCCAGCTTTCTGCAAAAGCGCTTCATGGCTGCCCTCTTCGACGATACGACCTTGATCCAGAACCAGAATTCGGTCCATCTCGGCAATCGTCGACAGCCTGTGCGCGATGGCGATGACGGTCTTGCCCGCCATCATGCCATAGAGCGTTTCCTGAATGACGGCCTCCACCTCACTGTCGAGCGCGCTTGTCGCCTCATCCAGCAACAAGATCGGCGCGTCCTTGAGGATCACCCGCGCCAGCGTGATGCGCTGCCGTTGCCCGCCGGACAGCTTCACGCCCCGCTCGCCCACACGCGCGTCATAGCCCGAGCGCCCTTCAGGGTCGGTCAGATCGAGGATGAACTCATGCGCCTGCGCCTGTTTCGCCGCCGCGATCATCTCGGCCTCGCTGGCGTCGGGACGGCCATAAAGGATATTCTCGCGCACCGAGCGATGCAGCAGCGAGGAATCCTGCTGCACCACACCGATATGCCGCCTAAGACTGTCTTGCCGGACCTGTGCGATGTCCTGCCCGTCGATCCGAATTTCGCCCGTTTCGGCGTCGTAGAACCGCAGTATCAGCTTCACGAGGGTCGATTTACCCGCGCCCGAGCGGCCCACAAGGCCAATCCTTTCGCCCGGCTGCACGGTGATATTGATGTCCTGAACCCCGCCGCTGTCGCGCCCATAGTGATGGCTCAGCCCCGCCATTTCAATCCGCCCTTCGGTGAGTTTCAGCGGCGGCGCATCGCGGCGGTCGGTGAGGGCGAGGGGCTGGGCAATGGTCTCCATCCCTTCGGCGACGACACCCAATTCGCGGAAAAAGCTCGACAGCGCCCACATGATCCAACCGGTCATGGAGTTAAGCCGCAGCGCCAGCGCGGCGGCAGCGGCGACGACACCGACGCTTGCCTCGGCCCCCATCCACAACAACAATGCCCAGCTGACGACGCCCACGATCAACATGCCGTTGAGAAGGGTGAGCACCACATCCATGATGGTGAAAATACGCATCTCACCTTGAAACGTGCGCCGCGCCTCTTCGATGGCTTCGCCCGCGAAATCGACCTCCAGATCATGATGCGCGAACATCTTGACCGAATGGATATTGGTATAGGCATCCACCACGCGCCCCGTCACCTGCGACCGCGCGTCCGACGCGGCTTTGGACGCAGGGCCGACCCGTTTGATCGTCCAAGCCACCAAGCCGCCATAGAGGATGAACCACCCCAAAAGCGGCACTAATAAACGGATATCCGAGGTAGAGAGCAGGATCGCCGCGCCGATCATATAGGCCAGCGAGTAAGAGATCGCATCAAAGACCTGAAAGACGACCTCCCCCGCTGCCGGTGGGGTCTGCATGATCCGGTTGGCGATACGCCCGGCAAAGTCATTCTCAAACCAGCCCACCGATTGCCGCAAGACATGGCGATGCGCCCGCCAACGGATCAACGTGCCGAAGTTCGGCAAGATCGCATTGTTCAAAAGCATCACATCGACCGCCTGCACCATGGGCCGCAGCAACAGCACGGCCAGCGCCACGAGGACCAGCTCGGTCCCATGTTCCGCCCACATCTGCGCAGGATCGCTGCCCAGCAGATCGACGATGCGGCCCATGTAGTAGATCAGCCCAACCTCGATCGCGGCGACAAGGACCGCCATCAGCCCGGCGAGGGCAAAGACCTTTTTGAACGGCTGCGCATAGTCCCGCAGAAAGGGCCAGAGCCCTTGTGGCGGCACATCCTTCTCGCGATAGGAGACATAGGGATCGACGAGGTTTTCAAAAAAGCGAAACATGGGGAGACCTTGAAAAATAGACGTGCAAAATGTTCGGCGCTGCCCAATAGCAGAGCCGCAAAGGGGCAATGGTTATGCCAGCTTAGCTGAACCAGATCCCGCGGTACATTTCGCCCATCTCCCTTGTAATGCGCTTTGGATAGACGAATTTCCCCGCGATGTCGACCTAGCTGCGGCGCGCCAATAGGTCCGCTCGCGTCAAGGTGAAGCCGGAGTTGACCCAAAGCTGTTCCAGCCGGGCAAGCTTTTGGCCCAAGGCTGGGCCTTTGAATGCGGGCATCAGGTCTTTGGCCGCCACTGGAAACCGAGCCGCCGCTGCGTTTTTTATCGTCTCTAACATGGCAGTTTCGGGCATGTTCTCCGCCATACATCCCCGCAGCAGAGCCGCCCCAATGGCCACCTCTGCCCCATGACGATAGGCAAGCTCAGGCAATGGTGGCCCTGCGAAACCCTGCTCTTGCAGCTGGGTGAGATGTTTGGCCTCAGCTTTGCTCAGCCGCAGACGGTCTGCCACAGCCTCGCCGCCCAGCGCGGCCAGACGCACCAGCCAATCGGGGCCAAGGCCAAGCCCCTGTTCGAAATGGACCAGCATGGAGATCCACCGGTCATCACTCCCCGGCAAAAGCACGGGCAAAGCACCGGTTTGCCGCATCAGAGCCAGTGCGGGGGCAGGATCAGGCGCGCGGAGGAGTTTTTTGAACTCCTGCCCAACACGTTCCGCCGAGAGCGTCTCGAGCCCATCCAAATTCGACGCGATGGCATCGAGCGCCTCCGGCTCTGGCCCCACTTCAGGGTTACCATACCACGCCATGAAGCGGAAATAGCGCAGGGTGCGCAGGTAATCTTCGCGGATACGCTGACCTGCGTCCTCGATGAAACGCAAACGGCGCGCGCGCAGGTCGGGCAGCCCGCCCAAGGGATCGATCACATGGCCCTCGGGCGTGGCATAGAGCGCGTTCATCGTGAAATCCCGGCGGCGGGCGTCATCAGCGATATCGGTGGAAAAGGCGACGACAGCCCGGCGGCCATCGGTCTCTACATCGCGGCGAAAGGTGGTGATCTCAAAGGGTTTGCCGCCCGAGACCAGCGTCACCGTGCCATGGTCGATCCCAGTCGGCACGGCCTTGACCCCGGCGGCCTTGGCCAGCGCCATCACCGTTTCAGGCGTCGCTTCGGTGGAGAGATCGACGTCGCTGTCTGGCAGTCCCAGCAGCGCATCGCGCACGCAGCCGCCGACGAAATAGATAGGATGCCCGCCCTCCTGCACCACGCGGCAAACCCGCTGTGCGTCTTCGTCATGTAGCCAGCGCGTGCCGGTCGGAATCATTGGTTCATTCGTGTCGCCCATGCCCGCAACATACGCGCGGTCGCACCCCAGATGTAATAGGGGCCGTAGGGAACGGCGTAATAATACCGCCGCTGGCCGCGCCAACGCCGGGAATGCACAAGGTAGTTGCTGGGGTCGAGTACATGGTCGAGCGGCACGCGAAACACCTCTTCGACCTCACCGGGCTCAGGCACCACGGTGAAATCGCGCGTCACATAGCCGATCACGGGCGTCACGCTAAAGCCGGTGACCGTCTCATGAGCCGGAAGCGCGCCCAATACATCCACGATATCGCTCGGCAGGCCAATCTCTTCGCGGGCTTCGCGCAGGGCGGCGGCGATGACATCCGCATCCCCGCCGTCTTGCTTGCCCCCCGGAAAGGCGATCTGCCCAGGGTGATGTTTCAGCGCCGAAGACCGTTTGGTCAAGATCAGCTCCAGCCGCGCACCGGTATCCACCACCGGGGCCAGCACCCCCGCAGGACGCAGGGCGCGCCCCTCGGGGAGGGTAACCTCTGGGTTCAGATCGAAATCAGAGGATTCCACCCCGGTCTGGGCAAGCGCCTTGCGAAAAGAATGGAACCGGTCGCTCACCTTAGGCCTTGGCGTCGAAACCGACCGTGGCCGGATCAAGGTCGTAATGAGCGCCGCAGAACTGGCAATCGGCGGTAACCCGACCTTCGTCCGTGGTCATCTTTTCGATATCGCGGGCCGAGTAGATTGACAGGCTTTGCCGCACGCGGTCTTCGGAACAGGTACAGCCGAAACGCACCGGCTGGGGGTCATAGACCCGCGGTTGTTCCTCGTGAAACAATCGCAGCAGCAGATCGGTCGGCGGGACGCTGGGGCCGATCAGTTCCAAATCCTCAACGGTGCCGAGCAGGATGTTCACGCGGTTCCAATCCTCGGCCTCATCGCCCTCGACCAAGTCATCGGCCTTGAGAATGTCACCGCTCCCCTCGCCCGACGCCGCCAACGGAGAGGCTTTGGGCATATGCTGCAACATGATGCCACCCGCGCGCCAATGCTCCGGCTCATCCGGGCCGGACGATTTGCCAAAGCTCAGGGAAAAGCGGGTCGGCAACTGTTCGGACTGGGCGAAATAGGCTTCGGCACAGGCGGCCAGAGACCCACCGGCCAGCGGCGTGATGCCCTGATAGGGGGTCATGCCTTGGCCTTGGTCGATCATGATCGCGAAATAGCCTTCGCCGACCTGCTCAAACGGGGCGTCATCGGTCAGCCGGTCCGCATCATAGCTGGCATAGGCGCGGATGCGCGCAGGCTCGCCTTCCCTTTCGGGTCCATAGTAATCGGTCGCGATCATCCGAACGGCGCCTTTGGACTGCACCTGTAGCGACAGCTTCCAGCGCAGTTTGATCGTCTGACCGATCAAAGCTGTCAGCAACGCCATCTCGGCCACGAGGGCTTCGACCTGCGGCGGATAGTCGTGCTGTTTCAGGATGCCTTCCAACACGCCATCAAGCCGCGCCACGCGGCCGCGCATGTCGACATCATCAAGCTGAAAGGGCAGAACGGTATCGTCCCACGCGATTTTAGTTCCTTGGGTCATCGGGTTTCCTTATCGGGGGCCGCTTGGCATACCGCGTCTATATAGGCGCAGCAACCCATGGAAAAAGGGGCAGCACATGATCCGACGTACAGGTGAGACACCAGAGCCCGGCCAACGATACACGCCGCGCCCCGGCGTCTATGCCATTCTGCCGCTGCAACGCCGCTTTCTCATGACGCTGGAAATGGCGGAGGAGACCGACGTGCAACTGCCCGGCGGCGGTATCGAGGCGGGGGAATCCCCGCTTCAAGCGCTGCACCGCGAGGTGCTGGAGGAAACCGGCTGGCGCATCGCCCGCCCGCGCCGGTTGGGCGCCTTCCGCCGCTTTACCTATATGAAGGACTACGACCTCTGGGCGCAGAAGATCTGCCACGTCTATGTCGCCCATCCCGTGCGCCAGATCGCCGCCCCGACAGAGCCGCATCACGCCACGCTGGTGCTATCGGCCAGCGAAGCGCTGGCAACCCTCGCCAATGAAGGCGACCGTTTGTTTCTGCAACGCCACCTAGGCTAGGCGTTGCCGTGATACTCAAGCAATATCCCCGAGACATCATCGGGGAAATCGCGGCTACCAGCGAATTCCGACAGCTTCCAAACCAGCGCACTTAGCAGCGCCGGGCCGCTGAACCGGCGCAATTCGCCCAACATGCGGGCCAACCCTTCTTCGCCCAACATCTCCCCACCCGGATCGGGGCATTCCGTCACCCCATCGGATAGGATCAACAAACGATCCCCCGGCGCCATCTGAAGCTTATAGTCCTCGAACCCGACTCCAGAAAGCAGCCCGACAGGGAAGCCCCCGGTGCCCGACTGTTCGACCCGCCCATCCGAGCGCAGCAAGGCGGGATGCGGATGCCCCGCCTGCGCGACAGTGACCTCCCCAGACGTGAGATCCGCAATCGCGAGCATCAGGGTGAAATAATGCTCCGTCTCCATCTCATGAAGAACAAGATCGTTCAGTTCCGCAATCACTTCGCCCGGTGGTCGCGCCGCGTAGGTCCCCCCGGGCAAAAGCGTGAGCGCAAGGTTCTGATCCGGCGTGGCCGCCGACAGATACCCCGCCAGCCGTGCCGTCATCAGGGCCGAACTGATCCCATGCCCAGACACATCCAAGCCAAACAGCCCCACGACCCCCGGCCGCACCGGAAAGTACCCCACCAAATCCCCGCCAACATGCCCGGCAGAGCGCAGCATCATCGACAGATTGCCCCCCTCCATGGCGCGATAACGCTCGCGAAGCAGCGATTGCTGAAATTTCTTCGCCTCGACCAAATCCTTGTCGATCCGCGCATGCACCTGCCGCAGAATATCCAAAGTCTCGGTAATCAGCTGATTTTTCTGCGTCAGGTCCCGCTGCATGGCCAGAAAACGCGCCCCCGCCATAAGACGCGCGCGTAGCTCCGGCAGACCGGCGCGCCGGAGCAAAACATCATCAGCCCCCGCATCAAGAGCGCAGTCCACCACCCCCTCCTGACTATCGACCAACAGAATGAGATAACTGCGCGCTTCCGAGAGCTCCCGAAAAGCCCGGCAAAAATCGAGCCCCGATATCGCCCAACTGCAAAGCACGATATCAGGCCACCGCTGCGCGCAAAGGGCCAACGCCTCGGCTTCCGAGGCGGCAGAAACCACCTCATATCCCCATCCTTTCAACGCGGTCGAAAGACAGGCCCGCCGGGTCTCATCCCCCTCGACCACCAAAACCGAAGGCGCCACAGCAGGCGTCGCCACTGCTTCGGAAAGGCTGGGGATATCCAATTTCATGCGACACGATCCTGACAGACCCTGTCGAGTTAACCCGCCAATCCTTACCAGAAGGTGAATCCCTCCGGCCTTCCGCTGCTACAGAACGAACTGCGCCAAGGTTTCGTCGTTGGTGATATCCGTATAGGTAAAGCCGGATTGCCCCAATTGCTCAAGAAACGGTTTGAAATTCTCCGGCCGCCGCGTCTCGATCCCGATCAGGACCGAACCAAAGTTCCGCGCCGATTTTTTCAAATACTCGAAACGGCAGATGTCATCCTCCGGCCCCAGCAGCATCAGGAATTCCTTCAACGCCCCGGGCCGCTGCGGCATGCGCAGGATGAAATATTTCTTCACACCCGAATAGCGCTGCGCCCGCTCTTTGACCTCCGGCAAACGCTCGAAATCGAAATTACCCCCCGAGGCCACGCAAACCACCGTCTTGCCCGCGATCTGATCGGCCACCTCGCCCAGCGCATCGATCGATAGCGCGCCTGCCGGTTCCAACACGATGCCTTCGACATTCAACATCTCATTGATCGTCACGCAAATCCGGTCCTCAGGCAGATGCACCACATCCGCCGGGTTCACCCCGCGCAAACGCTCGAAAGTCCGCGCACCGATCTTGGCCACCGCAGCACCATCGACAAAGTTATCGATCGGAGAGACATCAACCGGCGCCCCGGCTTCCAACGCCCGCGCAAGGCTCGGCGCACCGGCGGGTTCGACGAATGTATAATCGCAAGCCTCACCAAAATAACTTACCACCCCCGAAGACAGCCCGCCGCCGCCCACCGGCAAGATAACCCGGTCGGGCACCCGGCCCAACTGCGCGGCAATCTCCACCGCGACGGACGCCTGCCCCTCGATCACGTCGTCATCATCGAAAGGCGACAGGAAATGCGCCCCCTCCTCCCGGCAGAAATCCTGCGCTGCGGCCAGCGTGGCGTCAAAATAATCCCCCACCAACCGGATCTCGACATTCTCACCGCCGAACATGCGGGTCTTCTGCACCTTCTGCTGCGGCGTCGTCACCGGCATGAAGATCACGCCGCGCACCCCGAAATGACTACAGGCAAAAGCCACCCCCTGCGCATGGTTCCCGGCAGAGGCACAGACGAAAACCCCCTGCCCCGGGATCACCTTGCGCATCGCATTGAAGGCCCCGCGCAACTTGTAGGAGCGCACCGGGCTCAGATCCTCGCGCTTCAACCAGATATCCGCGCCAAAGCGCTCCGACAGATGCTCATTGCGCAAAAGCGGTGTCGCCGGGAACAATGCCCGCAGCGCTTCTGCCGCCGCCTGTGCTTTTCGTGCAAATTCATCCGCCATCTGTGCTCTCCTTGCTGCCATTCGTCGATAGGCGCGCAGCCAGCATAGGTCAACGCGGGCTTCAATCTTGCCCGCGCCCGCGAAAACCGCTACCTCGCAGGGCGAACTTGAAAGGAAACCCGTCATGTCTGCGCCCAAGAAAGTCGTGCTTGCCTATTCCGGCGGCCTCGATACCTCGATCATCCTCAAATGGCTGCAAACCGAATATGGCTGCGAGGTGGTGACCTTCACCGCCGATCTCGGCCAAGGCGAAGAGCTGGAACCGGCCCGCAAGAAGGCCGAGATGATGGGCATCGCGCCTGAGAACATCTACATCGAAGACGTGCGCGAGGAATTCGTCCGCGACTTCGTCTTCCCAATGTTCCGCGCCAATGCGGTCTACGAAGGTCTCTACCTCCTCGGCACCTCCATCGCCCGCCCGCTGATCTCCAAGCGTCTGGTCGAGATCGCCGAAGAAACCGGCGCCGATGCGGTCGCCCACGGCGCCACCGGCAAGGGCAACGATCAGGTCCGGTTTGAGCTCGCCGCCTATGCGCTGAACCCCGACATCAAGGTCATCGCCCCCTGGCGCGAATGGGACCTGTCGAGCCGCACCAAGCTTCTGGCCTTCGCCGAGCAGAACCAGATCCCAATCGCCAAGGACAAGCGCGGCGAAGCGCCCTTCTCGGTCGACGCCAACCTGCTGCACACCTCTTCCGAAGGCAAAGTGCTCGAAGACCCGGCGGTCGACGCGCCCGACTACGTCTACCAGCGCACCGTGAACCCCGAAGACGCCCCCGACACGCCCGAATACGTCGAGATTGGCTTCGAGCGCGGTGATGCGGTCAGCATCAACGGCGAAGCAATGTCACCCGCCACGATCCTGACCAAACTGAACGAACTTGGCGGCAAACACGGCTGCGGCCGCCTCGATCTGGTCGAAGGCCGCTTCGTCGGCATGAAGTCCCGCGGCATCTACGAGACCCCGGGCGGCACTTTGCTCTTGGAAGCGCACCGCGGCATCGAATCCATCACCCTCGACCGCGGTGCCATGCACCTCAAGGACGAGCTGATGCCGAAATACGCCGAGCTCATCTACAACGGCTTCTGGTACAGCCCCGAACGGACCATGCTGCAAGCCGCCATCGACGCGAGCCAAACCCATGTCACCGGCACCGTGCGCCTCAAGCTCTACAAGGGCCATGTCCGCACCGTTGGCCGCTGGTCCGATCACAGCCTCTATTCCGAGGCCCATGTGACCTTCGAAGACGACGCCGGCGCCTACGACCAGAAAGACGCCGCAGGCTTCATCCAACTGAACGCCCTGCGCCTCAAACTCCTCGCCGCCCGCGACAAGCGCAGCAAAGGCTGAAGCACGGGACCCCAATCCCCCTTCATCCTTTCTTAAATACCACGGGGGTCCGGGGGCAGCGCCCCCGGCGACCAGCCCCAGATAAAAACGCAAAAGGCCCGGACGCTCCCGCCCGGGCCTTTCTCTTAGCCACCTACCGGATCAATCGGCAGTGACGACCGTCATCACCAGCTCCCCATTCGGTTTGATCGGCCCGTCTTCCTTGGCGCCCAGCGTGTATTCGAACACGCCGGTTTTCATGCCACCATCTTCGGAATGCACCATGAGCATCAGCATATCGCCCGAAGCCACGTCCTCTTGCAGGATCGCGACCACATCCATGTTCTCGCCCGCGCGCAGCGGGGCGTAGCCGACCACGGGGCCGGGCTTCATGTCGGCGTCGGTGCGGTGCACAACCAGCCAGCCATTCTCGCCCGCCATCACCTTGTCGGCAGTGACGACGCCATTCGATACATCCTGACCCGAGGCTTCGACCATGGCCATGGCATGGGCATCCGCCCATGCGCCACCGGCGATCATGGACAGGGCGATTGCGGTGCTTGCAAATTTTTTCATCTGGTTTTCCCTCCGTTTGAAATAGCACCGTAGTCACGACAGCCCCGCGAAATAGTTTCGCGGTCTTCAGGAATTTTTTAGACGTTCCGCAAACAGCCGCTCATAGTAGGGCATGGCCGCCTCCAGAACTTCCGCCTCTGCTCCTTTAAGCTCGGGCAGTTCCCCCTCCGGCCCGGCAAAACCGGTGCTGCGATGGATCGCCCCATACCAATGCGGCGCCCAAACGCCATCTTCCGCACGCGGGCCGGCGGGCCAATGCAGCATCGCAGGATCGAAGGGCAGATCGATGGCGGCGCAAAGCCTGCGCAGCATCCCCTCTGGGTCCGCGCGGATATCGCCGCTGTCGATGACCAGCCCGCCCAACCGTTCGAAGAGCATGACTTGCCGGTCAAATCCGATATCCGCCAAACGGGGCGCTTCGCGCTTTTCCGCATAGCTTGCGATCACCCGGGCGGGATGGCGGATCAGGTGGATGTTCATGCAATTCTCGGCCCAATCGAGCGGGAAACTGTCGATCATATGCTGCGCCATATGTTTCATATAAAGATGCCGGGTGCCGTGTTGGACAAAGCCAAGAGGCACCCGTGCGGGGTCTTGCTCCTGCGCCGCCAGTACCGCGTCGCGCATCGGATGATCCAGCCCCGTCGCCTTGAGATAGGCCGCGTAGAACGGCTCATCCATCGCGGTGAAATCCGCACGCGCTCCGAAACTATACATCATCGCAGTGCTGAGATTGCGTGGCCCTGACCACATCGCAATACGCATGAAAGGCTTCTCCCATTGCCGTTGAACCCGGAACGCTAGAAAGAACGCGCCCGTGCGCCAAGTGGTAAATTGCCTTCACCAGAGCGTGACTTTCCCCGCCCCGGCCTTGCGCTATCTCCGCCCCAGCGGCAAGCCTAGGCCTGAGGAGGACCGATATGTTCCAAAAATCAATGTTCAAACCCGCCATACTGACCCTTGCGATCACTCTGGGCCTCGCCGCGCAGAACCGACCTGCGGCGGCGGCGGAGACCGAGGTGCTGACCGTAGCGGGCGGCTGCTTCTGGTGCGTCGAAGCCGATTTTGAATCCGTCAAAGGCGTGAAAGAGGCCATCTCGGGCTTTGCCGGGGGCCGCACCAAGAACCCGACCTACAAAGAAGTCACCGGCGGCGACACCGGCCATTACGAAGCGGTGCAGATCCAATTCGACCCGGATGTGGTCAGCCGCAAGACACTGCTTGATCTCTTCTTCCGCTCGATCGACCCCACAGATACGGGCGGGCAATTCTGTGACCGGGGCGAAAGCTACCGGACCGCGATTTTCGCGGGCAGCCCCGCCCAGAAAAGCGCGGCAGAGGCTGCCAAGGCAGAAGCGCAGGCCGCCCTTGGGACCAAGGTCGTGACGCCGATCCTTGGCGATGCGCCCTTTTACCCGGCTGATGATTATCACCAGGACTACTACAAAAGCAGCGACCGGCTGGCGTTCAGCAGTGTCGGCGTGGCCGTGAAAAAATCGGTCGCCTACAAACGCTACCGCAAGGGCTGTGGCCGTGACGTCCGCGTGAAACAGCTTTGGGGCAGCGCGGCCCCCTTCGTGAAGTAACCGCGCCCCGGTAGATTAGCTCCGAAAATCGTGATCCCGGATCTCTTTCAGATCGGGGATCACATCCGCCGTGCCATGACGCGTGACCATCAAGGCCCCGGCGCGCATGGCCAGATCAATCGCCTGCGGCATGGTCATCCCCCGGTCCAACCCGGCCAGCAGATAGCCGGTGAAAGTATCGCCCGCGCCGGTCGTATCCACCGCATCGACTTGATAGGCGGGGAAGCTCTCGACCAGATGTGCCTTGTTAGAGACCCATTCACAGCCCCCCGCCCCCAGCGTCACCACGATGTCGTCAATCGGCAGTTGCCGCAGCTCGCCCCCCGTCGCGGCCCGCAACTGCGCCGCTTCGACCTCGTTCAGCACCAATAGATCGATCTGTTCGAGGATCGCCGTCACCGCATCCGCATCGAAAGGGGCGGCGGCATAGGCCAGTCGCAGGCCCAAGGTCTTTGCCGTTCGCGCCGCGAACCGCTGCCCGTTGGTTTCGTTCTGCATCAACAGCCAATCGCCCGAGGAAGCCTCGCTCAGTGCGGCACCGATCATCTCATCGGTGATCTCGTGATTGGTGCCGGGGAAGATGACGATATTGTTCTCCCCTTCCAGATCCACGGCGATATTGGCGTGACCGGTCACGCCCTCCATCAAGGTGATATGCGCCGTTTCGACCCCATATTCCAAAAGCCGTTCCAGCGCCCAACCGCCATCGGCGCCCAACGCGCCGACATGCATCACCCGCGTCCCGGCCCGGGCGGCGGCGACCGACATATTGGCCCCCTTCCCGCCCAGCCCCTGCCGAAAATCACGGGCTGAAATAGTCTCTCCCGGTCCCGGCAGATGGGGCAGCAGATAAAAGTTATCCGCGTTGATAGAGCCGAGATTCCAGATCATCAGCCCACCTTGCAGGCCGCGAGAATGGCCATGTTAAGGATGTCATTCGCCGTCGAGGTCGAAGAGCAGATCTGAATCGACTTATCGAGGCCCGTGAGGATCGGCCCGATCACCGTGGCTCCGGCCATCTCTTGCATTAGCTTGACCGAGATGCTGGCCGAATGTCGCGCTGGCACCACGAGGATGTTCGCAGGGCCGGTCAGCCGCGAGAACGGGTAATTCGCCTGACTGGCCGCGTTCAGCGCCACGTCGACGGTCATCTCGCCCTCATATTCGAAATCCACCCCGCGCTGATCCAACACCTCTGGCGCAAGGTGCATCTTTTCGGCGCGTTCCGACACGGGATAGCCGAAGGTCGAGAAGCTAACGAAGGCGACCCGAGGCTCAAGCCCCAGGTGCCGCGCCACGCGCGCGCCGCTTTCGGCGATATTCGCCAGATCGTTCTCATCGGGCCATTCATGGACCAAGGTGTCGGCGATAAAGACGATGCGCCCCTTGTGCAGCAGGGCCGTGATGCCCGCGGCCCCGGCCTCGGCATTGGCATCAAAAACGTGGTTGAGCCGCTCCAAGACATGCGCCGACTTGCGGGTGGCCCCGGTCACCAGACCGTCGCCATGACCATGCGCCAGCATCAGTGCGGCAAAGACATGGCGGTCGCGCGAGGCGAGGCGGTGGATGTCCTTGCGGTCGAACCCCTTGCGCTGCAACCGGCCGTAAAGAAAGTCTTTATAGGTCGGCAGATGCTGGGTGTTGGCGGCGTTCACCACCTCCAACTCGCGCACCGCGTCGGCCATGCCCGCCTCTTCGAGCTTGGCGCGCACGTCGTCCTCGCGGCCCACGACCAGCGCCTTGCCCAAGCCCGCGCGCTGGTACATGACCGCCGCGCGCAGCACCTTGGGATCGTCCCCCTCGGCAAAGATCATCCGGGCCTGATTGGCCCGGGCGCGGGCGTTGATGCCGCGCAGGATGCTCGCCGTCGGGTCCATCCGCGACTTCAGCCCGACCTCATAGGCGTCCATGTCGATGATCGGGCGCCGCGCGGCCCCGGTGTCCATGCCCGCCTTGGCCACGGCGGGCGGAATGCGGTGGATGAGGCGTGGGTCGAATGGCGTGGGAATGATGTAGTCGCGGCCAAAGCTCAGCGTGCGGCCATAGGCCAGCGCCACCTCGTCCGGCACGTCCTCGCGCGCCAGTTGCGCCAGCGCATGGGCGCAGGCGATCTTCATCTCGTCGTTGATGGCCCGGGCATGGATGTCGAGCGCGCCACGGAAAAGATAGGGAAAGCCCAGCACGTTGTTGACCTGGTTCGGGTAGTCCGAGCGCCCGGTGGCGACGATGGCGTCCATGCGGACCTCATGCGCCTCTTCGGGCGTGATCTCCGGGTCTGGGTTGGCCATGGCGAAGATCACCGGGTTGTCGGCCATGGAGGCGACCATCGCAGGCGTCACCGCCCCCTTGACCGAGACGCCAAGGAACACATCCGCGCCCTTCATCGCCTCTTCCAAGCTGCGCAGCTCGGTATTGGCGGCATGGGCCGATTTCCACTGGTTCATGCCCTCGGTGCGGCCTTGGTAGATCACGCCCTTGGTGTCGCACATGATGCAATTGTCGTGTTTCGCGCCCATCGCCTTGAGCAGTTCCAGACAGGCGATGCCCGCAGCCCCCGCACCGTTGAGCACGATGCGCACGTCCTCGATCTTCTTGCCCGAGAGGTGCAACGCGTTGATCAGCCCGGCGGCACAGATCACCGCCGTGCCGTGCTGGTCGTCGTGGAAGACGGGAATGTCCATCTCTTCCTTCAGGCGCTGCTCGATGATGAAACACTCGGGCGCCTTGATGTCTTCGAGGTTGATGCCGCCGAAGGTCGGCCCCATCAGCTTGCAGGCGTTGATGAAGGCCTCGGTGTCCTCGGTATCAAGCTCGATATCGATCGAGTTCACATCCGCGAAGCGCTTGAACAGAACCGCCTTGCCTTCCATCACCGGTTTGGAGGCCAGCGCACCGAGATTGCCAAGCCCCAAAACCGCCGTCCCGTTCGAGATCACGGCGACCAGATTGCCCTTGTTGGTGTAGTCATAGGCTGTCTCAGGGCTTTCGGCGATGGCCTCACAAGGGACGGCCACACCGGGGGAATAGGCAAGGCTCAGATCGCGCTGTGTGGTCATCGGCACCGTGGCCGAGATCTCGAACTTGCCGGGGGTCGGTTCGAGGTGAAAGGCAAGCGCCTCTTCAGAGGTGATACGGTTCTTTCTCGTCACGACATTACCCTTCTTCTGCTTTGGGATCTTCTTAGCCACGATCCGAGTTCAGCACAACGCAAGCCCCACGTCAGTGCAAATCGCATGACAAAGCCCGCCCAAGGCCCCGCACCCCCTTTCGCTGCGCCGGGGGGTTTTGTAGGGTCCGCGCGGCAACAGGGGGCAGCCGTGCAGACAGAAAAAGTAACGCCAATGATGGCGCAATATCTCGAGCTTAAAGCGGACCATCAGGACGCGTTGCTGTTCTACCGCATGGGCGATTTTTACGAGATGTTCTTTGACGATGCCATCGCCGCGGCAGAGGCGTTGGACATCGCGCTCACCAAACGCGGCAAGCATCAGGGCAAGGATATCGCCATGTGCGGCGTGCCGGTGCATGCCGCCGAAGGCTACCTGCTGACGCTGATCCGCAAGGGGTTTCGCGTGGCGGTCTGCGAGCAGATGGAGAGCCCCGCGGAGGCCAAGAAACGCGGCTACAAAGCGGTGGTGAAACGCGACGTGGTGCGGCTGGTCACCCCCGGCACGCTGACCGAGGAAAGCCTGCTGGAAGCGCGGCGCCACAACTACCTCGCGGCCTTTGCCGAGGTGCGCGATGCTTGTGCGATGGCTTGGGTCGATATCTCGACCGGTGCGTTTCACGTGATGCCGCTGGCGCAGGTGCGTCTGGGGCCGGAATTGGCGCGGCTGTCGCCATCGGAACTGATCGTCTCTGAGGTGAAAGAGAGTGAATTGCACGAAGTCGTCTCTGATTTCGGTATCGCGTTAACGGGTTTGGCCCGCTCGGCTTTTGACAGCACCAGTGCGGAAAAGCGGGTCTGTGACCTGTTTGATATTGCAACGCTAGAGGCTTTCGGCAGCTTCACCCGCGCCGAAGTCTCGGCTATGGGAGCGGTAATAGAATACCTCACTATCACTCAACGCGGCAAGCTGCCCCTGCTCCGCCCGCCCCAGAAAGAGGCAGAGGCCCGCACCGTTCAGATTGACGCGGCAACCCGGCGCAATCTGGAACTCACCCACTCCCTAAATGGTGGCCGCGCCGGGTCTTTGCTGTCGATCATGGATAATACCGTCACCGCCGGGGGCGCGCGGCTGTTAGAGCGGCGGATCTCAAGCCCCTCGCGCGTTGTCGATGTGGTCACCTCCCGCGCCGATGCGGTGAGCTTTGCCTATGATAACGCCCGGCTCGCGGACGACATCCGCCAGCGTCTGCGCAATGTGCCTGATCTCGACCGCGCGCTATCGCGCCTGTCGCTTGACCGCGGCGGCCCCCGCGACCTTGCCGCGATCCGCAACGGTTTGATCGAAGCTGAGGCTTTGCACCAGACCCTGACGCAGCAGGATCTGCCCGACCTGCTGCGCGAAGCCGCCGAAGGGTTGCAGGGTCATGGCGACCTCATCGACCTGTTGGATCACGCCTTGGTGGCCGAGCCCCCGCTGATGGTGCGCGACGGCGGTTTCATCGCCCCCGGCCATGACGCCGACCTCGACGCCGCGCGCGAGCTGCGCGACGAAGGCCGCAGCGTGATTGCCGGTATGCAGCAGCAATTTGTCTCTGACACGGGGATTTCGTCGCTGAAGATCAAGCACAACAACGTGCTGGGATACTTCGTCGAATGCACCGCGACCCATGCCGAGAAGATGCTGAACCCGCCGCTGTCAGAGACCTTTATCCATCGTCAGACCACGGCGAACCAAGTGCGCTTTACCACTGTCGAACTGTCCGAGTTGGAGACGAAAATACTCAACGCGGGCAACCACGCACAGGAGATCGAAAAGCGGCTCTATGAGAGCCTTCGGAGTGCCATTCTGGAGCATGCGGCAGAGATCGGCCAAGCCTCTGCCGGGTTGGCCGAAGTCGATCTGGCCACAGGGCTGGCCGACCTTGCCCGAAGCGAGAATTGGACCCGCCCGCGCGTGGATATGTCCCGCGCCTTTGACATCCAAGGGGGGCGGCATCCAGTCGTTGAACGCGCTCTGACCCAGCAATCGGGCGAGCCTTTCATCGCCAATGACTGTGACTTGAGTGCCGAAGGTGAAGCCGCGAACATCTGGCTCCTCACTGGCCCGAACATGGCGGGTAAATCGACCTTCCTGCGCCAGAACGCGCTGATCGCCCTGATGGCGCAGATGGGCAGTTTCGTGCCTGCGAGTTCGGCGCATATCGGCGTTGTTAGCCAGCTTTTCAGCCGCGTCGGTGCCTCAGACGATCTGGCGCGGGGCCGCTCGACCTTCATGGTCGAAATGGTCGAAACCGCCGCGATCTTGAACCAAGCCGACGACCGCGCGCTGGTGATCCTCGACGAGATCGGGCGCGGCACCGCGACCTACGACGGACTCTCGATCGCTTGGGCCACGCTGGAACATCTGCATGACGTGAACCGGACCCGGGCGCTCTTCGCCACCCATTATCACGAGATGACGGCGCTGGCCGGCAAGCTGCCGGGGGTCGACAATGCCACGGTAGCAGTCAAGGAATGGGAGGGCGAGGTCGTCTTCCTGCACGAGGTGCGCAAGGGGGCGGCGGACCGCTCTTATGGGGTGCAGGTGGCGCAGTTGGCGGGCCTGCCCGCCCCGGTGATCGCCCGCGCCCGCGTGGTGCTGGAGGCATTGGAGAAAGGCGAACGCGAAGGCGGGGCTACACAAAAGACGCTGATCGACGATCTGCCGCTCTTCGCAGCCAGCCCGCCGCCGCAACCGGCCCCCGCGAAAACCTCGGCGGTCGAAGAGAAGCTGGCAGAGATCATCCCCGATGAACTCTCCCCACGTGAAGCGCTTGAGCTGATCTATAAACTGAAAGAGGCGGCCAAATCCTGACCGCCTCCTTCGAAAGTGACTGATTGCGCGCTTAGCTCGCCGGGGTCGAAGACACCCCAACCTGCGCCGGGCGCAGCAGACGGTCGTGCAGCATAAAGCCTTCGGCGGCGACCTGAATGATCTCGCCCGCCACGGTGCCGGGCACGGGCGCTTCGAACATCGCTTCGTGATGCTTGGGGTCGAACTTGTCGCCAACCTCGGGCGCGATCACTTCGATGCCGTGCTTTTTGAAGACGTTCAGAAGCTCGCGCATCGTCAGTTCCACACCTTCCAGCAGCGGGCCAAAGGCCTCTTTCTGCTCATCGGTGGTGGTTTCCAGCGCGCGTTTCATGTTGTCATAAACGGGCAGCATGTCACGGGCCAGCTTGGAGCCGCCATAGTTCTCGGCCTCGCGACGGTCCTTGTCGGAGCGTTTGCGCGCATTCTCGGCATCGGCGAGCGCGCGCATGAAACGGTCGCGGTACTGGTCACGCTCGGCGCGCAGTTCCTCAACCGCAAGGGCTTCTTCGTCGATCTCGGCCATGTCTTCGGCGTATTCTTCAGCTTCGGCGCTGTCGATCTCGTCCAAAAAGTCGTTTTCTTTCGGCTCTGCCATGTTCCACCTCTAGTTCCGGTCGGAAATCAGCTTTCCCACCAGTTGTGCCGTGTAGTTCACAATCGGCACGATACGTCCATAATTTAAGCGTGTCGGGCCAATGACACCCACGGCGCCGATCACCTTACGATCAGCGTTCATATAAGGGGAAACGACCAGAGAGGAACCCGAAAGTGAGAAAAGTTTGTTTTCCGAGCCGATAAAAATGCGCACACCGTCCCCATCTTCGGCCAGTTCGAGGAATTCGGCGATGTCCCGCTTGCGCTCAAGATCATCGAAAAGGCTGCGGATACGGTCAAGGTCTTCGGCCTCCGCCTCTCCGCCCAGCAGATTCGACCGACCGCGCACGATCAGACGCTCGGAATGCTCTCCTTCCGCGTCCCACAGCACCGCACCGCTCTCGACAAGCTGCTGTGCCAGCACGTCGATCTCCTGACGGCGTTTGGCGATCTCCTGCTTGATGCTGCGCTGCAACTCGCTAAGGGTTTTGCCTTCGACGAAAGCATTCAGGAAATTCGCCGCCTCGCGCATCGAACTGGGGGTCTGCCCGGGTGGCGGCGTGAATAGCCGGTTCTCCACATGGCCGTCGGAGAAAACAAGCACCACCAAGGCTCTATCAGGCGAGAGAGAAACGAATTCGATATGTTTGATCGGCGCTTCATGCTTCGGCGTCAACACGAGCGACGCACCATGCGTGACGCCCGACAGGGCCGATCCGATCCGGTCCAACAGCCCGCCGACATCAGAGGAATTATTCCCCAGTGTCGCGTCGATCTTCTCCCGGTCAAGCTCTGTCGGATCGCCGATCTCGATCATCCCATCGACGAACATCCGGAGCCCTAGCTGTGTCGGAATGCGCCCGGCTGAAACATGAGGGCTATCCAACAGGCCCATATATTCGAGATCCTGCATTACATTGCGGATTGTCGCCGCCGAGACCTTTTCGCTGAAGTCCCGCGTCAGGGTGCGCGACCCCACCGGATCGCCACTTTCCAGATAGCCTTCAACCACCCGGCGAAACACTTCGCGGGATCGGTCGTTCATGTCTTTCAGCAATTCAGGCGTGTTTTTCATCGGTGCTCGCTCTCTTGTCTAATAAAGGTACAAGCCGGGCAAACGTCAATCGGGGTTGCATCAAAGCCTTGTGGGGCGGTATCCCCGGGCAACATCAAAAAGGATATGTCATGCGTCCCTCTGGCCGGAAACTCGATGAAATGCGCGCCGTCTCGATCGAGACAGGTTTCACCAAACATGCCGAAGGGTCGGCCCTGATCAAGATGGGCGATACCCATGTGCTCTGCACCGCAACGATCGAAGACCGCGTGCCGCCGTTCATTAAAGGCTCCGGTCTGGGCTGGGTCACCGCCGAATACGGCATGCTGCCCCGCGCCACCAACACACGGATGCGTCGCGAAGCCGCCTCCGGCAAACAAGGGGGTCGCACGGTCGAGATCCAGCGTCTGATCGGCCGCGCCCTGCGCGCCGGGGTCGACCGCTCCGCCTTGGGCGAGCGTCAGATCACCGTCGACTGCGATGTGCTGCAAGCCGATGGCGGCACCCGCTGCGCGTCGATCACCGGCGGTTGGATCGCGCTGCGTCTGGCTGTGAACAAGCTGATGAAAGCGGGCGATGTCGTCTCTGACCCGCTGGTCGATCCGGTCGCGGCGGTAAGCTGCGGCATCTACGCAGGCCAGCCGGTGCTCGATCTCGACTACCCCGAGGATTCCGAGGCGGGCGTCGATGGCAACTTCATCATGACCGGATCCGGCAAGCTGATCGAAGTGCAGATGAGCGCCGAAGGCTCAACCTATACCCGCGACCAGATGAACCAGCTGATGGACCTGGCCGAAAAAGGCGTCGGCGAACTGGCCACAATCCAAAAATCGGTTACCGCATGACCCGCAAGTTCACCGAAAATCGCATTCTGATTGCCACCCATAACGCGGGCAAACTGGCAGAGATGCGCCAGCTCTTCGCCCCCCACGGGGTTGAGGTGGTCGGCGCGGCAGAGATGAACCTGCCCGAGCCGGAAGAGACCGAGACGACATTCGTCGGCAACGCCCGGATCAAGGCGCATGCCGCCGCCAAGGCGACCGGCCTGCCCGCGCTAGCCGACGATTCCGGCATCGAAGTCGAGGCGCTCGACAACGCGCCCGGCGTCTATACCGCCGATTGGGCCGAAACGGAGAATGGCCGCGACTTCGTCATGGCCATGACCAAGACGCGCAATCTGCTGGAAGAAAAGAACGCCCCCCACCCTCGCCGCGCCCGGTTTTGCGCGACGCTGGTCTTGGCATGGCCGGACGGGCATGACGAGGTTTTCGCGGGCAAGGTGAATGGCACTTTGGTTTGGCCGATGCGCGGCGAACAGGGTCACGGCTATGACCCGATGTTCCAACCTGACGGCCATGAGGTCACCTTTGCCGAAATGGACGCCGAGCAGAAAAACAGCATCAGCCACCGCGCGGATGCCTTTGCGAAACTGATTGCGGGCTGTTTTGGCTGAAGATTGGCAACAGGGCGGCTTCGGCCTCTATATCCATTGGCCATTTTGCGAGGCGAAATGTCCCTATTGCGACTTTAACAGCCACGTTAGCCGCCAGATCGACCAAGCCGCTTGGCGCGATGCCTATCTCGCCGAGCTTCAGCGCGCTGCGGATGAGACACCGGGGCGCGTGCTCAATGCGGTCTTTTTCGGCGGCGGCACGCCCAGTTTGATGGACCCCGATGTCGTCGCAGACATCATCAGCGCCATCCGGCGCCACTGGCCTACGGCGAACGATCTGGAAATCACCCTCGAAGCCAATCCCGGCTCGGTCGAAGCGGGCCGCTTCGCTGCCTATCGGCAGGCCGGGGTGTCGCGCGTCTCCATGGGCATTCAGGCGCTGAACGATCCGGATCTCAAACGTTTGGGCCGCCTGCATACGGCGAAAGAAGCGATGACTGCTTTCGACATCGCCCGTAATACCTTTGACCGCGTGAGCTTCGATCTAATCTATGGGCGGCAAGACCAATCCGCCGTGGAATGGGAAGCAGAGTTGAAACAGGCTCTATCCCTCGCGATAGACCACATTTCGCTCTATCAGCTGACCATCGAACAAGGCACCGCCTTTGGCGACCGTTACGCCCGCGGAAAACTTCGCGGCCTGCCCGACGAAGATCTCGGCGCGGATATGTTCACCCTGACCCAAGACATCTGCAATGACATGGGCATGCCTGCTTACGAGGTGTCAAACCACGCCCGGGATGGCGCACAGTCGCGGCACAACATGATCTATTGGCGCTATGGGGACTATATCGGCATCGGCCCCGGCGCTCATGGGCGGTTGACGCTGGGCGGAGAGAAATTCGCGACAGTTGCTTATAGCAATCCACAGCGGTGGCTCGACGGTGTCGCAAAGGGCGAAACGGAGAAACCCCGGACCGCCCTGAGCCGAAGCGAACAGGCGACTGAGTTTCTCCTGATGGGCCTGCGCCTGAAAGAAGGCGTTGACCTTAGCCGTTACGCCGATATTGCCGGGCATGAGATCGACGAAAAGGCCGTCAATCACCTGCAAGACATCGGCATGGCAACACGCGAGAAAGACAGGTTAATCGTTTCAGATCAAGGCGTTATTGTCCTTAACGCCGTGATCGAAACGCTTCTGCCTTAAGAGCCGCCCAACAGGCGGCAGATCTCATCCAACTGGTCAAGCGTGGTATAGTGCAACGTCACCTTACCCGCTTCCTGACCCGGTTTATGGTCCAAACTAACCTTCATGCCTAAGTTGGCTGACAGATCGCCTTCAAGCGCCTGCGTATCGGCATCTTTCTCTGGGCGCTGCGAGAGACGCTCTTTATTTACCATATTACCGCGCTCGCCGGCCTGATCTTTCTTGACCAAAGCCTCGGTCGCGCGGACGGAAAGGCCGCCTTTGATGACCTGCTGCGCCAGTTTCAGCGGATCCTTCGCCGGAATCAGCGCCCGCGCATGGCCCGCGCTCAGCTCATTCTGGCGCACCATCTCTTGCACCGGATCCGGCAGGTTCAGCAGACGCAATAGGTTCGCAATATGGCTTCGGCTTTTCCCGAGGGCTTCGGCCATCTTCTCCTGCGTATGGCCGAACTTATCCATCAACTGCCGATAACCCGCCGCTTCTTCGACCGAGTTCAGATCTGCCCGCTGGATGTTCTCGATGATCGCGACTTCAAGCACTTCGACATCGGTAAACTCGCGAACGATCACCGGCAGGCTATGCACCTTCGCGATCTGCGAGGCCCGCCAGCGCCGTTCACCCGCGACGATCTCGAAATTGCCATCAGCCAAAGCGCGGACGATCAGGGGCTGAATGACCCCCTTTTCTTTGATTGAGGCCGCAAGATCATCAAGGTGCTCCTGCTCAAAACGCTTACGCGGCTGATCCGGGTTCGGTTTGATTCGCTCGATCGGAACGAACTGCTCCGCCGCCGCGGCCCCCTTGGCGGCCACGCTCTCGGTCTCCGCTACATCCGCCATCAGTGCCGAAAGCCCCCGGCCAAGGCCCCGTTTACGCTCTTGTTTGTCTGCCATACTGCCACCTTATTAACCATTGTTTCTTGTTAGCTCCGCCGCTAAATCGCGGTAGGCTTGGGCCCCTTTCGATGTGGGATCATAACTCAGAACGGGCATGGCAAAGCTCGGCGCCTCGCTCACCCGAACATTGCGCGGAATTACAGTTTGGAACACCAGTTCACCAAGGTTCGCTCGCGCGTCATTCTCAACCTGTTGCGACAGGTTATTGCGGCGATCATACATGGTCAGTAGAACGCCCTCAATCCGCAGGTCCTTATTCCCGCTTTGCCGGACCTCTCTTATCGTCAACATAAGCTGAGAGAGCCCTTCCAACGCAAAAAATTCGCTCTGCAAAGGCACAAGTACAGAGTGCGCCGCGATCATCGCATTCACCGTCAATAGGTTGAGTGAAGGCGGGCAATCGATCAAGATATAGTCGAACTTGAACTGATCCATCTGCGTCTGCCTGAGTGCGTCGTGCAAAAGGAAACTTCTCTTTTCATTCGAAAAGAGTTCGATGTCCGCTGAGCTGAGGTCAACCGTCGCCGGAACGATAAGTAACCCATCCGTTTCGGTGTGCTGAATGACATCCTGCGGAAGGCTATCGTCCAGCAAGAGATCATATGTCGTAAAATCGCGATCTTCGACTTCGATGCCAAGACCCGTAGAAGCATTGCCTTGCGGATCCAGATCAACCACCAGAATACGCTTCCCAGCTTCCGCAAGCGCAGCGGCAAGATTGATCGTCGTCGTCGTTTTACCAACGCCGCCCTTCTGGTTTGCAATGGCAATGATTTTCGGTCCAGCTGGACGAGAAAGGTCAGACACGGGCGATATCCTTAATCTTTAGAATGGCAGCGTCCGAATTGGTCTTGCTGGTTACCGTCTCTAGGTCGTAATTCCAGTCCTGCCGCGCCTCTAGGTCTTCACGCTGCCAGCTTTGACCTTTAGGGAAAAGTGCAATGCCCCCGCGTTTAAGATGCAACTCGGCGAACCCTAACAACTTCGTCAGATCGGCTAAAGCGCGGGCAGATAGCACGTCTGCTTCGAGACATTCGAGTTCTTCGATTCTCTCGGTTTTCACCTTTGCCGCGAGATCAAGTTCTCGAATAGCCGTCCGTAGGAAAGCTGATTTCCTTTGATCACTTTCAACCATGACTACATCGAAATTGCGTTCTTCTTGATTGAGGATCGAAATAACAATGCCCGGGAAACCTCCGCCGCTACCGAGGTCTACCCACTTCCCTGGCCCTGGAACAAGCTCAAAGATTTGGACGGAATCCAGAATATGGCGAGACCAAAGGTCGTTCAAGCTGTCCTTAGAAACCAAATTAATCTTCGGATTCCATTTCCTCACCAGTTCAGCAAAGGCTTTCAGCTTTTCAAATGTTTCACGTGAAACATCAAGGTCATTTTCGGTGCTCATGCTGACTTCTTTCCGGCCCCGCGCTTCACACGAGCAAGTATCAAAGTCAGCGCAGCTGGTGTCATTCCATCAATGCGAGCCGCCTGTGCCATTGTTTCCGGACGCGCGGAAGATACCTTCGACCTCAGCTCGTTAGAAAGGCCTGCAAGATCATCGAAGGAAAAATCAGACGGTATACGAACGTTCTCGTCTTTCTTCAGCACGTCGATCTCTTTCTGTTGTCGAGCGATGTAGGTTGCGTAGAGCGCGTCCCGCTCAATCTGTCGACGCATTTCGAATGGAGTTTCTTCCAGGCTGCGATCAAGTGGTAGCAAGTCTTCAAACTCTACATCGGGAAACGCGAGAACCTGATAGCCGCTACGCTTTGCACCATCTTGGTTGACTTTGATACCGGCGTTCGCAAGCTCTTTCGGCGTATACTCCGTACCTTCTAGCATCGCTTTTGTCTCCTCTAGGGAGGAAACCTTCTTCTCGAAGCTATCTCGGCGCGCGTCAGAGATACAGCCTAATTGCATCGCCAAAGGAGTTAGCCGCTGATCCGCATTGTCCGCTCGAAGCGACAGGCGGAACTCGGCCCGAGATGTGAACATCCGGTAGGGTTCTGTAACGCCCCGGGTCGTCAGATCATCGACCATAACCCCAATATAGCTTTCGGAACGGGTAAATGTCACCGCATCCCGGCCTTGGGCGCGCAGAGCGGCATTCAAGCCTGCTACCAGTCCCTGCGCGGCCGCTTCCTCATAGCCCGTCGTACCATTGATCTGTCCGGCGAGATAGAGGCCGGGTACGGTACGGACCGCAAGCGTTGATGAAAGAACGCGCGGATCGACGTAGTCGTACTCGATGGCGTAACCGGGTTGCAGAATAGTTGCGTTTTCGAGACCAACCATGCTCCGGACATAGGCTTCCTGCACATCCGCCGGGAGGGAGGTCGAAATGCCGTTTGGATAGACGGTATGATCATCCGCGCCTTCGGGTTCTAGAAAGACCTGATGCGACTCTTTCTCGGCAAATCGGACGACCTTATCTTCGATCGAAGGGCAGTAACGCGGGCCTACGCCATCGATATGCCCGCCATACATTGCGGACCTATCGAGATTTTCTCTGATGATCTGATGAGTTTTCTCGTTCGTATGCGTGATTCCGCAGGCGACTTGTGGGGCTGAAACCTTGTCGGAGAGGAAGGAAAACAGGACGGGGTCATCGTCCCCGGGTTGGGCTTCCAGTATATCCCAGTTGATCGTGCGGCCATCCACCCGGGGTGGTGTCCCCGTCTTTAGTCGGCCCATCGGGAGATTAAAGGAATCGATCCGTTCGGCCAGTTTGACCGACGCTTTGTCCCCCATGCGGCCGCCTTCGTGCGATACATCGCCGATATGAATGACCCCCCGGAGGAACGTCCCCGTCGTAAGAACAACGGATGTCGCCTTGATGTTCGTTCCGTCGGCCAAAACTACGCCGGCAACGACTTCGCCGGCCATCACGAAGTCGGTAACCTCTCCTTCAATGATGTCGAGGTTCGCTTGCGCGTCGATTTCGCGGAGCATCTCTGTCCGGTAGATTTTCCGATCAGCCTGCGCACGGGGGCCCTGAACGGCGGGGCCTTTCCGACGGTTTAGCAGACGGAATTGGATGCCGGCCCTATCGGCAACGCGGCCCATCACGCCGTCCATCGCGTCGATCTCTCGTACCAGATGGCCCTTCCCCAGTCCGCCGATGGCCGGATTACAGGACATGACGCCGATTCCATCGCGGCTCATCGTGACGAGCGCTGTTTGTGCGCCAAGCCGTGCCGAAGCGTGCGCCGCTTCCGCGCCCGCGTGGCCGCCACCGATCACGATCACATCAAAATGTTTCACGTGAAACACTCCATCATTTACCTACGCAGAAGCTGGTGAAAATCTCATCCAGCAGGTTCTCGACGTCTATGCGGCCAACAAGGGTTTCCAGCGTTCGAATCCCGAACCTAAGGTCCGCAGCGGCCAAATCATAGAAATCAGGTCCTCGGGTCAGGATAACATTTACTTCAGCCAAACACGAGACGGCTTGCTGCAAAGCGACGCGATGCCGCTCATGGGTTGCCAGTCCAATGTTTGAACTGCGTTCCGAGAGTGTAGATTGAATGCGTTGGATGAGTTCTGACACACCCTGCCCGGTCTTCCCTGAGATACCATTCTCTTCAATACCAACGAGATCTGCTTTGGGCTGAAGAACGATATCCTCTTCCTCCGGCGTAAGGACCAAGGCCTCACCTGGCGCCGCGAGAAACACCCGCAGATCCGCCGCCTCGGCGCGTTCGATTGCGCGCTCGATCCCGATGGCTTCAACTTTATCTTCGCTCTCACGCAGACCCGCCGTATCCAAAAGGGTGACCGGCAACCCGTCAAGGTCCATCCGAACTTCGATGACATCGCGGGTGGTGCCTGCGATTTCGGAGGTGATCGCGGCGTCACGTCCGGCTAGCGCATTTAAGAGCGTTGACTTACCCGCATTTGGCGCACCGATGATCGCGACTTCGAAGCCGTTTCGAACCCGTTCGGCGACATAAGTGCCTTCCGCTTCGGCTTGCAATTCCTTGCCGACCTTCGAGAGCAGCGCCTCCACCTCGGGGGTGACATCGACGGGTACCTCTTCATCCGCGAAGTCGATCGTGGCCTCCAGAAGCGCGGCGGCGCGTATCAAGTCTTTCCGCCAATCTTCGACGCGTGCGCCGAGGTGGCCCGATAAAACGCGAAGCGCTTGCTTTCGCTGTGCTTCTGTTTCGGCTTCGATGAGATCTGCCAGCCCTTCAACCTGCGCGAGATCCAGCTTTTCATTCTCTAACGCACGGCGTGTGAATTCCCCCGCTTCAGCCATCCGAGTTTCGGGGAAGGTCGACAGCAGGGAAAGCATCGCCCGGACCACGGCGATGGAGCCATGGAGTTGAAATTCAACTACATCTTCGCCGGTGAAGGAATTTGGCCCGGGGAAGCTCAGGAGCAAGGCTTGGTCGATAACCTCTCCGCCAGTGCCGCGGAGGTTTCGCAACACGCTTTCGCGTCCTTCAGGACGTTTGCCGGAAATCTCCTGCGCGATCGCGAAGGCCTGTGGGCCGGAAATGCGGATCACCGCAACCCCGGCACGGCCCGGCGCTGACGCTTGGGCGAATATCGTGTCCATATTTCACTAACCTATTGTTATTATGAAATAACTCAGGTGTTCATGGAGTCGAAGAAGTCAGAGTTCGACTTGGTTTGCTTGAGCTTGCCGAGCAGGAATTCGATGGCATCGGTGGTGCCCATCGGGTTGAGAATGCGGCGCAGGACGAAGGTTTTTTGCAGGTCCACCTTGTCGACCAAAAGATCCTCTTTCCGGGTGCCGGATTTGAGGATGTCGATAGCCGGGAAGACGCGTTTGTCTGCGATCTTGCGGTCGAGAACGATCTCGGAGTTGCCGGTGCCCTTGAACTCTTCAAAGATCACTTCGTCCATGCGGCTGCCGGTGTCGATCAGCGCGGTGGCGATGATGGTGAGCGATCCGCCCTCTTCGATGTTCCGCGCGGCACCAAAGAAACGCTTCGGGCGCTGCAGGGCGTTGGCGTCGACACCACCGGTCAGGACCTTGCCCGAGGACGGCACCACGGTGTTGAAGGCGCGGCCCAGACGGGTGATCGAATCGAGCAGGATGACAACGTCGCGCTTGTGCTCGACAAGGCGCTTGGCTTTCTCGATGACCATCTCGGAAACGGCGACGTGACGGGTTGCCGGCTCATCGAAGGTGGAGGAGACAACCTCCCCCTTCACCGACCGCTGCATGTCGGTGACTTCCTCGGGCCGTTCGTCGATCAGCAGGACGATCAGGTAGCACTCGGGGTGGTTTTTCTCGATGCTGTTAGCGATGTTCTGCAGCAGCACGGTCTTACCGGTGCGCGGCGGGGCGACGATCAGCGAGCGCTGGCCCTTGCCGATGGGGGACACCAGATCGATGATCCGCGCCGAGCGGTCCTTGATCGTGGGGTCATCAACCTCCATCGTCAGACGCTCGTCGGGGTAAAGCGGGGTGAGGTTTTCGAAGGCGACCTTGTGGCGCGCCTTCTCGGGCGCCTCGAAGTTGATCTTGGTGACCTCGGTCAGCGCAAAATAGCGTTCGGTGTCATCGGGCGCCTTGATCAGCCCCTCGATGGTGTCCCCGGTGCGCAGCGACCATTTGCGGATCATGTCGGGCGAGACGTAGATGTCATCGGGGCCCGGCAGGTAGTTCGCTTCGGGAGAGCGCAGAAAACCGAATCCGTCCTGCAGCACTTCCAACACGCCGTCGCCCGAGATCTCCCAACCGTCATCCGCACGTTCGCGGAGAATCTGGAACATCATCTCGCCTTTACGCATGGTCGAGGCGTTTTCGATCTCCAGCTCTTCGGCCATGGCGAGCAGGTTTTTCGGCGTCTGCGCCTTGAGATCAGCGAGGTTCAGCGTTTCGGTTGTCATGGAGCATCCTGTTCAGCCGCAGCAGAATGCGGGCTGGTCGATCATTTGAATGTGGCAAGCAGAAACCGCCCCGGACGGGACAGTGGCGCAGATATAGGCGGCAGCGCGGCTTGAGTCAATTGCCTCAGAATTTCACGACCACTGAGAAGACGATCACGATCATCAGCAGCGTCGGCACTTCGTTCAAAAGACGGAACTGACGGCCCGTGACGGTACTGTCACCGCTTTCGACGGATTTGACCTGTTTTTTCAGCCAAACGTGGAAAACCGTCATGGCGATGACACTGGCCCCCTTGGTCCATGGCCAGATCATCGTCCAATCCACGATTCCGGGCGTCAGAACGAGGGCGAGGCCGAAAACCCATGTCGCCATCATCGCGGGCCGCATGATGAACTGAGCGAGCTTGAATTCCATCATCGCGAAAGTCTCGTGCATCCGCCCGGCGGAACCCGCCTGTTCGACATGATGCACGAAGAGGCGCGGCAGGTAGAAGAGCGCCGCCATCCAACTGATGACCGACACGATATGGAGCGCTTTGATCCATGGATAAGCGAGGCTGAGAAGATCGAACATGGGGAAGGCTCCGGTGTGCGTGCTTCTTTCTTAATAAATAAGAAAAGAGAAAAGATGTAGTTGATTGTAGGGCGCCTGAATCCTGTGGATTAATGATTTATACCGCCGCTTATCAACAGGTGAACAAACTTCGCGGCCCCCTGTGGATAAGCCGGCCCCGATTCGCGAATGTCGAACTTTCTCAAGATCTTGCTGGCGTATTTTCCGGGGGACAAAATGTATCAAAGCGGGGATAACCGGTGAAGTCTCGTGGTTATACGCACAAGCGGCTTATCCCTATTCATCGGGGTGGGAATCGGCGACAAAAACCGCGACTCAGGGCGAGATCTGCGGGCTTGTGCTGTCAACTTTTATCTCGCAGAACAAATCCTCAAGATTTGCGCCAGATCATCACAGGGTTATCCACATGCCGCAGAAAATCATCCTCGCCTCCGGCTCGGAGATCCGGGCGCAGCTTTTGGCGCAGGCCGCGATCCCGCATGAGGTGATCCCGGCCAAGATCGACGAAGAGATGATAACCGCCGCCCTGCGGGCCGAGGAGGCCAAGCCGCGCGACATCGCCGATACCTTGGCCGAGATGAAAGCCCGTAAAGTGAGCGAAAAGCACTTTGGCGCGTTGGTTCTGGGCTGCGATCAGGTGTTGGACCATCGCGGCGAGATGCTGCACAAGCCGCGTGATAAGGGTGAAGCCATCGCGCAGCTTCACCGTCTGCGCGGGGATCGGCATTCCCTGCTCTCCGCCGCGGTGCTTTATGAAGACGGTAAACCCCTGTGGCGGCACGTCGGTCAGGTGCGGCTGCGGATGCGTGACGCAAGCGACGCTTATATAGAAGACTACGTCGCGCGAAACTGGGAGAGCATTCGCCACGCGGTGGGCTGCTACAAGCTGGAAGAGGAAGGCGTGCGGCTCTTCACCCAGATTGAGGGGGATTACTTTCACGTCCTCGGTATGCCATTTCTTGAACTGCTGAATTTCCTGACGCTGCGCGGAGACCTCAAGACATGAGCCTGCCCAAAATCCCCCTCGCCGGTGTGATCGGATCGCCCATCGCGCATTCCAAATCCCCGCAGTTGCATCGCCATTGGCTGGAGACCTATGGCATCGCCGGGCATTATGTGCCGCTTGATGTCGCCCCCGATGATCTGGAAGAGGTGCTGAGAACGCTGCCCAAGATGGGCTTTGTTGGGGTGAACCTGACGATCCCCCATAAAGAAGCGGTGATGGAGATCGCGGATCTCATCACTGACCGGGCCACTCTGATCGGCGCGGCCAATACGTTGATCTTTCGCGCCGATGGCAAAATTCACGCGGATAATACGGATGGCTACGGCTTCATCGAAAACCTCAAAGCCGGTGCGGCGGAGTGGGATCCGAAGGCCGGACCGGCGGCGGTCTTGGGCGCGGGGGGCGCGGCGCGGGCGGTTGTCTCGGCGCTTTTGGATGCTGGTGTGCCTGAGATCTGCCTGTCAAACCGCACCCGCGTCCGGGCGGAGCAGTTGCAGCGCGATTTCGGCGGCAGAGTGAAAGTCGTCGATTGGGTGCAAGCGGGCAATATGATCGATCACGCCAGTTTGTTGGTGAACACCACATCACTCGGCATGATCGGCAAAGGCGCCTTGCGGGTGCCGCTGGATGGGCTGCGCCCCGGCACGGTGGTGACAGATCTCGTTTACGCTCCGCTGCGCACCCATATGCTTGAGACGGCTGAGGATATGGGCTGCGTCACGGTCGACGGGCTGGGCATGTTGTTGCATCAGGCGGTCCCGGCGTTCGAGCGTTGGTTCGGCCAGCGGCCCGAGGTCGACCGCGCCACGCGAACGGCGGTGCTGCGCTGATGTTTCACCTCGGGCTCACCGGCTCCATCGGCATGGGTAAATCGACCACGGCAAAGATGTTCGCCGAGGAAGGCTGCGCCGTTTGGGATGCCGACGCGGCGGTGCACCGGCTTTATGCCCCGGGCGGGGCCGCCGTGGCGCCGATGCAGACGGCTTTCCCGGAAGCGATCGAGGGCGGCGGCGTCTCTCGTGCCGCATTGAAAGAGATCATCGCCGCCGATTCGACCGCCCTGCCCCGGATCGAAGCCATCGTGCATCCACTGGTTGCCGTAGACCGGGCGACGTTTTTGGCGCAGGCGGATAGCGACATTGCCGTGCTGGACATTCCGCTGCTGTTCGAAACCGGCGGCGAGGCTGCGATGGACGCCGTGGCCTGCGTGACGATCCCGGCAGAGGTCCAGCGCGACCGGGTACTGGCGCGTGGCACGATGACGGAAGTGCAATTCGACGCCATCCGCGCCAAGCAAATGCCCGCCGAAGAGAAGTGCGCCCGCTCGGACTATGTGATAGTGACCGACACGCTCGACCATGCCCGCGCGCAGGTGCGGGCGGTGATCCGCGACATCAGGGAAAGACTGCGCCATGCGTGAAATCGTGCTCGATACCGAAACCACCGGCTTTGACCCCGAAAGCGGCGACCGCATCGTCGAGATCGGCGCGGTCGAGCTGATGAATCACATGGCCACGGGCGAGACCTATCACCAATACATCAACCCCGAACGCTCCATGCCCGAGGAAGCCTTTCAGGTGCACGGGCTGGGCGATGACTTTTTGCGCGACAAACCCAAGTTCGCGCAGATCGGGCGGCAGTTTCTCGACTTTATCGGCGATTCAAAGCTGATCATCCACAACGCCGCCTTCGACATCAAATTCCTGAACGCCGAACTGCGCTGGATGGGCCTGCCGCAGATCCCGTGGGAACAAGCGCTCGACACGCTCGAGATCGCGCGCAAACGCTTTCCGGGCTCACCCGCTTCGCTTGATGCGCTCTGTCGCCGCTTTGGGATTGATAACACCTCGCGGACGCTGCACGGCGCCTTGCTCGACAGTGAGATCTTGGCCGAAGTCTATTTGGAACTGATTGGGGGGCGGCAGCCGGACTTCGCGCTGTCCTCGGCGCCGGAGCGCAAGACGGGCGAGCCGGAGACGCGCTGGACCCCGAAACCGCGGCCCACGCCCCTGCCCTCGCGTCTGACAGAGGCCGAAGCCGCCGCCCATGCCGAATTTGTCGGCAAACTGGGCGACGACGCGCTGTGGAAACAGCTTGGCTGACGCTTAGGCGTCGGCTTTTGGCGGGTTTTCGGCCTGACGGCGTGCCACTTCGTTGCGGTACAGCGAAAGGAAGTCGATGTTTTCAAGGTTCAGCGGCGGGAAGCCACCGTCACGGGTCACGTCGCTGACGATGCGGCGCAGGAAGGGGAAGATCATGCGCGGGCATTCGATCAGCAGATAGGGGTGCATCTGCTCTTCCGGCACGTTTTCGACTTGGAAGATACCGACATAGTCGATTTCCAGCACGAAAAGCGTCGCGTCGCCGTCTTTCGCTTTGGAGGTGATGTTCAGCTTGATCGCGGTTTCATACTGGTTCTCGCCCGAACGCTTTTTCGCGTCGAGGTTGACCTGAACCTGCACGTCGGGCTGTACATCCGCCGGGGCACCCTTCTGCGCCATGATGTTTTCGAACGACATGTCGCGGATGAACTGGCCCAGCACGCGCATCTGCGGTTGCTTGGGTTGTGCGGTTTCGTTTTCTGCCATTTTCTGTGTCCTGTTGTGGTGAATTTCTTAAATCTACCCGGACTTAACAGGTCGGCACGGGCCGCTCAATCCTTAGTCCAGCCCGAGGGGCCCTTGGTCTGGCGCGGCTGTTCGGGAATTTCGTGAAAATCCCCGTCGATCACATCACCGCGCGGATCGCCGCGGCGTTGCGGACCGGGCCGCTGCCCCATGCCGCCGGGGGTGCCAAAGCTTTGGACCTTCACCCGATCGCGGATCGCGCGATAGGCGGCGGCGCGAAAGCGCGGCACCAGAAAGGCAAAGCCAACAGCATCGGTGAAGAACCCCGGCGTCAGCAACAGCGCGCCGGAAAACAGGATCATCGCGCCATGCACCAAAGGCTCGGTCGGGTCGCGCAAGTCATTGAAGGAACTGCGCAACTGCCCAAGCGCCAGCGCGCCCTGAGACCGCACCAACCATGTGCCCAAAATGGCGGTCAAAACCACCACGGCCAGCGTCCAGCCAAGGCCGATGGCGCCACCGACTTGGATGAAAAGCGTGATCTCGATCAGAGGCACGGCGATAAATGCGATCAATAGCCACATGTGGCGGGGTCCTTTCGCTGGGGGCAGAGTGGACTTGCCCCGGTCGAACACCTACATAAGAGCTTAACTCGCATGTTTCCATGCCACCCCTGAATGAGGTTTCGATGAATTCTCCCCTGATACAGCTTCTGGTGCTTGCCGGTATCGCCGTATTCCTGATCCTGCGGCTGAAAAACGTGCTCGGCACGCGTGAGGGTTTTGAAAAGCCCCCGGTGACCGATCAAACGCCAAGCGCCCGCAGCGGCCCCGCGTTTGAAGTGATCGAAGGTGGCCCGGATCTCGATATCACCGACCACGTTCCCGAAGACAGCCCCTCGGGCAAGGCCTTGGCCGAGATGAAGCGGGTCGAGCCGTCCTTTGGCGTCAGCGATTTCCTGCAAGGCGCGCGTGGCGCCTATGAGATGATCGTCATGGGCTATGAGCGGGGCGATTTGGCGGAAATTCAGCCGTTTCTGGCCGATGACGTCTATGAAAGCTTTGTTGACGGCGTCGCCGCGCGGGAGGATCAAGGTCTAACGATCGAGGCGACTTTCATCGGCGTGCGCGAGATGGAACTGATCGACGCCAAGATGGACGAGACCACGAAAGAAGCCGAACTCACCATCCGCTTCGTCGGCGAGCTGACCTCGGAGGTTCGCAACCGCGAGGGCGAGATTGTCGAGGGCAGCAGCAAAGAAATCAAACGCCAAAAAGATACATGGGTCTTCGCCCGTGTCATGGGCTCGGACGATCCGAATTGGCTGTTGGTTTCCACAGACGGGTAGCGCGTGCGCTTGGCGCTCTTGCGCTGTTGGGCGGTGTGTCGATGAACACGCCGTCCGCAGCAGAGGTGCATTATACTGTCATGGATTTCGACCAGCTTGAAGGCTGGGCCAAAGATGACCACGCCGCTGCCTTCGAGGTTTTCACTAGCACCTGCGGCGACATGAAAGATGTCGATTGGCGCGCGCTCTGCAAGCTGGCCAAAGATGGCCCCGACCCCCGGCAGTTTTTCGAATTGTTCTTTCGCCCCGTTCTGATGGAAGACGGCAAAGACGCGCTTTTCACCGGGTATTTCGAACCTGAATTGGACGGCGATCTCTACCCCTCTGCCCGGTTTCAATATCCCATCTACGCCATGCCCCCCGAGGCCGAGCAGATCCGCCCCTGGCTCACCAGACGCGAGATCCTAGATGGCGACGTGATGCGCGACCGCGGGCTTGAGATCGCTTGGGTCGATGACCCGGTAGAGCTTTTCTTTCTGCAAATTCAGGGTTCTGGCCGTATTCGCCTGCCCGATGGCAGCTATCTGCGGGTGGGCTATCGCGGCGCGAATGGCCATGATTACCGCTCGGTCGGGGTCGAATTAGTGCGGCGCGGGGTCTATGAGGCGCATCAGGTCAGCGCCGATGTCATCAAGAACTGGGTGCGTCGCAACCCCGAAGATGGCCGGGAACTGCTCTATCACAATCCCTCTTACGTATTCTTTCGCGAGGTCAGCCGCGTGCCCGCCGACAAGGGGCCGCTGGGCGCGATGAACCGGTCCATCACTGCCATGCGCAGCATCGCGGTCGACCCATCGCATGTGCCGCTCGGCGCGCCGGTCTGGATCGAGAAGGACGGGAAGGAGCCTCTACGCCGTCTCATGGTCGCGCAGGATACAGGCTCGGCCATCAAGGGCGCGCAGCGTGCGGATGTGTTTTTTGGCACCGGTGACAAAGCGGGCCGCGCGGCGGGTCGTCTGCGCGATCCGGGGCGGATGGTGGTTTTGATGCCGATCCAGCGCGCCTATGCCTTCCTGCCGGAGAGCGCGATATGAAACGGCGCCGCTTGAACGAAGATGATCTCGAACTTTGGCGCCGGGTGACCGAGCGGACCGAGAAGCTGGAGTTGAATAAGCTGTTCACGCCCGAGATCGACGCCCCCGCCCCTGCCCCGCCGCAGGTTCGGCGCGCCAAGATCGCCCTGCAGGGCAACAAGCCGCAGCCCAACATGAAAAAGCGCAGCAATGACCTGCGCCCGACGTTGGCCGAACAGATGAAAGCTGCGCCGGTTCAGATGGACCACAAGGCTTACGGAAAGCTCAAACGTGGCAAGCTGCGGCCCGAGGGCCGGATCGACCTGCATGGCATGACCCTCGACCGGGCGCATCCGGCGCTCAATGGTTTCATCATAGATGCCCATGCCCGGGGCAAACGGCTGGTGCTGGTGATCACCGGTAAGGGCAAGCGGCGCGATGACGGTGGCCCGATCCCTGTGCGCGATGGCGTGCTGCGCCATCAGGTGCCGCAGTGGCTGTCGATGCCACCGCTCAGCAGTCTCGTGCTACAGGTCGCGCAGGCCCATGTCAGCCACGGCGGCGGCGGGGCCTATTACGTCTACCTGCGGCGCAACCGTTAACCGCACAGCAGCGGTTTGTAGCGCGCAATCGCCCATGCGGCCAAGCCTGCGGCGATCAGATAATAAAGCGCGATGGGCAGCATCTGCTGCGGGAAATCGACGCCCAAGTCGATGAACAGCCCCGTCACCCCCGGCCCGATGGCCGAGCCAAAGACCATCAGCGCGGCGGCGACCGCTTTAATCGACCCCACATGGCGGGTGCCGAAATACTCGGCCCAGAAGGCCGCCGGCGCGGTGGATTGCATCCCCTGCCCCATGCCGAAAATCAGCAAGCCGATCCCGGCCATCCACAGCGTGTCGGCATAGGCGAGCACCGCGAATGACAGGGCAAAGGGCAGCATCATCACAGGCACAACGCGGCTGACGCCGAAACGGTCGATCGCCCAGCCCGAGAGGAAGGTCGAGGCCACCGCCGAGATTGTATAGACCGGCATCAAAGCCACGAATTCGACCAAGGCCCATCCCTTCACTTGGGTCAGATGCACCTGCTGAAAGAACAGGGCCGTGCCCCATGCCGCGGGGCCGATGGCCAGCGGGATAATCATCCAGAACAGGCCCGAACGGAACATCTCGGCCCGGGTCCAATGCCGCCCTTTCATACCCGCGCGCTGCGCCTGATCGGCCATGCTTTGCGGGGTGCGCTCTTGCCGCAGCAGCATCAGGATCACCGGGATTGTCAGTAGCACCAGCACCGCGGCCAGTACCCAAAGGCTGCGCCAGTGAAAGCTGGCGAAAAGGGCCACGAAGATCACCGGCAAGAACGCCTGGCCAGCGGCGAAACCCATTGAGGACAGCGAAAGCGCCTTGCCGCGCGATGCCTCAAACCAGCGCACCATGGCGACCTGCCCAAGCTGAGACATCATCCCCTGCCCGGTCAGCCGCAATGCGTAGATGACAAAGATCAGCGCAATCCAATTCGGCACCGCCGCCATCGCCAGACAGGCCCCCGCCAGCGCCAGCATCACGCCAAGGGCCAGCACCCGTACGCGAAAGCGGTCCGTCAGCACCCCGGCCCAGACCATGCTGATGGCCGACAACGTCGTGCCGACGGTATAGATGCCGCCCCATTGGCCGTCGCTTAGGCCAAAGTCGCCCTTCACCGCCCCCGCAAAGAGCGAGATGAAATAGGTTTGTCCATAGGATGAGGTGAAGGTCAGCAGGAAACCGGCCAGCAGAAACAGCCAGTTGCGCCGCAGAAATGCGAGGTATTCCATGCCCCCTTCATCGCCGGGGCATGGAAGAAAGGAAAGCCCTAAAGAACGTAGCGGCTGAGATCGGTGGAGCGGGTCAATTCGCCAAGGTTCTTTTCAACGAAATCCGCATCGACGGTGATCTCTTGCCCCGAGCGATCAGGCGCGTCGAAGGAGACTTCTTCGAAGACCCGTTCCATCACCGTATAAAGCCGCCGCGCGCCGATGTTCTCGACCGAGGTGTTGACCTCGGCCGCGATCTTGGCCAGTGCCGCGATGCCCTCTTCGGTGAAGGTGACGGTCAGTTCCTCGGTCCCCATCAGGGCGGTATACTGCCGCGTCAGCGCATTGTCGGTCTCGGTCAGGATACGGACGAAATCATCCTCGGTCAGCGCCCGCAGTTCGACGCGGATCGGCAGACGGCCCTGCAACTCGGGCAAAAGGTCCGAAGGCTTGGCGATATGGAACGCGCCCGAGGCGATGAAGAGGATATGGTCGGTCTTCACCGGGCCATATTTCGTCGAAACGACGGTGCCTTCGATCAGCGGCAGCAGGTCGCGCTGCACCCCTTCGCGGGAAACATCGCCACCGCGCGCGTCAGAACGGGCGCAGACCTTGTCGATCTCATCAAGGAAGACGATGCCGTTCTGCTCGACCGCTTCAATGGCGGCGCGGTTCACGGCTTCGTCGTCGAGCAGCTTGTCTGCCTCTTCGCCCACCAGCACTTCATAGCTATCGGCCACGGCCATGCGTTTCTTGGTGGTGCGGCCGCCCATGGCTTTGCCGAAAATATCCCCGAGGTTCATCATCCCCATGCCTTGCTGGCCGGGAATGTCCATCATCGGGAAGGGGCTAGAGGTCTCGGCGACCTCAAGCTCGATCATCGTGTCATCGAGTTCGCCTGCGCGGAGCTTCTTGCGGAACATCTCGCGCGTGCCGTCGCGGGCATCGGTGCCGGCGATGGCGTCGATGACACGGTCCTCGGCGGCCTGTTCGGCCTTGGCTTTAACGTCTTCGCGCATGAACTCGCGGGTCATGGCGATGGAGCTGTCCACGAGATCACGGATGATCTGTTCCACGTCGCGGCCGACATAGCCGACTTCCGTGAATTTCGTCGCCTCAATTTTAATGAAGGGCGCGCGGGCGAGCTTCGCCAAGCGGCGGCTGATCTCGGTCTTGCCGACGCCGGTGGGGCCGATCATCAGGATGTTCTTCGGGTAGACTTCGTCGCGCAGGTCATCGCTCAATTGCTTGCGGCGCCAGCGGTTGCGCAGGGCCACGGCCACGGCGCGTTTGGCGTCGTTCTGGCCGATGATATAGCGGTCCAGTTCGGACACGATCTCGCGGGGGGTCAGGTCGGTCATGCGGTGATTTTCTCCACGGTGAGTTTGCCGTTGGTGTAGACGCAGATGTCGGCGGCGATCGCCATGGCATCACGGGCAATGGTTTCGGCGTCCCGGTCACTGTCCATCATGCCGCGCGCGGCGGCGAGGGCATAGTTCCCACCCGATCCAATGGCGGCGACCTCATGCTCCGGCTCCAGCACATCGCCCGCGCCGGTGATGACCAACAGGTCTTTGCCGTCGGTCACGATCAGCATCGCTTCGAGCTTTTGCAGGTATTTATCGGTGCGCCAGTCCTTGGCCAATTCGACACTGGCACGGGCCAATTGACCCGGTGTCGCTTCCAATTTGGCCTCAAGTCGTTCCAGCAGGGTAAAGGCATCCGCGGTGGAGCCCGCAAACCCCGCCACCACGTCATAGCCGCCGGGACTGAGCTTGCGCACCTTGCGCGCGGTGCCTTTGATCACGGTCTGGCCAAGGCTGACCTGTCCGTCACCGGCAATCACCACTTCGCCGCCTTTTTTGACGCCAATGATCGTGGTCCCGTGCCAACCGGGGAAATCGTCGTTCTGTGCCATGGGGCCTCCTGTCGCTTGGCGCTCTATATGGCCCCCGTGGCAGGGCAGGACAAGGGCAGCGCCGGTTGCGCGGGGGGCAGGGGCGACGCTTGTGAGGCAGGGGCACGCTTACGGTGAAGTGGCCAGCGGCTTTGCCCCAATGAAAAGGGCGCCCCGAAGGACGCCCGTTTTCGTAACTCAATGCCTAAGGCGTTGGCCTTAGATGGATTCTTCGATCCAGCTTTGCAGGGCCGCCTTGGGGCGCGCACCGGCGAGGTTGGACACGACCTGCCCGTCCTTGAAGATGAACAGCGCCGGGATACCGCGCACGCCGACTTGGGCGGGCGAGTTCGGGTTTTCGTCGACGTTGACTTTGACGATCTTCACGCGACCGTTCATTTCATCCGACAGCTCTTCCAGCGAAGGGCCGATCTGTTTGCACGGGCCGCACCATTCGGCCCAGAAATCGACCAGAACCGGAATGTCCGAATTTTTGACTTCGGCGTCGAAAGTGTCGTCGGTGACTGCGACGGTTGCCATGATGCTCTCCTGACAGGAATGGGTTGAGGCCTGAACCTATGAATGCGCGGCAGTGGCGTCAAGATATGGCAGGGCACGCAGGGCATTTGTCACGATATCGTTGGGTAACACCATAAGCGCGGGGGTCGCGGTCCATAGAATGGCCGTCTCAACCTGCCGATCCGGGTAGATTTGGCGCAGCATATGAGCATAGGCCCCCATCTGGCGCAGCAGCCCGTCGGGGCAGGCCTCAGCCGTGCCGGGGACCACGCGGTTGGTCTTGAAATCGACGGCAAGGATGCGATCCTCCGCAATCACCAAACGGTCGATCGTGCCATGCAGGCGCTGGTCTCCGAGGCTGCCGGTCACGGGCACTTCGGCGAGGGTTGTCTCGGCAAACAGCGGGGCGAGGGCAGGGGTGTTCAGCACCGCTTCCGCCTCATCTTCCGCGCGGGCGATCATCTCGGCGGGGTGTGTGCGGGCCAACCGCTCTAGAAAGACTTCCCGGGCATCCGCGCCCATCAGTGGCAGATGTTCCAGCAACTCATGAACCAGCGTGCCATAGCTCAACGCAGCGTCCATATCGAGCCCGGCCTCACCAGCAAGCGCCTTGGCTCCGCCGAGATCCGAGGGCGACAGGGTCTTGTCCTCTCCCTTGGGGGAGGGGGCGGAGCGGGTGAAAACAGGGTCTAACCTGGGCGTTGTGATGGTTTTCTCAGGCGTCTCTATGATGTCGAGCGCATCCCAATCGCCCTGTTGATAGCGCAGCGTGCCATCGTCGCCCAAAGGCTCGGCCCGGAGCCGGGCCAGAGCGGCTGCGGTGATCTGATACCAAGAGGATTCATCTTTCGACAATTCCCCCGCCGCGGCCACGATCAGCCATTTCTCGGCCCGCGTCATGGCGACATAGAACAGGCGAAGCCGTTCTTGCAGCGCGGCCTCTTTCATCTCGTCCAGCCGGGCGCGCATGGGCTGGGGCATGTCATCCGCCGGGGCTTTCCAGACGGGGGTGCCGTCAACGGTGATGATCTCATCCTTGATCGTCACATCGCGCCGCCCGGTGTCAGGCAGGATCACAATCGGCGCTTCCAGACCCTTGGCACCATGCACCGTCATCACCCGGATCTGGTTCGACGCGCTGTCGATCTGACGTTTGATTTCCAGATCATCGGTCTGCATCCATTGCAGGAACCCGGTCAGGCTGGGCACCGTGCCGCGCTCGTAAGACAGCGCTTGGCTCAACATCGCGTTGATCCCATCCTCGGCCTCTGGCCCCAGCCGCGCGAGCAGTTTGCGCCGCCCATCGTGGCGGGTGAGGATGCGTTCGATCAGATCGTAGGGGCGCAGGTAATCGACCCGCCCGCGCAGGTCGCGCAGCATGGCGAGGGTGGCGGCGTGGGCCTCGGTCTGGTTGCGCAGGGCTTGCCAGAGGTGATCCTCTTTACGGTAATGGGCGAGGGTGAAAAGCTCTTGTTCCGACCAGCCGAAAAGTGGCGATTTCAGCGCGGTGGCAAGCGATAGGTCGTCGTCCGGCGTTGCAAGGAAGGACAGGATCGCCGCCAGATCGCGCACCGCCAGTTCGGCCCCGACCTTGAGCCTGTCGGCCCCGGCGATGGGCAGTTCCGCCGCCTTGCAAGCGCGGATGATCTCAGAAAACAGGGCCGAGCGGCGCTGCACGAGGATCAGGAAATCCCCCGGTTGGATGCGCCGCCGCGCCAAGCCGCCCCTGCTGTCATCGGGGAGGTAATGCTCCTCGGTCGTCAGCTCCTTGATGCGCCGGGCGATGCGTTCGGCCAGTTGCACCGTGTGATGCCGCGCGCTGCGTCGGTCGACGGGATCGGTCCAATCGCCTTCCTCGTCAGGGCCTGCCTTTTCGATGAAGGGCCAGAGATCGACGCGGCCGGGCAGGCGATCTTTGAAGGCCATATGGCCGTCATTGGTAAAGCCGGTCTGGATCGCGGGGTCGAAAACCCCATCGACCGCTTGCAAAATCGCCGAAGAGGAGCGGAAGGAATAGGCAAGACTGCGGCGCTGGAAAAACTGCCCGGCCTCACCGATCTTCTGTTCGAATGTCGTGCCTTTGCGGTCCAGCTCTTCGGGGTCCGCGCCTTGGAAAGAGTAGATCGATTGCTTCTTGTCGCCCACGACGAAGAGGGTGCGATCCACCTCGTTACGCGCCCCGGCGCCGGAGTAAAATTCATCTGTCAGCCGTTCGATCACGTCCCATTGCCGGGGCGAGGTGTCCTGCGCCTCGTCGACAAGGATATGGTCGATGCCGCCGTCGATGCGGAACAGCACCCAAGCGGCCACGGCCTTGTCGGTCAGCAAAGCGCGGGCTTTGAGGATCAGATCGTCAAAGTCGAGCCAGCCGCGTTTTTGCTTCTCATCTGCGTAGCGGTCCAGAAAACGGGCCGCGAAACGGTGGAGCACATAGGATTTGCGCGCCGCCTTCAGCGCCAGCCGCGCTTCGCGGGCATCTTCGACGCGCTGCATCAACTGCTCAAGCTGCGGCATCTGGTCGGCGATAACCTTTTGCGTGGGCTTGGTCGGGAAACTGCCGATCTTGGCGGTGAAGGGCGCCTTGGCGCCGCTGCCGGTCAGAAGGATGTTTTCTAGCTGGGGCAAGGCGGACAGATCATAGCGGTCAATCTCTTGCAGCGCCGCGCCCGCCTTGCCGTCATTGCCGCCTTTCGCCAGCAGATGGGGGATGATATCGGCCATCATCGCCGCTTCGCTGCCGAGGAAGACCGAGGCCGCGATCTTGTCTTCGGTCAGGTCTTCGGGCTGGGCGAAAAGCGCTAGGATCTCGTGCCAAGAGCGGGGCGTGCTGAAGGCATCGCGCTGGCCTACGATGCTACGGGTGAGGCTGGCGAAATCTTCGCCCGTGTAGTGCCGCGCAATCTCGGCGACCAGCGGGGCGTCTTCGCCTTCGGCCATCTCATCGACGATCTCGGCCCGCAGCAGATCGGCGGCGCGGTCTTCGATCTCGGTGAATTGCGGGCTGACCTGTGCCTCCAGCGGGAAGCGGCGCAGAAGGGCCGCGCAGAAAGAGTGGATGGTCTGAATTTTCAGCCCGCCGGGCGTCTCGATCGCGCGGGCAAAAAGGGTGCGGGCATTGCGCAGTTGCTCGGGTGTCAATTCGCCCTGAACGCCAAGATCGGCCAAGGCGCTGCGCAGTGCCGCGTCTTTCAGCATGGCCCATTCGCCCAAGCGTTTGAACAGGCGGTTCTGCATCTCCGAGGCAGCGGCTTTGGTATAGGTCAGGCAAAGGATGTGCTGCGGCTCCACGTCGTCGAGCAGCAGCCGCGCCACGCGGTCGGTCAGCACGCGGGTCTTGCCCGAGCCCGCGTTGGCCGTCAGCCAAGTGGAGGCATCGGGCCGCGCCGCTTCGATTTGGGCGCGGGTGGCATCGTTGAAATCACGCATCATTCCAGATCCTCCGGTCGGGCGGGGCTGGTGCCATCCCATTCCCCGAACCGCGCCAGTTGGTCAAAGTTTCCGGCAAAGGCATCACTTTGCACCATCCGCCGCGCGGTAAAGCCCTGCCCCTCATCGAGGTAGCGCGAGAGCAGCGCGTGCAGACCGGCCAGCACTTCTTGCGGGTTCTCCTCGTCCAGCGGGGCGGGAACTTCGACAGGTTTTGACCCCAACCCGATAAAGGCGGCATGGGCCACATGGGCCACGCCCACCTCGGGAAAACCGCCCCGTTCGACCATCGCCGCTTCGATCAAGAGTTGCTTGTCGAACAGTCGCTGCTCTTTTTTGCCGGGCGGCGTGCCGGTTTTGTAGTCGTAGATCAGCACATCGCCGTCATCGGTCTGGTCGATCCGGTCGGCAAAGCCGCTGAGGGTAAAGCCGAGGTCGGCAAAGGTGTAGCTGCCCCGCGCGCCCTGTTCGAAGGCGACGGGGCTGGAGAATGCGGCGCGTTGGCTTTCGCGGGCGATGAACCAATCGGCGATCCGGTCGATACGGGCCAGCCACATGGCGCGGGCGGCGGGCCAGGGGGCTTCTTCCTCCAGCACCTCGGCGGCCACTTGCATCAGCGTGTCGCGGGTCAGCCGTGCCGGATCGCGGGCCACCAGTTTGACGAAATCTTCCATGATGCGGTGCAGGACGATGCCGCGCACCGGCGCATCGGGCGATTGCACCAGCGGGTTGATCGGGCGCAGTTTCAGGCTGTGTTTGGCATAGATCGCGTAAGGATCGCGGATCAGCGTCTTGATCTCGGTCACTGACAGCTTGCGGGGGCGCGCCGCGCGCGGTGGGCGGGGCGAGGGGCGCGTGGCCGGGGCGGTGCGCTCCACCGCTTCCAAGGCGCGCACCTGATCCAGCCAGTGGTTGCCGCGCTGCTGCATGGCCTTCCACGCCTCCGGCCCGCCGGTGTCGCCCAAGCCGCCCAGCAGGTTGCCCAAGCGGTTCAGCCAGCGTGACGGCACCATCTCGGCCTCGTCCGAGCGGATCGCGCGGGTGATCCAAACCTCGGGGCTGGCGATGGCCTGTTGATAGTCATGTGCCGACAGGCCGATGCGCCGTTCGGGGAGCAGCAGCCCGGCTTTCTCGCGCATTTGACGGTTGAGCCACGGATCGGGCGGCGGCGCTTCGGGCCATGTGCCTTCGTTCAAACCGCCAAGGATGACCAGCTCGGCCCCCTGCACCCGTGCCTCCATCGTGCCCCAGATCATGATATCGGGATGCGGGGTATCGGCCTCGCGCACCTCTTCTTGGGCCAAGAGCGCGCCCAAGAGATCGGCATAATCGGCGGCGTTCATCGCCCCGCCGTGGGGGGCATGTTCCGTGAGGTTCGCCATCACCGCCTCGGCCGCGATGCCCGCGCCTTGCTGCCAAAGCAGGTGGTCGGGATCGGCGGATTGCCCGGCGGCGATCCTTTCGGCCAGCGCCAGATGCGCGGCGACGCATTCGGGCAGGGGCCGCTCTCCGGGAGTGTCATGGCCGGGGAAAACCTCGCCCAGCCAAGCGACCCAATCGCGGAACCCGCTGGGGTCTTCCATCCGCTTCGCGGCGCGCTCTGCAATCTCGGCCAAGCCTTCGGCGTCGGGGTAGGGCAGACCGTAGCGGCGGATCTCAGCCTCCAAGCGCTGGGTATAGAACTGGTGGAAATTGCGCCCCGCGCCGCTGTGGGTCAGCGGGTGTTTCAACAGGGTCAGCAGCGCTTCGGCATCCAGTTTTCGGACAAACAGCGCCGCCACATGGCGCAAGAACCGCCCCGGCGGGGAGAGTTGCAGCGGCATCCCGGCGCTGTCGTCGGGCAGAATGCCCCACCGGTCGAGCGCTGCGGTGACCTGCCGGGTGAGCATCCGGTCGGGGGTGATCAAGGCGGCCTTCACACCATCCTCGGCAGCTTGGCGCAGGCGCAGCGCGATGGCCAAAGCCTCGACCCGTGGGGTGGGCGCTTCGATCAGGGTAATGTCGGCGGTGGCACCTTGCAGGTCTTCCAGCTTCGGCCCTTCGTTCAGCCAAGCATGGGTGACGGGCGCAGGCCGAAGCGAGAGCGACACCAGCTTGTTGCGGGCGGTCGATACCGGGGGCATCTCGCACCACGGGGCGACCGCGCCACGCGCCACGCCGAGCATATTCATCAGCTTGCGGAAGCGGTATTGCGGGTGATCCTCGGCCAGAAGCGCCTGATCCAACTCATTCCAAACGGCGGTCGGCATCTCGAAATCGAACCCCGGCAGGATGATCGCGCCTTGCGGCAGGCGGGCCACGGCCTCCATCAACAACGCGGTTGTCCCGCGCGAGCCGGTGGACCCGGCGAGGATCACCGGATGCTGCGGTGGCGCGTCCTGCCAGCGGGCGATGATCCGGGCGACCAACTGCCGTCGCCGTGCCTCGGCATCCGGGCGGGTGGTGGTTTGGCCCAGATAGTCATGCGCGATGGCGAGGAACCGCTGCGCCCGCTCCCAATGGGCAGAGAGGTTGCCAACGTCCAGCCCGGCCACCGTCTCGGGCGAGACGCCTTCGCCCTGCATTTCGTCGATCAGCCCCGCCAAACTATCCGACAGGGCATAGAGCGAGGCGCGCGGCGCGAGATCGGGTGCGGCATCCAGCAGGCGCGACACGAGTTGAATGAGTTCCAGCCGCCGTTGCAGCGGCGGTGTCGGAGCGGGGAGCGCGATGCCGGGGGCCAATGCATCGAGGTCGGTGATCAGCCGGATGCGCGGCAAGAAGCCTGCCGGACCCGCGTCGAAATCATGGCGCAGCCGACGTGCCATGCGGTTGGTGTTCACCAGCAACTCGACACGGGCCATCGCCTCGGGCGGGCCATTCTCCAACCGGTCGCACAGCCCGCGCACCAATCCGCGCGGGAAGTCGACACCGGGGGCAAGGCCAAAGACGCGGGGGCTGTCCTGCGGCTCAAACATCGGCACCTGCCAAGAGGCTTTCGGCAAGGGGAATACCCCCCGGGTGCCCCACATCGCACCAGCGCCCGCTATAGGGCAGGCCAAACAGCGTCCCGCGTGCCAGCATCATGTCCCACAACAGGTTGAGCGAGAATGCCTCGGCTTCGATATCGGCCAGCAGGTCGGTCTTGATGATCTGCACCCCGCCATAGACCTCGCCCGGCCCCCGTTGCAGGCGGCCATCCGCGGTGCGGGTAAAGTCGCCCGTGCCGCCATGGCCAAGGGTGTTTTCCAACGGCACGGTCATCAAAAGCGCGTCCATCCGTGCCGGATCCCATGCATTGCGGAGCATTTCGAGCGGGTTCGCCCCGGCCCAAATCGCGTCACTGTTCATGGTGAAAACGGGCCCTGACCCCAGCAGCGGCAGCGCGTTGCGGAGCCCGCCGCCGGTGTCGAGGATCTGGGGCGTTTCGATCACCGTTTGCACATCCTGCGCTTTCAGATGTGCCTCTAACTGGTCGGGCAGGTAGTGCAGGTTCGCCACGATCCGCGCAGGCGTAATCCCGCGGGCAAGGTCGAGCGCATGGTCAATCAAGGGGCGGCCCGCGACTGGCACCATGGGCTTGGGTTGGTTCTGGGTGAGATGTTTCATACGCGTGCCGAACCCGGCCGCGAACATCATGATGGCGTCGGGATTGTCGCGCATTGGCTTTTCAGTTGCTCCAGAAATTCGGGGGTCGGCGGGGGCAGCACGCCTGCGATTGCCTCCGCCACATCGGCAAGCGCGGGATGGCGCAGGTTATGTTGCAAATGCTGCCAGACGCGGGGGATCAGATCGACGTAATGTGGTTTGCCATCGCGCAGACTGAGGCGCGCAAAGATCCCCAAAATGCGCAGATTACGCTGGGCGCCAAGCAGTGCATAGGCGCGGCGGAAGGGGGTTTCCGCCTGTCCGGTTTGGGCAAGGTAATCGTCGATGATCTGCGCCTCTACCGACCGGGGCACATCGCGGCGTGCGTCTTGCAGGATCGAGACGAGATCATAGGCCGGGTGGCCCAGCAGCGCGTCTTGAAAATCCAGCAAACCGACCCGCGCCGCCCCTTCGCGCTCTGGCAGCCAGAGCAGGTTCTCGGCATGGTAGTCGCGCAGGATCACGACTTTTGGGCTGTTATCCAACGCTGCGGCGAGGGGGCGGAAAGCCTGCGCGAAAGCGGCGTTTGCGCTCTGCCCGCCTGTGGGCGCGTAAAAGTCGAAGGCGGGGGAGGCCATATCAGTCAGCCAATCGGCATCGCAAATCGGCAGTTCCGGCAGGGGGGCGGCGTGCAGTTTGACCGAAACGTCAGCAGCCGCGCGGTAGAGGGGGAGTTCCCGAGCCGGATCCGCCGCCATGAGCCGCGCAAAGAGGTCATCGCCAAGGTCTTCGATCAGCAGCAGACCGTTGTCATTGTCCGCATGGTAAATCTCGGGCGCGCTGAGGCCACAGCCTGCCAGATGCGCGGCGACGTGACGGAAGGGTCGCACGTCTTCTCCGCGTTCCGGTGGGGCGTCCATCAGGATGGCGCGCGCGCCATCCGCTTTGCGCAACCGGTCATAGCGCCGGTTGGAGGCATCGCCCGCCAGCAGCTTGCGGGAGGCTTCGGCCCAGCCCGCGGTTTGCAAAAAACCTTCGATCAATGCGGCGCGTTCGGTCATTTGCGCCACGCCGCCAGCTTCTCGGCCCAATCGCCGCCGGACCATTCTGCGGTCAGCCTGCGGCTGTCTTCTTCGGTGCCGGGGCTAAGGCTGATCTCTAACGCGTCGGCGGGCGCGAGCGGGCCCAGCCGATCCGGCCATTCCACAAGACAGATTGCATCGTGAAAGGCGTCGATCAGCCCGAGCTCCTCAATCTCATGGGTGGAGGTCAGCCGGTAGAGATCGGCGTGCCAGATCGCGCTGCTTGCCGTGTCATAGGTCTGCACCAAGGTGAAGGTGGGCGAGGGGATATCCTCGTGGTGGTCGAGCAATTCGGTGATCAGCGCGCGGGCGAAATGGGTCTTGCCCACGCCGACATCGCCGCTGAGCAGGATGACATCGCCGGGAGACAGGCGGCGGGCCAGTTGCCGGGCGCGCTCAGCGGTGTCATCGGGGCCGCTGAGCAGGAGGGAAAGGGTATCATCGGACATGCCCCATGCTTAGCGTCCCGACGCGCAGCCGCAAGATTAAAGCGGCTGGGAGCGACCTAGTTGGAGGGTTGCCGCCGGTCGCCCGCCGAAGGAGCGTTGGAAGGCTCCGACCGGTCCGCGCCGACGGGGATCGGACGAAAGCGTATGAGCGTGGCACCCGATGCGATGGCCGAGACCTCGCAAGAAAGCGGCGCGCCCTGATGCGGGTAGATGGGCATGTTCCAACCCGCGCGGTCGCCCCTGCCCATGACGAATTCCACAACATCGGGCCAGAGCGGATTGGCCGCCGACATTTCCTGCCAGACACGGATCGCATCGTTGACGGTGATTTCGGCAAAGCTTTTGTCCGGGTCTTGTTTCCACCGGGCGCGATAGGCGGCGTTGCAAAAGGTCAGCACGCCGGAGGCAGAGAAGACGGCGAAACCATCTTCGAGCGTGTCGAGCAGGCTTTGGCTTTGTTCAAGTTCGGCCCGGAAATTGCGGGTTAGGGTCACTTCGGCGGTGATGTCTTCGATCAGGAAAGCGGTGGCGCCATCGGGGTGGGGCCGGCCCCGGATGCTGTAGGTCTGGCCGTTCTCCAGCGACCAAGTCTCTTGATAGCGGCCATCGGTTGCGGCGGCGATAACTTCGGCAATTTCGTGACGCCAATTCTTGTAATTCTTCGGCTCCGGCATGCGGCGGCTTTCGCGCAGCTGATCGAAAAAGGACACCATCGTCGGTCGGGCGCTGAGAAAGGGGGCGGGCAGGGCGGTCAGGTCAACCAGGGCAGGGTTGAACAGGGCCAACTGCCCGTTGCGGTCAAAAATCGCGAGCCCGATGGACAGATGGGCAAAGGTCTTGGCAAGGGTTTGAACGAAGTTGCGCTGCGCCTCTTCGGCGGCGACCACGGCGTTGATGCAGGTGGCGTGGTAGACCTGCACATTGTCCTCTGTCGTGGTGGTCAGCGCGTACCAATCTGGTTTGTCCCCGTCGCCGCAGCGCAGGCATACGCGGTTGGGATGTTCGGGCGAGGGCGTGCTGAACAATGCGGCGCCGCCGCATTCAGGATCGGCCGGAGCCTTGCGTTTCAGGGCCCCGTAGGCCCGGTTGTGCCAGATGATGCGGCCTGCGGCATCGGTCTGCCACGCTGGGTTCGGGCTGGTCTCGCTGGCCCGGCGCAGGGCGGCGAGTTTCTGAAACGTCTCTTCCGTGATCTCTTCGGTCGCGCGGGTCTGGGGCAGGTGCAACCAACAGAGCGCGTCGCGCCATGTGATGCGCAGCTCCGACGGGCTGTCGCCATCCTCTGCCTTGAGGGTCAGCTTGCCGGTGGCCCCATGCCGGGGCGTGCGGGGGAATTCGGGAAACCGCGACAGCAGCGCATCGCGAATATCCTCCCAATGGTGGTAGCCGGGTGCGAGGGCAAAGCGGGTCAGCGCGTTGTCGGAGCCATGAACCAACTGCCCCTCTTCGAACAGCAGGCTCATATCATCGATGCCGGGGGGGGCCGCCGCCGGTCGGCCCGCAGCCGAGCCGAGCCACCAAAGAGCGGCCAGCGCGGTGACGGAGGCGGCGGCAAGCACGATGATGACATCCGGCAATGCCATGACGGAGACCCCTTTCGGCAAATGCGACGCCCTATTTTGAGCCCCAATGGTTAACGGTGGGTTAACAAACGCGCCAATCCCGCCGTCAGGCCGTCAGACGCTGGTTCTCGCCCATCACGCTGTCATCGGGGCCAAGGTCCAGCAGGCGGCGTGGCCAGACGACTTCGACCACAGCGCCGCTGCCAGCGGGGGGCAGCCCGCGCAGCCAACCGCTGTCCGATCCATTGGCAAAGCGCAACCGCGCGCCGGAGCGTTCGAGGAAGGTCTTGGCGATGAACAGCCCCAGCCCCATGCCCTCATATTCGGGCCGCGTCGTCTCGTTCGATGCACCTCCTCGGCGGCGCAAAAACGGGTCGCCGATCCGGCCCAGATGCTGCGGCGGGAAGCCCGGCCCGTTGTCGATGATCCGCACCGAGATATCCTCGGCGGACCATTCGGTTTCGATCCAAACCGTGGTTTCGGCAAAATCCACGGCGTTCTGCACCAGATTGCGCAGCCCGTGGATGATCTCGGGCTTACGCGGGATCGTCGGGGCGCGGGCCGGGTCTCGGGCCATCGGATTGTCGGAAAACATCACCGTCTTGCCGCGCTCCAGATGCGGCTCGGCGGCCTCTTTCACCACGGCGGTCAGCTGCGCGCGCTGCATGTGCAGATCGTCTTTCCCGATGCGGCCCATGTCGCGCAGGATATCCCGGCAGCGGTCGGCCTGATCGCGGATCAGCGCGGCGTCTTCGGCCAGATCGGGGCGGTCTTCCAGATCGCCCAGAAGTTCGGTGCTGGCCAGTTTGATCGTGGCAAGCGGCGTTCCCAATTCATGGGCGGCGGCGGCAACGACGCCGCTGAGGTCCGAGAGCTTCTGCTCCCGTGCCAGTACCATTTGCGTGGCCGAGAGCGCGTCGGCCATGGAGTGGACCTCGGTCGTGACGCGCCGGGAATAGGCACTGGTAAAAACGATGGCGATGAGCAGCGCCGCCCAATGCCCGAAGACGAAGATGCCGGGCTGTCGCAGCACATCGCCTGATTGCGTCACCAACGGCAGATGCCACAGCGCCAGCACCGAGGCCGCGATAATCGCGGTGCCGCCCAGAACCAGTGTCGAGCGCAGGCTGAGCGCGGTGGCCGAGATCGTCACCGGGGCCAGCAGCAGAAGTGCAAAGGGATTATGCAGCCCGCCCGTCAGCGCCAAAAGCGCGGTCAGTTGCAGCAGGTCGAAGAGCACCATGGCGAGGTTCTCGCGCTCCGACAGGCGTTTGTTCTGCGGAAAGACGAAGGCCGCGACAAGGTTGCCCACCACCGAGGCCCCGATTGTCAGGTAACACAGGCCAAAGGCCAGCTGCAGCCCAAACGCCCATTGCGCCACGGTGACGGCGGTCAACTGTCCGGCGATGGCGAACCAGCGCAGCAGGATCATCGTGCGCAGGCGGATCCAACTGGCACGGGTGCGCCCATCGAGGGGCCGGATATTTGCCTGCGTCATCTTAGCCCCATCACTTTATTGCGTCTTGCATCACCTGCCATCTAGCGTAGGTCTGCGGCGAAACACGATCAAGACCGGCCAGCACGGCGGAGGACTGACATGAAACGAATGATTGCATTTGGCGCGGCAGGGGTCGCGGCTGTATTTCTGGCCGGGACGGCTTTTGTGGTGCTGCGGGGCGAGGACGATCCCTATGCCACCTGCCGGTCAAGCCAAGTGGCGGGCGGCGATATTGGCGGGCCGTTCGAACTGGTCAACAGTGCGGGCGAAACCGTGACCGATGCCGATGTGATCAAGGAGCCTGCCCTGCTCTATTTCGGCTATACCTCCTGCCCCGATGTCTGCCCGCTGGACGTGGACCGCAACGCCGCGGCGACCGAAATTCTGGATGAGCGCGGCCAGAGCATCACGCCGGTCTTCATCACCGTTGACCCTGCGCGCGACACGCCCGAAGTGGTCGGTGATTTTGCCGAGGTGATGCACCCGCGTATGGTCGGGCTGACCGGCTCGCCCGAGCAAATCAAAGCCGCCAGCCAAGCCTACCGCACCTACTACAAGGCCCACCCGGCGGACGAGAATGGTGAATACCTCGTCGATCATTCGACCTTCAGCTATCTGGTCATGCCCGAAGAAGGCGTCGTCGACTTTTTCCGCCGTGAAGTACGGCCCGAAGAGATGGCCGACAGCATCGGTTGTTTTCTGGATCAACGCTGAAATTGACCCGCCGCCTTGGCCGCCCCATATTAGCCTTTGAGAGGGGATGTTGATGCAGGATATTTCTGACTTAGGCGCGGACCGCAGCTTGCTTTTGGTCGATGACGATGAGCCGTTTCTGCGCCGCTTGGCCAAGGCGATGGAGAAACGCGGCTTTGAGGTGGAAACCGCAGGGTCCGTCGCGGCGGGCAAAGCCATCGCCACCGCGCGCCCCCCGGCCTTTGCCGTGGTCGATCTGCGGCTTCAGGATGGCAATGGGCTCGACGTGGTCGAAGTGCTGCGCGACAAACGCGCCGATGCGCGGGTCGTCGTGCTGACGGGCTATGGTGCGATTGCCACGGCGGTGGCGGCGGTGAAATCCGGGGCGACGGATTACCTGTCGAAACCCGCCGACGCCAATGACATCGTGAATGCGCTTTTGGCCACCGGAGGGGACCTGCCCGAACCGCCGGAAAACCCGATGAGCGCGGATCGCGTGCGGTGGGAGCATATCCAGCGGGTCTATGAACTCTGTGATCGCAACGTCTCGGAAACCGCGCGGCGGCTGAACATGCACCGGCGGACCTTGCAGCGCATCTTGGCAAAACGCTCGCCGCGCTAAAGCTCGAACCGTTTCCAGATTTTATCAACGCGGGTGCCATCCGCCAATGTGCAGTTTGGCAGCCGTCTGGAATCCTCGAAGCCGCGGCTTTGGTAATAGGCCAGCCCGCCCTGATTGTCGGCGCGGATGATGGCGTGGATATGGGCATAGCCTAGGTCACGCGCGGCCTCTTTGGTCTGTTTGAACAGGGCCGAGCCGATGCCGAACCCCGTCTCTCCCAACCGTACGAAAGTTGCGACGTCCACACCGCCTTCGGGCAGGTCGGGGTGGGGTTCGATGTATTGAAAGCCTTTGATCTCACCGCGCCCGTCTTCCGCCAGATGCCACGCGCTGTCGGGCGCGGCCATCCAGCCTTGCAACTCACGCGGGCTGACGGGGCTGACCATGGCGGTGGTGCCGCCCTCGGCGATGATCGCATTCAGCAAATCGGCCAGGGCGCGGGTATCAAGCGCCCCGGCGCGGCGGATGTGGATCACGCCATTTCGCGCAGCAGCGCCTCGTGGCGTTCAGTGAACTCGGCCCGTACCTCGACCGGCGGGCGCAGCAGGATGTTCAGCCCTTCCATCAGCGCGGCATCAGGGCGGCCAAAGAAACGGGTCGCCTCGGCCTCGGAAAAGCCTGCGATCTGACTGGCCTCCATCCAAGCGCTGATGCGGTCGGCCTTTTTGATCTGCTGCTTGACCCGCACCGGCAGGCTGGCGGGAAGGCCAAAGCGGACATGCACCGCCGTGGTCAACCGCTCATCCAAGGCACGATAATCCGGCCCGACCGCGGCCTTCACGGGCGAGATCATGTCGCCGATCACATATTCCGGCGCATCATGCAGCAACGCGGCGAGGCGCCATTTCGCAGGCGCACGGGGGGCGATGCGGGCGAAAATCGTTTCCACCAGCAGCGAATGTTCGGCCACCGAATAGGCATAGTCGCCCCGTGTCTGCCCGTTCCAGCGTGCGACAAAGGCCAGACCATGGGCGATGTCTTCGATCTCGACATCGACCGGCGTGGGGTCAAGCAGGTCAAGTCGCCGACCTGACAGCATCCTTTGCCATGCGCGTGGTTTCTGCGCCATTCGCGGGAGTCCTTACCTCGTGAGCCTTGGGAACAAATCCCTGTCAAACCTGTTCATCCCACGAAGGAGATGATCATGAAACCCGTTTTTTCCGGTACGATAGTTGCAGTTACCTTGACCACCCTCGCCGGTGTTGCACAGGCAGAAGAAGTCTGCATGCCCGCCAAGGAAATGAAGTCTGCCCTGATCGATTGGTACGGCGAAGAGCCGGTGCCGGGTCAGCGTGAAGGCAACAGCCAGCTTTGGGCATCGGATCAGTCGGGGACATGGACCTTGGTTAAGACTTTGGCCGATGGCAATGCCTGCGTGCTGGCCCAGGGCGATGATTGGATGGCGGGCCGGTCGGGCGATAAGCAACTGGCCGCTCTTCTGGACTGATCCGGCGCGGCTTTCCCCCATTCACGTTGAGAATTCGCGGCGAAGGTGCTAACCGCCCTGCAACACTTTAAACAGGAGCGCCGCATGGCCCACGACTATATTGTTAAGGATATCAATCTGGCGGCCTACGGGCGTAAAGAGCTGGACATCGCCGAGACCGAAATGCCGGGCCTGATGGCGCTGCGCGATGAATACGGTGACAGCAAACCGCTGAAAGGCGCGCGGATCGTCGGCTCTTTGCATATGACCATCCAGACTGCCGTTCTGATCGAAACGCTGGTCGCCCTTGGCGCCGATGTGCGTTGGGCATCATGCAACATCTTCTCGACCCAAGACCACGCGGCCGCGGCCATCGCCGAAGCGGGCGTGCCGGTCTTCGCCATCAAAGGCCAGTCGCTGGTCGAGCATTGGGATTACCTCGACAAATCCTTCATGTTCCCCGAAGGGCCGAACCTGATCCTCGACGATGGCGGCGATGCGACGCTCTACATCCTTCTCGGCGCGCGCGTGGAAAATGGCGAAGACGAGCTGATCGCCGTGCCGAAATCCGAAGAAGAAGAGGCGATCTTCGCCCAGATCAAGAAGCGTATGGCCGAAAGCCCCGGCTGGTTCACCAAGATGCGCGACCAGATCAAGGGCGTGTCCGAAGAGACCACGACGGGCGTGCACCGTCTCTATGATCTCGTGAAACAGGGCCAGCTGCCCTTCCCCGCGATCAATGTGAACGACTCTGTCACCAAGTCGAAGTTCGACAATAAATACGGCTGTAAAGAGAGCCTCGTCGACGGTATCCGCCGCGCCACCGATACGATGATGGCGGGCAAGGTCGCCGTTGTCATGGGCTATGGCGACGTGGGCAAAGGCTCCGCCGCGTCTCTGCGGGGTGCGGGTGCCCGCGTGAAGGTCACCGAAGTCGACCCGATCTGCGCGCTGCAAGCCGCGATGGACGGTTTTGAGGTCGTGCTGCTGGAAGACGTGGTTGGCACCGCCGATATCTTTATCACCACCACTGGCAACAAAGACGTGATCCGCATCGAGCATATGCGTGAGATGAAGGACATGGCGATCGTCGGCAACATCGGCCACTTCGACAACGAAATCCAAGTCGCCGCTCTGAAGAACCACAAGTGGACCAACATCAAAGAACAGGTGGACATGATTGAGATGCCGAACGGCAATCGTCTGATCCTGCTCTCCGAAGGCCGTCTGCTGAACCTTGGCAATGCCACCGGCCACCCCTCTTTCGTCATGTCCGCGTCCTTCACCAACCAAGTGCTGGCGCAGATCGAACTGTGGGAAAACACCGACAAATACGAGAATGACGTCTACATTCTGCCCAAGCATCTGGATGAAAAAGTGGCCCGTCTGCACCTCGACCGGATCGGCGTAAAACTGTCGAAGCTGAACCCGGAGCAGGCTGCCTATATCGGCGTGACGCCCGAGGGGCCGTTCAAGCCCGAGCATTACCGCTACTAAGCCGCGAAGAGTTCCCTCTCTCAGCATGTTTCAGCGCCGTCCCGGAGATCACCGGGGCGGCGTTTTTCTATCAAGCGACTACGATATATAGGAAAATCAGCTCAATCGGCGGATTCAAGCACATATCTGCCAGCGGCGGAGGACGGGCGGAACATAGTCAATCGGGCGGTGTTTCATCCCCAGACCATTCAAAAGGAGTATCGAAGATGAAACGTACATTCCTGAAGTCCACCGTCGCCGCCCTTGCACTGACTGCGGGCACCGCGTTCGCACAAACCGCCGACACCGAAGCCGGTGCCGCGGCAGATGCCGAAGCCACAGTTTCGAGCGAAAGCGTTACCAACACCGCCAACGATCTGACCGCCACTGTTGAAAAGCAGGCCGAGCAGACCGCCGAAATGTCGCGCGAGAATTCCGACGACTATGAGGGGACGAACGACCCCAACACCACCGACGAAATGCTGACCGCACCGACCCAGGGCGCAGAGTTCGAAGGTGACACCGAAGTCGACAACGAAGCGGAACTGACCGCCGAGACCGATGGCGTGACGCCGACAACCGATGCCGAAGCGGATCTGGCCGGAAACGCCGATTCAGAGTCGAATTCGACCCTGAGCACCGACACCAGCGGCACCGTCACCACCGAGACTGACACCGATCTGGCCGCCGACGAAGATGCCGATTTCGACAATGAAACCACAGCCGAGATCGAAGGCGAAGCCGAAACCGATCTGGATGAGAATGTCGCTTCCAACACCGAAGCGGACATGGAAACAGACGTGACACGCACCGACACCGGCATGAGCAACGCATTCTCCGGCATGGTCGTGGGTGATCTGGTCGGCCTGACCGTCGTCGAAGCCGATGGCGACAGCATTGGTGACGTCGACTATGTCATCAAGACCGACGATGGCTATGCCGCCGTTGTTGGCGTGGGCGGCTTCCTCGGCCTTGGCGAACACACCGTCGCCGTACCGCTTGAGGAAATCTCCATGGCAGCCGAGAACGACCTGAAGCTGAGCTCTTGGACCAAAGCCGAGCTGGAAGCCCAGCCGGAAGTCGATGAAGAAAACATCGAAGGTCTGGAAGACGACGTCCGCCTTGACGACGCCTCCTAAGCGACAGCCGATATCCTGACTGAGAGGCGCCCAATTCGGGCGCCTCTTTTTCTGGCGGCTCCGGGGTCAGCCCACCGCCCCCGAAATAAATCTTTTGCAATACAGGGATATGGCCTTAGGCTCCGGCCTCAGGAACCCCTGACGGGCCGAAGACACTATTGGGAGAGATTTTATGGGCAAGCGTGACGAATGGATCGCCAAATACGCCGAAGACCTGAAGAACAAATGCGGCATGGAGCCGGATATGGACCTTTTGACCAAGGTGACCATCGGTTGCGGTCCGTCGATCTATAACGCCGACGCGCAGACGGTGTCTTCCAGCGATACGGCTGAGTTGAACACCGTAAAGGACAACTTCCTGATCAAGAAACTCGGCCTGCCGGATGATGAGCATCTCATGGGCGGCATTCAAAAAGTGATCGAGACCTATGGCCGGTCTGAGCGAAACAAGTACCGCGCGGTGGTCTATTACATGCTGGTCAAACACTTCGGCAAAGAGTCCGTCTACGCCTGAAGGGCGGTGGGAAACCCTACTAAAACCTTACCTCAGACGCGCGCTTGGTTAAGCGCGCGTTTCGTTTTTGCGCGGGCTTTGACACAGTCGAAAGTTGAGTAAATCCCCGGTTTCTGCTATCTCTCTTATATCGGCCAGAGCGGCTGGTAAGAGTTACGAACATGTGTGGTGGTTATGGGAGCACATGGGGTGAGAAGGGTTCTGGCGGGGTGCCGGAACCCTTTTTCGTTTTTCCAGTGGCCGCGCCGGTATTAGGGCGCGGTCTTGCCCAAGGCGCAGATAAGCTGCCATTCCGCATCGGTCACAGGCTGCACGGATAGGCGCGAATTCTTCACCAGAACCATGTCCTCCAGCCTTGGGTCCGCTTTGATCGTATCCAAACTGACCGGCTGGTTGAACGACCGCACCGCTTTGATGTCCACACATTCCCAACGCGGGTCATCGGTGCTGCTGTCGGGATGAGCCTCGGCGCAGACTTCGACGATGCCGACGATCTCACGATCTTTCTGCGAGTGGTAAAAGAACCCGAGGTCGCCAACCTTCATCTCACGCATGAAATTGCGCGCCTGATAGTTGCGCACGCCGTCCCATTCCTCGCCCGCGTCGCCCTTGGCCTTTTGGTCGGCCCAGCTCCAAGTTGCGGGTTCGGATTTGAACAACCAATAGGCCATCAGCCGATCACCCGGTTCCAATGGGTCAGGGTCACGCTTTGGAACAAGCCGGCCTTGGCGTAGGGGTCATTCGCGGCCCAATCCTCGGCTGCGGCCATATCGGGCACGTCCAGAATGATGAGCGAACCGATCATGCCGCCTTCGGCATCCAAAAGCGGCCCAGCCTGTGCCACGGCATCACTGGACTTTAGATAGGCCAAATGGTCGGGCCGGTTTTCCTGACGGATCGGCAGGCCATCGGCTTTGTCATGGGCGATCAGGGCAACAAGCATATCATTCTTCCTTTAGGGGGCGGGTCAGCAAAGATTTCATGGCACCAGCCACATCTAACTGGTTGTCGAGCAATCCGGCAACCGCGCGGGTGATCGGCATATCGAGCGCCGCTTCGCGCGCCAGCGCATCGACGGCGCGGGCGGTCGCGGCCCCTTCGACCGTGGTCGACGGGTCAAAAGGGGTGCCTTGGCCCAGCGATTGCCCCAAACGGTAGTTGCGCGATTGCTCAGAGGTGCAGGTCAGCGTGAGATCACCAAAGCCCGAAAGCCCGGCCAGCGTTGTCGGCTCGGCCTGTAGATGGGCGGCGAGGCGTTGCATTTCCGCATAGCCGCGGGTCATCAGCGCGGCGCGGGCGCTTTCGCCCAATCCGGCCCCTATCGCGGCCCCGCTGGCGATGGCGACGACATTTTTCAGCGCCCCGCCCAATTCCGCGCCGGTGGTATCCGTGGTGCGGTAAAGCCGCAGGTTCGCCGTGGTGAGTTCCGCTTGCAGCTGTTCGCCCGCCGCAGGGTCTGCACAGGCCAAGGTCAGGGCGGTGGGCAGGCCCCGTGCGATATCGGCGGCAAAGCTGGGCCCTGTCAGGATCGCGGCGGTGGCTTCGGGAATGGTTTTTTCGATCACGCTGACCGGCCCCACGCCGCTGCTGAGTTCGATGCCTTTGCAGCAGGCGACCAAATGTTTCCCGTGAAGCGCTGCGCGATGTTCCTTTAACACGCTGCGCAGCTTTTGCATGGGCACGGCCAGCAAAAGGGTCTCGGCCTCGGCCGCTTGGGCAAGACTTTCGGTCACGCTGAGCGTCTCGGGGAAAGGGCAGCCGGGCAGGCGTTTGGCGTTCTCGCGCCGCGCGGCCATATCCCTCGCGTCACGCGCCCAGAGTGTTACCGGCCCTTTGCCCGCAAGCGAAATGGCCAGCGCCGTGCCGAATGCCCCTGCGCCGAGGACGGAGACGCTCATGCCTTGGCCCCCTTCTTGCCGCTGCCCAGCATCGACGGGCGCGCGGTGTCCAGCGGCCAGCGGGGCCGCGCAGCGAGGGTCAGGTCATCGGCATCCCGCAGGGCGGCCTGCTCTCCCGCCGCGAAGGCGATCATCGCGGCGTTGTCAGTACAAAGCGCCAGCGGCGGCGCCACGAAGGCGGCCTCTTGCGCTGCTGCAACAGTCTCTAACGCGGCACGGATGGACTTGTTTGCCGCCACGCCCCCCGCCACGCAAAGGCTCCGCGCGCCTGTCGCGGGATACTCCGCAAAGGCGCGGCGCGTTTTATGGGCCAGCACATCGACCACGGCGGCTTGGAACCCTGCCGCGAGGTCCGCTTGATCCTGCCGCGTCAGCCCGCCACGCTTTGCCACGCATTTGTCGCGCGCGCGCAGCACAGCGGTTTTCAAACCCGAGAAGGACATGTCGCAGCCCTCGCGATCCAGCAGGGGGCGCGGCAGAGCAAAGCGTTTCGCATCGCCCTCTTGGGCGCATTTTTCGATCGACGGTCCGCCTGGCTGGGGCAGGCCCAACAGCCGCGCGACCTTGTCAAATGCCTCTCCCGGGGCATCGTCGATGGTACCGCCGAGACGGTCGAAGCTTTCGGGCCCGCGTACCAGTAGAAACTGACAATGCCCGCCCGAGACCAGCAGCATCAGATAGGGATAGGGCACGTCATCGGTCAGCCGCGGGGTCAGCGCGTGACCCGCGAGGTGGTTCACCCCGTAAAGCGGTTTGCCCGTCGCCGCCGAGAGCCCCTTAGCGCACATCACGCCCGACACCACGCCGCCGATCAGCCCCGGCCCGGCGGTAACCGCGATGGCGTCGATCTGCGGCAGGCCGATCCCGGCTTCGGCCAAGGCATCCTCGACACAGTGGTCCAATTTCTCGGCATGGGCGCGGGCGGCGATTTCAGGAACAACGCCGCCAAAGTCGGCGTGCAACTCGGTCTGGCCCGCCACGACCGAGGCCAGCACCTTGCCGCGCCCGTCCTCCTCCATGCGCACCACGGCGGCGGCGGTATCGTCGCAACTGCTTTCCAAACCAAGGATCAAGCGGGTCTGAGACTGGGTAGAGGGCATGGGGGCTTTCCGTTGCAAGGCACCTGTACCGCAGGTAACACCGCTCTCACGCGCAAACAATGCCGGAGCCTTGCGATGCCGCAGCCTAGATTGCTTCTGACACGTCCCCAGCCCGGTGCCGCGCAGTTTCTGGATCGGCTTTCGCCTGCGCTGCGCGACGGGGCCGTGATCTCTCCGCTGATCGAGATTACCGCGACGGGTGAGCCTGTCGATCTTTCGCCCTATGCCGGGGTGATCTTTACCTCGGCCAATGCCGTGGCCCAAGCGCCTTTGGGGGAGGGGCGGCCTGCCTATTGCGTCGGCCCGCAGACCACGGCGGCGGCGGGCAAAGCGGGCTGGCAAGCGCAGATGGTCGGGCTGGATGCCGAGGCGCTGATCGCGACCTTGGCGGAACGCCCCCAGATCGGCCCGCTCTTGCACCTTGCCGGGCGGCACCGGCGGGCAGATATTGCCGGAATTTTAAGCGACGCAGGTCTGAAGGTGGAAACCGCCACGGTCTATGACCAGGCTCTTCTGCCGCTCTCCACCGCCGCGCAGACCCTTCTAAAGGGCCCTGACCCTGTCATCGTGCCGCTGTTTTCTCCGCGCAGCGCGCAGCATTTCGCCCGCGAGGCCGCTTCGACGGAACGGGTCATCGCCATGTCGATCAGCCGCGCCGCCGCTCAGGCGCTTGAAGCTATGCCGCTCTACGCGCATGATGTCGCCACAGAACCCACCGGCGAGGCCATGGCAGAGGCCGTTGAAAAACTATTCCGCTGCACCACCTTGCCTTGAGGGGCATAGGTATGCCGGGTAAGCTCGCCATTGCGAGTGAATGACAGGTTCAGAATCGAAAGGCGTGAGGCGTGGCAAAACCCAAGAAGACGGTCAGCAAAAGCGAAGCGGACAAGACCACAGCCGATCAGACGCCTCCCGCGGCGGACAAGGCGACCACGGCAGAGAGGGCCGAGGCCGCGAAGCCCAGCCAGACCGATGGTAAGGGGGCGGAGACGGCAAAACCCGACGCGCCGAAAACCGAAACGGGCAAGGCCGACCCATCAAAAACACCCAGCACCACGCCCACAACGGATAAAACGACAGCGAAGCCCGCCGCTGCGGCCAAACCGGACGACAAAGCCCCGGCCAAGCCCGAAAGCGCCACACCCGTTAAAGACAAGCCCGAGAGTGCCACACCGGCGAAAGAGACGAAGCCCCAGACGGCTTCGCCCAAGGACGATCCCAAGACAAGCGCCACCAGCGCTGCACCCAAGGACAAACCGGCCGCTGATCCCGCGCCCTCACGCGCCTCGGCGGCCGCGTCTAAGCCGAGCGGTAGCTCATCCAAACCCGCGCCGGAAAAGGCTGAAAAGCCAAGCGCTGCCACGTCCAAACCGACGTCCTCACCTGCATCGACCTCGGTCCCTGAGCCTGCCCCGAAAGAGCGTAAGCGCAGCGTGTTCTTCCCTATGCTGCTCGGGGGTGCCATCGCTGCGGGCCTCGGCTTTGCCGCATCGGAATATGACGTCTTGGGCACCCGGGCACAAAGCGCGGCAGAATTGCAGAGCGCGATGGAAGCGCAGCAGGCCCGCATCGCGGAACTGGAAGCCCGCGTTGAAGAGCCTGCCACCCTTCCGGAAAGCCTGCCGCAGGTCGACGCGCTGCGCGAGGAACTGACCGCCAGCCGCGAGGCCCTCTCGGCGCTGCAAAGCCAATTGGCCGAGATCGACAGCCGCCTCACCACGGTTGAAAAGCAGCCCGCCACCGGCGGTGACAATCAAGTCGCGGTCGCGGCTTTTGAGCGTGAGATGGAAGCCCTGCGCGCCTCTGTCGCCGAACAGCGCAGCGAGATCGAGAGCCTGCTGGACAACGCCCAGACCGCCGAAGAAGCAACCGCCGCCGCAGCGGAAGCGGCCCGTGCCCAGACCGCGATGACCCAGATGAATGCCGCGATCAGCGCCGGTCGCCCCTTCGAAGCGCCGCTGGCCGAGTTGCAGCAGGCCGGGGTCGAGGACATACCCGAAACCCTGCGTGAAAGCGCCGCGGGCGGTGTCGTCACCCTCGCCAATCTCCAAGCGCGCTATCCCGATGCCGCGCGGGAGGCGCTGGCCACCGCCCGTGCCGCCGTACCGGAAGAGGGCGAAGGCGGCTTTGGCAACTTCCTGAAACGTCAACTGGGTGCTCGCTCGGTCGCGCCGCGCGAAGGGACGGATGCCGATGCTGTCTTGTCTCGCGCGGAAGCGGCGGTGCGCGATGGCCGTTTGACCGATGCGCTGGCCGAGATCGACACGCTGCCAGCCCCCGCGCAGGATGCGATGGCGGAATGGCTCGCCGATGCCCGCGGGCGTCAGGCGGCTGAAACCGCCGCCAATGAACTCTCCCAACGCCTGACGGCCAACTGAGGAACGAAAAATGCTCTGGTCTCTTATTAAAATCGTTCTTTTCGTCGTGCTGGTCGCCGCTCTGGCTTGGGGCGCGGGTTTCCTGTTGGAAAGCGAAGGCGGCATTCAACTGACCGTGGCGGGCACGGAATATACCCTTGGACCGTTGCAATCGGTGATCGCCGTTTTGCTGCTGATGCTTGCGGTTTGGGTGTTGCTCAAGATCGTGTCGCTGCTCTCGGCGGTCTGGCATTTCCTGAATGGCGATGAGACGGCGCTGTCGCGCTACTTTGACCGCAACCGTGAGCGTAAGGGCTATGAGGCGCTGTCGGACGGGTTGATGGCGTTGGCCAGCGGCGAGGGACAGGTCGCGATGGCCAAGGCGGCCAAGGCCGACCGCTATCTCAAACGCCCGGCACTGACCAATCTGCTGACCGCGCAGGCGGCGGAGCTGGCGGGGGACCGCCGCAAAGCCGAGCGGACCTACCGCAAGCTGGTCGAAGACGAAAAGACCCGTTTCGTCGGCGTGCGTGGCATCATGAAGCAAAAGCTGGCTGACGGGGATACCGATACAGCGCTGAAGCTGGCCGAGAAGGCCTTCGCGCTGAAGCCCAAACACGAAGAAACCGGCGATACGCTGCTGAAGTTGCAGGCCGAAAAGCATGACTGGACCGGTGCGCGCGGCACCTTGCAGGCCAAGTACAAAAACGGCCATCTGCCACGCGATGTGCACAAACGCCGCGATGCGGTGCTGGCGCTCTCCGAGGCGCGCGAGGTCATCGACGAGGGCAACAGTGTCGAGGCCCGCGAGGCCGCGATTGAAGCCAACCGCCTGTCGCCTGATCTGGTGCCCGCCGCCGTGATGGCCGCGCGCAGCTATATCGCGCAGGACAAGCCCCGCAATGCTTCCAAAGTGCTGCAAAAAGCGTGGAGCGTGCAGCCGCACCCCGATCTTGCCGCCGCCTTTGCCGAGATTCAGCCGGATGAGACACCGCCCCAGCGGATCAAAAGGTTCCGCGCGCTGACCAAATCTCAGCCCGACCATCCCGAGACCAAGATGCTGCTGGCCGAACTGCACATCGCCAACGAAGACTTCCCCGAAGCGCGCCGGGCGCTTGGCAATCTGGTTGAGACCGATCCTTCGGCCCGGTCCGTCACCCTGATGGCGGCGATCGAGCGGGGCGAGGGCGCGCCGGACACCGTGGTCAAAGGCTGGCTGACACGCGCGCTGAACGTCTCACGCGGGCCGCAGTGGATTTGCGAGAACTGCCACCACATCCATGCCGAATGGGTTCCGATCTGCGAAAACTGCAAGAGCTTTGACACCCTGGAATGGAAAACTCCGCCGCTCTCGGAAGTTGCCATGCCGAGCGGTGTTCAAATGCTGCCTCTGATCGTGGGCGCGCCGGAAACGACGCCGACAGAGGGGGCGTTGACCACGCGGACGGAGGATATCGAAGAAGCGGAACTGGTGACCGAACCGGAAAAGCCGACCGATCCCGAGACGCCCAAGAAAGCGCCGGACCCTACAGCTTGATGTCGTAGGTGACCCAGTTGGTCCGGGTGGCCAGCCTGTCATAAACACCACGGCCGCGGTAGTTATCCTCGGCCGTGATCCAGCGGACAAGGCTCCATCCGCGTTTCTGGGCGATCTTTTTCACCTCTCCGATCAGCGCATCGGCAGCCCCGCTGCCGCGGGCTTCGGGGGCCACGAAAAGATCGTCGAGGAAACAGCCCGTCGCCGCAGCAAGCGGTCGGGCGAAATGCCGGAAATGGGTCAGTCCGATCACCCGCCCTTCGGCATCTTCGCAGACCAGCCCTTCGACCTCGGTCAGCGGATCATGCAGCCAAGACCAGACCCGCGCGCGCATCTCCGGCGTCTGCTCGACTTTATAGAATTCGGCATAGCCTTGATAAAGCCGCTCCCAATCGGCGCGGTCATGGTCTCTTACGGTTCGGATGGTAAGGTCGGACATGGCGGGCTCCCTTCGCTGGTTGCGCGATCTTTGCCCCAGTTGGTTCAGAAATCCAGCCCAAGGTCCAGCGTTGTCGCAGAATGTGTGAGCGCGCCCATAGAGATATAGTGCACCCCCGTCGCCGCGACCTCGGCCAAGCGCGGCAGGGTCATGTTGCCCGAAGCCTCCAGCACGATGCGCCCCTGTGCCATCTCGACCGCCTGCGAGAGCGTCGGCGTACCCATATTATCCAACAGCACCACATCCGCGCCGCCTTCGTCCAAGACCTCTTGAAGCTGCGCCAGCGTGTCGACCTCGATCTCGACCCGGATCATATGCGAGGCATTGGCCTTGACCGCCTGCAACACAGGCCGGATGCCCCCGGCGGCGGCGATGTGGTTGTCCTTGATCAGGATCGCGTCGGAGAGGGAGAAGCGGTGGTTGAACCCGCCGCCGTGCAGTACCGCCTGTTTCTCGACCATGCGCAGCCCCGGCGTGGTTTTGCGGGTGCAGGTGATCCGGGTCTCGGTGCCCTTCGTCTCGGCCACGCAGGCCGCTGTCAGGGTGGCGATGCCCGAGAGCCGCCCGGCGAAATTCAGCGCCACACGTTCCGCCGAGAGGATCGCGGCGGCGGAGCCTTCGATCTCCATCAGCGTGTCGCCTTTGGCGATCCTGCTGCCGTCTTCCTTCAGCGTGCGCACCTCAAGCGTCGGGTCGACAAGGTGGAAGGCCAGCCGCGCGATCTGCATGCCAGAAACGACCCCCTCGGCGCGGGCGCGCAGCCGGGCGGTATAGGTCGTGCCCTCGGGGATCACGCTGCGGGTCGTGACATCGCCATAGGTGCCGAGGTCTTCCATCAAGGCGGCGCGGACCAGCGGCTCAAGGATCAGGTCGGGCAGGGCGGTGGTCATCTTCAGGCGTCCTCGGGGTTGGTGCGGTAGGCGGTGGCCTCGGCCAATGTCATGAAGCTGCGGGCGGCTTCGGGGCGTGTTTCGGGATAGTCCGTGCGGCAATGCGCGCCCCGGCTTTCGCGCCGGGCGAGGGCGGCGGCGGCGATCAGCGTCGCGGTGGCGGTCATGTTTTGCAACTGGGCACAATCGGGTTGCGCCGCTTCAATCTCGGCGATGGCCGTCAAGGCGCGGTGCAAGCCCGCCGCATCCCGCAGCACGCCGACCTCTGCGGTCATGGTTTGGCGCAGACGGGTGACGAGGGTCTCGTTCGGTGTCTCGCCAGCAGACAACTCCGGCAGCTTCACAACATCATCACCGCCCGCCTCGCATTCCTCAAGCATGTCCTGCGCCGCGCGGCGGGCAAAGACCAGCGCTTCGAGCAGCCCATTGGAGGCCAGACGGTTCGCGCCGTGCAGCCCGGTCGAAGACGCCTCTCCGCAGACCCAGAGCCTAGTGAGGCTTGAGCGGCCATGCGCATCCGTCGCGACGCCGCCCATATGGTAATGCGCCGCGGCGGCGACGGGGATGGGCTGGGTTACCGGGTCGATGCCATTGCGCGCGCAAGCGGCTGCGACGGCGGGGTAGTCGGTCAGCACCGCCGCGCCCAAGGCCGCGCGGGTGTCGAGCATGGGGCGCAGCCCCGCTTGGGTCTGGGCAAAGATCGCGCGGGCCACGACATCGCGCGGGGCAAGCTCGGCAAGGGGGTGAACCGCCTCCATAAAACGCGCGCCTTCGCGGTTGATCAGATGGGCCCCGGCCCCGCGCAGTGCTTCGGTCGCCAAGGGCGCGGGGTCTTCGCCGCAGTCGATGGCGGTCGGGTGGAATTGTACGAACTCAGCATCGGCAATGAGCGCGCCCGCCCGGGCGGCCATGCCGATCACCTGCCCGCGAATGCGGGCCGGGTTGGTGGTCAGCGCATAAAGCCCGCCAGAGCCGCCGCCCGCCAGCAAGACCCCCGCGCCGCGCAGCATCACGGGGGCGGAGCCTTCGGGCCGGGCCAGTTCGACCTCGACCCCGGTGACCTTGGTGCCGTCACTTTCCAAACCGCGGGCTAGCACCCCTTCGAGCACTTGGATCGAGGGTGTTTCGCGCACCTTTTCGATCAGGGCGCGCATGATCTCGGCCCCCGCTTGATCGCCTTGCACGCGCACGACGCGGGCAAAGCTATGTGCGGCCTCGCGCGACATGACATAGCCGCCATCGGCGCTGCGGTCGAAGGCGGTGCCGAAATCCGTCAGGGCGAGGATATGGGCCCGGGCCTCATCCGTTACGGTGGCGGCGACGCGCGGCTCGACCGTGCCCGCCCCCGCTTTGATGGTGTCGAGCGCATGGGCCTCGGGGCTGTCGGCCTGCGCCATCGCGGCGGCCACGCCGCCCTGCGCCCAAGCAGAACTGGCCCCAGACCCCAAAGGATCGGGCGAGATCAGCAAAACCGGGCGCGGCGAAAGACAAAGAGCGGCATAGAGCGCGCCCAGACCGGCCCCAACGATGATGATCCTGCCGGTTGTGATCTGCTCCACGCGCGCGCCCTTCAGAGGCCGAGTTCGCGGGAGAGGTCGATCATCCGTTGCACGGCCACCCGCGCCTTGCTGGCAACCTCGGCCTCTACCTCGACGGCGCCGGACATCGTGTGCAGCGACCAGAGCACCTTTTCCAGCGTGATCTTCTTCATGTAGGGGCACATGTTGCAGGGACCGACGAAATCGACCTCGGGCAATTCATCGGCGATGTTCGAAGCCATGGAGCATTCGGTGACCAACATCGCCTTGGCGGGTTTTTCGCGGTGCACATAGTCGAGGATCCCGCTGGTCGAGCCGGAGAAATCCGCCTCCGCCACCACGTCGGGCGGGCATTCCGGATGCGCGATGATGCGGGTGTCGGGGTTCCACTCGCGGTAGTCGGCGATATCTTTTGCGGTGTAGCGTTCGTGCACGATGCAGGCGCCGTCCCACCAGACGATGCGCTTTTGCGGCACCTGTTTGGCGATGTTCTGGGCAAGGTATTTGTCCGGCGTCATGATGATCGTCTCTGCCTCAAGCGCAGCCACGATCTGCGCCGCGTTCGACGAGGTGCAGCAGATGTCCGACGCCGCCTTCACCTCGGCCGTGGTGTTGACGTAAGTGACAACCGGCGCGCCGGGATATTGCGCGCGCATCTGCGCCACGCCCTCGGCGGTGATGCTTTCGGCCAGCGAGCAACCCGCTTCCATGTCGGGGATCAGCACGGTTTTCGCGGGGTTCAAGATTTTCGAGGTCTCGGCCATGAAATGCACGCCGCATTGCACGATGACATCGGCCTCAACCTCGGTCGCCTTGATGGCGAGTTGCAGGCTGTCGCCGACGAAATCCGCGATGCCATGGTAGATGTCGGGCGTCATGTAATTATGCGCGAGGATGACCGCGTTGCGCTCTTTCTTGAGCTTGTTGATCGCGGCGACATAGGGCGCGTGGATGGCCCAGTCGGGGGGCGAGATCACGCGGTCCATCCGGGCGTAGATATCGGCCATTTCAGCCGCCAGCGCTGGCGATGGCGCGAGGTCATAATGGCGCTCAAGTTCGCTGGGCGAAAAGATTTCATCACGCATGGTCGGTCCCCCTCCGGCCTTGGCGCGTGTCACGGCACCGCGCTGGACACCACACCCGGCGTGCTGGCCATAGACGACTGGCGGGGTTTGGGCAAGCCAATACCCTTTATGACAAGGCGTTGCTTGCTGGGGGCTTAGGTGAATTTGCGGAACAAACGGGTCTGGTCGAACATGTCTTCCAGCCGTTCGGCGCGGTCCTTTGTATCGGCCCAGTTGATGTCTTGCATGGCCGAGATCACGCTCTCTACCAGCAGCAGCGTGGCCGCCGCGCTGTCCCAAGCCGAGGGCGCGACAATCCGGCTGGAGAAACAGATATCGGCAAGGCTATGCACCGGAGAGCGCCATTGGTCGGTGAAGAGGATGATCTTGGCACCCCGCGCATGGGCCATCTCCGCCAGTTTCAGCGTGTTGTTCTCATAGCGGCGCACGTCGAAAATGACGAAGACATCGCCTTCCCCCACGTCCAGCAGGTAATGCGGCCAAGCGTTTGATGTAGATTGGATATGTGTCACTCGGGGGCGGATGATCTGGGCGTGGAGGAACAGATATTCGGCCATGACATGGGTGATGCGCCCGCCCACGATATAGAGCGGATGCGCAGTATCGGCGATCATGGCGCAGGCGCGGTCGAAGGTGGCAGGCTCGATCTGGCCCAACGTGTGGCGGATGTTGTCGATCACCGCATCGGTGAACCGGTTCAACACATGGCCCGAGGGCGCGCCTTCGGTCCAGTTGTCATGTTTGGCGATGGGGTTCTTGGCCTTGGCCTTTAGCTCTTCGCGCAGCTCGTTCTGAAATTCGGGATAGCCCTTGAACCCCAGCTTTTGCACCATCCGCGCCACGGTGGGGGTTGAGACATTGGCATCCTTCGCCAGCGCCGTCAGCGGGCCTAGGCCGGAGGCGGGGTAGTTTTCCAGAATCGAATGGGCGAGCTGCCGTTCCGCACGGGTTAGCCGGTCCAACTCTTGCTGGATACGGTCGGAAATGGTCAGCGTCGGTTCAGCCATGGATGCCCCTCTTTTGACGAGTAATAACACAAACTGAACGGCGTTGTAATAAATTTGACATTATTCTGTTGACAGAAGCCCCCCGCCCGAATGAGGTTTGAACTAATTGAGGGGGACAGGGTGTCAGAACAGTTAGATCTTTCGAATGAAGTCGTCGAGGTGATCAATGCCGGGGCCAAGGCCCCGCTGGTATTGGTCTGCGAACATGCGGCGCGTGAGATACCGGCCTACTACGACGGCCTTGGGCTGGATGCCGCGGCCCGCGAAAGCCATGTGGCTTGGGACCCCGGCGCCTTGGGCGTGGCCCGCACGATGGCGCAAGATCTGGATGCAGTGCTGGTAGCAGGGCGGGTTTCCCGTCTGGTTTACGACTGCAACCGCCCGCCCGAAGCCCCCGGCGCGATGCCCGCGCAGAGCGAGATTTTCGCGATCCCCGGCAATGCCGCGCTTGATGAAGCGGGCCGAGCCGAGCGGGTGACGCGCTATTACGAACCGTTCCGCGCGACTTTGGCGGCGACGATCAAACGGGTCGATGCGCCCGCGATCGTCACGGTGCATAGTTTCACGCCGATCTACCACGGCAAACCGCGCAACGTTGAGATCGGCATTCTCCACGACAGCGACACGCGCCTTGCCGATGCGATGCTCGCGGTGGCGTCGGAGTTCACGGATCTCAATGTCGAACGAAATGAGCCCTACGGCCCGCAGGACGGGGTGACCCATACGCTGAAAGAACATGGGCTGGCCCATGGTCATCCCCATGTCATGCTAGAGATCCGTAATGACCTCATCACGACCGAAGCCGAACAGCGGCAGATGGCCGAGATGATCAGCAATTGGCTCCGTGCCGCCATGGCTCGGCCCGAGATGAAGGAGGTCAAACCATGAGGTTCATCCGGGGCTATATCCGGGGCATCGATGCGATGAACCGGCGGATCGGGCGGATCATGATGTATGGCATATTTGTCCTGATGGGGGTGCTGTTGTGGTCCACCGTCAGCAAAGCCTTCTTCGTCCCCTCGCTTTGGACGCTGGAAATGGCGCAGTTCGTCATGGTGGGCTATTACATTCTGGGCGGTCCCTATTCGATCCAACTGGGGTCGAACGTGCGGATGGACCTCCTTTATGGCGATTGGTCGCTGCGCCGCAAAGCGTGGTTTGACCTCTTTACCGTCTTCTTCCTGATCTTCTATCTCTGCGTGCTGCTCTATGGCGCGGTAAGCTCTACCGCCTATTCGCTGGGCTACTGGGGGACCGAGCCGTTCAGCTTTTTCGGCGACTTGATCACCGGTAGTGAAGAGGTTGGCCATATGGAGCAATCCAGTTCCGCATGGCGTCCCTATCTCTGGCCGATCAAGGTCGTGATGATCGTCGGTATCTTTCTGATGCTGCTGCAATGTCTGTCCGAGCTCGCGAAAGACGTGCTGCGGCTCAAGGGTGAGGCCATCTGATGTCCTATGAAATGATTGCGACATTGATGTTCTCGTCAATGATGCTGATGCTACTGACCGGCCAGCGGGTGTTTGGCGCCATCGGCTTTATCGCCGTGGTCTCGGCGCTGCTGCTCTGGGGCGACAAGGGCGGCTATGACATCGGTTTCGCCGCCGCGATGAAACTGATGAAATGGTATCCGCTGCTGACGCTGCCGATGTTCATCTTCATGGGCTATGTCCTCAGCGAAAGCCGCATTGCCGATGACCTTTACCGCATGTTCCACGTCTGGATGGGCGGGGTGCGCGGCGGGCTGGCGATTGGCACGATTGGCCTGATGGTGCTGATCTCGGCGATGAATGGGCTCAGCGTGGCGGGCATGGCGATCGGCTCGACCATCGCGCTGCCGGAACTGCTGAAACGTGGCTATGATAAAAGGATGGTGACGGGGGTGATCCAGGCGGGGTCGAGCCTTGGCATCCTCGTGCCGCCCTCGGTCGTGCTGGTGCTTTACGCGATGATCGCGCGGCAGCCGGTGGGGCAGTTGTGGCTTGCCGGGGTCATCCCGGGGTTGATGATGGCAGCGATGTTCATCGCCTATATCGTCATCCGCTGCCGGATGAATCCCGAACTTGGTCCCATCCTCTCAGCCGAGGATCGCGACATTCCCCGTGCCGAGAAACTGCGCCTTCTGCGGGCGGGCATCCTGCCGCTGGTGATCTTTGCGGTGATGATGGTGCCTTTCGTCAACGGTTGGACCAGCTTGGTCGAAAGCTCGGCCATCGGGGCGGCGGCGGCGTTTTTTGCAGCGGTGCTCAAGGGCCGCATGACCCGCGAGGTTTTCGAGAACTCCGTGCGCAACACCTTGGGCATCACCTGCATGTTCATGTGGATCATCCTCGCCGCCCTCGCCTTTGGCGCGGTCTTTGACGGGCTGGGCGCGGTGAAAGCGATTGAGAGCCTGTTCACCGAAAAGATGAACCTCAGCCCCTGGATGATCCTGATCATGATGCAGCTTAGCTTCATCATCATGGGCACCTTCCTTGATGATACGGCGATGCTGGTCATCGTGGCGCCGCTCTATGTGCCCTTGGTCGGTGCGCTGGGCTTTGATCTGATCTGGTATGGTATCCTTTACACGATCACCACGCAGATCGCCTATATGACGCCGCCCTTCGGCTATAACCTGTTCCTGATGCGCGCCATGGCCCCGCCAGAGATCACGCTGCGCGACATCTACGCCTCGATCACGCCCTTCGTGCTGGTGATGGTCTTGGCGCTGATACTCGTCATGGTCTTCCCGGAGATCGCGACATGGCTGCCCGATTACATCTACGACAAATAACAATGAGAGCCGCGCAAAGACGGCCTGATATTTCAACAAAGGAGAGACGTATGACCACTCGCAGAAAGTTTCTATCCGGGGCCGCCGTCGCCGCCCCTGCGGCCCTCGCCGCGCCCTCCATCGTGCATGCCCAAGCGCCGATCAAATGGCGCATGCAGACCTATGCCGGCGCCGCTCTGGGTGAGCAGGTGACCAAACCGGCGGTCGATTACATCAATGCCGCCGCCAATGGCGAGATGGAGATCGAACTGTTCTACGCCGACCAGATCGTCCCCACCGGTGAGCTGTTCCAAGCCATGCAGCGCGGCACCATCGACATGGTGCATTCCGATGACGACTCCATGGCCTCGCCCACGCCGTTGCAACAATTCGGCGGCTACTTCCCCTTCGCCACCAAGCACATTCTCGACGTGCCGGTGCTGTTCAACCAGTACGGCTTGGCCGAAATCTGGAAAGAGGAATATGCCAAGGTCGGCGTTGAATGGCTGTCGGCTGCGGGCCAAGACCCCTGTAACTTCAACACCACCAAAGAGATCAAATCGGTCGCCGATCTGGACGGTCTGAAGCTCTACACCTTCCCCACCGCGGGCCGCTTCCTGTCGAAGTTCGGCGTGGTGCCGGTGAACATTCCCTACGAGGACGCCGAAGTCGCCGTGCAAACAGGCGAGCTCGACGGCATGGCGTGGTCCGGCATCACCGAGGACTACACCGTCGGCTGGGCCGATGTGACCGACTACTTCCTGACCAACAACATCTCGGGTGCTTGGATCGGGTCGTTCTTCGTCAACCAGCAGCAGTGGGCCGATCTGCCGGATCACCTCAAACAGTTGGTCATGGCGGGGATCGAAGCGGGCCACACCTACCGCAACCAGTGGTACTGGGGCGGCGAGGCGCGTCTGCGCGCGCAGGGCGACAAGCTCAAGCTCAGCACCGTGCCTGCCGACGAATGGGCCGAGGTTGAAAACGCGGCCAAGGACTTCTGGACAGAGATCGCCGAGGAAGGCGAAGTGCACGCCAAGATCGTGCAGATCTTCCGCGACTATAACGAAGTCATCAACAAAGCCGGTCCGCCCTACACCAACGGCTGAACCGACAACCGGGGGCGCGCTGCCTGCGCCCCCGCCTTACCCCCTGAAGTGGACAGAACATGCCCGGCACACTGACATTCGACGCGCTGAAAAAACTGGTCAAAGAAGGATCCGTCGATACGGTTCTTGCGTGCCTTGTGGACATGCAAGGCCGGTTGATGGGCAAGCGCTTCCATGCCGTCAACTTCGTCGAGACCTCTTATAAAGAAACCCATTGTTGCAACTACCTGCTGGCCACCGACCTTGAGATGGCCACGCCCGAAGGCTTTGCCTCCACCTCGTGGGAGACGGGTTACGGCGACTATGTGATGCAGCCCGACCTCGACACGATCCGCCCGGTGCCGTGGCTGGAGGGAACGGTGATGGTGCTTTGCGACGTGCTGGATCACGATACGCACCAGCCGGTGCCGCATTCCCCGCGCGCCATGCTCAAGAAACAGATCGCGCGGCTGAAGGAACTGGGTTTCGATGCCATGATGGCGACCGAGCTGGAGTTCTTCCTTTTCGAGCAGAGCTTTGACGCGATCCGCAAGGGCGGCTACCGCGACCTCACGCCGATCAGCGGCTATAACGAAGACTACAACATCCTTCAGACCACCAAGGAAGAGAACGTCATGCGCCCGCTGCGCAACCATCTCTTCGCCGCCGGTCTGCCGATTGAGAACTCCAAGGGCGAGGCCGAGGCCGGTCAGGAAGAGCTCAACATCCGCTATTCACAGGCGCTTGATTGCGCCGATTACCACACGATTGCCAAACATGCGGTGAAGGAAATCGCTTGGCAGCAGGGACATGCGGCGAGCTTCCTGCCCAAGTGGCATAAGGACCGCGTCGGCTCTTCCAGCCACGTCCATCAGTCGCTGTGGAAAGACGGCGAAGCGGCTTTCTTTGACAGCGAGGGCGCGTTGGGCATGTCCGATCTGATGCGCCACTATATGGCCGGTCTGATCGCCTATGCGCCGGAATATACCTATTTCCTCGCCCCCTATGTGAACAGCTACAAACGCTTCGCCAAAGGCACCTTCGCCCCGACCAAGACCGTCTGGTCCGTCGACAACCGCACCGCGGGGTTCCGCCTTTGCGGGGCAGGGACAAAGGGCGTGCGGGTCGAATGCCGTATTGGCGGATCGGACCTAAACCCTTATCTGGCGCAGACGGTCATGCTGGCTGCCGGAATCAAAGGGATCGAAGACAAGATGGAGCTTGCCCCGCCCACACGCGGCGATGCTTATGGCGAGTCCGACGCTGTCGATATCCCCCAGACCCTGCGGGCAGCAACCGAGACCCTGCGCGGCTCGACGTTCCTGCGCGAGGTCTTGGGCGAAGATGTAGTGACCCATTACACCCGCGCGGCGGAATGGGAGCAGGAAGAATATGACCGGGTGGTGACCGATTGGGAAATCGCCCGCGGCTTTGAAAGGGCCTGAGAATGACGACGGTAAAATGTATCTCTCCGATTGACGGTTCGGTCTATGCGGAGCGCGAAACCCTGAGCACGGAAGCAGCGCAAGACACTGTTGCCCGCGCGCGCCGCGCGCAAAAGGCATGGGCCGCGCGGCCCTTGCAGGAGCGTGTCGATCTGGTGATGGCCGCGCTGAAAGAGATTGAGAATTCCACCGACCGGATGACCGAGGAACTGGCCCACCAGATGGGCCGCCCAGTGCGCTACGGGGGTGAGTTCGGCGGCTTGCAGGAACGCACCAGCCACATGGCCAAGATCGCCGCCGATGCGCTGGCACCCAATGTGATCGAAGACAGCGACGCCTTTTCGCGCAAGATCATGCGCGAGCCGCATGGCGTGGTTTTCGTCGTGGCGCCGTGGAACTACCCTTACATGACCGCGAACAACACCATCGCGCCTGCGCTGATCGCGGGCAATTCGGTGATCCTGAAGCATGCCTCGCAGACCATTCTGGTCGGTGAACACCTCGCCGATGCCTACCGCGCCGCTGGCGTGCCCGAGGATGTGTTCCAGAACGTCGTGCTGAGCCATGACACCACCTCGGCGTTGATCGCCGACAACGCCTTTGATTTCGTCAACTTCACCGGCTCTGTCGGCGGCGGTCGGGCGATGGAACGCGCCGCGGCGGGCACTTTCACCGGTGTCGCCACCGAGCTTGGCGGCAAAGACCCTGCCTATGTCCGGGCCGATGCCAACCTCGACGCGGCAGTCGATGGCGTGATGGACGGGGCGATGTTCAACGCGGGCCAGTGCTGCTGTGGGATCGAGCGGATCTATGTGCACGAAAGCCTCTATGACGCCTTTGTCGAAAAGGCCGTGGCATGGGTGAATAACCTCAACCTCGGCAATCCGCTGGATCAGGCCACGACGCTTGGGCCGATGGCCAATGTACGTTTCGCCAACGAGGTTCGCGCGCAGATTGATGAGGCCGTGGCGGCAGGTGCCAAGGCGCATATCGATAGAATGCCCGCCGACGATGGCGGTGCCTATCTGACGCCGCAGGTGCTGACCGATGTGACCCATGAGATGCGCGTCATGCGTGACGAAAGCTTTGGCCCCGTTGTCGGCATCATGCCGGTCAAGGACGATGAAGAGGCCATTGCGCTGATGAACGACAGCCAATTCGGTCTGACCGCCGCGATCTTTACCGCCGATGCCGAGGCTGCCGAGGCCATCGGCCAGCGGTTGGAAACCGGCACCGTCTTCATGAACCGTGCCGACTATCTGGACCCGGCGCTGTGCTGGACCGGCTGCAAGCAAACCGGGCGCGGCGCGGGCCTGTCTGAACTGGGCTATCACGCGCTGACACGCCCTAAATCTTACCACCTCAAGAAAGCCTGAGACATGTCCCTGACTGCCAATTGGTCTTACCCCACCGCCATCCGTTTCGGCGCAGGCCGGATTAAAGAGATTGCCGAGGCCTGCGCCGCTGCGGGCATCAAGAAGCCGCTGCTGGTCACCGACAAGGGGCTGGCCTATCTGCCGATCACCCAGTCCACACTGGACCTGATGGAGGCCGAAGGTCTGGGCCGCGCGATGTTCTCGGACGTTGACCCGAACCCGACCGAGATGAACGCCGAGGCGGGCATCAAGGTCTACCGCGACGGCGGCCATGACGGCGTGATCGCCTTCGGCGGCGGCTCCGGTCTCGATCTGGGCAAGGTCATCGCCTTCATGGCGGGCCAAACCCGCCCCCTGTGGGATTTCGAAGACATCGGCGATTGGTGGACCCGCGCCGACGCCGACGGCATCGCGCCCATCGTGGCCGTGCCGACGACCGCCGGCACAGGCTCGGAAGTGGGGCGCGCCAGCGTCATCACCAATTCCCAGACTCATGAGAAAAAGATCATCTTCCACCCCAAGATGCTCCCCGCCGTCGTGATTTGCGACCCGGAACTGACCGTCGGCATGCCGCCGATGATCACCGCAGGCACTGGGATGGATGCTTTCGCCCACTGCCTCGAAGCCTTCTGCTCGCCGCATTACCACCCGATGAGCCAAGGCATGGCGCTGGAAGGGATGCGTCTGGTCAAGGAATACCTGCCCCGCGCCTATGCCGATGGCAGTGATCTTGAGGCGCGCGGCCATATGATGTCCGCCGCCGCCATGGGCGCCACAGCGTTCCAAAAGGGTCTGGGCGCCATCCATGCCATCAGCCACCCGATTGGCGCGGTGCATCACACGCATCACGGCACCACCAACGCCGTTGTCATGCAGCCGGTTCTGCGCATGAACCGCCCCGCAATCGAGGAGCGTCTAGCCAAGGCGGCGGCCTATCTCGATATCGTGGGCGGCTTTGACGGGTTCTACGATTTCGTCGGCAAGCTGAATGAAGAGTTGAACATTCCCAGCTCGCTGACTGCCCTTGGCGTGACCGACCCCGACATCGACGCACTGGTGGCCTCGGCCCTGCAAGACCCAAGCTGTGGCGGCAACCCGATTGAACTGACCAAAGAGAATGTCACGCAGCTGCTGCGCGACTGCTTCTGATCCGAAACAAAAAGGGGGGCAAATGGCCCCCCTTTCGCATTGCGCTGAATGCGCAGATTACTCGGTCGCCTCTGCCGCTTCATCAGTCTCGGTCACTTCCGGCCCGACGGAGACCAGATAGGCCCATACGTCTTTCGCGTCTTCTTCGTCTCTCAGACGGTAAGACATTTTCGACTTGGCCCGTTTCGTATCAAGATACTCGGCCAGAAACCCCTTGGGGTCGGCGACGTAGCCTGTGAAACTCTCTTCGTCCCATGTCAGCCCGGCCTCGCCCGCAGCCACGATGGAATCGCCATAGCGGTAGTCTTCGACGGAACCCGCCACGCGGTTGTAGATCCCATAAAGGTTCGGCCCCGTACGGCCCCCTTTTTGGATATCGTTGCCCTCATCATCCGAGATCATGTGGCAGCTTTTGCATTTACGAAAGACCTTTTCCCCGGCTTCGGCGTCACCGGAGGCATGGCTTTCCGCCCAAAGGGGCGTGGCCCCAAGGCAGATGGCGAAGATCGACGCGATACGCATGTTCATTGTGAGTTCCTTTGTCAGTCTGACTTGAATCTAGCGTTTGGGGCGAAGGGGTAAAGGATGTTCACTGCGCCAAAAGGTAGCACGGGCGCAGGGCGGGCCGGTTAGCGGTTGAGACTAGGGGGAAATCCCCCGATAACTGCCGGTGAATTTCTTCTGCGCCGAGGGTGAGATGAACACAACGGTAAGCCGCATCTGATGGAGATCATGGTCCCCGCCTGGGTCGACGGCACCCTGCAACCGGTCGAAAAGCTCGCCGCGCATGAACGCGGTTTGCGGCATATGGCGGTTTCGGTCTTTGTCATCTCCGACGGCAAGCTGCTGATGCAGCAGCGCGCGCTTGGCAAATATCACACCCCCGGTCTCTGGGCGAACACCTGCTGCACGCATCCGCATTGGGATGAGCCGCCCGAGGACTGCGCCGCGCGGCGTTTGGACGAAGAGTTGGGGATCACCGGGCTGGCCTTGCAGCATCGGGGCCGGGTCGAATACCGTGCCGATGTCGGCGGCGGGCTGATCGAGCATGAGGTGGTCGAGGTCTATCTCGCCCATGCCGCGCCGGATCTGACGATTACGGAAAATCCTGATGAGGTGATGGCGACGCGTTGGATCACCCTCGGCGATCTACATGCCGACCTTGCGCAGCATCCCGATGCATATACGCCTTGGCTGCGGATTTACATGGCCGAACACGAAGGTCTGATCCTTGGCGGCGGAGCGATGGAATAACAGAAAGGCGGGCCAGAGATGACCGACGACATGCAAGACCAAAAGACACGCGCGGCGGATTGGTTCCGCAAGCTTCGCGATGACATCGTTCAGGCGTTTCACGACATCGAAGCGCGTCATGTGGGCGAGGAAGAGGCCGGGCGTTTCGTGGTCAGCAACACCACCCGCACTGCCCCCGATGGGTCGGACGCTGGTGGCGGTGAGATGTCCGTCATGCGCGGGGGCCGTGTGTTCGAGAAGGTGGGCGTGAATATCTCCACCGTCTACGGCGAGTTGGGCGAGCGGGCGCAGGCCGCCATGGCCGCGCGCAAGGGGTTGCCCGGCATGGCCGAAGATCCGCGTTTCTGGGCCTCTGGGATTAGCCTAGTTGCGCATATGCAAAACCCACATGTGCCGGCGGTGCATATGAACACCCGCATGTTCTGGACCCCCCATGCATGGTGGTTCGGCGGCGGTGCGGATTTGAACCCTTGTATCGAGTATGACGAGGACACCGACCATTTCCATGCCGAGATGAAGGCCGCCTGCGACCCGCATGGGGCCACGCTCTATGATGAGTTGAAGGCTTGGGCGGATGAGTATTTCTACATCCCCCATCGCAAACGCGCGCGGGGTGTGGGTGGCATCTTTTACGATGACCGCAACAGCGGCGACTGGGAGGCGGATTTCGCGCTGACACAGGATGTGGGTCGCGCGTTCCTGCCCGCCTATGTGCCCGTGGTCGACAAACGGCGCGAGATGCCGTGGGACATGGACGACAAGGACGTGCAACTGCGCCACCGGGGGATCTATGCTGAGTATAACCTTGTCTATGACCGGGGGACGAAGTTTGGTCTGGAGACGGGGCATGATCCGGATGCGGTTCTGATGAGCCTGCCGCCGATGGCGAAGTGGGTGTAAGCAGAACTTAGTCCCGGAACCAAGTCTCGGCGAGACCGAGCGGTGACGGTTACCACCTTGGCCCGGAATCAAGCCGCAGGCGCCGGGCCATCGCCTGCCCGCCCGGACGGGTAGGCGATTTGGTTAGTCTGGGCGCCCCGTGTCGGACACACATCATGGTTGAACCATAAAGTGGTATGAACCAACGTGACATCGCCAACCCGCGGGCAGGCGATGGCCCTCATCTCTTAGCGCGGGTGTTCAGCCCCGCGTCCCGCGCACCGTATCAATCATCAACTGCACATTCTCCGGATCCGCATCCGGCGTGATCCCATGCCCCAGATTAAAGATATGCGGCCCCTTCGACAGCGCATCGCAAATCGCCCGGGTCTCCTGCACCAGCGCATCCCCACCTGACACCATATGCGAGGACTTCAGGTTGCCCTGCACACAGCCATGCGGCTGCACATGTTCGGCCACCCACTCTGCACTCACGCCGTCGTCGACGGCGATACAGTCCGCCCCGGTGGCGGCATGTAGATTGGCGAAGCGCGCCCCGGCTCCACGCGGAAAGGCGATCACGGGCACGCCCGGATGACGCGCCTTCAACGCGCTGATGATCTGGCGCAGCGGCTCTGTCGAATAGCGGTCGAAATCCGTGCCTTCCAGCGATCCGGCCCAGCTGTCGAAGAGCTTTACCACCTCGGCTCCCGCCTTGATCTGCATGTCGAGGTATTCGATCGTCGCCAGCGTGATCCGCTCCATCAGCGCATCGAACACCTCGGGGTTCTCGTCCTTTAGCGCATGGGCTGGCCCCTGATCCGGCGTGCTATTGCCCGCGATCATATAGGTCGCCACCGTCCAAGGCGCGCCTGCGAAACCGATGAGCGTCGTCTCTTCGGGCAGTTCGCGCGACAGGATGCGCACGGTCTCGTAAATCGGGGCGAGGTGGTCGTGAATGGCGTCCGCTGGTTTCAGCGCTTCCATCTCGGCCTTGGTGGTGATCGTCGACAGACGCGGCCCCTCACCAGTGACGAACCACAGATCGGCGCCAAGCGCCTGCGGCACCAGCAGGATGTCGGCGAAAAGGATCGAAGCGTCGAAACCATAGCGGCGGATCGGTTGCAACGTCACCTCGGCGGCCAGTTCCGGGTTGTAGCACAGCGACAGGAAATCGCCTGCCTCGGCCCGGGTCGCGCGGTACTCGGGCAGGTAGCGCCCGGCTTGCCGCATCATCCAGATCGGCGGCGTCGGCAGGGTTTCGCCCGCAAGGGCGCGCAGGATGGTCTTGTTCGCAGTCATTATGGCGTTCCTATTTGTGGCAAACCCGTAGGTAGCGCAGGTACAGCAGTTGTCAGTTCATGTCGACGGGGGTAGGGATGCGTCATGACGTATCAGCTTCCCACCCCGGCCCGGCCTCTCAACATCGGCACACGCGGATCGCTTTTGGCGCTCGCGCAGGCGAATGAGGTGCGCGACCGGCTCGCCGCCGCCTTCGATCTCCCGTTCGAGGCTTTCACCATCGTCGTGATCAAGACCACGGGCGACAAGATCATCGACCGCCCGCTGAAAGAGATCGGCGGCAAGGGTCTGTTCACCCGCGAGATCGAGGCCGCGCTGCTCGACGGCTCCATCGACATCGCGGTGCATTCGATGAAGGACATGCCGACGCTGCAACCCCAAGGCCTGCTGATCGACACCTATCTGCCGCGCGAGGATTGCCGCGACGCTTTCATCTCGCCGCATCTGAAATCCATCGCCGAGTTGCCCGAAGGCGCGGTGGTGGGCACCTCCAGCCTGCGCCGCCGGGCGCAAGTGAAACTGCGGCGGCCTGATCTGGAAGTGGTCGAGTTTCGTGGCAACTTGCAGACTCGTTTGAAAAAACTCGATGACGGTGTGGCCGAAGCGACCTTCCTCGCCATGGCCGGGCTGAACCGCTTGCAAATGGACGACGTGCCACAGGCTGCCGTGCACCCCGACGACATGCTGCCCGCCATCGCGCAGGGGGCCATCGGGGTTGAGCGGCGGGAGGATGACAGCCGCGCCGCCGAGATGCTCTCGGCGATCCATGACCGCAAGACTGGCGAACAGCTTGCCGCCGAACGCGCGTTCCTCGCCACGCTCGATGGGTCTTGCGAGACGCCCATCGCCGGTCTGGCCGAACTCAACGGCAGCGAGATGCGCCTGCGCGGGCAGGTGCTGCGCCCCGACGGGTCCGATGCCATCGGCGATGACGTTACCTGCGCCATTTCCGACGGCGCCGCGGCGGGTGAGGCGATGGCCCGCAAGCTTCTGGCCGAGGCCGGACCGGGTTTCTTTGACTGGCGCGAATGATCGGCAATCTCTTCACGCTGAAACAGCTTGAAGCGCTGATCTGGGTCGCAGACCTTGGCAGTTTCCGCCGCGCCGCCGCGCATCTGAACACGACACAGCCCAATATCTCGGCCCGGATTTCCGGGCTGGAGGCAACCTTGGGCGTCACCCTGATGCAGCGCGATGCTGGGTCGATCCGGCTCACCGAAAAGGGCAGCGCCCTGCTGACCCAAGCCCGCCGCGTGCTGCGCGAAGCCGAAGCACTTGTCGAGACCGCCGCGCGACCCGATCTGATCGACGACAGCCTCCGCCTTGGCGTGACCGAAGTGGTCGCGAGCACATGGCTGCGCCCCTTTCTGCGCGCGCTGGCCGATGCCTATCCCAATCTCACTGTCGAACTTACCGTCGATCTCTCGCGCGATCTGGATCAGGAGCTTGCCGCTCATGCGCTCGACCTGACCCTGCAAACCGCCCCCTTCTCGACCCCGGCAAGCGGGCGGCTGGACTTGGCGACCTATGACTACATCTGGGTCGCCGCGCCGGAATTGGCCGCCCAGATCGGCCCCGCACCCGACTTCGCCGCCATGCTGCGCCATCCGGTGCTGGGCCATGCGCGGCATACGCAGGCCCATTCCGATCTCATCGGCCATTTCGACGGCACGACTGCGCCGAAGGCCCGTTTGGTGCCCTCCAGCAGCCTGTCGGCGGCGATGAACATGGTGCTCGACGGGATGGGTGTGGCGGTGATGCCGCGTGTGATGGTGGCAGGCGCGCTGGCCGATGGGGCGCTGCGGATTCTGCCCGCCGCGTGGCACCCGCGCCCGCTGCAAGTCGCCGCGCGTTATCACGCGGATCGCACGCCCGCCTATGTCGCCCGCGCCGCTGAACTGGCCCGCGACTGCGCCCGAAGCTTCGATGTCGAGGATCGAAAAAACCTTTCACACCCATAGAATATAATAATTTGCACCGATGCTGTGCCCACCCCTATCCTGCGCCCAAACAGGAGTGAGACATGGCATCAACCATCCGACTGGGCGTAGACATCGGCGGCACCTTCACCGACGTGGTGCTGGAAAAGGGCGGCGAGAGTTTCTCAACCAAGGTGCTGACCACCTATGCCGCGCCCGAGAACGCGATCATCGACGGGATGCATCAGGTCTGCACCAAGGCCGGGATCACGCCCGCCGATCTCACGCAGATCATCCACGGCACCACGCTGGCAACCAACGCGCTGATCGAACGGCGCGGGGCCAAGACCGCGCTGATCACCACCCAAGGCTTCCGTGACGTGATCGAAATGCGCACCGAAAGCCGGTTCGAGCAGTATGATCTGAACCTCAACCTTCCCGAACCGCTGCTGCCGCGCCAGATGCGCTACACGGTGGAAGAGCGTGTCGATGCCACGGGGGCGGTTCTGCACCCGCTCGACCGCGCCGAGGTCGAGGCGCTGGCGGACCGCATCGCCGACGCGGGTTATGAAAGCGTCGCGGTCGGGCTGATCCATTCCTATCTGAACGACGCGCATGAGCGCATGGTCCGCGAGGTGTTGGAAGAGAAGCTGCCGGGCGTCATGGTCTCGATCTCCTCCGAGGTCTCGCCGCAGATGCGCGAGTATGAGCGGTTCAACACCGTGGTCGCCAATGCCTATATCAAGCCGCTGATGAAGAGCTACCTCGGACGGCTCGAAGGGCGCCTGCAGGAAGAGGGCGTCTCCTGCAACATCTTCCTTATGCATTCGGGCGGCGGCATTATCTCGATTGAAAGCGCTGCCGAATTCCCGGTGCGGCTGGTGGAATCCGGCCCCGCGGGCGGGGCGGTCTTCGCCGCCAACATCGCCGCGCGCTACGGGCTCGACAAGGTGCTGAGCTTCGACATGGGCGGGACCACGGCCAAGATCTGCCTAATCAAGAACCAGACGCCCAAGACCAGCCGGGTCTTCGAGGTGGCGCGGACCTATCGCTTCAAGAAAGGCTCCGGCATGCCGATCTCGATCCCGGTGATCGACATGGTGGAGATCGGCGCGGGCGGCGGCAGCCTTGCCCATGTGGATGCCATGCGGCAAATCCGGGTGGGGCCGGAAAGCGCGGGCTCCGAGCCGGGGCCGGCCTGCTATGGCCGCGGCGGGGCAAAGCCCGCAGTGACCGATGCCGACCTCGTACTAGGCAAGCTCGACCCCGACAATTTCGCCGGCGGTTCGATCCGGCTCGAGACCGGCAATTCCGAGACGGCGCTGAGCCAAGCGATCGGTCAGGAACTCGACATGGACGCCGCCACTGCCGCCTTCGGTCTGGCCGAGGTGGTGGACGAGAACATGGCCAATGCCGCGCGGGTGCATGCGGTGGAGAACGGCGAGGACCTAAGCGACTACACGATGATCGCCTTCGGCGGCGCGGCCCCGCTGCATGCCGGGCGGCTGTGTGAGAAGCTGGGGGTCGAGCGCCTGCTGGTGCCGCCCGGGGCCGGGGTCGGCTCGGCCATCGGTTTCCTGCGTGCGCCTTTCAGCTTCGAGGCCAACCGCTCGGTCTACATGAAGCTGTCGGACTTCGACGCGACCCGCATCAAGACGCTGCTGGCGGAACTGCGCGACGAGGCCACCGGCTTTGTGCGCAACTGCGATGCCGGGGCCAAGATCCTGTCGGAATACAAGGTCTACATGCGCTACAGCGGGCAGGGCTGGGAGATCCCCATCGTGCTGGACGAAGCGGACGCGCTAAACCCCGATGCCGCGCGTTTCGAGGCTTTGTTCGAGACCGATTACGCCAAGCTTTTCGGCCGCACCGTCGAGGGCTTGGACATCGAGATCACGGTTTGGTCGGTCAATGCCACCACGCCGCCCGAAGAGGTCGCGCGCACCGCAGAGCAGTCCCCGGGTGCGGCGGCGGATGTGGCTCTAACACGGCGCATTTTCGACCCGGCGCTTTCTGAGTACTGCGAGGCCGACGTCGTGCTGCGCGGTCAGATGGCCCCGGGCCAGACCGCCCAAGGCCCCGCCGCCATCACCGAGGATGAGACGACGATCATCCTGCCCGCTTCGCGCCGCGCCATCTGCCAGCCCGACGGCTGCATCGACATCACCGTGAAAGGGTAAGCCCATGGCACAGACACATTCCAACGTCGCCTATCAAGTCATGTGGAACCGCCTCATCTCGGTGGTCGAGGAACAGGCGCAGGCACTGGTGCGCACTGCCTTCTCGACCTCGGTGCGCGAGGCGGGGGACCTTTCCGCGGGCGTCTATGACACCGACGGTCAGATGCTGGCGCAGGCGGTCACCGGCACGCCGGGCCACGTCAACGCCATGGCCGACGCGGTGGCGCATTTCATCCGCCGGATCGGGCGGGAGAACATCCTCGAAGGCGATGTCTATATCACCAACGACCCTTGGGAGGGGACGGGCCATCTGCATGACATCACCATGGTCACGCCGTCGTTCCATCACGGTAAGCTGGTGGGGTTCTTCGCTTGCACCGCGCATATCGTCGACATCGGCGGGCGTGGCTTTGGCGCGGATGCGGCGAGCGTCTACGAGGAAGGGCTCTATCTGCCGATCATGAAGTTCGCCGATGCGGGCAAGGTCGACGAGACGCTGGTGCGGATCATCCGTGGCAATGTGCGCGAGCCGGATCAGCTGATCGGCGACATCTACGCGCTGACCACCTGCAACGAAATCGGCCACCGCCGCCTCATCGACATGATGGAGGAATTCGCCCTCGACGATCTCACCGGCATCGCGAGCTTCATCCTAGACAATTCCCGCCGCGCCACCTTGGAGCGGATCGCGGCACTGCCGCGCCAGCGGGCGACTGGCGAGATGACGATCGACGGCTTCGACACGCCGATCACGCTGAAGGTCACGGTGAGCATCGAAGAGGATCACATCCTGTCGGATTTCGCGGGCACCAGCGGGATCGACAAGAAGGGCATCAACTGCCCACTGGTCTATACCAAGGCCTATGCCTGCTACGCGCTGAAATGCGCCATCGCGCCGGAAATCCCCAACAACGCCGCTTCGCTGGAGCCGTTTCGGATCACCGCGCCCGAGGATACCATCGTCAACGCCGTCCACCCCGCGCCGGTGGCGCTGCGGCATATCGTGGGCCACTTCGTGCCCGATACGGTCTATGCGGCGCTGGATCAGATCCTGCCGAACCTCGTCCCGGCCGAAGGGGCGGGGTGTCTGTGTAACTTCCAGGTCAGCCTGCGCCCCCGCACGGATGCGAAAGCGCCCGCGGGCGCGCGCCGGGCTGAGGTGCTGACCTTCAACTCCGGCGGCTCGGGCGCGCGACCCGAACACGACGGGCTCAATGCCACGGCCTTCCCCTCGGGCGTGATGACCATGCCGGTAGAGGCCACGGAACACGCCGGCCCCGTGGTGATCTGGCGCAAGGAGTTGCGCCCCGACAGCGGCGGCGCGGGGCGCCAGCGCGGCGGGCTGGGGCAATATATGGAGGTCGGCGCGCGCGAGGGGCATGAGTTCGACATGCAGGCCATGTTCGACCGCGTCGATCACCCCGCGCGCGGGCGACAGGGCGGCAAGCCCGGTGCGCCCACCACCATCGCCCGTGACGACGGCACGCCGATGCGCGGCAAGGGCAAGCAGTTCGTGCCGCATGGGGCGAAGGTGATGATGGCCTTTCCGGGTGGCGCCGGCTACGGCCCCGCCGAGGAACGCCCCAAGGCGCAGGTCAAACGCGACCTTCTGCGCGGCTACATCAGCGCCGAGGTGGCGGCGGCGGATTATGGGCTGAGCGCCGAGGAGATCGCCGAGGTGCAAGAGGCCATCCGCAAAGGCGCCGAACTGTGAAAGAGTGGCCGCTCAAAGGCTTATAAGCGCGAGGGGTCATTGACTGTTACAAAGCGCGGGTGTTCCTTGGCGGCATTATGCCAAAAGGAACACCCGTGATGTATGTGATTGATCCCCCCAAGCAAAGCAGCCTTGCCGTTCAAGGCACCAGCGACCGTTTCCCGGTGCGCCGTGTCTTTTGCGTGGGCCGCAACTATGAGGCGCATGTGCTTGAGATGGGCAATGACATGCGCGACCCGCCGTTCTTTTTCACCAAACCCGCCGATGCCACGCTCGATACGCCTTGCACCGTGCCCTATCCGCCGCTGACGGAGGATTTCCACTTCGAGGCGGAGCTTGTCATCGCCATCGGCAAGGGCGGCGCGAATATCGCGGAAGCGGATGTGATGGATCACATTTGGGGCGCCTCGGTGGGCATTGATTTCACCCGCCGCGATCTTCAGGCGCAGGCCAAGAAGATGGGCCGCCCGTGGGACTGGTCCAAGGCCTTTGACAACTCCGCGCCCATTGCGCCGATCCTGCCCATGGCCGATGTCCCCTCGGTCGAGAAGGGCCGCCTATGGCTCGCGGTGAACGGCGAGATGAAGCAGGAGGCCGATTTGTCGCAGATGATCTGGTCGGTGCGGGAGCATACGGCCACCCTGTCGCAGGCCGTGACCTTGGCACCGGGTGACATCATCATGACCGGCACGCCTGCCGGTGTCGCGGCGGTGCAGCCCGGCGATGTGATCACCGGGGGGGTCGACGGCATCTCCGAGTTCGAAGTCACCGTCGGCCCGCGCGCCTAAAGCGCGTCGCCCGGTTTAGGCCCCGGCCAGCGTGCGTTCGGCCCGCGCGCGGGCTTGGGCCGCCAGATCCGGCAGGCCGGTCTTTTCATAGACCTCGCCCAGCATCAGGTTCAGCGGCACGCCATCGGGGTCATAGGTCCGGCGCATCTCAAGCACCTGCTGCGCGGCTGAGGCCCGGCCATCGCGCACCAGCGCGTCGAGGTGGATTTGCTCGAACAGGTCACGCTGCGCATGGCTGCCGCCACATTCGGCCATGCGGGGCAGGGCCATGCCAAGCTCGCGGATCGCCGTGGCCCACTCCCCCTTGGCATGGGCGGCGATGCCAAGGGCGGCGGGCAGTGCGACCTCGGCCCATGCGGCGTGGTCATGGGCGGCAGTCTCACTCGCGCGGGCATTGATCGCGCTGAGCATCTCTGCCGCCTCGGGCCGCCCGGTGCGGCAAAGGGCATAGAGGTATTGCAGCGTCAGGAAGGGACTCACGGTATCCGCCCCCCGCGCCGCCACATGGTCGGCCACATCGCCCCAACGGTCGCCCACATCGACACCCGCGAATTCCATCCGCGCCAGCAGAGACACGGCGCCGACTTGGTCTTGGGAATAGTCCTTTTCCAGCCCCCAGATATGCTGGTCATAGGCGGCGCGCACATCGTCGTGACGGCCCTGCGACAGGTAGAACAGCGCCAGATGCCACCAATTGTGGCTCCGCATGAAGGAGTTCAGGTCGCTCCACGTCTCGGCCACGCTTTCCATGAAACGCGCGCCTTCAGCGACGCGGCCTTGCGTTAGCATCACATGGGCCAGCGCGTGATGCGCCCAAGGCTCATCGTGCCGCAATTCCATCGCCCGGCGGGCAGCAGCTTCGGCCCGGTCGAGCAGGTGACATTGCTCATAACCAAAGGCGATCATGCCGTGGGTATAGGCGATGTCTTCGGCCTCGGGCAGGGATTTGAGTGCGAGGCGCAACATGCCAGCGGCATCGCCGGTGTTGAACAGGTGGTATTGCGCCAGTTTCAGCATCGCCAGATCGCGCGGCCATTGGTCGGTGATGGCGTCACAGGCGGCGACGAGGGCGGGCACATCGCCGTCGATCCAGTGCCCGACTGCGCGGATGACCTCCTGCTCGCGAGCATTGGCGCCGGGGGCTGCCTTGGCGCGCTCCAGATAGGGGCGGGCCTTCTCAGGGGCGATGGGGTGTTCGAGGAACATCCACAAGAGCGCCGCATAGGCATTGACCAGCGGGCCATCGGGGTCGGCATCGGCGGCGGCGATCACGCCTGCGGCCTTGGGTTGGTAGGACAGGAAGCCGTGGATGAAGTCATTGATCGCCTGCAAGGTTTCCGGGCGGTCGGTAGAGGTTTCCAATCCGTAAAGGTCTTGTGTCATCTCGGGTCTCCGGCGGTGTCGTGGAATTGGCGCAGATGTTGGGCGACGGCCTCGGCGGCGTCCCAATGGATCGAATGGCCCGCCTCGGGCAGGGTGGTCTGGGTCACATTTGGGATCTCCGCAAAAGCCTGCTCGGCGGCGGCGCGGGGGATCAGCAGGTCTTCGGCCCCGTGGAGCACTTGGGTCGGGCAGGTCAGGTCCGAGGGCCGTACCGTCGGGCGGAAACCGCGCAACGCTTCGAGTTGATGGGCCATGGCATCCGCGCTCTGCGCATGTGGATAGGCAAGTGCTGCGGCGAGGGCGGCCTCGGTATTGTCAGGATCAGTGAAGAAACCGGGGGCAAAAATCCAAGGGTAGAGCGCGCGCAGCCAAAGCTGCTCCCCTTCCGGTGCGCGGCGCACGGCGAGCAGCGCATCAAAGACTGCCATGGTCCGGGGGGCGCGAACTGGGGCAGAGGCGAGAATGCTCAGCGCTTGGATGCGACCCGGCGCGAGGCCAAAAAGCTCCATCGCCATCAGCCCGCCCATCGAATGGCCGACGACGTGAAAGGTGTCATGCCCCAGGTGATCCATCAGCGCCAGCGCATCCCGCGCCATCTGCGCGACAGAGGTTTCGGCATCCCAAGGGGTCGTGCGCCCGGTGCTGCGGTTGTCGGGCCGGATCAGGGTGAAGTGATCGGAAAGCAGCGGGGCCAAAGCGCCCCAACTCGCGCTGTCGCTCAGCATCCCGGCCAGCATCAAAAGCGGCGGGCCGCGCCCGTCGACCTCGTAATGAAGTGAGATATCGGAGAGGGGCAGATCAGGCATTCAACGTGCTCCAACAAGGCAAAAGATCCCCATCGGCGGGGGTGGCCGCATAGATGGCGCGGGCGATGGCGCGCGACAGGCAGAGCGCCGCGGCATGGCCGATCATCGCCACATCCCCCGCAGGCCGCGCCGCCGTCGAGAGGGAGAAGACCAGATCGCCGTCATTGGGCATATGTGCAGGCACCACGGCGCGGGCGATGCCGTCATGGGCCGCCACGGCAACGCGCTGGCATTCGGCCTTGGTCAGCGTGGCGTCGGTGGCGACGATGGCGATGGTGGTATTGGCGCGGGCCGACATGGCCGCCATCTTGCGGCTCTCGAAGCTCAGCCCCAACCCGGCGGATGGGTCCGGCCCCAGCCCGCCGAACTCTCCGTCGATCTCAAAGGGGGCAGCGTGGAAATAGCGGTCACCGGGGGTGGTGACGGCGCCCACCGGATTGGCCCCGACAAGCGCGCCGACCGTGCTGCCATCCGGCAATTGCAAACTGGCGGAGCCGAGGCCCCCTTTGACCATTGCGCTGAGCGCGCCGGTGCCCGCGCCGACAGAGCCGATTTGAAAATTTTCGCCCGCCGCCTCCAAGGCCTGGCGGCCAAGAACGGCATAGGGGTTCTGCGCCCAATCCTTATCGCCGCCGTTCAGCAGATCGAAGAGGATCGCGCCGGGCACCAGCGGGATCAGCGCGTCCCCCACGCGAAAGCCGCGGCCCTGTGCGCGTAGGGCATCCACCACCCCCGAACAGGCATCCAGCCCATAAGCAGAGCCGCCCGAGAGCACCAGCGCATCGACCGCGGCGACGGTCTTGTCGGGGGCCAGCAGGTCTGTCTCTCGCGTGCCGGGCGCGCCGCCCATGACGCGGACAGAGGCGGTGAAGGGCGCGTCGCCGATCAGCACGGTGCTGCCGGATTTCAGCCGCGCATCCTGCGCATTGCCCACCTTCAGCCCCGTCACATCGGTGATCAGGTTGCGCGGGCCGGGACGCATCGGTGCGCTCATGGCAGGCTCTTCACGTGAAACATCCCCGCAAGGGTGCGCATGGGGCAGGGGGCTAACAAGGGCATCGTCACTCCGGCGTTGATTTCGGGCGGAGTTTGCGCGCTTCCCCGGCGGATGCCAAGGGCCGAGGTGGGACAGGATGCCCCCGCCGGAGGGACGCCATAAAAATGGGCGCGCAGATTGCCCCGCGCGCCCGATCCATCCGGTGTGACCGTTTGGTTTACTTCTGCTCTTCGGCGACAGCGGCGGCGACGGCCTCTTCAAAGATGGCGAGCCCCTCTTCGACGATGGCGTCGGAGGCTGTCAGCGGCACCATCACGCGCACGGCGTTGCCATACATGCCACAGCTCAGCAGCAGCAGGCCGCGCTTCAGCGCGTGGGCGATGACGCGTTTGGTGAAATCCGCGTCGGGCGTGGCGCTGTCAAAGTCGGTCACGAATTCAACGGCGACCATGGCGCCAAGGCCGCGGATGTCCCAGAACCGGAAGGGCGCGGAACGCTCGCCAATCTCGGCAAAGCGGGCTTTGAGCGTGTCGCCCATCGCGGTCGAGCGGGCCAGAAGACCTTCGTCTTCGATCACCTCGATGGCTGCCAATGCCGCAGCGCAGGCCACCGGGTTGCCGCTATAGGTGCCGCCCAAGCCGCCGGGGTCCATAGCGTCCATCACATCGGTGCGGCCAATGACACCGGCCAGCGGATAGCCACCTGCCATGGATTTCGCCACGGTGATCAGGTCTGGCACCACGCCGGAATGCTCGATCGCGAACCATGTGCCGGTGCGGCCAAAGCCCGCCTGCACCTCATCGGCGATCAAGAGAATGCCGTGCTGGTCACAGATCGCGCGCAGCTCTTGCATCATCTCGAAGGGCACGGGGGTATAGCCGCCTTCGCCAAGCACCGGCTCGATGATGATCGCGGCAACACGCTCGGGCTGGGCATCGGTGAGGAAGAGGTTTTTTAGCCCGGTCAGTGCATCCTGCACGGTGATCCCGTCGCGGACAGAGGGGAAAGGCGCGCGGAAGACATCCGCGGGGAAGGGGCCGACGTCTTTCTTATAGGGCGTGACCTTGCCGGTCATGCCAAGCGTCAGCAGGGTACGGCCGTGGTAGCCGCCGGTGAAGGCGATGATGCCCGGGCGGCCGGTGGCAGCGCGGGCGATTTTCACGGCGTTCTCAACGGCTTCGGCGCCGGTGGTGACCAGCAGCGTCTTCTTGGGCGCGTCACCGGGGGCGAGCGCGTTCAGCTTCTCGGCCAGTTCGACGTAAGGGCCGTAGGGCACGACCTGAAAGCTGGTGTGGGTGTAGTGATCTTCCTGCGCCTTGGCGGCCTCGACCACCTTGGGGTGACGGTGCCCCGTGTTCAGCACGCCGATGCCGCCGACGAAGTCGATGTAGCGGTTGCCTTCCACGTCCCACAGCTCGGCGTTCTCGGCATATTTCGCGTAGATCGGTGCGGCGGAGGCGACACCGCGCGGCACGGCGGCATCGCGGCGCGCGATGAGGTCGGCGTTGGTCTGACCGTCGGGCTGGGTCGCGGGGTTGGTTTCGACCACGGAGATCTGCGGCGCGGCTTTGGCCTTGGCCGCGGATTTCCGGGGTGATTTCTTGACGGTGCTGGACATGGAACAGATACCTTATTGCGAAAGAGAGGGGGCAGTGACGTGTCGTTTAAAAAATCCATATTCCGTTTAATATAATTGTCAATCGCGATCGCAGCCTCTATCTAACAATTCCCGTGACCCCCGGTTGACCCAAGGCCGTGCCCCGTAGCGGCGGCGCGGGGGCCTACAAAGGACAAGCCATTGAACGTCGGCGATAAACTCAGAGCGATCCGCAAGAAACACGGACTCTCCCAACGGGAGCTTGCGGCCAAGGCCGGGCTGACCAATGGCACGATATCGCTGATCGAGAAGAACCGAACCAGCCCCTCGGTTGCGTCGCTCAAAAGTCTGTTGGACGCGATTCCCATCAGCATGGCCGAGTTTTTCGCGATTTTGGAAGAAGACGACAGCGCCAAAGTCTTCTACCGTGCGGAGGAGTTGACCGAGATTTCACCGAGCCATCAAGGCGGCGTATCCCTGCGCCAGTTGGGCAGTGCCGCACATCACGCGCTTCAGGTGCTGCATGAAACCTATGAGCCCGGCGCGGATACCGGACCTGAGTTTCTGAGCCATGAGGGCGAAGAGGCGGGGGTCGTGGTGCGCGGGAGCATCGAAGTGACGGTGGATGGCGCGGTCAGCCTGCTTCATGCCGGGGATGGATATCTGTTCGACAGCCGCCTGCCGCATCGGTTCCGCAACACCGGGTCCGAGAGTTGTGAGATCGTCAGCGCCTGTACCCCGCCCAGTTTCTAAAAAAGGTGCCCCATAAATATCGACCGCCCCGAGCATTCTGCTCGGGGCGGTCGATAGGGGGTGTCAGGTCTTAGTAGTCTGACCGGTAGTTCGACCTTTGGGTCTCCGGTTGCTGTTTTTCGCGCCCGGTGCGGTCCTCATCCGGGTGAAGTTCCCTTCGGCCCGTGGTGAGGGCAAGGATGATGACCGCCGCTAAGGTCAGGATGGTCAGACCGCCGAGAAAAAGCTCCGTGGTCATCTCCGTGTTCCTTTTCAGCACTGCGTTTCAGGTGCTCAACCGCGCGCAGGCCAAAGGGTTCCGACAAATTTTTCGCCTATGACGAGTCTGTGATCGCTCCGCCACGTTTCGGGCCAGATTCCATTGGGGCTTTGGCGCCTCAGTAATCGTAGATCATTTTACTGTCGGTCGGGACGTGGAAGTTCACCCTGATCTGATAGATGTCGTCGTTGGTTTCGACCTCGACCTGGCCGTTCAACTGGCGGGTAAAGGCGAGGATCAGACGCGAGCCTAGCCCGGTGCCGGACTTCACCTCTTCGGGGTTGCCGATGGTGTTGCGCACTTCGAGCATCGCCTGCTCTGGCCCGGTTTGGATCAGTTTAAGCGAAATGAAGCCTTTGCCATGTTCGACCGTCGAGACGTATTTAAGCGCATTGGTCAGCGCCTCAGAGACCAGCAGGGTCAGCGGCGCGGCATCGTCGGCGTCGATCTTGATCGGCTCGAAGGACTGTTCCACCTTCACGCCAGAGCCGGATGGCAAGCCGACTGAGAGCATCTGGCCCACAATCTCACGCAGCAGCTCGCTGGCATTGACGCGGACCAGATCGTCATTCTGATACAGGTTCTTATGCACGGTGGCGAGGCTGAGGATACGGTCTTGCAGCCGGCGCAGCACGAAACGCGCATCTTCGCTTTTGGCCTGCCGGATCTGCATGTTCATGATCGAAGAGATCAGTTGCAGGTTGTTTTTGACCCGGTGATGCACCTCTTTCAGCAGGATGTTTTTCTGCCGAAGGCTGTCTTCCAACGTCGCCTCGTCTCGCAAGATGGATTCCGCCATGCCGACAAAAGCAGACTCCATCTCGACCAATTCAGTGGGAACCGAGGGGCCGAGTGTCCCCCGCGGCAGGGTACGGTTCAGCGCGAAGCGCCGCATCTGCCGCCCGAGTTTGCGGATATGGTTGATCGCCAGACGGTTCAGCGCCCAGAAGGCCACGATAAGGCTCGCCAGCCACATGACGATGGGCAAAAGCGCGCTCAGACGGGTCGAAACGCCGGTGTCCAAAAACGGGGTGTTGCTGGGCCAAACGCTAAGCGCGAAGACCGTGCCGGGCACGATCGGCACGATCACATAGGCGCGTTCTTGGCCGTCGGAATTTTGCGAAAGAAAGACATTGGGTTCTTTCGTGGTCAGCAACGAAAGGGCGACATCGCTGGGATATTCCGTCTTGGCCACCTCAAGCCCGTTTTCGGTGGTAAGGATATGACCCATCTTATTGAGGGTCATCATCGCGACGCTGCTGTGTTTGCTCTTGGGCTCGCGGATCGCGTTGATCGCATCCGCGGGGATGCTAAGTGCCATGAAGCCGATCAACTCGCGCTCTTCGTAGACCGGCGCGTTGATCAGCGTGACCACTTGATTGCTGACCGCCCCCTGCAACACTGGCATCGCGCGCCGGACGGGGTTTTCCAGCAGGGTCTGGAAATTCTCATCCTGCGAAAAGTCATGATCCTGCCCCGTGGAGGAGCAGGTCATTTGTCCGTCTAGCCCGATGAAACCCACAAGCGAATAGATGTCTGACGCCTGTTTGTATTCCCTAAGGAAAGCCGTGCATTCCTCGGGATCTTCCCGCCTGAGCCGCACGATGGCGGTGAGCGCTTCTGCCGCGCCAAAGGCCTCTTGGATCACCCGGCGTTCCGCCGCGGAGGCTTGTTCCGTGACGGCGATCAGCGATAGCTCCGCGCTTTGGCGACTTTGATCCGCGATCTGCCGTGTCTGTACAACCGCGATCAGCCCGATGGGCAAAAGCGCGAGAGACAGGAACAGCAGGATACGGATCGTCAGCCCACGCATCAGATCACCGCTGAAGAAGCCAGATGTCATATTTAGAAAGAGGAAACTTTAGATGCGGATAGGACAGACATTGTTGCGTCATCGGTCATTTCAAGCGACTCGTCGTCATGGTGACCCAGCAGTTCGGCAAGGCGGGCACGCGCCCGGTTGGTGCGGCTCTTGATGGTGCCAACAGCGACCCCACACATTTCCGCAGCTTCTTCGTAAGAGAAACCGGAGGCCCCGACAAGAAGCAGCGCTTCGCGTTGTTCATCCTTCAAAAGGGCCAGTGCCTTGCGGAAGTCGGTCATCTGCATGTGGCCGTCGTGTGCGGGCTTTTCGGCCAGCCCATCGGTCAGCACGCCATCCACGTCCGAGACTTCGCGCTTCGCCTTACGGCGCGAGGAATAGTAGGTGTTACGCAGGATCGTGAAGAGCCAAGCACGCATATTCGTGCCTTCTTGGAACTTTTCGATGTTGGTCCACGCCTTGACCAAGGTGTCCTGCACCATGTCGTCTGCCGTGGCACCATTGCGTGTCAGGCTGATGGCAAAGGCCCGCATGGCCGGCAGATGTTCTACCAGCTCGTCGCGCGGATCGGGACGGGTCATCATGACGTTCCTTTTTCTGAATCCTGTTCCTTCAACTTCTGAAGCAGATCCTTGAAACGATCAGGGATGCCTTCTTCGAGCGTCTCATCGAAGACCCGTTTGAGGTTGTCATCGATGACGCGCTCGCGCTCGTCCTTGTTTCCTGAATTCACTAACATCACCTCTGGCATCGTCGTCTCGTTTGAATAATTATGCATGCATACTGGAACCAAACACAATGTCGACGTGTTTGGTTCCAAGAAAAGTAAAAAGGATTCGACTAGATGAACGATGCGACACAAAAGACCAGCATCAGCGATGAACTGGGAGCCAACATCCCCTACCTTCGCCGGTTCGCGCGGGCGATGACAGGCAGCCAGACCAGCGGCGACACCTTTGCTGCGGCGGCGCTGGAAGCCATCTTGGTTGATCGCTCGGTGCTCGATGGGGTGGACACAAAGACGGGTCTTTTCAAGGTCTTGTACGGAATTTGGGCCAGCGCCGGCGCCCCGGTCGAAGAGGGCGAAAGCGGCCCGCGGGCCAAGGCACAGCGCCATCTTTCCAGCCTTACGAACAACAGCCGTGAAGCGCTTTTGCTGCACACGATCGAAGGCTTCTCTCACGGGGAAATCGCCAAGATCATCGGTGTGGATGAGGCCGAAGCGGGCGAGTTGATCCAGATCGCCCATCGCGAAATGGCCGACAGCACCTCGGGTTCGGTGATGATCATCGAGGACGAAGCCATCATCGCGATGGACATTGAATCCATCGTGGCCGAGATGGGCCACCGCGTGACCGGCATCGCCCGCACCCGCGAAGAGGCGGTGAAACTGGGCAAGGCCGATGTGCCGGACCTGATCCTCGCCGACATTCAACTGGCCGACAACTCTTCGGGCATCGACGCAGTGAACGACCTGTTGAACGAGCTGGGCATGCGTCCGGTGATCTTCATCACCGCCTTCCCTGAGCGTCTGCTGACCGGCGACAAGCCCGAGCCTGCCTTCCTGATTTCCAAACCCTATTCGGTGGATCAGGTCGTCTCGGCCGTGTCGCAAGCGATGTTCTTTTCCTCCACGGAAACGCTCAACGCCTGAAGCTGAGCCGCGAAAACAGGGTTCCCCGCGCGCAACGTCGCGCAGGGAACCCTTTGCATTAAAAGCGCGTGCCGCCTAACATCACTCAAACATTCAGGAGGTCCGCATGGCCAAGACCACAACCGCTGCCGCAAAAGAGGTGACGATTGACGATCTGTCGGATCAGATCGCACTTCTCAAAAAAGACATCGCATCCCTGACCGAAACCCTGGGCGACTATGGCAAGGCCAAGTCGGAAGAGATGCGCGATAATGCCCGCGATGCGGCGAATGATTTCGCCGATACGGGGCGTCTCAAGGCGATGGAAGTTCAGCAACAGGCCGAGGAATTCCTCAAGGCCCAGCCCGGAACCGCTTTGGGGATTGCCGCAGGCATCGGTTTCCTCGTCGGTCTTGTGACGGCCCGCCGCTAAATGCTGTCTTCGGTGATGCAACATCTGCGCGGCTCCCTGCGACGGGCGCTGCGTACCGCCATGCTCAGCGCCGGGGCCGTGCTTTTTTTGCTGATCGGCCTGCTGTTTCTCACGCTGGCGGCATGGCTCTACCTCATCACCGTCACCACTACGCTCACCGCCGCGCTGATCCTCGGCGCGGTCTATTTCGGGATGGGCTTTCTCTTGCTCGCCATCGCCGGGTCAGATGGTGAGGCCGCGGCGCAGCCGTCCCGGCAAGAAGACTCCGCCGCCTCCGATCATGATGGCCTGAAGAACCTGGTCATGGCATTTCTGGCTGGCATAACCGCGGGTCAGAAAGCGCGCCGTTAACCGCGGCCAGCAGGTTGCTGCTGGAAAACGGGCGGGTGATGAATTTCAGCCGCTCGCCTACCTTTGCCAGCCGTGGCGTATCGTTCATGATGCAGATGATCGGAAACCACTCCTGCAAGTTCGACAGTTCCGACAGATGCTGCTGCAACTGTTCGCGCCGCAGCGACAGGACCGCGAATTCCGTGTCGTTGACGTTGTTCACCAATGCGCTGAGATCAAAGCTTTCCAATACTTCAATTTGAGATTGCGGAAACGCGGCAGAAAGCGTTTCATTTATGTCTGAACAGACCAATGGGTCCGGTTCGTAGATCAAGATCGACATGGTCTTCCCCCGGGTAAGCAAAGTCGTCGGTGTAGGGGGTGCGCAAAACACGCGCATTAAACTAAGACATATGAAGGCAAATTTTATCTAATGACGACACAATGCCGCTATTGCCCCCTTCGGCGCAAGGATGCCTTCCTGCCGATGTCGAAAGAAGAAGTGAGCTTCATGGAGAAGTTCAAGTCGGGTGAGTTGACCGTCGAACCGGGCACGCCGATCCTGATGGAAGGGTCGAACTCGCCCCAGCTTTACACGGCGCTCACCGGAATGGGCATCCGCGACAAGACGCTGGAGAACGGCAGCCGGCAGGTCATCAGCTTTGTCTTCCCCGGCGATTTCATCGGACTACAGGCTGGCATCATGGGCGAGATGGGCCACTCCGTCGAAGCCCGGACCCATATGCGGCTCTGCGTTTTCAACCGCAGTGAGTTCTGGAACTTCTTCAAATCCCACCCCGAACGCGCTTTTGACATCACTTGGCTGGCCGCCATCGAAGAGCATTTCATGGGCGAAGTCCTCGCCACCATCGGCCAACGCACCGCGATGCAGGCCATCGCTTGGGCGATGGTCAAGATTTTCGAACGCGGCCAGTCGCTCGGGATGGTCACCCACAACCAGATGCTGCTGCCCTATTCCCAACGCGATCTGGCCGATGCGCTTGGCCTCTCGGTGGTGCACACCAACAAGACCCTCGGCGCCCTGAAGGAGCGTCAATTGCTGTCATGGTCCGACAGGGTGCTGCAAATCAACGATCTCGCCGCCTTGGCGAAAGAGGGGATGACCGATCCGGAAAGCCGCCAAAAACGCCCGCTGCTCTAACCGTCAGTCCTGCGCCAGATCAATATAGGTATCCGCCGCCTTCGCCCCGCGCTGACCCCGCGGTTTGGCCGGGCCGACGGTGCTGTCAGGCCGCGTCCGCCGCTCCACCTGCGCGTTCAACGCGGCCCCAAACAAGATCAGAAAGCTGCTGATCCAAAGCCAGATTAACATCGCGATCACCGCCCCGATCGAGCCGTAGACCTGATTGTAATTGCCGAAATTGGCCACATAATAGGAAAAACCGATGGAAAGCACCGCCCAAGACAGCACCGCCAAAATCGCCCCGCTGCTGAGCCACGGCAGCCGCGCTGCCCGCCGGTTCGGGCCAAAGCGGTAGAGCACCCCAACCCCGGCAAACAAAACCACCGTCGCCACGGTCCAACGCAAAAGGTCGGCCACCGCATTGCCAAAGGGGCCAAGCGGGATGAAGGCCAGAATGATCGGCGCGATCACCACCGCCAGCAGCGCCACAATGCCCACCGCCACAAGGCTCACCGTCAGAAGCAGGGCATGAAGGTAGTGTTTCGCGGCATTGCGGTTGCGCTCATTGTAAACGGCGTTCAACCCGATCACCATCGCCCCCACCCCGGCCCGGGCGGACCAAAGCGCCACCAGCAATGACACGATACCGGCCCAACCCAGCGTATCGGCCCGCGCGGTGACCAAGCCGGTCACCTGCGTATTGATGATGTCATAGACATCATCCGGCAGCAGCCCGCGCACTTCCTCCAATTGGGCGACGACGACGACAGGGTCCGAAATCAGCCCCAAAAGCGCGATCAATGCGGCCAGCGCCGGAAACAGCGACAACATAGCGAAAAACGCCACCCCGGCCGAGATCAGCGCAAGGTTGTCCTCCGCCGCCTGTTTCAGGCTTGCTTTGAAAGCATCCCAATAGATCGCCGGTCGGGTCGGGGGTCTGCGCAACACCAATGCCATTCCTCTCAATTCGGCCCCGACCTTGATCGGGACCGCTTTGCCTCAACTGTCCTCCACATCGTCGCGGACCTGGCCCCAAGCAACAAGGGTGAAGACCACCGTGCCGCCGATGATGTTGCCCACAAGCACCGGCAGGAAGAAGCCAAAGATCGCCTGACCGACCCCCAAGCCGCCATGCAGGATCAGCGCGGCCATCTCGACCGAACCCGCGACGATATGCGTGAAATCCCCCGCCGCAATCAGCCAAGTGAAGGTCAGGATCAGGAAAAAAGCGGTCTCATCCGCCTGCGGAAGCATCCAAACGATCAGCGCCACGATCACGCCCGCCGGAATGCCCCGCCAGAACGCCTCCGACACCCCCATCCCGGTGGCATGTTCCGAAAGGCTGATAATGGCGGGCAGAATGTTTTCCGGAATAGCAGGTGTATAGACAAACAGCGCCGCCGCCGCAAAGGCCCCGACGACATTCGCCCCCAATACAACACCCCAAAGCCGCAGCAGACTGCACAAAACACCCAAGCTGCGCTCCTGCATCAGCGGCAAGACGGTGGTAATGGTGTTCTCGGTAAACAACTGCATCCGGCCCATGATGACAGCGATGAAACCCAAGGAATAGCCAAGGTTCTCTAGCAAAAACCGCCACTCCGCATCCGGCAGATAGGTCCGGAAAATCGCCTCGCCCAAGACCGAAAGACTGATCAGCATCCCCGCGGAAATCCCCGACCAGATCAGCGAACGGTTGGTGCGGTTCAACTCATCGCGCCCCTCGCGGCGGATCACCTCATAGATCAGCTTGGGCGACAGCGCCGCCGCATCACTGACAGAGCGTTCTTCCGCCTCCTCCTGCACAGCAGAGGTCGGGGGTTTCTTCTGGATCAGTGGGGCCATGCGCGTTCTTCCTAAAAACTACGGACATGATGAACATAGCCCGCCGCGGCCTCCTGCACAGTAAAAAGACCGCAGCCTCACGCCGCACCACCAGCGGCCCTTTCGAGCCCCCCTTCACCTTCATCCTTTCTCAAATACCGATCCCGCACTCTCAACCAGCCGGATCAGCCGCCTTCATCCCCACCGGCCCGCAAGGCCAACCCCTCAACAATCGCCGTCAGCGCCGCCCCCCGATGCAGTTCCGCCCGTGGAAACCGCGCCCGCATCTCCTCTTCGACCACCGCCATCAGGCTCGACCCGCCGACAAAGATCAGCCGGTCCACTGCCTCGGGCGCGAGGCCTGCCTTCTGCGCCGTCGCCTCTGCCGCGTCCCCCATTTGGACGGCGAGCTTCGACAGCCGCTTGCGCATCCAATCGCGGGGTAGGGGCAAGGTCGCGCGGGGTTTGAGCATCGACACGTCGATCACCGGTTCAGCATCCCCCGCGTCGCCCGCCCCGTTGGCACGGATTTTCCCCGCTTCGACAGCAAAGGCGAGGTCATGACCAAGCTCTTCATCAAGCACTTTGACCAAGCGAGCCAGACGTTTGGGATGTTCGGCGAACTTATGCAGTTCCGCCGCCGCCTTACGGGTCTCCGGCCCATAGAGAAACGGAATTTTCGCCCAAGTGGCCAGATCGTTAAAGATCGCATTGGGCGCGATATGGGTGTCACCCCCGAAAGCGTGGCGAATTTCGCTGCCCATGCCAAGCTGCGGCATCACCCGCCCGATCGACAGGGACCGGTCGAAATCGGTCCCGCCCAGCCGAATGCCGTGGCTTTCCAAAATGTCGATCTCATCATTCCCGCGCTGGCGGAAAAGCGTGAAATCCGAGGTGCCGCCGCCGATATCGATAACCAGCCCCAGATCCCCCGGACGCAAGGCCGCGCGATTGGCAATCGCGGCGGCTTCGGGTTCGTTCATGAAGTCCACATGATCGATACCCGCCCGGCCATAGGCCTCGCGCAGGTCTGTCAGGGCTTGGGCATCGCGGGCGTCATCGGCGGAATGAAAGCGCACGGGGCGCCCCGAGAGCGCCCTGTCGAAGTGCAGTCCTGTGGCGGCCTCGGCCTGCGTTTTGACCCGCGCCAGAAACCGCGCAACAATGTCGATAAAGTCGAGTCTTTCGCCCAAGAGCACCCTTCGTTCGCGCATTAGCCGGGTGCCAAGCAGGCTTTTCAAGCCGCGCATATAGCGGCCCTCGGCCCCGGCCAGCAGCGCGTCGGATGCCGCGGCACCGATCCGCATTTCCCGCGCCTCGAAATCAAAGAAGACCGCCGTCGGAAGGGTCTGTGCCTCGGCCTCCAGCGAGATCAGTCGCGGGGTGCCGCCGATGGCGATGCCCGCCGCGGTGTTGGAGGTTCCGAAATCAATCCCCAGCGTGGCCATGATGTTCTCCTGATGCCTTTTCACGGTCGCCCCGATGCGCGGCGCGCCCGTGCAAAGCACCCGCGATACCCTTCTCGCGCGCGCTTGGCAACGAAGGCTGGCGTGCCGCGTGGCTTTTGGCTAGCCTCGCAAAAAAATACACCAATATGGGAGACTTTCATGAACCGTTTGAACCGTTTGATGACCGGTGTGGCCAGCGCCGCATTGGTCGCTGCCGCCACGACGGCCCTTGCCAAGGACGACATCACCGTCGCCATGCAACTTGAGCCGCCGCACCTCGATCCGACCTCCGCCGCTGCGGGCGCCATCGACTCGGTGCTATATACCAATGTTTTCGAAGGGCTGACCCGCTTCATGGGCGACGGCTCTGTGGTGCCGGGGCTGGCAGAATCTTGGGAGATTTCCGAAGACGGGCTGACCTATACCTTCAAGCTGCGTGAGGGGGTTACCTTTCACGATGGCACCACGATGGATGCCGAGGATGTGAAATTCACCCTCGACCGGATCAATGCCGAAGACAGCGCCAACGCGCAAAAGGCACTTTATTCCGCGATTTCCGAGGTGAATGTCATCGACCCGCAGACCGTTGAGGTCAAACTGAGCGAGCCGAACGGCAACATGCTGTTCAACCTCGCTTGGGGCGATGCGGTGATCGTGGCGCCAGAGTCTGTCGAGACGATCAAACAGACCCCAATCGGCACCGGCGCTTTCAAATTTGAGAACTGGAACCAAGGCGACAAGATCACCCTGACCCGGAATGAAGACTATTGGGGCGAAGCGCCCGCCCTGGCCAGCGCGACGTTCAAATTCATCTCGGACCCGACAGCGGCTTTCGCCTCCGTCATGGCCGAGGATGTCGATGTTTTCACTGGCTTCCCCGCGCCTGAGAATATCCCCCAGTTCGAAGCCGACCCGCGGTTTCAGGTTCTGATCGGTTCGACCGAGGGGGAAACGATCCTGTCGATCAACAATCAGCGCGAACCTTTCGATAACGTTAAAGTGCGTGAGGCCGTTGCCCATGCCATCGACCGGCAGGCGATCATCGACGGCGCGATGTTTGGCTATGGCACGCCCATCGGCACCCATTTCGCACCGCATAACCCAGACTACGTCGACCTGACGGAGATGAGCAGCTACGATCCCGAGAAATCGAAGGCGCTGCTGGCCGAGGCCGGTTTCCCCGATGGGTTCGAGACGACATTGCACCTGCCGCCCCCCTCCTACGCCCGCCGCGGGGGTGAGATCATCGCCGCGCAGTTGGCCGAGGTTGGCATCAAGGCGCAGATCACCAATGTCGAATGGGCGCAGTGGCTGGAAACCGTGTTCAAAGGCAAAGATTTCGGCCTGTCGATCGTCAGTCATACAGAGCCGATGGACATCAACATCTATGCCAACCCGGACTATTACTTCCAGTATGACAATGCCGAGTTCCAGTCTCTGATGACCGAGTTCAACAAGACGGCCGACCCCGCCGCGCGGAGCGAGATGCTGGCCAAGGCGCAGCGCATCATCGCCGAAGACTATGTGAACGGTTACCTGTTCCAGCTCGCCTTCCCGACGATTGCCAAGGCCGGTGTCGAGGGGCTTTGGGTGAACGCACCGACACAGGCGACCGATCTGACTGGTGTCAGCTGGGCGGAGTGATCTGAAAGGATCATGTTGAGACACTAAAAAAGGGCGCGCCGTGAGGCGCGCCCTTTGTAATTAGAGGCGAAGACCTATTAGTCTTTGCCACGCATGCCAGCAGCGGCTTCGCTTACCAGTGCATCGGGGTTCTGGTTGCAGACGACCATGAAGTCTTCCATTTCCTGCTGCATGTCCGTGTCTGCCATTTCGTCAGCTTCTTCGGAATCTTCAACAGCTTTGGTGTTGTCGATCAGGGAATCTTCAGTCTCTTCGGAATCTGTCGCTTCTTCAGCGGAGATGTCGCTCGGCTCGGAACCGTCGCTCTTGGTTTCGGTGATCATGGAGCCACCGTGGCCGCCATCTTCCAACTCGGCGATTGCCATGGAAGCGACTTTCATTTTGTCGTCATCGCTGAGTTCTTGGTACTGCGCGCAGGTCATGGTTGCCATATCCATGTGCGCAGCGGCGAAGGCGGGTGCGGAAACGGTGCCCAGAAGGCCGGCGATCGCAAGTGTTTTCAAAGTCGTTTTCATTTCCATTCTCCAGTTTTGTCTGTTCTCCCGAAGACAACACCGCATAACGGATATGGTTCCAGCGCATAGCAATAAGTCCCGCGAAACCGCGCCCAAAGCGGCTAAGGGCATGCCTTGACTGGATTCTTTCGGCGATCATTCGGGGCGCAGCTGGCCGAACATCCAAAAAATGATCATTTTTTTCTTTCTTGCGGGGGAAACTGCACGCGGGCTCTGGACCCTCCCGAGCGTGCCGCCTAACCTCCGCGCTATGTTGCGCTATGCGTTGAAAAGATTTCTCTCCTTGCTCATCAGTCTCGCGGTTGCGTCGCTGGTGATTTTCATAGTGATCGAGGTCGCCCCCGGCGATCCGGCGTCCTTTATGCTGGGCTTGAATGCCCAGCCCGAAACACTGGCCGCGCTGCGCAGTGAACTGGGGCTCGATCAGTCCCGGCCAGAGCGTTATCTGGAATGGGTCGGTGGCATGTTGCAGGGGGATTTCGGCACCTCCTACACCTATCGCACCCCGGTGACCGAGATGATTGGCGACCGGCTTTGGGTCTCTGTGCCTTTGGCGCTTTATGCGCTTTTCCTCTCTGTCATCGTGGCCTTTCCGGCGGGCATCTATGCTGCCTCGCGCCGCGGTCGGGCGGGGGATGTGGGCGTGATGGGGGCGACGCAATTGGGCGTGGCGGTGCCGAACTTCTGGTTCGCCATGATCCTCGTGCTGATCTTTTCGATCAATCTGCGCTGGTTTTCGGCAGGCGGTTTCGTCGGTTGGGACAAGGGGCTTTTCGCCGGGCTGCACGCGCTGACCCTGCCCGCCATCGCGCTGGCCTTGCCGCAGGCGGCGATCCTTGCGCGGGTCATGCGCTCGGCCCTGCTGGATGTGCTGGGCGAAGATTTCATGCGCACCGCGCGGGCCAAGGGGCTGACGGCGCGGCAGGCGCTTTGGCGGCACGGGCTGCGCAATGCGCTGATCCCGGTGCTGACCATCATCGGCTTGCAGTTCTCTTTCCTGCTGGCCGGGTCGATCATTATTGAGCAGGTCTTTTACCTGCCGGGGCTCGGGCGGTTGGTGTTTCAGTCGATCTCGGCGCGGGATTTGATCGTGGTCGAGTCGGTGGTGATGCTCTTGGTCTTTTCGGTGATCTTGGTGAACTTCCTTGTCGATGTGGCCTATGCCGCCGTCGATCCCCGGTTGAGGGCCCGCACATGAACCGCAACCTGATCCTTGGGGCCGTGCTGACTTCGGTCTTTCTGCTGGCTGCGGTGATTTCCTTTGTCTGGACGCCCTATGACTATGCCGGGCTTGATATCGCGAACAAGCTGCGCAGCCCGTCGTTGGTGCATCCCATGGGGACGGATCACTTTGGTCGCGACATTCTGAGCATGATCATGGTCGGTGCGCGCACCTCCATCGCCGTGGCGCTGGTGGCGGTGGGCATTGGCATGGGCGTGGGTGTGCCGTTGGGGCTTTGGGCTGCGGCGCGGCGCGGCAGCCTTGTGGATGAGGTCATCATGCGCGGCAATGATCTGGTCTTTGCCTTCCCGGCCATTGTCATCGCCATTCTGATCACGGCGGTCTTCGGGGCCGGGGCGATCAACGCGATCATTGCCATCGGTATCTTCAACATTCCCGTTTTCGCCCGCATTACCCGCGGCGCGGCGCTGTCGCTGTGGCAGCGGGAGTTCATCATGGCGGCACGGGTGGCAGGCAAATCCGCGGCGCGTATCTCGTTCGAGCATATCCTGCCCAATGTCGCCAACCTGCTGATCGTGCAGGGGACCATCCAGTTTTCTCTCGGCATCCTTGCCGAGGCGGGGCTGAGCTATGTCGGCCTCGGCGCGCAGCCGCCGGTGCCGTCTTGGGGCCGGATGCTGGCCGATGCGCAGACCATGGTCAGCATCGCGCCGCATATGGCCCTGATGCCGGGGTTCGCGATCATCCTGACGGTGTTGGGGCTGAACCTGATGGGTGACGGGCTGCGCGACCTGCTTGATCCCCGCCTGAGGGTGGCACGCACATGACGCTTCTTTCTGTCTCCAACCTTTCGCTCTCTATCCACGGGCTGCGCATCCTCGACGGGGTGACCTTTTCCGTCGCACCGGGAGAGATCGTGGCCGTGACCGGGGAAAGCGGCTCGGGCAAGTCGATGACCGCGCTGGCGGCGATGCAGCTGCTGCCCAAGGGCGCGACGACGACCGGGCATATCATGCTGGGCGAGGACGATCTGACCCAGATGGACGAGGCAGCGCTTTGCGATATGCGCGGCAATGACATCGGCATGGTGTTCCAAGAGCCGATGACCGCGCTCAACCCGGTGCAAAGCATCGGTCGCCAAGTGGCTGAGACCATCCGGGTGCACGAACCCAGCGTCTCCCGGGCCGAGGCTGAGGCCCGAGCCGCCGATACGCTGACCCGCGTGGGCTTGCCCCAAGACCGCTTTCCCCTATCGCGCTATCCGCATGAGCTAAGCGGCGGGCAGCGCCAGCGGGTGGTGATCGCCATCGCCATCGCCCTGCGCCCCCGTCTGCTGATCGCGGACGAGCCGACCACCGCGCTGGATGTCACCACACAGGCGCAGATCCTCGCCCTGCTGACCCGATTGGCGCGCGAAGACGGCATGGGGCTGTTGATGATCACCCACGACCTTGCCGTCGTGGCGGATATGGCCGACCGGATCATCGTCATGCGCAAGGGGCAGATCGTCGAACAGGGGGAGACGCGGGCCCTCCTGCACAACATGCAGCACCCCTATACCAAAATGCTTTTCGACGCCTCACGCCATGAGGTGAACCTGCCCGCGCCGCCCGCGCCTAAGCCTCTGTTAGAGGTCAAAGGCGTATGCCGCGATTACCATCTGCCGCGCAAGACACTCTTTGGCGCGCCCGGCACGTTCCGCGCGGTGGACAACCTCAGCTTTACCCTAAACCGGGGGGAGCGTTTGGGGCTGGTCGGGGAATCCGGTTGCGGGAAATCGACCCTGACCCGGGCGATTTTGGGGCTGGAGCCGGTGCAAGAGGGCAGTATCACTGTCGATGGCCAGCCGGTCTTTACCGGGACGCAGCCGAACCTCGCCGTGCGCCGCAAGATGCAGGTGGTGTTTCAAGACCCTTTCGGCAGCTTCAATCCGCGCCACCGCGTTGATCGGTTGGTGACCGAGCCGTTTCACCTGCTCGACAACCCGCCACAGGGGGCCGAGCGTTCCCGCGCGATTGACGAAGCGCTGACCGCCGTGGGACTGCGCCCGGCGGATGCACGGAAATACATTCACGAATTCTCCGGCGGGCAGCGCCAGCGGATCGCCATTGCCCGGGCGCTGATCATCCGGCCCGAGTTGATCCTGTTCGATGAGGCCGTCAGCGCGCTGGATGTCTCGGTCCGGGCGCAGATCCTCGACCTGCTGGCCGATCTTTGCAGCCATTATGACCTGACCTATCTCTTCATCTCGCATGACCTTTCGGTGGTGCGCACGGTGACGGACCGGGTGCTGGTGATGCAGTCCGGCAAGATCGTCGAGGCCGGAGAGACCGCGCAGGTCTTTGACGCGCCGCAGCACGCCTATACCAAATCGCTGATCGCTGCCGCGCCGGTTCTGCCCGACTTGCCCCAGCCCGTCGGGTAGGCTTTGCGGCCCTTCGTGTCAGCCGCATTGATTGCGATGAAAAACCGACCTAACGTGAAATCGGGGATTCCCGCCACAGGGGCATGTCTGCTCGCGGTCTGAATGGCGTGTGAAGAATTTCCTAGCCCAGTCAATTGCCTGAAGGCTGCGGCGCTCTACTTGTGCATGCAATGGTGTCCGCCTAAAGGGTGGTCCGCCAATTATAACAATGGGAGACATCTTATGAAAATGTTCAAAATGCTCGCGATGACCGGTGCCATGGTGGCCGGCACTGCGGCTATGGCGCAGGAAAAATTCATCACCATCGGCACCGGTGGTCAGACGGGCGTTTACTTTGTCGTCGGTCAGTCGATCTGCCGTCTGGTGAACCGCGGCACCGCGGATCACAACCTGAAATGCACCGCCCCCTCCACCGGTGGGTCGATCGCCAACATCAACGCGATCAAAGCGGGCGACATGGACATGGGTGTGGCCCAGTCCGACTGGCAGTTTCACGCCTACAACGGCTCCTCCCAGTTCGAGGGTGACAAGTTCGACAAGCTGCGCGCGGTCTTCTCCGTGCATGGTGAGCCCTTCAACGTCATCGCCCGTGCCGACAGCGGCATCGAGTCCTTCGACGATCTCAAAGGCAAGCGCGTCAACATCGGCAACCCCGGTTCCGGTCAGCGCGCCACCATGGAAGTCGTGATGGACGCCAAAGGCTGGACGCTGGACGATTTCGCACTGGCGTCCGAGCTGAAACCGGCTGAGCAAGCCGCCGCTCTGGGCGACAACAAGGTGGATGCGATCATCTACACCGTGGGTCACCCCAACGGTTCGATCCAAGAAGCCGTGTCGACCGTCGACGCCAAGCTGATCCCCGTGGACGGTGATGCGATCCAAGGTCTGATCGACGACAACCCCTATTATGCCGAGGCCACCGTGCCGGGCGGCATGTATAAGGGCACCGACGAAGACGTGAAAACCTTCGGCGTGAAAGCCACCTTCGTGACCTCCGCCGATGTTGACGACGAAGTCGTCTATCAGGTGGTCAAAGCGGTTTTCGACAACTTCGACCGTTTCAAGCGTCTGCACCCTGCCTTTGAGAACCTGACCCAAGAGGAAATGATCTCGGGCGGTCTTTCCGCGCCGCTGCACCCCGGCGCCGAGAAGTATTACAAAGAGCAAGGTTGGCTCGAGTAATCTATCCGTGACATGATAGCTCTGGCGGCGGTACGCTGCCGTCAGAGACCCGAAAAACAATATGCGCATCCGCCCCAAGGTGGAGCCGACAGGGGGACGATATGTCTGAGAAGGACCAGCAAAAGGCGGCGGCTGTTGAAACCGCCGCGACCGGTGACCGGGGCGGATTGAGCCAGGCGGAACTGGACGAACTTGTCGCTTCTTCTGATACGGGTGGGCGTTCTGTCAGCGGTTTGATGGGCACCTTGCTGCTGCTGGTGGCCTTGGCTTGGTCCCTGTTCCAACTCTACATCGCCTCGCCCATCGGCCTTTTCAACGATACGCTGGCCCGCTCCATTCACTTGGGCTTTGCTGTATTCCTTGGCATCATGGTGTTTCCGGCCACGCGCACCAGTTTTCAGGTGGCGCTTGGCGTCATCGTTCCCATCGTTCTTGCCGCCCTCTTTATGGTCAGTACGAAGGATTCCACCGCGGTCTGGTGGATCCCGATCCCGGCGGCCTTTGTGGTCGCCACGGTGCTCCTCGGCTCGCCCAAGAACCGCATTCCGATCTGGGAATGGGCCTTGGCCATCGTCGGCACCTTTTGTGCGCTGTATCTCTTTATCTTTTACCGTGACATCGCCAACCGCGTCGGCGCGCCGATCCTGCCGGATTATATCGCGGGGGTGACCGGCCTGTTAATCCTGCTCGAAGCCACCCGCCGCGCCCTTGGGCCTGCGCTGATGATCGTGGCGAGCGTTTTTCTCTTCTACACCGTGCTCGGCCCCTATATGCCCAGCATCATCGCGCATAAGGGCAACAGCCTTTCGGAGATCGTGAACCACCAGTGGATCACGACCGAAGGCGTCTTTGGCATCGCGCTTGGCGTGTCGACCTCCTTCGTCTTCCTCTTCGTGCTTTTCGGCTCGCTGTTGGACCGTGCGGGGGCGGGTAACTACTTCATTCAAGTCGCCTTCAGCCTCATGGGCCACATGCGCGGCGGCCCTGCCAAGGCGGCGGTCGTGGCCTCGGCGATGACCGGCCTGATCTCGGGGTCATCTATCGCCAACGTGGTGACCACGGGCACCTTCACCATCCCGCTGATGAAGAAAGTGGGCTTCAACTCCGAAAAAGCAGGCGCGGTCGAGGTGGCTTCGTCGGTTAACGGCCAGATCATGCCGCCCGTCATGGGGGCTGCGGCCTTCCTGATGGTCGAATATGTCGGCATTCCCTATTTCGACGTGGTCAAACACGCCTTCCTGCCTGCGGTGATCTCTTACATCGCGCTGGTCTACATCGTGCATCTTGAGGCGATGAAGGCCGGGATGCAGGGCCTGCCGCGGGCCTATACGCCCAAGCCGCTGGTGCAGCAGCTTATCGGCATCGCCTTTGCGATCATCGCGATCTGCGCGCTGTCCTTTGCGGTTTACTACCTGATGGGCTGGATCCGCCCGGCCTTCCCCGAAACGGCGGGCTATATCATCTTTGTCTTCCTCACGGCGGTCTATGTCGGCCTGCTTTATGTGGCGAGCAAGGAAGAACCGCTTGAAATGGAAGACCCTAACGCCGAGGTGACGACCCTGCCGATGCCGGGGCCGACTGCGCGGTCCGGTCTGCATTTCATCCTGCCGGTTGTGGTGCTGGTCTGGGCGCTGATGGTCGACCGCCTGTCGCCCGGCCTGTCGGCCTTTTGGGCGGCTGCCTATATGATCTTCATCCTGCTGACGCAGCGCCCGCTCATGGCGATGTTCCGGGGCGAAAGCCGGTTCCTGAACGATCTCAAAGCCGGGTTCCTTGACCTGATCGACGGTCTGGTCACCGGCGCGCGCAACATGATCGGCATCGGCATCGCCACGGCGACAGCGGGCATCATCGTCGGCGCGGTCAGCCAAACCGGTGTCGGCTCGGCGCTCGCGGATGTGGTCGAAGTGCTCTCGGGCGGCAATATCCTTGCCATCCTGTTCCTGACGGCGGTGCTGTCGCTGATCCTTGGCATGGGCCTGCCCACCACGGCGAACTACATCGTCGTCTCGGCGCTGCTGGCGCCGGTGATTGTGACGCTGGGCCAGCAGAACGGGCTGATCGTGCCGCTGATCGCGGTGCATCTCTTCGTCTTCTACTTCGGCATCATGGCCGATGTGACCCCGCCGGTGGGATTGGCGAGTTTTGCTGCCGCCGCCGTTTCGGGCGGTGATCCGATCCGAACCGGGCTGGTCGCCTTCTTCTACTCCCTGCGCACCGCGGCGTTGCCGTTCCTGTTTATCTTCAACACGGAATTGCTGCTGATCGGGGTCACATGGGGGCAGGGGCTGTTCATCTTTGTGGTGGCCACCGTGGCCATGCTGCTTTTCGCGGCGGCGACCCAAGGCTTCTTTCTGACCCGCAACCGTTTCTACGAAACCATCGCGCTGCTGCTCATCGCCTTTACCCTGTTCCGCCCGGGCTTTTGGATGGACATGATCTATCCCCCCTATAGCGAGGAAGCCCCGACCGAGATCGTTCAGGCCGCCGAAGAAACCCCTGCGGGCGAACGGCTGCGGTTGCGCATCTCGGGCGTGAACGATCTGGGCGATCCGCTGGAGTTCGTGGCGCTGCTGCCCATCGGCGAAGGTGAGACTGGGGCCGAGAAGCTGGAGGCCGCGGGTCTCATGTTCCGCGAGGATGGCGACAAGATGATCATCGACGATGTCCTCTATGACAGCCCGGCGCAGGGCGCGGGTCTCGATTGGGATCAAGAGGTGCTGCGGGTGCTGAAACCGATGCCACAACCCAGCAAGTACTGGATGTTCATCCCCGCCCTGCTACTTCTGGCGCTGGTGGTCTTCTTGCAACGGGGCCGTGCCGCGCAGGCCCCCCGTAAGCCCGCGACAGCCTGAGGAGGGCGCATCATGTTCGATAACATTCTGCTGACCGTTGATCTGAGCGACCCGAAATCATGGGAAAAGGCGCTGCCGCAGGCGATTGATATGATCCGCCTCTCCAAGGGCACGTTGCATATCCTCTCGGTCGTGCCGGATATGGGCACGCCGCTGGTCGAAGGGTTCTTCCCCGCGGATTACGAGAAACAGGCCACGGGCCGCGCGGCCAAGGCGCTTGAACAGTTGGTCGAGCGTGAGGTGCCTGATGACGTAAAGGTGAAGCAGCACCTGAAATTCGGCAAGATTCACCGCGAGGCGCTGAAAACGATAAAGAAATCAAACGCCGATCTGGTGGTCATGGGGTCCGAGCACCCCGACAGCCTGCGCGAATTCCTCGTCGGTTCCAACGCCGACCGCATTGTGCGTCGTTCCCCTGTTTCCGTTCTGGTCGTGAGGGCGTAAGACAGGTGCTTCGCGGAGATAGGCAAGGAAATGGTCCATTGCGCCGCGGTGTTCGGAGTATTCACGCATGACCCCTTTCGCGATTGCCGGCGTGCAGATGTACGTCAATGCCTTGCAGCCCAATGTCGAGGGCATGATCCAGCGGCTCGACATTCTGATGGCGCGTTTCCCTTGGACGCAGATGGTGCTGTTCTCCGAACTGGCGCCTTTCGGCCCGCTCGACCGGTTTGCCCTGCCGCCCGAGAATGAGACGATCGAACAGTTTCAGGCCGCCGCGCGGCGGCACCGGGTCTGGCTAATCCCCGGTTCGATGTTCCTCAAACACCCCGAAGATGGCCGTGTGTATAACACCTCGGTCGTCATCAACCCCGAAGGCGAAGTGGTGCGCCGCTATGCCAAGATGTTCCCCTTCCGGCCCTATGAGGCCGGGATCGCGGCGGGCAATGAATTCTGTATTTTCGATGTGCCGGATGTGGGCCGCTTTGGCCTGTCGATCTGCTATGACATGTGGTTCCCCGAAACGACGCGGCAGTTGACCTCGCAAGGGGTTGAGGTGCTGCTGCACCCGGTGCTGACCGGCACCACCGACCGCGATGCGGAACTTGCCATCGCGCGCGCCACGGCGGCGCAGTTCCAGTGCTATATCTTCGACGTGAACGGCCTTGGCGCCGGTGGCGTGGGCCGTTCCTGCGTGGTCGACCCGACTTCGATGGTGCTGCACCAATCGGCAGGGCAAGAGGACATGTTCCCGATTGAGATCGACCTCAACATGGTGCGCCGCCAGCGTGAGACGGGGATGAAGGGCTTGGGCCAACTGCTCAAATCCTTCCGCGACCGCCCGACAGACTTCCCGGTCTATGACCGTGACAGCGGCGCGGATGCCTTCCTGCACACCCTTGGCCCGCTTGAAATCCCGCAACAGGGCAGCCGCGCGGGGCTGCATGTCGATGTGCCCGCCCAGCAGGTGCCTGCAGAGATCCCGACCTATAAGGGCAAGAACGGTTTCCCGCCTGAGCCGCTTGCCAGCCCCACCGCCGGGACGGCGCCCGAGGTGGCCCAGACACCGGCGCCCGTGGCCCCGGCTGCGGGCACGCCCGACCCACAGACAACGCCCGACACGCCCGGGCAGAACGACAATACCAGCGGCTAGGCCGGGGTTAGGTTCGCGCAAAGCGCTACCTGACGCATCGGTCGGCCCTCCAGCAGAGGACGACTGATGCATTCTATGAACGACTATTCCTCGGCCATTCAACTACGGTCGGATCGGTGGAGCGCCCTGCGCGCCGCTGCCGCCGCCATGTCGCGCGATCCGAAAGGCAAGAGCGCGGCACAGGGGCGCAAGGAAATCGAGGCGCTGTTTGAGTCACTGGCCCTGATCGAGCCCTATTGGGCCTTTCCGGGCATGTCCGCTTTTGACCACATGCGTCGCCAGTTCGCCCACGGCAATTTCGAAGATCTGGCCTTTGCCGTGAACCGGGTGACGCGGGCGCTAACCACCGGCGCCTATCGCCGCCGCACCATCCCGTTGGAACGCGACAGTCTGGATCAAGACGAGCATGACGACGAGGCGATGTTGCCGCCCGAGGCGCGGGCGCTGGCGAAACCCTATTTCGAAGTGCTGATCGTCGACAATGTGAATGAACAGCAGGAACGCTGGCTGCGCAGCAATGTCACCCGCATGCGCCGGACCGAAGACCCGTTCATCTACGAAGCCGTCGTGGTGCCCAGCCTTGAAGACGCGCTGATCGCGGTGATGTTCAACCACAATATCCAAGCCATCGTCGTCCGCCCCGGGCTCACGCTGAAATCGAAAGTCGATCAACAGATCCTGACCCGCTACCTCGCTCGCGCGGGCGGGCAGGATGAGATCGACGCACTTCAGCCCGAGAGCTATGGCCCAGAGCTCTGCCGCATGATCGCCAAGGTCCGGCCCGAGCTTGATGCCTATCTGGTCACCGAACGCTCGGTCGAGGATATCGCCGGGCTCGATCTGGGGATTTGTCGGCGGGTCTTCTACAATCAGGAAGACTTCATGGAGCTGCACCTCAACATCCTGCGCGGGGTGCAGGCGCGCAACAAGTCGCCCTTCTTCACCGCGCTGGTGGAATACTCCAAACAGCCCACCGGCGTCTTCCACGCCATGCCAATCAGCCGCGGCAAGTCGATCACCCGCAGCCACTGGATTCAGGACATGGGGGCGTTTTACGGCCCGAATATCTTCCTTGCAGAGACCTCGGCGACATCGGGCGGCCTCGACAGCCTGCTAGAGCCGCATGGGCCGATCAAAGAGGCGCAGGAACTGGCAAGCCGCGCCTTCGGCTCTAAACAGACGTTTTTCGCCACCAATGGCACGTCGACCTGCAACAAGATCGTGGTGCAGGCGTTGGTGCGGCCCGGCGACATCGTGTTGGTCGACCGCGACTGCCACAAGAGCCACCACTACGGCATGGTGCTCGCGGGCGCGCAGGTCAGCTACCTCGACAGCTATCCGCTCAACGAATACTCAATGTACGGCGCGGTGCCGCTGCGCGAGATCAAGGAACGGCTCTTGGAGTTGAAGGCGGCGGGCAAACTCGACCGGGTGCGGATGCTGCTGCTGACGAACTGCACCTTCGATGGGCTGGTCTATAACGTCGAGCGCGTGATGGAGGAATGTCTGGCGATCAAGCCCGACCTCATCTTCCTTTGGGACGAGGCATGGTTCGCTTTTGCCCGGTTTAGTCCTACATATCGCCAGCGCACCGCGATGAACGCGGCCAATACCTTGCGGGCGAAGTTCAAGTCAGAGGCCCATGCCGCCGCCTATGAGGCGCAGCAAAAGACCCTGAAGGACGCGGATGATGAGACCCTGCTCAACACCCGGCTGATCCCCCCGCCGCAGGCGCGGGTGCGGGCCTATGCCACGCAATCGACCCACAAGACGCTGACCTCACTGCGGCAGGGCTCGATGATCCATGTCAACGATCAGGACTTCAAAGGCGAGGTCGAGCAGAGTTTTCACGAAGCCTATATGACCCACACTTCGACCTCGCCGAACTATCAGATCATCGCCTCGCTCGACGTGGGGCGGCGTCAGGTCGAACTCGAAGGGTTCGAGTTTGTCCAGCGACAGGTCGAAGCGGCGATGTCGATGCGTCGCGCGATCAGCGAACACCCCCTCTTACGCAAGTATTTCAAAGTGCTCTCCGCCGGGGACATGATCCCCGAACAGCACCGCGAAAGCGGCGTCACCAGCTACTATGACGTTGAGCAGGGCTGGACCGACATGTGGGATTGCTGGGAGCAGGATGAATTCGTGCTCGACGCGACCCGCGTGACCCTCGCCGTCGGCGGCACGGGCTGGGATGGCGATACTTTCAAGACCCAGATCCTGATGGACAAATACGGCATCCAGATCAACAAGACCTCGCGCAATACCGTGCTGTTCATGACCAACATCGGCACCACGCGCTCTTCGGTCGCCTATCTGATCGAAGTGCTGGTGGAGATTGCCAAATCTCTCGATGATCTTTTGGACGATGCCAGCCGGATGGAGCGGCTGTCATTCGACCGGCGCGTCACCAATCTGATGGAGAACTACCCGCCGCTGCCGGATTTCAGTTGCTTCCACGAAGCCTTCCGCGCCGCAGACACGCCCGAAGGCGACATTCGCACGCCCTTCTTCCTCGCCTATGATGAGAAGAACTGTGACTACCTCGATCTGAACGGATCCTTGCAAGAGGTCATGGACGCGGGCGACACGGTGGTCTCGGCCAGCTTCATCATCCCCTATCCGCCCGGCTTTCCGATCCTCGTACCCGGACAGGTCGTCAGTCAGGAAATTCTCGACTTCATGCGCGCGCTCGACGTGAGCGAGATCCACGGATACCGGCCCGATCTGGGCCTGCGCGTCTTTACTGCGGAGGCGCTGAAACGCGTGCGCCGCAAAGACCTTTCTTCTTCACCCGTTTGACCAAAAGGACCTACGACATGGTAAAAATTCTTAAGAATATCTCCGAAATCCGCCGGTTCTTTCACCGAAACGAAGATCCGGTTTATTTCATCTCGGCCACCAATTTTAACCTTTTGGGCCTCGATGAATGGGTGAAAAACTTCAAATACATCTGCTACATCGACTGCTACGGCGGCAAGCATCCCAACGTCTTCTGCCCCTCGGAACAGCCCCATGCGGAGTTCCAGAGCATCGAGGACATCAACAACTACCTGCTGCAGCACAAGGAGGTCATCGACTTCATCAAGCGCCGCGGGGGCAAGCCCAAGTTCGTCTTCCTGATGTTCGACGAAGAGACCGAGCGCCTGAGCAAAGAGCTCGGGGCCGAGGTCTGGTTCCCCAAGGCCAAGCTGCGCCAATCGATGGACAACAAGATCGAGACGGTGCGCATCGGCAACAAGGCCGGCGTGCCTTCGGTGCCCAACACGCTGAGCGAGGTGAAAAGCTACGACCACCTCCGCGAGATCTGCGAGAAGGCCGATCTGGGCCATGACCTCGTGCTGCAATCGGCCTATGGCGACAGCGGGCATACCACCTTTTTCATCAAGACCGAGGCCGATTTCCGCCGCCACGAGAGCGAGATCGTGGGCGAGGGCGAGATCAAGATCATGAAGCGGATCGACTGTCGCGGTGCCGCGATCGAGGCTTGCGCCACCAAGGAGGGCACCATCGTCGGCCCGCTGATGACCGAACTGGTCGGCTTCAAGGAATTGACCCCCTACCGCGGTGGCTGGTGCGGCAACGAGATCCTCGCCACCGCCTTCCCGCCCAAGGTGCGGGAGAAGGCCCGCGATCTGACCTTCAAGTTCGGCGAGCAGTTGCGGAAAGAGGGCTATCGCGGCTATTTCGAGCTCGACTTCCTGATCGACAAGAAGACCGGCGACTTGTGGCTGGGCGAGTTGAACCCGCGGATCACCGGCGCGAGTTCCATGACCAACCACGCGGCCTTCGCCCATGCCGACGCGCCGCTGTTCTTGTTCCACTTGCTGGAGTTCAGCCGCAAGAAGTTCACCCTCGACGTGGATGAGCTGAACGCCCGCTGGGCCGATCCGGACAATATCGACGGCTGGAGCCAGATGGTCATCAAACACACCGAAGACAGTGTCGACATCTGCACCGAAGCGCCCGAGACCGGGATCTACAAGCTGCGGGAAGACGGCAGTGTCGATTTCGACCGGTTCGACTATCACCGCCGCGCGGTCGAGAGCGAGAACGAGGCCTTCTTTCTGCGCATCCTGCAACCGGGCGATTACCGCTACGAGGGCGCGGATATCGGCATCCTCGTGACGCGGGGCCGGTCGATGACCAAGTCTTTCCAGTTGAACGAACGCGCGAAAAAGTGGATTCATGGGATCAAACGCAGCGTGGATGGCAAACCCTTGCCCACCGCCTCGGCCGGTCCAGAGCTTTCTGATCCGGCGTTCAAGATCCTGTAGCAAGACGAAAGGCCGCGATGTACTGGCGCGCATTGTCCGAAGACCAGCCCGGCCCGAAATGGGCTGGACTCTTCGCGGCCTATTGGCCTGATTATCACGCATGGTGGCTGAAGGAGGGGGAGGCCGCGCGTCCGACCTATGCCCAATGCCGCCGTGCGCTGGCCCAGCATATGCCCGAGATGCTGCCGCTATATGACCAGCTTTGCAGTCTAGCAGGCGGCGGCGATCACGCGGCGCGCTTCCTTAGTTTTTACTGCCCACCGCCTTATCTCTCGGCCTGTTCCCAGGCGATCTGGGCGGGGAAAGAGCCGGTCATGGTGCGCAACTATGACTACAACCCCAATGCCTTTGACGCGATGGTGCTGCGCACGAACTGGCAGGGGCGGCAGGTGATGGGCACTTCCGACGGGCTCTGGGGGCTGGTCGATGGGGTGAATGACGCGGGGCTGTCGATCTCGCTGACCTTTGGCGGGCGACGTGTGGTGGGCGAAGGCTTCGGCGTGCCGCTGATCCTGCGCTATGTCTTGCAGACCTGCGAAACCGCGCAGGAGGCGGGCGAGGTGCTGGCGCGGGTGCCCACACATATGAGCTACAACGTCACCGTGCTCGACCGGAAGCGGCGCTATCTGACCGCGATGATGGCTCCTGATCGCCCGGCTGTGATCACCCGCGCCGCAGTGGCCACCAATCATCAAGAGAATGTTGAGTGGATCAGCCACGCCCGCTTTACCGCCACGGTCGAACGGGAGCGTTATCTGTTACAACGTCTGCGCCTGCACCGCGATCCGGAGGAGAAGTTCATCGGCGCCTTCCTCAAACCGCCGCTTTATTCCACGGCCTTCAACGCCGGGTTTGGCACGCTTTACACCGCTGTCTACCGCCCGCGCAAACGCGAGATGGAGTTGCGCTGGCCCGGCACGACATGGGCGCTGTCGCTGTCGGATTTCACCGAAGGGGCGCGGCAGGTCTTGGTGCCGGGGGCAGCATGAGCGGGGCGGCGCGCAAAGGGCCGCTGTCCTCGCTTAGGGTGGTGGAGTTTTCCGGTCTTGGCCCCGCGCCGCTGGCGGGGCAACTGCTGGCCGATCTGGGTGCGGATGTCATTACGGTTGACCGCAAAGCCGCCCCGGCGGACCCGTCGGACATCAACCGGCGCGGCAAGCGGTCGGTGGTGTTGAACCTGAAAACCGCCGAAGGCATCGCCGCGGCAAAGGCGCTGATCGCTTCTGCCGATGTGCTGATCGAAGGGTTTCGCCCCGGCGTGATGGAACGTTTGGGCCTTGGCCCTGACGCCTGCCCTGAGGCTCTGATCTATGGCCGCATGACCGGCTGGGGCCAGACCGGCCCATGGGCGCAGACGGCGGGGCATGACATCAATTATCTGGCTCTAACAGGGGCACTTCATGCCATGGGCCACGCCGACGCGCCCCCGGTGCCGCCCCTGAACATGGTGGCGGATTACGGCGGCGGAACGATGTTCTTGCTGTTCGGCATCCTTGCTGCCGTCATCGAACGCGGGGTGACCGGCAGGGGCCAAGTCGTCGACGCCGCGATGGTCGATGGGGTGCCTGCGATGATGGGGCTGATCCATGGCATGCTGGCCCAAGGCGCGTGGACCGAAAAGCGTGCCGCCAATTGGCTCGACGGGGCCGCGCCGTTTTACCGTTGCTACACCTGTGCGGATGGGAAATTCATCTCGGTCGGGGCATTGGAGCCGCAGTTCTACGCGATCTTGTTAGAGAAGTTGGGCCTGCCTGCGGCGCTTGCCGAGAGCCAGAACGACAGGACGACATGGGAGGCGCGTATCGCCGATTTCACCGCGATTTTTGCCACCCGCGCCCGGGACGACTGGGCGGCGCATTTCGATGGCTCGGATGCCTGCGTGGCCCCGGTGCTCAGCTTTTCCGAAGCGCCGGATCATCCGCAGATGGCGGCGCGGGGCAATGTGGTGAGGGTCGATGGCGTGTTGCAATCAGGCCAAGCGCCGCGGTTTGACGGTGCCGCGCCACAGATGCCCAGCCCCCCACGGGCCATCGGCGCGGATACCGATGCTGTGCTGGCGGAGCTTGGTCTGCCGCGCGACCGCGCATGAAAAACCCCCGGTCAAAGGACCGGGGGTAAATCTCGTCACAGAGGCAAGGCTCAGGCCGCTTTTCGGTCGTGTTTGCCCTCTTCGATTTCCTCGACGATCTTGGCGACGAAAGCGTCGAGATCCTCGGGCGAGCGGCTGGTCACGATGCCTTGGTCGGCCACCACTTCGCTGTCTTCGTAATGCGCACCGGCATTCTTCACATCCGTCGCGATGGAGGAGAAGGAGGTCGCCTTGCGGCCCTTGATGATGCCCGCCTCGATCAGCAGCCACGGGGCGTGGCAGATGGCGGCGACGGTTTTGCCGCTGTCGTGGAACTTGCGGATCAGAGCCACCGCGTCTTCGTTGGCGCGCAGCAGGTCGGGGTTTATCTGGCCACCGGGCAGCACGATGCCTTGGTAGTCGTCGACATTCACGTCCCGAAGGGCGAGGTCTGCGGGCACGGTGTTGCCCCAGTCATCTTCATCCCAACCCTTGATCTCATTGCCGTCGGGAGTGGCCACATGGACGGTGGCGCCGCGGTCGCGCAGATCGTTCAGGGGTTTTTCCAGTTCGGACTGCTCAAAGCCATTGGTGGCGAGGATCAGGATCTTTGCATTGGTGATATCGGTCATTGCTTTCTCCTTTGTCATTTCTGCTAGACCAACGGTCTGCATGGCCGCCTGTTCCCCTCACATTCGCGCGAGGGCGATGATCCGCCGGTGCAGATGCGCCACAGGGCGGTGAATATTTGTTGATACGCCAAAGGGCGGCATCATATATGCGTTCAGAATGGATCGCCCCGACACCCCCCTTGCCGAATTGCCCATGGACGAATTGATCGTCTGTCCGCAATGCGACGCCGTCTATCGGCTGCGCCGCCCCGCCCACGGGGAGCGGGCGAGTTGTGAGCGGTGCCATACCGCCCTGATCACGCCCCGCAGAAACGCCGGGTTGCAGATCATCGCCGTGGCGGTGGCGGTCATGGTCTTGATTATCGGGGCGGCGGTCTTTCCTTTTCTCACCATCGACGCGGCGGGGGCCAGCAACGCGGTATCGGTGCTGGATGCAGCACTTGCCTTTTCCGGCGGGCCGATGATCCTCTTGTCGCTGGCCACGGCGGCGCTGATCTTTTTCATCCCGCTCTTGCGGGTGCTGCTGACGCTCTATGTGCTGATCCCCGTGGTGCTGGATCGCCCGCCCGCGCGCCATGCCGTCGCCGCCTTTCGCCTGTCGGAGGAACTGCGCCCTTGGTCGATGGCCGAGGTTTTTGCCATCGGCTGTGCCGTGGCGCTGGTCAAAGTGGCCGATCTGGCCGATGTGGGCTTTGGCCCCGCGTTTTACATGTTCGGCGCGTTGGTGATCCTCGTCATCGCGCAGGACAGATTCTTATGCAACTGGTCCGTATGGAACTCTCTGGAACATCCCAAGACATCGTGAGCGCACGGGAGTTGGGCATCGTGGCCTGCACCCGCTGTAACAAGCCCGCGCCGATGGGCACGGAGCTTTGCAGCCGTTGTGGCAGCAAGCTGGTCTCGCGCGATCGGATGAGCCTTCAGCGTGTCTGGGCATTCTGGACGGTGGGGCTGATGTGCTACATCCCCGCGAATACCTATCCGATGCTTAAAACCCGCACGCTGTTTCAGGTCGAGGAAAGCACGATCATCGGCGGCGCGGTGGAACTGGCGCAATATGGCAACTGGGGGATCGCCCTGATCATCCTCTTCGCCTCTGTCGCCATTCCGTTGGCCAAATTCATGGCAGTGGCCTTTCTTGCCATCAGCGTCAAGCGGCGCTCGGTCACCTCGCAGCGCCAGCGGCATTACCTTTACGAAGTGGTTGAGTACATCGGACGCTGGTCGATGATCGATATCTTTGTGGTTGCGATTTTGTCGTCTCTGGTGCAACTCAAGACACTGGCCGCCATCAATCCCGGTACCGCGAGCATCTTTTTTGCCCTCTCCGTGATCTTTACCATGCTGGCGGCACAAGCGTTCGATACCCGCATGATCTGGGACGCTCAGACCAAGGACGAGGGCCTGAAAACCAATGACTAAGACGCCTCCCGACGTACCGATTTCCCCGACTCGCAAGATGTTTCTCAGCGGGGCCTCGGTGATCTGGATCATCCCGATCCTCGCCTTGATCGTGGCGCTTTTCGTGGCCTATCGCTCTTACAGCGAACGCGGCCCGGTGATCGTCGTGGAATTTGAAGAGGGCGCGGGTATCTCTGCCGGAGAGACCGAATTGCGCTTTCGCGATGTGACGGTCGGGGTGGTCGAGAAGGTCGGCTTCACCTCGGGTTTGGATCGAGTGACGGCGCATATTCGCGTCGACAAGGACGTGGCGCCTTATATCGACAATGGCGCGGTCTTCTGGGTCGTGCAGCCCGAAGTCACCGCACAGGGCATCACCGGTCTCAGCACGGTGCTGAGCGGTGTCTATATCGAAGGGTCGTGGGACCAACAGGTCGGCCCCGCGGCAGAGCGCTTTCAGGGATCGTCGACCGAGCCGTTGATCCGCGGCGGCCAAGGCGGGCTTGAGATTGCCTTCCGCTCCACCGCGAACGGGCATCTGACCGACAATGCGCCGATCCTTTACAAGGGCATCGAAGTGGGCCGCGTCGGCTATGCCAAGATCGCCCCGCGCGGCAACTACGCCATTGTCGAGGCACTGATTTTCGAAGAGCACCGCCAGTTGATCAATGAATCCACCCGCTTTTGGGATGCATCGGGCTTTAGCGTCAACATTGGCCCCGCGGGGGCCGAGATCGACTTTTCGTCGTTGGCGACCCTCGTCGGCGGCGGCATCACCTTTGACACTTTCGTCTCGGGCGGGGCGCAGGTGTCTGACGGCACGGTGTTTGAAATTTACCCCGACAAGGAAACCGCGCGGAACTCTGTCTTTAACGCCTCCGAAGTCGATCCGCTGAAACTGAGCGTCGTGTTCGACGACAATATTTCGGGTCTAATTGTCGGCGCCCCGGTTGAGATGAGCGGGCTGGAGATCGGCGAGGTCGAGACCCTCTCGGGGCTGGTGGATTTCGAACGGTTCGGCGACAGCCGCGTCCGGCTGAACGCCATCTTGTCGATCCAACCGGCGCATCTGGGGATGCAGGATGATGTGACCGCCGAAGCGGCTTTGGCCTTCCTGAAGGAACGTGTGGAAGACGGGCTGCGCGCGCGGCTGGCCTCGGCCAGCCTGTTGACGGGTGGTTTGAAGGTTGAGTTCGTGGCCGTCGAAGACGCACCCGAGGCATCCTTGAACGAGACGGAGAATGGCCTTGCGCTGATGCCGACCACGGAAAGCGATGTCTCTGATGCCGCGGCCACGGTCGAAGGGGTCTTTACCCGCATCAACAGCCTGCCGATCGAAGAATTGCTCAACAGCGCGATCACCTTCCTCAATTCGGCAGAGGCTTTCGTGTCGGACGAAGACCTGCGCGAAACCCCGCAGGACGTGCGCACCCTTTTGGGTGAATTGACCGGGCTGGTCTCTTCCGAAGAGGTCAAGAACGTGCCTGTCGCCCTGAACGGCACGCTGGTGCGGATCGAAGAATTGGTGGCCCAGCTTGAGGAAGAGCGGATTGCCGAACGGCTTTCCGACGCGCTTGAGGGCGCTTCGGATGCGGCCAATGCGGTGTCCTCCTCGGTCGAAGGCGTGCCTGAGTTGGTGGCGCGCATTCAGGCGGTGGCGGCCAAGGCCGAAACGCTTGAGGTCGAAGAACTGGTCGTCGCACTCACCGACCTCACCGAATCCGCCGATGCGGTGATCGGTACCGAAGATGCGGTGGCCCTGCCGGGCGCATTGAAACGCGCCTTGGACGAATTGAACGCCACATTGGAAGAGCTGCGCGAAGGCGGCGCGGTTGAGAATGTGAACCGCACCTTGGCCTCGGCCCGCAACGCCGCGGACAATATCGCCCTCTCGGCCCAAGACCTGCCGCAGGTGGTCGAGCGTTTGACCGCGCTTTTTGCCCAAGCCAGCCGCACCATCGAAGGCTATAACCAAGGTGAACAGCTCAGCCGCAGCGCCGAGCGCACCCTGCGCGACATCCAGAAAGCCGCCGATGCCCTTGCATCTTTGGCGCGGACCATCGAACGTAACCCCAATTCTCTATTGCTGGGACGGTAACGCATGACATTTGCAAGACCCTTGATCACCCTCGGCCTGCTGGCAGCCTTGGCGGCCTGTGGCGGCACGGCTGAACGTTTCCCCGTCCGCGCCCCGGCGGTGACAGAGAAGACCTCCATCGCCTTCAGCTCTGTCGAAGTGCGCGACGTGTCTTTGCCGACCTACGCCGCCGCCGAAGAGATTTCGGTGCAATTGGCCGATGGCCGTCTGGTCAGCTCGACCGATGTGCTTTGGGCCGATGCGCCCGAACGGGCCGTGGCGCTGGAGCTTAGCCAGAACCTTGCGCGGATGACGGGGCGGCGCATCGCGTCTGAGCCTTGGCCGTTCGAGGCCTTCCCCGATGCCAGCCTCGAAGTGCGCTTTGCCGAACTGGTGGCCACCGAATCGGGGGAGTTCCGCGCCTCCGGTCAGTATTTCGTGGCCGTCCGCGATGACCGGCGGGAGCGGTCGGGCCTGTTTGACCTCAGCGTGCCGTTCAATCCCGAAGGTGGCGCAAACGCCATCGCCGCGGCGCGGGGGCAACTCGTCCTTGATCTGGCTCGCTATATCGCCCGGAACGGGTTGAAGTAGGGTCGAGCGCCGGGGCTACCGGCGACGCGCGTTGTTCCGTCTGTTCGGAAAATTCTGAATAGTCTTGATTTGTGCCCCGCCTTGTCTATCTACCGTCAACGCGCCTGCCGTGGACGGGGAATGATGGATAGCACTGACCAAATCGACCAAGTCCGCGATGACTTCATCACCCGCATGGGCGTCGTTGCCATGGGCGAAGGGTTGCCGCGCATGGCGGGGCAGGTCTTTGCAATGCTGGTTTTCGAGGGCGAGCCGATTGCCTTCGGCGCGCTGTCGCGCCGCCTTTCCGTGAGCCGCGCCACGATCAGCACCTCTATCCGTCTGCTCGAAGAGCGGGGGTTGATCCGGCGTGTGAACAAGACCGGCGACCGGCAGGACTACTTCCAACTCGCCGATGACGCCTATGCCGCCATGACGAAATACGCGCTGGCAGGGACCCGCCACGCCAAATCCGAGATTAACGATACGATCCGCAAGCTGCCCGAAGAGGCCGAAGGGGTGCGCCAAAGGCTCGATACTTTCGCGGCCTTCTATGACACGATCAGCGCCGCGCTTGATGACGTAGCAACCCGGGTGAGCAAGCCCAAGAATTGACGCGCGGCCCGATCACGGGGTCGCGGTGATGGAGTTCGATCAATGAGTGACACATCTCAAGAGCGCCAGACGCTTTCATTCGACAGCGATGCCGGCTCGAAACGGTCGAAGTTCATCGCCGGTGGGATCGCGCTGTTGATCGCTCTTTGGATGGGCAGCGGCTATATCATCCCCTCCGAAGAGACCGAGGAAGCCGCGCCTGCGCCCATTGCTCCCGAAGCGGTGACGGTGGCCGTGCGCGGCTCTCAGGCGGACAGCGTGACGCAGGTCTTCGTAGCTGAAGGGCAGGCCCTGCCGGACCGCGATACGATGGTCCGCGCCGAAGCGGGTGGGGAGATCGCCGAGGTTTTGGTCGCCAAGGGCGATGCGGTCGAAGCGGGCGCGTTGATCGCGCGGCTCAGCACCACGGCGCGCGATTCCGATTTGGCCCGCGCGCGTGAGGAGTTGAGCCGCGCACAGCGCGAATACGACAACGCCCAAGCGCTGCTGGACCGCGGCGTGTCGACCGTGGACCGCGTGAGCCAAGCGCGCGCGACGTTGGCCGCCGCCCAAGCCTCGGTCACCGCCGCCGAAGAGGCGCTGAACAACACCGAAATCCGCGCCCCCTTTCCCGGCCGGCTAGAGATGCTCGATATTTCAGCGGGAGAGTTCGTGTCGACCGGTGAGGAAATCGCGCGTCTGGTCGACAACACGCCGCTGACGATCCAAGTGCAGGTGCCCCAGCAGTCGCTTAAAGACATTAAAGAGGGTCAAACGGCCGAGGTCGTCTTCATCACCGGGGCAGAGGCGCAGGGCAAGGTGCAGTTCGTTTCAAGCAGTGCCAGCGCCGAAACCCGGACCTTTACCGCCGAAGTCAGGGTCGAAAACGCTGATGGTGCGATCCCCGCGGGCATTTCGGCCCGCGTGCGCATCCCCACGGGCGAGACCCGCGCGCATTTCGTCTCTCCGGCGATCCTATCCTTGGACACCAATGGCACCTTGGGCGTCAAAACGGTGAACGATGACGATAAGGTTGTCTTTAACAAGATCGCCATCGTGCGCGCGCAGACCGATGGCATCTGGATCGCGGGCCTGCCGGATCAGGCCCAGATCATCACCATCGGGCAGGGTTTCGTCAACGACGGGGAGACGGTCAATCCGCAGCCCGAAACCGGTGGCGACAACGAAGGGGAAGCACAGCCCACGGCGGGTGTGCCCGAGATTGACGAGTTGGAAGACCAGCCGAGCGGCGATGGCCAGATCACCGGCAGCGCCGAAGCCGCCCAGCCGGAGCAAGTGGAATGAACACGCTGATCGACGCCGCTTTCAGCCGCGCCCGCGTGGTGATCCTGAGCTTGGTGATGATCTTGGCGGTCGGGGCCTATGCCTATGTCGGCATCCCCAAGGAAAGCTCGCCCGAGATTCCGATCCCGACGCTCTATGTCTCGACCTCTCTCGAAGGCATCTCGCCCGAGGACAGCGAGCGGCTGCTCGTTGAGCCGCTTGAAACCGAACTCAGCGCCATCACCGGGTTGAAACAGATCACCTCGAACGGGGCCGAGGGCCATGCCTCGGTGCAATTGGAGTTCGAGCCGGGGTTCGATTCCGATGAGGCGCTCGACAAGGTGCGCGAGGGCGTGGACCGGGCCAAGTCGGACCTGCCCGAGGACGCCACCGATCCGGTCGTGACCGAGATCAACACGGCGCTCTTCCCGATCCTGACCGCGATCCTCTCTGGCCCGGTGCCGGAACGGACGCTCAACTCCATTTCCGAAGAGCTGAAGGACGCGATCGAAGGGCTGTCCGGCGTGCTTGAAGTCGATGTCGGGGGGGAGCGGACCGAGCTTTTGGAGGTGCTGATCGACCCCACGGTCTTTGAGACCTACAACATCTCTTTCGAAGAGCTGATCAGCCAGATCAACCGCAACAACCGCCTGATCGCGGCGGGGGCGATTGAAAGCGGCGCGGGGCGGCTGGTGCTCAAGGTGCCGGGGCTGATCGAGAATGTCGAAGATGTCATGTCGCTGCCGATCAAGGTGCGCGGCGATACGGTGGTGACCTTTGCCGATGTCGCCACGATCCGTCGAACCTTCAAAGACCCGACTGGCTTCGCCCGTATCGACGGCCAGCCCGCGCTGGCGCTTGAGATCAAGAAACGCTCGGGCGCGAATATTATCGAGACAGTCGCGGCGGTGCGCGAATTGATTGACGAGATGCGCGCGGAATGGCCCGACAGCATCACCGTCAAATACACCCAAGACGAATCCGAGCAGGTCCAAGACATGCTCAGCGATCTTGAGGCCAATGTTATCGCGGCGGTGATCCTTGTGATGATCGTGATCGTCTGGGCCTTGGGCGTCCGCTCGGCCCTGCTGGTGGGCTTGGCCATTCCGGGGGCCTTCTTGGCCGGGGTCACGGCGCTTTGGGTTATGGGCTACACGATGAACCTCGTGGTGCTGTTTTCACTGATCCTTGTGGTGGGGATGCTGGTGGACGGGGCTATCGTGACCACCGAACTGGCCGACCGCCGCCTGCAAGAGGGGCATTCGCCCCGCGCCGCCTATGCCCACGCCGCCAAGCGCATGGCATGGCCTATCATCGCCTCGACGGCGACAACACTCAGCGTGTTTTTCCCGCTGCTGTTCTGGACCGGCACGGTGGGGGAGTTCATGAAATTCCTGCCCATCACGGTGATCCTGACCCTGACCGCATCGCTTTTCATGGCGCTGGTCTTTATCCCCGTCGTCGGCGGGATTATCGGCAAGCGCCCCCCGCAATCGGCCAAGGATAAGGCGACGCTCCATGCCGCCGAACAGGGCGACCCGCGTGACCTGAAGGGCTTTACCGGCGGCTATGTCAAACTGCTGCAATTCGCCATCCTGCGCCCGTGGATGACCCTGATCCTTGCCATCTCCATGCTGATGGGCGGCTTTACGGCCTATGCGCAATTCGGCAATGGGATCACCTTTTTCCCCGATGTAGAGCCTGATTTTGCGCAGGTGCAGGTGCGCGCGCGGGACAACTTCTCGATCTACGAACAAGATGCGCTGGTGCGGCAGGTCGAACAGCGCCTCTTTGCCTATGACGAGATCGCGAGCGTCTATGCCCGCACCGGCAGCAGCAACCGCGACAGTGCCGATCTGATCGGCACCATTCAGGTTGAGTTCACCGAATGGGACGAACGCCGCCCCGCCGCCATCATTGGCGAGGAAATCCGGACCGAGATGGCGGCCATTCCGGGGATCGACGTGCAGGTGCAGACCGCATCGAACGGCCCCTCGGCGGGCAAACCCGTCAACTTGCGGATCGAGGCGCATGACCCGCAGGTGCAGCAGCAGGTGGTGGATCAGATTCGCGAGAAGATGGCCGATATCGGCGGTTTCACCGATGTGACCGACTCGCGCCCCCTGCCGGGGGTGGAATGGCGCATCGCGGTGAACAGGTCCGAGGCCGCGCGGTTCGGGGCCGATATTTCGACCCTGGGGCAGGCGGTGCAACTGCTGACGCGGGGCATCACCGTGGCGGATTACCGGCCTGACGATGCCGAGGGTTCCATCGACATCAATGTGCGCTTCCCCTCCGATGAGCGTACGCTGGAAGAGTTGCAATCGCTGCGCGTGCCGACCTCCGCAGGGCTGGTGCCGATCTCGAACTTCGTGACTTTCGAGCCTAGTCCGCGGACCGGCACGATCACGCGGGTGGATCAAGAGCGGGTGGTCACGATCGAGGCCAATGTCGCGCCGGGCGTCTTGGTGAACGACCAGACCGTCGCGCTGCGCAGCGCGATTGACGCGATGGACTTGCCGCCGGGTGTCGAAGCCTCTTTCGCCGGGGAGGCGGAGGACCAGCAGGAATCGATGATCTTCCTCGTCGGCGCCTTCATCACCGCGATTTTCCTGATGTTCGTGATCCTCGTGATCCAATTCAACAGCTTTTACCAAGCCTTCGTCGTCATGTCGGCCATCGTCTTTTCGATCGCCGGCGTGCTCTTTGGCCTGCTGATTACCGGACGGCCCTTCGGGGTGGTCATGGGGGGCATCGGGGTCATCGCGCTGGCGGGGATCGTGGTGAACAACAATATCGTTCTGATTGATACCTATAACGATCTCAAGAAACTGGGGCTGTCGCCGCTAGAGGCTGCGCTGCGCACCGGGGCGCAGCGTTTGCGGCCCGTGGTGCTGACGTCGGTCACCACGGCGCTTGGTCTGATGCCCATGGTGATCGGCCTCAACATCAACTTCTTCACGCGCGAGATCGTCTATGGCGCGCCTTCCACCCAATGGTGGACCGAACTAAGCTCGGCCATTGCGGGCGGTCTGGTGGTTGCCACGGTGCTGACGCTGGTGGTGACCCCGGCGATGTTGATGCTGGGAGAGAAGAAAGCGAAACGCGCAAAGCCGACCCCGCCAGAGCCGGAACCGGTCGCCGTCTAGCGTAAGGTCAGGCGGCCCAAGATCATGCGCCCCAAAATCAAGCCGCCTTATCGGCCTTGTCTTCGGTCAGGATGGTGTAAAGCGTGGCCGGGTCGGGGTTCGACCGCAACTTGGTGCAGATGCTGGTGTCGCGCAGCGTGCGGGCCACCAGTGCCAATGCTTTGAGGTGCTCCACCCCCGCATCTTCGGGGGCGAAGAGGGCAAAGGCCACGTCGACCGGTTGCCGGTCGACCGAGGAGAAATCAATCGGCTTGTCCAGCAAGACGAAGGCACCGACGACCTTGTCGATCCCGTCCATCCGCGCGTGGGGCAGGGCAACGCCATGGCCGACACCGGTCGGCCCGAGGGTTTCGCGCGTCATCAGCGCGTCCACCACTTGGCCGGCCGGCAGCCCATAGGCTTGCTGGGCGAGTTCGCCGATATCCTGCATCAGACGCTTCTTGCTCGAAGCCGAAGTCAAAACCTTCACGGCCTCTGGCTTGAGGAGTTTGCCGAAATCCATTCCGCTCGCCCTGCTCTGTGGCGGAAGTTACCGCCGTGGGTTACGAAGGGTCGATCCAGCCGATGTTGCCGTCTTCGCGGCGGTACACGACATTCATCCCTTCCTGGCCTTCCTTGCGAAACAATAGCACCGGATCGCCCGACAATTCCATCTGCATCACCGCTTCGCCGACAGACAAAGTTGGCACCTTCGTCTGCATCTCTGCAATGATCATGGGTTGGAGGGTATCAGGTTCCTGCGCATCTGAATCGCTGTCTGACGCGAGGATATAGGAGGACGCCCCCAGAAGTTCAACCGGTTCGGCACGTTCTTTGTGATGGTCCTTCAGGCGGCGCTTGTAGCGGCGCAGCTGCTTCTCCATCTTTTCGCAGCAGCTGTCGAAGGCGGCGTAGATCTCTGTCGCCTTGGCCTTGGCCGACGCATTGAGACCGGTGGAAAGATGCACGGTCGCCTCGCAGGCAAATTCGTGGCCCGTTTTGGAAAACACCACCATCGCATCTGTCGGGCGTTCGGCATATTTGCTGACCGCCTCGTCCAGTTCGGTCCGGACATGTGTCCGAAGCGCGTCGCCAATGTCGATCTGTTTGCCACTGATCTGATACCGCATATCGTCTCCTTGTCTTTCTTGTTCCGAACATTGCCAAACGGTCCACATGCGTGGAGCGCGACAACTTTCAGATATGGAGGAATGGCGCTGCGACCAGGATGATTTTGACCGTTCCTTCGCGGGAAGGGCGATGCAGGATCAAACAGGAACGCGATGTCACCATAGCTCAATGAGGCCGCGTTTCGGTTTGAAAGTCAATGGCGCCGATGCGCGCGCCATCCTTTTATCGCTACAATCAGAGCGGTTTTCCGCATCATGCGAGCAAGGCTTCGCCGAGGGCTGGCAGGCCCGGAAAAACGCGCTAAGTCTTAGGAAATACGGAAATTATCGCCAAGGTAGACGCGGCGGACATTCTCGTTTTGCACAACTTCTTCGGGCGTTCCGGACATCAGAACTTTGCCCTCATGCAGAATATAGGCGCGGTCCACGATCTCTAGGGTTTCGCGCACGTTGTGGTCGGTGATCAGCACCCCGATGCCGCGTTTCTTGAGGTCGGCAACCAGTTGCCGGATGTCCCCGACCGAGATTGGATCGACCCCGGCAAAGGGTTCATCAAGCAGCAGATAGTTCGGGTTGGCGGCCAGACAGCGGGCGATTTCCACCCGGCGTCGTTCCCCGCCCGATAGCGCCAGGGCAGGTGCGCGGCGCAGGTGTTCGATGGAAAATTCGGTCAGCAACTCTTCCAGCCGCTCGCGGCGCTGGTGGCGGTGTTTGACCCGGATATCGAGGATTGCGCTGATGTTGTCTTGCACCGACAGCCCGCGAAAAATGCTCATCTCCTGCGGCAGATAGCCGATGCCAAGCTGCGCGCGGCGGTACATCGGCAGGGTGGTCACGTCTTTGCCGTCCACCGTGACGCGCCCGCCCTCGGGCGTGACCAGACCGGCCACCGCGTAGAATGTCGTCGTCTTGCCTGAGCCGTTCGGCCCCAAAAGCGCCACGACCTCCCCCCGGTCAAGCGCCATCGAAAAGTCGCGGATCACCGCTTTCTTGCGGTAAGACTTGCGCAGATGTTGAATGCGCAGGCCGGAATCGCCCCCGGCGACTTTCAGCTCGGGCGGCATCAGTTGTCGCTGCCGGGCTGCAAAATGGTCTTCACGCCGCCCGACATCTGCGCCGTGCCGTCGTTCAGGTTCACCGTCATTTCCTGCGCGCTCAGCGCACTGGGGCCTTGGGTCATCAGCACATCGCCGCGCATCACCAAGGTGCCGGCGTCGATGTCGTAATCGGCGCGCTGCGATTCAGCGGCGTCCTCCCCCGCGACCAAGACCACGCCGCCGGTGGCCTCCAGCTTGGCAATGCCCTGATCCGAGGCGCGATAGACGACCTCAACCTTACCGGCAGAAAGGGTCATTTCGCCTTGAGAAATCAATACATTGCCCGTGAAGACGGCGGTGCCCGTGGCATTGTCGACCGACAGGTTATCGGCGGTCACTTCGACGGGTTGGCTGGTGTCTTGCTCAAGCGCGCCGAAGGCGACATTGGCAGATTGTGCAGAGACAGGGGCGGCCTGCAGCGCGAAAAACAGCGGCAGCATCAAAATAAACAAGTGTCTCAAGGCAGTTACTCTTTCGTTGCTTGCGGGGTGTATATCAGTTTCACACCCTTTGTGAAAAGCAATTGCGATCCGGCGCTGTTCTGCCGGTTGGTGATGGCCATGCTGCCGGCGGTGATCTCACCCGCGGGGCTGGTGGCGCGCACCGGGCCGGGCGATTGCAGGTCCAGCGTGGTGAGGTTCGAGATCATCCGCTCGGACAGGATTTCGTAGCCGGTTGAGGTGCTAACCCGCACATTGCCCGCCAGTTCCGCCGCCTCTGCGCCGGTGTCGAACCGCCCGCTGTTGGAGTGCAGCGTGATTTTGGAGCCGCCTTCTAGGTCCAGCGTCGCCTTGATGTCTTCGGCCTCATTGGTGCCGGTCTCCCCGCCGGGGGTGGTCAGCTTTTCGGCAGAGAAAGAGATTAGATCGCCATCCGCGGTGGTGCCGGAATAGAAAGGGCCGGTGATCTGCTGGTCGCGCAGCCGTTCCTGAACCTCTTTGTCCGCGAAAGGGATCACGGCCTGCGGTTCAATCGCCCGCGACAGCAGGAACAGGGTCGATAGCAGCGCCAGCGCGATTAGCGGAAAGAGCACTTTCAGCCACGACACGACACGAGAGTGGCGATCCCCCTTCATCCGGCGTCACCCCAGCCCGACGCGCAGGCAGTCGTGGATATGCAGCAGGCCGATGGGCGATTTGCCGTCGTTCTGCGCGGGGTCGGTCACGATAAGACAGGTGATTTTGCGGCTGTTCATCACGCCCACGGCCTTTTCGGCCAATTCGTCGGGGGTGATGGTCACGGGCGAGGGGGTCATGACATCGCGGGCGGTCATGGTCATCAAGCCATCCAAATGCCGGGCGAGGTCACCCATGGTGATGATCCCGGCCAGCGCGCCTTCCGCATCGGTGACGCAGACCACGCCAAAGCCCTTGCGGCTGATCTCGCTCAGCGCCTCGGGCATCGGGGCGTCGGCGGTGACCAGCGGCAGCTTATCGCCCACATGCATCAGATCGGCCACGCGGCTCAGCCTTGCGCCCAGCTTGCCGCCGGGGTGGAAGTCGCGGAAATGCTCGGCGGTGAAGGCGCGGTTTTCCATCAACGCCACGGCCACGGCATCGCCCATCGCCAGCGTCAGCGTGGTCGAGGTGGTGGGCACCACGCCGGTGCCGCAGGCCTCTGCCGTGCGGGGCAGTTCAAGCACCACGTCGCTATGGCGGCCAAGGCTGCTTTCGGGGCGGCTGGTGAGGCCAATAAGCGGGATCTCGTAGCGGCGCGAATAGGCGATGAGGTTCGCAAGCTCGGGCGCTTCGCCGGAGTTGGAGATTGCCAGCACCACATCGGCGGCGGTGATCATGCCTAGATCGCCGTGGCTCGCTTCGGCCGGGTGGACGAATTGCGCGGGCGTGCCGGTGGAGGCCAGCGTCGCCGCGATCTTATTGCCGATATGGCCCGATTTGCCGATGCCGGTGACGATCACGCGGCCCTTGCAGGTGCGCATCAGGTCAACCGCGGCGCGAAAGCGGTCATCGAGGTTGTCGGCCAAGAGCGTCAGCGCGTCGGCTTCGCAGCGGATCACCCGGCGGGCGGTGTCGAGGAAAGGTGTGTTCATGCGTGTGCGAAGATGTCCGTGTCCGGCCATCCCTCCAGATCCAGCCGGGCGCGCATGGGCAGGAAATCGAAACAGGCCTGCGCCATGTCCATCCGGCCTTCGCGTATCAGGCGTTTGTTAAGTTCATCGCGCAGCCGGTGCAGGTAAAGCACGTCAGAGGCGGCATAGTCGATCTGCGCTTGGGTCAGATCTTCGGCCCCCCAATCGCTGGATTGCTGCTGTTTCGAAATATCGACGCTCAGAAGTTCTTGGCAAAGCTTCGCCAGCCCGTGCCGGTCGGTATAGGTGCGCACCAGTCGGCTGGCGATCTTGGTGCAATAGACCGGCGTCGCGGTGGCGCCAAAGGTGTTGAGCATTGCGGCAATGTCGAAGCGGCCATAGTGGAACAGCTTCAGCACATGAGGGTTCTCCAGCAGCGCGCAGAGGTTCGGCGCCTCGGTCTGGCCCTTGGCGACCTGCACCAGATGCGCGTGACCATCGCCGCCCGAAAGCTGCACGACACAGAGCCGGTCGCGATGCGGATGCAGCCCCATCGTTTCGCAATCAATCGCGACCATCGGCCCAAGGTCGAGGTCATTCGGCAGGTCGTTCTGATAGAGGAAATTTGTCATGAGCACGTCTATATCCTGCTTGTCCGGCATGGGAAAGCAGGGCTTTGCGCTGCGTCAGGCGGCGGCCAGATCCCGCAATGCGGGGCGCGGGTAGCGATGTAGCAGGCGGTCGACGAGTAGATGACACTGGTAGCCGGGCCACTCGGGGCGGATCAGCCCACCGGGCAGGGCGGGGTGCTTCAGCACCAATCGCCGCCAATTGTGTACGATCAAACAGCGCAGCACGGCGACGTCTAGGGCTGTGAATTGCTCTGGGTCGGGAAGTTCGGCATCCAAGCCGGTAAGGGCGACCAAAAGCGCGGCATAGTCGGCTTCAAGCTCGGCGGGTTCCACCGCGCGCCGCAGCCAATCGGGCGGCGGCGCGCCGGGCAGGGCAAGGCAGCCTTCGGGCGCGACGCTCTCGGCCCGTCCGACATAGGCGCGGGGCAGGGCGGCGATGAAACCCGCGCCGCGCAGGGCACTGTCGGTCTCGCGTCCGTTCTCTTCGGTCAATACCATTTGCCAAGGCTCGGTCAGGTCCGGCGCTGCGGCGTAGATGCGCGGGCTGGCGGCGGCGCTTTCCGCGCGGCCTTGGGCGGTCAGACTGTGTTGGCTGATCCGCCCCACCTTGTGCGACTGCAGCCAGCCGTCATTGCGCAGCCGGTGCAGCGCCACGCGGCTCGCCTCGGGCCGCACGTCGAGCGCGGACATGATCTGCGACAGCACCGGTCCGTCGATCGCATTACCCTGTCCCTGCGCCAGATCGCCGAAAAGGCTGACCATCAGCGACCAAACCCGCTGACCGCCAAGGCCAGCGAGTGCCGCGACGACCGAGGGGGCGTGGTCAGACGGCATTCATCGTCAGCAGGTCGTATTCGGCGACCGCTTCCTCACGCTGGTTGGTGAGGGTCACATGCCAGCGCACCTCGCCGTATTCTTCGTTGCGCGGTGTCTTGTGCTTGACCGAGAGCCGCACCTTGATGCTGTCCCCGGCCGAGACAGGCTCAAGAAAGCGTAGGTTGTCGAGGCCGGTATTGGCCAGCACGGGGCCGGGGTCGGGCTGCACGAAAAGCCCCGCGGCGAAACTCAGCAGCAGATAGCCATGCGCCACGCGCCCCGGGAAGAAGGGGTTCGCGGCGGCGGCCTCGTCATCCATGTGGGCATAGAAGGTATCGCCGGTGAAATGGGCGAAGGTCTCGATATCCTCGAGCGTGACCTCGCGGGTGGGCGAATGGAAAGTCTCGCCCAGATCAAGCTCGGTGAAGCGACGGGTGAAGGGATGTGCGCGGTCGGTGATCTCTTCCGCGCCGGGCACCCATTGCTTGCCGATGGCGGTGAGGATGTCGGGGCTGCCCTGCACGGCGGTGCGCTGCATGTAATGCATCACGCCGCGCACGCCGCCCAACTCCTCGCCGCCGCCCGCGCGGCCCGGGCCGCCATGCACCATATGCGGCAACGGGGAGCCATGGCCGGTGGCCTCGCCCATAGATTTGCGGTTGTTGAAGTAGAGCCGTCCGTGGAAGGCCGCGGAGCCCATCGTCAACTCGCGCGCGACTTCGCCGTCGTTGGTGATGAGGGAGGCAACGAGCGAGCCTTGGCCGCGGTTCAGAAGCGCGCTCGCATGGGCGAGATCGCGGTAGGGCATGAGGGTGGAAACCGGGCCGAAAGCCTCGGTGTCATGCACGCGCTCGGCGGCGTCGGGGTCGGCGCAGTGGAACAGCATCGGCGGCAGGAAGGCGCCCTTGTCGCGGTCGGCGCCCTTCACGGTGAAGTTGTCGGGGTCGCCGAAAACGCGCTCGGCCTCGGCGCTCAGCAGCCCGACCTTCTCCAACACATCGCGTTTCTGACTGCCCGAGACCAGCGCGCCCATGCGCGTGTCCTCGGCCCGCGGATCGCCGATGGTGGTCTTTGCAAGGCGCTCGGACAGGGCTGAGATCACCACGTCGACCTGCGCCTGCGGCACCATGATACGGCGGATGGCGGTGCATTTCTGCCCCGCCTTGGCGGTCATCTCGCGCTGCACTTCCTTGACGAAAAGGTCGAATTCGGGCGTCCCCGGCACGGCATCGGGGCCGAGGACGGAAGCATTCAGGCTGTCTTGTTCAGAGGTGAAGCGCACGGAGTTTTCCATGAGCTTCGGATTGCCACGCAGCTTCAGCGCGGTGTCGGCGGAGCCGGTGAAGGCCACGGCATCCTGACAGCCGAGCAAATCGAGCATGTCGCCCAAGCCGCCGCTCACGAATTGCAAAGCACCCTTCGGCAGCAGCCCGCTGTCCAGCATCAGACGCACGCAATGCTCGGTGACATAGCAGGTGGCGGTGGCCGGTTTCACGATTGCCGGCACGCCGGCGAGCAGCGTCGGCGCCAGTTTCTCCAACATGCCCCAGACCGGGAAGTTGAAGGCGTTGATATGCACGGCCACGCCCTGCAGCGGGGTGCAGATATGCCGCCCCATGAACTGCCCCTCGCGGCCCAGTTGTTCGGGCGCGCCGTCGAGGTAGACATGGGCGTCCGGCATCTCGCGCCGGCCCTTGGAGGCGAAGACCAGCATCGTGCCAATGCCGCCATCCACGTCGATCTTGTGGTCCGAGAGCGTGGCCCCGGTGTCGTAGCTCAGGTCATAGAGCGCTTGCTTGTGCTCCATCAGATGCAGCGCCAGCGCCTTCAGCATCCGTGCGCGGTCATGGAAGGTCATGGCCCGCAGGGCGGGACCGCCGTGTTCGCGGGCAAAGCCCAGCATGGCACCCGCGTCGAGCGCGTCGTTGCCGGCCTGCGCGATCACCTCGCCGGTGATGGCGCTGGCGATACTGCGGGCGCCGGCCCCGGGGGCCAGCCATTCGCCGGCGGCGTAACTGTGAATATCGCGCATGTCGGCTCCTTCAGTGGGTGTCGTAGTCGATGACGAGCGTGTCGCTCAGCGGGTAGGACTGGCAGGTCAGCACGTAGCCGCGTTCGACTTCGTAATCCTCCAGCGCGTGGTTCGAGATCATCTCGACCTCGCCTTCCAGCACCTTGCCCATGCAGGTCGAACAGACCCCGGCCTTGCAGGAAAACGGCGCCTCCTGCCCGTTCTCCAGCGCGGCTTCGAGCACCGATTGCCCCTTCTGCATGGTGAAGCTACGCCGCGCGCCGTCGATGATGACGGTGATCTCGGTGCCCTTCTGGCCCTCGCTGCGCTTGGCCATTTCCTGTTTCGCCAGACGGCCCTGCTGGCTTTCGCTGAAGAGTTCGAACTTGATCTGCTCGTCGGTCAGCCCATTGGTCTTCAGCGCCTCGGCGATGGCCAGCATCATCGGTTCCGGCCCGCAGATGAAGGAGGTGTCGATGTTGTCGATCTGAATCCAATGCTTAAACAGCGCATCGCATTTGTCCTGGTCAACGCGGCCCTCGAAAAGCTCCATGTCCTGCCCGGATTCGAGGATGTGGATCACCGTCAGGCGGCCCATGTAGCGGTTCTTAAGGTCTTCGAGTTCCTCGCGGAACATGATCGTGTTCACCGCGCGGTTGGCATAGACCAGCGTGAAGGTCGACTGCGGCTCGCGTATCAGCACGGTTTTCAGGATCGACAGCACCGGGGTAATGCCCGAGCCCCCCGCGAAACCGAGGTAGTTCTTCGCCACCTCCGGCTCGATCGGGGTGTAGAACTTGCCCTGCGGCGGCATGGCGTGCAGCACGTCGCCGACCTTAAGCTCGGTATTGGCATAGGTCGAGAAGGCCCCGCCATCGACGCGCTTGATGCCGACCTTCAGCTCGCCGTCGTCGAGACCGGCGCAGATCGAATAGTTGCGGCGCAACTCGGTGCCGTCGAAATCCTGCTTGAAGGTCAGGTACTGGCCTTGGGTGAAGGCGAAGGCTTCGGGGTCTTCCGGCTTCAGCGTCAGCACCACGGCATCGCGGATGGTGTGATGAATGTCGGTGACGGTGAGGGGGTGGAACTGGCTCATCGGGGCCTCAGATACATTTGAAATAGTCAAAGGGTTCAAGGCAGTCCAAGCACCGCCATTGCGCCTTGCAGGGGGTCGAGCCGAACTGGCTGATCCGCTCCACCGCTTTCGATTGGCAGTGCGGGCAGTGCTGCGGCCCGCCGGCGGGGCGGGGCGGCGCGATGCCGTAGGCTTCAAGCTTGGCGCGGCCGGTGTCACTCATCCATTCGGTGGTCCAAGGCGGGGAGAGCTGGCGTTTCAACTCCAGCTTTTCGATCCCGTGGCCGTGCAGCGCCGTCTCGATGTCGAGGTTGATGATGCTGGTAGCCGGGCAGCCCGAATAGGTCGGTGTGATGGTGACGACCAGCGTGTCGCCCTGCCATGCCACATCGCGGATGATGCCCAGATCGGTGAGCGAAATCGCCGGGATCTCGGGGTCCGGGATCGCGGAGAGCCACGCCCAGACCGTCTTGACCGACGGCTTCTCGCCGCGGGCGGGGCCGCGCGAGGGGGACCCGCGCACCACCCCCGGCACCGGCGCGGGGGCGGGCCGGCTGTGGGGGGCGGGTTTCACCATGTGGCGTCCGGGTAGGCGCGTTGCAGCCACTGCATCTGGGTCAGCATATGGCCCAGATGTTCGCTGTGCCGCGCGCCGCTTTTCCCGCCCCTATGGGCAAAGTCGTCCTCGGGCTTACTGAGGGTCGCCGCCGCCAGCGTGTCGCCGACCAGTTGGTCGTAGCTTTTGCGCATGCTCGCCGGATCGGGGGCGATACCGGCTTCGGCCATGGCGGCGTCAACATCATCGCTGATGAACATCTCACCCACATAGGGCCAAAGCAGGTCGAGAGCCGCCTGCATCCGGCGGTGGCTTTCCTCGGTCCCGTCACCAAGGCCGATCACCGTGTCGGAGGACCGCTCCAAATGATAGGTCACCTCTTTCGCCGATTTTTCGGCGATGGCGGCGATCTCTTTGTCGCTAGAGTCGATCAGCGCGGTCAACTGCGCCAAATGCCATGCGTCGAACAGGAACTGCCGCATCATGGTCTGGCCGAAATCGCCGTTGGGCTGTTCCACCAGCAGGACATTGCGAAAGTCCCAGACATCGCGGTGAAAGGCGAGCTTGTCGGCGTCGCGGCCTGCGCCCTCGACCTCGCCCGAGAGTCCCAGCCAAAGCTGGGTCTGGCCAATCAGGTCGAGCGCTACGTTCGCCAGCGCGATGTCCTCTTCCAGCACCGGCGCCACGCCGCACCATTCCGAGACGCGGTGCCCGAGCACCAGCGCGTTGTCACCCATGCGGCAGAGGAATTCGAACTTGGGATCGGTGCTCACATCGCCCCCACTTCGTCGGGAATGTCGTAGAAGGTCGGGTGGCGGTAGACCTTGTCGTTCGCCGGCTCATAGAGCGCGCCCTTCTCCTCGGGCGAGGAGGCGGCGATGGCGCTGGCTTCGACCGCCCAGATGCTCACGCCCTCGTTGCGGCGGGTATAGACGTCGCGGGCGTTCTTGATCGCCATTTCCGCATCCGCCGCATGCAGGCTGCCGACATGGCGGTGGCTCAGCCCGTGCTGGCCGCGGATGAAGATTTCCCATAGGGGCCATTCGGTGGGCCGTGCGTCGCCGTGGGGGGCGGCTTCGGTGCCTTTGTATTCGCTGGATTCAGGGCTGCTCATGTCGCTTACTCCGCTGCCATTTGTCTGCTGCGCTTCTTCTCGGCGTGGGCCAGAAGCCCCTCGCGCACCCAGCGGCCCTCGTCCCAAGCCTTGTTGCGCGCCGCCAGCCGTTCGGTGTTGCAGGGGCCGTTGCCCTTGAGCACCTGGAAGAACTCTTCCCAGTCCGGTTCGGCAAAATCGTAGTGGCCGGTCTCTTCGTTGAACTTCAGCGTCTCGTCGGGGATCGTGAGGCCGAGGTATTCGGCCTGCGGCACCGTCTCGTCGACGAACTTTTGGCGCAGCTCGTCATTGGTGTTCATCTTAATCTTCCACGCCATTGACTGCGCGGAATGGACCGAATCCTTATCCGAGGGGCCGAACATCATCAGCGCCGGGAACCAGAAGCGGTTGAGCGCGTCCTGCGCCATCTTGCGCTGGGCGGGCGTGCCATTGGCCATCTTCATCATGATGTCGAAGCCTTGGCGCTGGTGGAAGCTTTCTTCCTTGCAGATGCGGACCATGGCACGGGCGTAGGGCCCGTAGGAGGTGCGCTGCAGCGGCACCTGATTCATGATCGCGGCACCATCGACGAGCCAGCCCACGGCGCCCATGTCGGCCCATGTCAGCGTGGGATAGTTGAAGATCGAGGAATACTTCATCTTCCCGGAAAGGAGGTCGCGGGTCATCTGGTCGCGGGTCACGCCCAGCGTTTCCGCCGCGCAGTAGAGGTAGAGACCGTGGCCGGCCTCGTCCTGCACCTTGGCCAGAAGGATCGCCTTGCGCTCCAACGTCGGCGCGCGGGTGATCCAGTTGCCTTCCGGCAACTGGCCCACGATCTCGGAATGCGCATGCTGTCCGATCTGGCGGATCAGGTTCTTGCGATAGCCGTCGGGCATCCAGTCCTTGGGCTCGATCTTGCCGCCCGCGTCGATGCGTTCCTGAAAGGCGCGCTCGTCGGGGTCCATCTCGTCGAGGGATTTGACGCCCTTGCCAGTGGATTTGATCATCTGTGCATACATCGGTCCGTTCCTTTCGAGGAAAGAAGTGTCAGCCTGCGTTTTCGAGGATCAGGGCAACGCCCTGACCCACGCCCACACACATGGTACATAGCGCGTATTTGCCGCCCGTCCGCTTGAGCTGCAGCGCCGCCGTCATCACCAGACGCGCGCCGGACATGCCAAGGGGGTGGCCGATTGCGATGGCGCCGCCGTTGGCGTTCACATGGGGTGCGTCGTCCGGCACGCCAAGGGCGCGCAGCGTGGCGAGGCCTTGGCTCGCGAAGGCTTCGTTAAGCTCGATCACATCCATCTGCTCGATCGTGAGGCCCGCGCGGTCCAGCACCTTGCGCACCGCAGGGATCGGGCCGATGCCCATAACGCGTGGCTCGACGCCCGCCGCGGACATGGCGACGACGCGGGCGATGGGGGCAAGACCGTGGTCCTTCACGCCCGCCTCAGAGGCCAGCAGCATTGCCGCAGCACCGTCGTTCACGCCCGAGGCATTGCCGGCAGTAACGGTGAGATCCGCGCCGTTGATGCCGCGCAGCTTGCCGAGTTTTTCCAGCGTGGTGCCGGGGCGGGGGTGTTCGTCGCTGTCGACGACGATATCCTCGCCCTTGCGCTGTGGAATGGTGACCGGGGCGATCTCCTCAGCAAAAATGCCTTTCTCGGCGGCGGCGGCATAGCGTTCCTGGCTGCGCGCGGCGAAGGCGTCCTGATCTTCACGCGACACGTCATAATCGGCGGCGACGTTGTCGGCGGTCTCGGGCATGGAATCCACGCCGAACTGCGCCTTCATCTTCGGGTTTACGAAGCGCCAGCCGATGGTGGTGTCATAGACGGCGTTGCTGCGCGAAAAGGCGGTTTCGGCCTTGGGCATCACGAATGGCGCGCGCGACATGCTTTCGATCCCGCCGGCGATGGCGAGGTCCATATCGCCCGCGCGGATCGCCCGGGCGGCGGCGCCCACGGCGTCCATGCCGCTGGCGCAGAGACGGTTGATCGTGGCACCCGGTACATCGACCGGCAGACCGGCCAATAGCGACGCCATGCGTGCCACGTTGCGGTTGTCCTCGCCCGCCTGATTGGCGCAGCCCATGATCACGTCATCGACCCGCGCCCAGTCGACGGAAGGGTTCCGCTCCATCAGCGCCTTCAACGGCACGGCGGCCAAGTCATCGGCGCGAACCGAAGAGAGGGCGCCGCCGTAACGGCCAATGGGGGTGCGCTGCGCGTCGCAGATGAATGCCTGCATGGGGGTCTCCTGTTGTTGCACCGCAATCTACACATCGGGGCGATTCGGTTCAATCAAAATGTTACGGAAAGAAAATAGGGTACGGATTTTGGTAACACGTCATCGCGCTGTCACCAAAGCTTTGCCAAAGAGTCACGCAGCTGTCGGCCATCTGTCACGCATCGGGGGTTCTGTGCCGCCATCGCCACCCTCAGAGGAAGCTCACGATGACCAAACTGATCCGCCCGACCCGTCGCGCTGTGCTGGCGGGCTCCACCGCCTTTGCCGCAAGCCTTGCCATGCCCAGCCTTAGCCGTGCGGCCTCGCGCCCGATGTTTACCCATGGGGTGCAATCGGGCGATGTCGACACGCAGTCCGGCATGATCTGGACCCGGACCGACCGCCCGGCGCGGGTGAAGGTCGAAATCTCCACCACCGAAAGCTTTGCCAACGCGCGCCAGCTTGCGCCGATGAACGCCCTGCCGAACCACGATCTGGCGGTGAAACGTCTGGTCGAAGGGCTGCCCTCGGATCAGGATATCTTTTACCGCTTCACCGCCGCCGATCTGAGCGACATCAACGCCACCTCCGAGCCGATCATCGGCCAGTTCCGCACCGCGCCCACCGCGCGCCGCGACGTGCGCTTTGCTTGGTCCGGTGACACCGCCGGTCAGGGCTGGGGCATCGACGATGAGGGCATGCGCACCTATGCGACCATGGCCAAACACCGCCCCGACTTCTTCCTGCATTCCGGTGACACCATCTATGCCGATGGCCCGCTTGAGGATGAGGTCCAGCTTGACGATGGCACGATGTGGAAGAACACCACCATCATCGACGAGAAACGCAAGGTGGCTGAGACGCTGGACGAATACCGCGGTCAGTGGAAATACAACCTGATGGACGCCCATGTGCGCGAGATGAACGCCCATGTGCCGACCTTCATGCAGTGGGACGACCATGAAGTCGTGAACAACTGGTCCTCCTCGCGCAGCCTGATGGAAGACGACCGCTATAGCGAGAAGTCGATCCATGTCCTCGCCGCCCGCGCTTCGCAGGCCTTCCATGAGATGACCCCGCTGCGCATCACCCCCGCCGAGCCGGGCCGGGTCTACCGCAAGATCAACTACGGTCCGATGCTGGATGTCTTCTTCCTCGACCTGCGCAGCTACCGGGGGCCGAACAGCGAGAACATGCAGACCGAGATGTCGCAGGCCACCGATATCCTCGGGGCCGAGCAGATGGCATGGCTCAAGCGCGAGCTGACCAATTCGGCGGCCACATGGAAGATCATCGCCTGCGACATGCCCATCGGTCTGGTCGTCGGCGGCGGGGCCGAGGCGGTCGCCAATGGCGACAATGGTGCCGCCAAGGGCCGCGAGCAAGAGATCGCGGGGCTGCTGCGTTTCATCAAGACCGCGCAGGTCGACAACGTGGTCTGGTTCACGGCGGATGTGCATTACACCGCCGCGCATTACTACAACCCCGACAAAGCGCAGTTTCAGGACTTTGACCCGTTCTGGGAGTTTGTCTCGGGCCCGCTGCACGCCGGCACCTTCGGCCCGAACGAATTGGACGGCACCTTTGGCCCCGAGTTGAAATACGTCAAAGCGCCCGAAGAAGGGCAGGTGAACCTGCCGCCCTCCGCCGGTCTGCAATTCTTTGGCTTGGTCGATATCGACGCCAAGACCCAGCAGATGAAAGTGCGCCTGATGGACCGCGCCGATACCGAGCTCTACTCGGTTACGCTCGACCCCAAGGGCGCGGCGATCTAAGCGCCCTCTGCATGGCACAGCCAGAGGATCGCCCGGAAGCGGGCGATCCTTTTCGTTTCAGTAGTCGACGCCGCGCTGTGCTTTGATGCCCGCTTTGAACGGGTGTTTAACCTCGGACATTTCAGTTACCAGATCGGCATAGTCGCAAAGCTCGGGCCGGGCGTCGCGGCCTGTCAGCACCACGGCGGTGCGCTTGTCGCGGGCGTCAAGCCCGGCGATCACGTCTTCGATTTTGAGGTATTCGTAGCGGATGGCGATGTTGATCTCATCCATCACCACAAGGTCATAGTCGCCGCTCTCCATCATCTCGCGCGCCTTGCCGAATGCGGCCTCGGCGGCGGCGATGTCGCGGTTGCGGTCTTGGGTGTCCCAAGTGAAGCCTTCGCCCATCGTGTGCCATGTCACCTCGTCCAACCGTTCAAAGAACAATCGTTCGCCGGTTTTCCATTTGCCCTTGATGAACTGCACCACGCCGACGCGCTGCTTCCAGCCAAGCGCGCGTACCACGACGCCGAAGGCGGAAGAGGATTTGCCCTTGCCCGGGCCGGTATGGACCAGCACCAGACCCTTGTCCGGGTCTTGCAACTCGGCCACCTTGGCGCGCTGTTCGGCCTGACGCTGCTGCATCTTTTCCTTGTGATCTTTCGGATCCGCGTCGCTCATCGGTCATCTCCTCTATCCGGTTTCGGGGCACCATAGGGAGAGGCCGGGCCGGGCGAAAGCCCGCATTCGATCACGCTTTGGGATCGGTGACAGATCGCGCCTTGCCACGCTCCATCCCCAACTGCCGCTCGCGCCAGATCACCAGCGCGCCCGCGCTGATCACCAACGCCGCGCCCGCCAGCATCATCATCGTGGGCAGTTCGGCAAAGAAGACATAGCCCAGCAAAATGGCGAAAAGCATCGAGGAGTAGTCATAGGGCGCCAGCATCGAGGCCGAGCCGAAGCGATAGGCCGAGGTAATCAGGATTTGCGCCACCCCGCCGATCAACCCGGCGAGGACCAGCAGGCCAAAGGTTTGCAGATCGGGGATGACCCAGCCGAAGGGCAGGGTGCAAAGCGCCAGCAGGGAGGCAGTGCAGGAGAAGTAAAAGACGATTGCGGCGGTGTCTTCGTTCTGTACCAATTGGCGAATGTGGATCTGCACGAGGCTGCGCACCATCGTCGCCATCAGGATCAGCAACGCGCCGATGGTGGCTGTCTGCTCCATCGTGCCGATGCTGGTGAAACGCGGCCAGAGGATGATCATCACCCCCACCAACCCGATCGCCACAGCACTCACGCGGATCAGGCGGATTTTCTCGCCCAGCAACACGGCGGCGAGGATGACGGTGAAAATCGGTGTGGCAAAACCGATGGCCGTGACCTCGGGCAGGGGCAGCAGGCCGAGGCCGGTAAAGGTCAGCCCCATCGCCGTGGTGCCGAACAGCCCGCGCCAGACATGGCCCATCGGGTTTTGCGTCTTTAGCCCGCTCTTCAATTTGCCGCGCTGTGCCAGCCAGATCAGGATCACTGGAATGGCAAAGAAGGAGCGGAAGAAGACAGACTCCCCGGCGGGAACCTCGTCGGCCAGCGATTTGATGATCGCGGACATGCAGGTGAAAAGCAGGATCGCCGTGATTTTCAGTCCGACACCAAGGGCGGGGCGGGCGGAGAAATCATCGACTTTCATGCTTTGATCCTCACGCCTCGGGGCCAATTATGCCGCGGTTCTGGCCAATCTGTCCGCGATGCAGCAGCAGGTGATCCAGCAGCACGCAGGCCATCATCGCCTCGCCCACCGGCACCGCGCGGATGCCGACGCAGGGATCGTGACGGCCCTTGGTGATGATCTCGGTCTCTTCGCCCTGTTTCGTGATCGTGCGCCGCGTGGTCAGGATGCTGGAGGTCGGCTTCACCGCGAAACGCAGCACCACATCCTGCCCGGTGCTGATCCCGCCCAAGATGCCGCCGGCGTGGTTCGAGGAATATTCCGGCCCATCGGGTCCCATGGTGATCTCATCGGCATTCAATTCGCCGGTCAGCATCGCCGCCGACATGCCCTCGCCGATCTCCACGCCCTTGACGGCATTGATGCTCATCATCGCGGCGGCCAGATCGGTGTCGAGCTTGCCATAGACCGGCGCGCCGAGGCCCGCAGGCACGCCGCGCGCCGTCACTTCGATGATCGCGCCGACGCTGCTGCCCGATTTGCGCAGCCCGTCGAGGTAGTCGGCCCAGTCCGCCGCTGCTTTGGCATCCGGCACCCAAAAGGGGTTTTGGTCGATCTGGTCCCAGTCAAAGGCATCGCGGTCGATCTTATGCGGCCCCATCTGCACCATGTAGCCGGTGATCTGAAGCTCCGGCGCCAGCGCCTTGATCGCCTCACGCGCCAGACCGCCCGCCGCCACCCGCGCGGCGGTTTCCCGGGCCGAGGAACGGCCACCCCCGCGATAGTCGCGGATGCCGTATTTTTGGAAATAGGTGATGTCGGCGTGACCGGGGCGGAACTTGTCCTTGATGTCGCCGTAGTCTTTGGAACGCTGATCGGTGTTCTCGATCATCAACTGGATCGGCGTGCCGGTGGTGACCCCTTCGAAGGTGCCCGACAGGATCCGCACTTCATCCGCTTCGCGCCGCTGAGTGGTGTATTTGTTCTGGCCCGGTTTGCGCTTGTCGAGCCAATGTTGAATCATGCCCTCGTCAATCGGCACGTCGGGGGGGCAGCCGTCGATGGTCGCCCCAAGGGCGGGCCCGTGGCTCTCGCCCCATGTAGTGACCCGGTAAAGATGGCCAAAGCTGTTGATCGACATGGGCGGACCTCCTGTTGTCAAACCCTTAGCCGGGCCAGCGCCCTGCCTCAAGGGGATTTGCCTTGCCAATTGTGCAGGTCCGATCTACCCCTGACGCTACCTCGGGGGGCCTTTGGGCTGAGATGTGCATGCTGTGCGGACCCGTTGAACCTGAACCGGTTAACACCGGCGGAGGGAAGGTCAGGACAGACATCCACCTTTTACCTTTCGCCGCAAAAGGAGGATGCGATGAAGTATCTTACACTTGCTGCGGGCGTCATGGGCGCATCGGCCGCATGGGCCGAGACGCCTGAACTGACGGTCTATACCTACGACAGTTTCGTCACCGAATGGGGGCCGGGCCCGGCCATCGAAGAGGGGTTCGAGGCCCACTGCGGCTGCGATCTGAAATTCGTCGGCATGGGCGACGGTGCGGCCTTGCTGGCGCGGCTCAAGCTTGAAGGCGCACGGTCCGACGCGGATATCGTGCTGGGGCTGGACACCAGCCTTGTCGCCGCCGCGAAAGAGACCGATCTGTTTGCGCCGAGCGGGTTGCAGGCCGACTATGACCTGCCGATCACTTGGGAAGACGAGGTCTTCGTGCCCTATGACTGGGGCTACTTCGCCTTTGTCCACGGCACCGATCTGGGCGCGCCCGGTAATTTCAAAGCGCTGGCCGAAAGCGATCTGAAAATCGTGATCCAAGACCCGCGCTCCTCAACGCCCGGTTTGGGCCTGCTGATGTGGGTCAAAGCGGCATACGGCGACGACGCACCTGAGGTTTGGGCAGGACTGGCGGATAACGTCGTGACCGTGACCAAAGGGTGGTCCGAAGCCTACGGACTCTTCCTCGAAGGCGAAGCCGATATGGTGCTGAGCTACACCACCTCTCCGGCCTATCACCTGATCGCGGAGGAGGACGACAGCAAGACCGCGGCGCTGTTCGACGAGGGCCATTACATGCAGATCGAAGTGGCGGGGAAGCTCGCCGGGTCGGATCAGCCGGAACTGGCGGATCGGTTCTTGCAATACCTCGTCTCTGATGCCGCGCAATCGGTGCTGCCGACGACCAACTGGATGTATCCCGCCGTGACGCCCGAAGGCGGTCTGCCCGCAGGGTTCGAGGGCATGATCCAGCCCGGCAAGGCGCTGTTGGTACCGAACGGCGAGGTCCCCGCGCTCCGTGAGGAGGCTTTGGACGAATGGCTGACCGCGCTGTCGCGTTAAGCGGCAAGACGGGGCTTTTCGCCGCCGCGCTGGTGGCGGGGCTGATCCTTGCCGCTTTGGTCGCCGTTTTCGCGGCAGCCGATGTGGGCGCAGGGCTTGGCCCGGCGGATTGGGCGGCGGTGCGGTTTACCGCGACGCAGGCGGTCTGGTCGGCGGTGCTTTCGGTGCTGCTGGCCGTGCCGGTGGCGCGGGCCTTGGCGCGGCGGCGGTTCTGGGGGCGTGGGGCGCTGATCACGCTGCTGGGCGCGCCTTTCATTCTGCCGGTGATCGTGGCGGTGCTGGGGCTGCTGACCGTCTTTGGCCGCTCGGGCGTGCTGAACCAGTTTGGCGCGGCTCTTGGCCTGCCGCCGGTGTCAATCTACGGGCTGCATGGCGTGGTTCTGGCGCATGTCTTCTTCAACCTGCCGCTTGCGACGCGGCTTTTGCTGCAAGGCTGGCAGAGCATCCCGTCCGAGCGGTTTCGGCTCGCGGGGCAGCTCCAGATGACGCCGCGGGCGCTGTTTCTGGCGCTGGAATGGCCGATGCTGCGGCAGGTGCTGCCCGGTGTGGCGGCGCTAATTTTTGTGATTTGCCTGACCAGTTTCGCCGTGGCGCTGACGCTAGGCGGTGGGCCGCGGGCGACGACGGTTGAATTGGCGATCTATCAGGCCTTTCGGTTTGACTTTGATCTGGGGCGCGCCGCGCTTCTGTCCGTGGTGCAGCTTGTTCTGGCTGGCGCAGCGGCGGTGGCAGCGCTTTGGCTGATCCCGCCGATCAGCTTGGGCGGCGGGTTGGACCGCCCCCTGCGCCGCTGGGATGCGCGGGGCGGCGTGCAGCGAGCGTTGGACGGGCTGGTGATCGCGCTCGCCGCGCTGTTCTTGCTGCTGCCGCTGGGGGCCGTGGTGCTGCGCGGGCTGGCGGGGGTCGCGCAACTGCCTGCCTCGGTCTGGCAGGCCTCCGGGAATAGCATTCTGGTGGCGGGGTTGAGCGTGGCGGTGCTGGCCCTGCTGGCGCTGCCGATGGCAGGCTGGATCGCCACCCGGCGACGCGGCGGGGTGGAGGCGATTGGCCTGATGGGGCTTGCGGCCTCTCCGCTGATGATTGGCACGGGGTGGTTCATCTTGATCAACCCTGTGCTGGACCCGGCACGGCTGAGCTTGCCGGTCACCGCCTTGGTCAACGCGCTGATGGCGCTGCCTTTCGTGCTGCGCATTCTGGTGCCGCGCCTGCGCGAGACCTTGAAGGATTATGGCCCCCTGACCCAGACCCTCGGCATGAAAGGCTGGGCGCTGTGGCGGCTGCTGGTCCTGCCGCGTCTGCGCCCGCAACTTGGTTTTGCCGCCGGGCTGACGGGGGCGCTCTCGGTGGGGGATCTCGGCGTGATCGCGCTTTTCGCCGATCAGGAACGTGCGACGCTGCCTTTGCAGATGTACCGTCTGATGGGCGCCTACCGGATGGAGGCCGCGGCGGGCGCAGCGCTGCTTTTGCTGGTCTTGGCGCTGGCGGTGTTTTTCATCTGCGACAAATGGGGGCGCTGGCATGCTGACGCTTGAAGATATGCGCATTGAGCGGGGCGAGTTCTCCCTCGCGGCCGATATGACACTGGCGCAGGGGCGCAACTACGCGGTGATCGGCCCCTCCGGGTCGGGCAAGTCGACCCTGCTGGCGGCAATCTGTGGGTTCGTGCCGGTGGCGGCGGGGCGGTTGTTGCGGGAGGGGGAGGAGATCACGGATCAACATCCCGGCCAGCGCGGCATGACGATGCTGTTTCAGGACAACAACCTATTCCCGCATCTCACCGTGCGGCAGAACGTCGGCCTTGGCCTGCGCCCCGATTTGCGGCTGAAAGCAGCGGATCGGGAGGCGGTCGATGCCGCCCTCGCGCGGGTGGGGCTTGCCACCCATGCCGCCAAACGCCCGGGCGCGCTGTCGGGCGGGCAGCAAAGCCGCGTGGCGCTGGCGCGGGTGCTGGTGCAGGCGCGGCCTTGGGTGCTGTTGGACGAACCCTTCGCCGCGCTCGGCCCGGCGCTGCGGGTCGAGATGCTGGATCTGGTCCAAGACCTCGCCCGTGAGACCGGCGCGGGGCTGATCATGGTGACCCATGCCCCCGATGACGTGCGCCGCATTGCGGATGAGGTGATCTTTGTCGAAGGCGGGCGCGCCCATGCGCCGGGACCGGCGGCGGAATTGCTCGACAACCCGCCCCCGGCCCTGCGCGCCTATCTCGGCTAGGCGGCGGAAATTTTTGAAATTTCCGCGCCGTTTTCTTTTGAAGAAAACTTCTCCAGCGCTTGGGTCATGCCAAGGGCGGCCTGCGCAGCCTCGCGCCCCTTGGTGACGAAATGATCGCGGTAGATCGCGTTGTGATGATCCGTTTCCTGATAGTGGTGCGGCGTGAGCGAGACCGACAGCACCGGCAGGTCGCAGTCCAGCCCCACGCGCATCAGCCCATCGATCACCGTCTGCGCTACGAAGTCATGCCGGTAAATGCCGCCATCCACCACGAAGGCCGCGCAGATCACGGCGTCGTAGCGGCCCGTCTTGGCCAGACGCTGCGCCATGAGCGGCAGTTCAAAGGCACCGGGAACGGCAAAGCTGTCCACCTGCGCGGCGTCAATAACTTCGGTAAACCCGTCATAGGCGCGGTCGACGATATCCGCATGCCAGCTTGCACGCACAAAGGCGAAACGGGCGGAACGTTCTTGTGTCATGGTGATCTCCTTTAGGTTCAGACACGTCCACCCAAGGCGATCACGCGCAACGACCGAGGCTTCGCCCCCGTCTTTGTTCGCATTCTCTTTCATCCGGACTGTGACCGTCGGCTCTGGAGTCGCACCAGATCTGCTGACACCTTCGAAAAGGCCGCTCGCGGGCTTGCGGGGACCGCTTACCGCCGGTGGGGAATTCCGCCCCGCCCTGAGAATGATGTCAGGTTGCCAAGTTGCGCAAGGCTCTGCAATACCAAAAGAAACGCATAGGAGGCACCATGCACCCCAATCCGATCTACCGCAAAGAGGGCCGCGACCGGAACCTTGTCTTTGCTCGTGACACCGGCTTTGGCGTTCTGGCGATCAACGGGGCAGAGGGGCCGTTGATGGCGCATGTGCCTTTCATCCTGAACGACGCCGGGGATTTGGCCGAGTTGCATCTGGTGCGCCCCAACCCCATCGCGCGGGCGCTGAAAACCCCGCAGCCGGTGCGTTTGGCCGTAACGGGGGCCGACAGCTATGTCTCGCCCGATTGGTACGGGATCGAGGATCAGGTGCCGACATGGAACTATGTGGCCGTGCATCTGACCGGCAGGCTAGAGCTTCGCCCTGCAGAGGAACTGCCCGATCTGTTGGCCCGGCAATCGGCGATCTATGAGGCGCGGCTGGCCCCAAAGACCCCGTGGAAGATGGACAAGATGACCCCCGAGGCGCGGGACAAGATGCTGCGGATGATCGTGCCTTGCCAGCTCCGCGTCACCGGGGTCGACGGCACGTGGAAGCTGGGACAGAACAAGGATGCGGCCGTGCGTCTCGCGGCGGCGGAGCAGATGGCGGCGCATGGGTTCGGTACGGATCCGGCGGTGATGGCGGCCCTGATGCGCGGGGTGTGATCCCCGTTGCGTCTGGCGCGGCCCCGTTGAATAGTGCGGGCAACCAAGGGGGGACTTCACGTGAAACTATTTTATTCTCCAACCTCACCCTATGTCCGCAAGGTCATGGTGTTGCTGCATGAAACGGGTCAGCTTGATGATGTCGCGCTAGAGCCGACTTCGGGCACGCCGCTGGCCCCTGCCGAAGGCTTTGCCGCACGCAATCCACTGACCAAAGTGCCTGCGCTGGAGCGGCCGGACGGCTGCACGCTTTACGACAGCCGGGTGATCTGCGCCTATTTGGATGACCGCGCCGGGGCGGGGCTTTACCCCCAAGGCACAAGCAGGTGGGACACTTTGACGCTGGAGGCCACGGCGGATGGCATGCTCGATGCTGCGCTCGCCATGGTCTATGAGGGCAAGCTGCGCCCCGAAGATAAACGCATGTCGGAATGGGTCGAAGGCCAGTGGGGCAAGGTCGACCGGGCCTGTAAGACGCTTAACAATCAATGGGCTGCACATTTGGCTGGGCCCTTGGACATGGGGCAAATCGCGCTTGGCTGTGCCTTGGGATATATCGATTTCCGCCATGCTGCGCGGGATTGGCGGGCTGGAAACCCCGATCTGGCGGCATGGTTCGATGCCTTTGATTCGCGCCCCGCGATGACCCATACCGCGCCGCCGCAGTAAGCGTGCCGTAATGATATTGCCACAATCGCGGTATTTTTGCCGCGTTGTGGCGCGGTTGATCCAAGATGCGCGGCTTTGACATCTGGACGGGCGCGGTCCATCCCGGTAGATAGCGGCGAGAAGTCAGGTGGCAAGGTGACGCCACCCCTATGTCTGTCGGCCAAAGTCGGCCAAGAATTGGAGTAAACCCGTGTCCCAAGCAGAAGAACACGCAGGCACCCGGAGGGATTTCCTGTATTACGCGACAGCCGGTACAGGTGCCGTCGCCGTTGGTGCCGCCGTCTGGCCGCTGGTCAACCAGATGAACCCCTCTGCCGACGTAAAGGCGCTGTCGTCCATTCGTGTGGATGTGTCCGGCGTCGAAGTCGGGACGCAGCTGACCGTGAAATGGCTGGGCAAGCCGGTGTTCATTCGCCGCCGCACCGAGGCCGAGATCGAAGAGGCAAGCGCTGTTGACGTGTCCAGCCTGCCTGACCCCATCGCGCAGAACGCCAACCTGGGCGGCGACGTGCCCGCCACGGATGCCAACCGCGCCTTGGACGAAAGCGGCGAGTGGCTGGTTCAGATGGGCGTTTGCACACACCTCGGCTGCGTGCCCTTGGGTGATGCTGGCGACTTTGGCGGCTGGTTCTGCCCCTGCCACGGGTCGCACTACGATACCGCGGGCCGCATCCGTAAAGGGCCGGCTCCGCGCAACTTGCCGGTGCCTGTCGCCGAATTCGTGGACGAGTCCACGATCAAACTGGGTTAAGGGAGCGGAAGAGAGATGTCTGGAATTCCTCACGACCATTACGAGCCGAATTCGAACGGCGAAAAGTGGCTGCACCGCCGCCTTCCCATCGTTGGCCTGTTGTACGACACATTGATGATCCCCACGCCCAAGAACCTGAACTGGATGTGGATCTGGGGCATCGTGCTGACTTTCTGTCTGGCACTGCAGATCATCACCGGCATCGTTCTGGTGATGCACTACACGCCGCATGTCGATCTGGCCTTCTCGTCGGTTGAGCACATCATGCGCAACGTGAACGGCGGCTATATGATCCGCTATCTGCATATGAACGGCGCGTCGCTGTTCTTTATCGCGGTCTATGCGCATATTTTCCGTGGTCTCTACTATGGCTCCTATAAAGCCCCGCGTGAGATCACATGGATCATCGGCATGTTGATCTATCTGCTGATGATGGCCACCGGCTTTATGGGCTACGTTCTGCCTTGGGGTCAGATGTCCTTCTGGGGCGCGACCGTGATTACCGGCCTCTTTGGCGCGGTGCCCTTCGTCGGTGAAACACTGCAGACATTCCTGCTGGGTGGACCTGCCGTTGATAACGCGACGCTGAACCGCTTCTTCTCGTTGCACTATCTGCTGCCCTTCGTAATTGCGGGCCTTGTGGTTCTCCACATCTGGGCCTTCCACACGACCGGCAATAACAACCCCACCGGGGTCGAAGTGCGCCGCACCTCGAAGGAAGACGCCAAGAAAGACACGCTGCCGTTCTGGCCCTACTTCGTGATCAAGGACTTGTTCGCGCTGGCCGTGATCCTGACGCTGTTCTTCGCGGTTGTTGGCTTCATGCCGAACTATCTGGGCCACCCGGACAACTACATCGAAGCCAACGCTCTGGCGACGCCTGCACACATCGTGCCGGAATGGTACTTCCTGCCTTTCTACGCGATCCTGCGGGCCTTCACCTCTGAGGTTTGGGTTGTGCAGATCGCGTCCTTCGTGACCGGTGGCATCATCGACGCCAAGTTCTTCGGCGTGCTGGCGATGTTCGGTGCGATTGCCGTGATGGCGCTGGTGCCATGGCTGGACACATCCTCTGTACGTTCGGGCCGGTATCGTCCGATGTTCAAATGGTGGTTCGCTCTGCTGGTGATCGACTTCTTCGCCCTGATGTGGCTGGGTGCGATGCCCGCAGAAGAGCCCTATGCGAGCTTCTCACTGATCGCTTCGGCCTATTGGTTCGCCTACTTCCTCGTGATCCTGCCCCTCTTGGGCGTGATCGAGAAGCCGCTGGCGCAGCCTGAAACCATCGAAGCCGACTTTGACGCGCATTACGCGCCGAAGGCAGGCGGCACCAAGACGCTTGTGAACCCGGCGGAATAAGGATCATGACCATGATGAAGACCAACCTCCTTTCTGCCGTGGTAACTCTGGGCCTTGCCCTGCCGGGGACGGCGGTGCTGGCGCAGGACACAGCGACAGAAGAAGAACTGCTAACAACTCCGGCGGAAACGCCGGAGGCCGAAGCCGAAACCGCGCCTGCTGAAGCGCCAGCGGCGGAAGAGGCACCTGCTGAAACTGACGCGCCCGCAGCCGAACCCGAGGTCGACGCGGCCCCGGCTGACGAACCCGCGGTTGAGGCAGCCCCTGCTGAGGACACCGCAACCGAAGAGGCACCTGCTGCCGAGGCTCCGGTTGATGACGCACCAACTGAAGAGGCGACAACCGAAGAAGCTCCGGCTGAAACGGCGCCTGCCGAGGAAGCACCAGTAGCGGAAGAGGCCCCGGCCGAAGAAACCGCCACTGAGGATGCTGCCACCGAGGAAGCGCCCGAAGAGGTTTCTGCCGAAGACGCCGAAGAAGCGCCTGCCGAGGAAGTCGAAGCCACGGACGAAGCGCAATCGACAGCCGAGGAAAACGCTGAAAACGAAGTGATCGCCGAAGACGATGTTGCCGGTCAGGCGCATAGTGATGACCCCAACGTGGGTGTCATGGAAGCGGAAGACCACGGCGAGGAAACTGCCGCTGAAGATCACGCCGGTGACGACGATCAGGGTGACGATTCCCACGCCACACCGCATATCGACAACATCGATTTCTCTTTCGATGGTCCGTTCGGCGGTTACGACGTAAACCAGCTCCAGCGCGGTCTGCAGATCTACACCGAGGTTTGCGCGGCCTGCCACGGTCTGGAGTATGTCGCGATGCGGACATTGTCGGACGAAACCGGTCCGAACATGCCCGAAGAGCAGGTGATCGAATACGCCAAAGGCTATGACGTCTATGACGCCGAGCTGGACGACACCCGCCCCGGCACCCCGGTTGACCACTTCCCCGGCTCCAACCTGCCGAACGCACCTGACCTCTCGCTGATGGCCAAGAAACGCGCCGCGTTCCACGGCCCCTACGGTTTGGGCATCAACCAGTTCCTCAAAGGGATCGGCGGGCCGGAGTATATCACCGCACTTCTGGCCGGCTACACAGGCGAAGAGAAAGAGCAAGCGGGCACGGTTCTTTATGAGAACACTGTCTTCCCGGGCGGCTGGATCGCCATGGCGCCCCCGTTGTCGGATGAGCTGGTCGAGTTCGCGGATGAGCATGCCAACGACGTGCAGCACATGGCCGAAGATGTCTCTGCCTTCCTGATGTGGACCGCCGAGCCCAAGCTGGGCGCGCGCAAGCAGGCTGGCTTTGCCGGGGTCGTGCTGTTGGGTCTGTTGTCGGTGCTGCTGTACCTGACCAACAAAAAGCTCTGGGCACCGGTCAAGAACCGTCGCAAGGACGGCTGATCGGGCCACGGCTTTTGGAAATGAGAAGGGCGTCGGGAAACCGGCGCCCTTTTGCTTTTTTGGCCATGCGTAATGGTGGCGGCCATTTGGCCTAAAACCTCTCAACAGGGTCCGCCCGGTGGCACACCGGGCATCGCCCTCCTTCCCCCCGGAGGGCGATTTGGCGAGGTTTCATGATGCGGCGTTGTTTCGAGTACGGCAGCCGTTCCGACCACAGCCTCGTTCCATCGCCCCCAGGGAGGGCGATGCCCTGCGCGCTAGGCGGTCAGCTGCGTGCCTGAAGTCCCGGTAATCTCGGTCCGCACGATCTCGCCCTCGACCTGTGACGCGGCAAAACTCACCTCGGTGAACTGCGCCGTGCGCCCCATGTGAGGGTTCTCCATCAGCACATCGTGCGTGCGTCCGACTTGCGCCTCCAAATGCCGTTGCACTTGCCGTTCTCCTGCCGCGCGCAGCCGTGCCGCGCGGGTTTTAATCGCAGCACCGTTCACCGCGGGCATCCGCGCCGCGGGGGTGCCGGGGCGGGCGGAATAGGGGAAGACATGCAGCCATGTCAGGTCACATTCCTCGACCAGTTTCATCGAGTTTTCGAACATCGCTTCGGTCTCGGTCGGGAAACCGGCGATGATGTCGGCACCAAAGGTCATGTCGGGACGCAGGGCGCGGGCCTCTTGGGCGAAACGGATCGCGTCGTCGCGTAGATGGCGGCGCTTCATGCGCTTGAGGATCATGTCGTCGCCATGCTGCAACGACAGGTGCAGATGCGGCATCAGGCGTGGCTCGGTGGCGATGGCCTGCATCAGGTTTTCATCCACCTCAATCGAATCGATCGAGGAAATCCGCAAGCGCGGCAGATCGGGCACCAGACGCAAGATTCGCATCACCAGATCGCCGAGTTTCGGTGTGGCGGGTAGGTCAGCGCCCCAGGAGGTCAGATCGACCCCGGTCAGCACCACCTCGTTAAAACCCTTGTCCACCAACCGCTTGATTTGGTCCACCACGACCCCTGCGGGGACCGAGCGGGAATTGCCGCGACCGTAAGGAATGATGCAGAAGGTGCAGCGGTGGTCGCAGCCGTTTTGCACCTGCACATAGGCCCGGCTGCGGGTGCCGAACCCGTCGATCAAATGGCCCGCCGTTTCGGTCACGGACATGATGTCGTCGACCTGCACAGTCTCGGTCTCGCCGATGAAATCGGCGGCCATGCCCTGCCATGTCGCGCCTTGCATCTTTTCGGTGTTGCCGATCACGGCATCGACCTCAGGCATGGCGTTAAAGGTCTCGGGCTCGGTCTGGGCCGCGCAGCCGGTCACGATCAGCCGCGCCCCGGGATGCGCCTTACGCAGCTTGCGGATGTCCTGCCGTGCCTTGCGGACCGCCTCGGCCGTGACCGCGCAGGTGTTGACGACCACGGCGTTCTCCAGCCCCGCCTGTTCGGCGAGTTCCTTCATCGCCTCGGTCTCATAGGCGTTGAGGCGGCAGCCCATGGTGCTGAAAATCGGGGCGCTCATGTCAGGCTCTCCAGAAATGCGGGGGTGAGGGTGCCGGAAAAGACATGCATCGTCGGTCCGGTCATCCAGACGCCATCCTCGCGCCAGTCGATATGCAGCGTGCCCCCGTCGAGGTCGATGCGCACGGCGCGGCCCGTGAGGCCCCGGCGCGCGGCGGCTACGGCGGTGGCGCAGGAGGAGGAACCCGAGGCCAGCGTTACGCCGACGCCACGCTCCCAGACGCGCATGCGGATATGGTCCGGCCCGACGATCTGCGCGACCTGCACGTTGGTGCGCTCAGGGTAGAGCGGGTCATGCTCGGCGCGGGGGCCGAGGTCGGAGAGGTTCACGGTCTCGGCATCCGCGACGAAGAAGGTGCAATGCGGGTTGCCCATGCCGGTCGCTGTCGGATCGCCGTCGATCGGCAGGTGCAGCGTGTCCATCTCGCGCGCCAGCGGCACCTCGTCCCACTTTAGCTGCGGGTGGCCCATGTTGACCGAGGTCAGGCCACCCCCGGCGTCTTTCGCTGCCAGATCGCCGCGTGCTGTAGTCAGATGCAGCGAATCGCGGCCTGTGTCGTCCATCAGATAGCGCGCGATGCAGCGGGTGGCGTTGCCGCAGGCGGCAGAAAGGGAGCCGTCGCTGTTGTAAAAGGTCAGATGCGCGTCGCCCGTCCCGCGCGTGATCACCGCAAGCTGATCGAATCCCACGCCAAATTGCCGGTGCCCGATGGCCTGTGCCATCGCCGGGGTCACGTCGATTCCTTCCGCGCGTGCATCAAACACGACGAAGTCATTGCCAAGCCCATGCATCTTCATGAAGGGCAAACCGGGGGTCTGATCGCTGTACATTCGGCGCATATAACCCCGGCATGAAAACTAATCCAGCATCTCGCAAGATTTTCGTAATTAAGGGCTTGACCCTGCCGCCCGTAATTTCTAGTTACCCGCCTAGTGGGCCGTTAGCTCAGTTGGTAGAGCAACTGACTTTTAATCAGTAGGTCGATGGTTCGAACCCATCACGGCTCACCACTCACCCCCCCCTCCTAAATGGTTATGGATCAGGTGTTTGGTGCCGCCCCCCGGGCGGTTTTGCCTATTCCTGACCGCGCAGCCGGGCCGAGCGTCGGCGCAGGGCTTCCAGCACAAAAAGCATCGTCGCCGAGAGCACCACCAGCAGCGTCGCCACCGCCAGAATCGTCGGGTTGATCTGCTCGCGCAGACCCGAGAACATCTGCCGCGGAATCGTGCGCTGCTCTGGCCCTGCGAGGAAGAGCACCAGCACCACCTCATCGAAAGACGTGACAAAGGCAAAAAGCCCGCCCGAAATAACGCCGGGGCGGATGAGCGGAATCACCACGTCCCAGAACACCTTGATCGGCGAGGCGCCAAGGCTCAGCCCTGCGACAAAGAGCGAGCGGTCAAAGCCGCTGAGCGTGGCGGTGACGGTGATGATGACAAAGGGCACGCCAAGCGCGGCATGGGCGATGATCAGCCCGGTGAAGGTGCCGACGAGATTGAACTGCGTGTAGAAAAAGAACATCCCCGCCGCGATGATGATCAGCGGCACAATCATGGGCGACAGCAGCAACGCCGTGATCACCCGTTTGAATGGCATCCAAGGCGAGGCGAGGCCCACCGCCGCCAGCGTGCCCAGCACGGTGGCGATGCTGGCCGCCGCGATGCCGATGACGAAGGAGTTGCGGATCGCGATGCGCCATTTCTGATCATCGACGATCTCCTGATACCAGCGCGTCGAATAGGCGTCCGGATCGAGCGAGAGCATCCCTTGGGTGAAGGTAAAGAAGGGCTCGGCGTTGAACGACAGCGGCATGATGACGAGGATCGGCAGCATCAGGAAGATCAGCACCAGACCCGCCATGACGCGCAGCCCGTAGTGGCCCGCCTTGTGCCAGATCGTGTAATAGTCGGGCAATGGGCTCATGGTGTCATCCCAGCTTGAGGTTGTCGGTGCCGACGAAACGGTCGAACAGCCAGTAGAGAACGAGGATCAGGATTAGCAGGAGCGAGCCAAGCGCCGCCGCCAGTTCCCAGTTGTTCGAGACCTGCATGTGGAAAGCGATGATGTTCGAGATCATCTGCCCGTCGGTGCCGCCGACCAGCGCAGGCGTGATGTAGTAGCCGACCGAGATGATGAAAACCAAAAGCGCCCCCGCAGAGAGACCCGGCAGGCTCATCGGCAGGTAGATTTTGTACCACGCGCCGATGGGGTTCGACCCCATCGAGATCGCCGCGCGCATGAAGCTCGAATCAATCCCGCGCATCACCGCGTAGAGCGGCAGCACCATGAAGGGCAGCAGGATGTGGGTCATGGCGAGGATGGTCGAGAACTCGTTGTAGAGCAGCTCTATCGGCTCGTTGATCAGCCCGGCCCAGAGCAGAGAGGAGTTCACCACGCCCCCGGCTTGCAGCAGCGCGATCCACGCGGTGGTGCGCACCAAGAGCGAGGTCCAGAAGGGCAGCAGGACAAAGACCATCAGGAAGTTCGCCGTCGCGGGGCTGGCCTGCGACATGTAGAAGGCCAGCGGATAGCCCAGCAGCATCGTCAGCCCGGTGATGATCAGCGCCATCTTCAGCGTCTTTGTGTAGAGCTGTTTGTAGATCTGTGTGTCGCGTTGGACGATGTCCCCTTCGGAGTCGTATTCCATATCGACAGCGGTGAGGTAGTAGCTCGACGTATAGACCTGCCCGGCGCTGCGGATCGCGCGCCAAGTGGCGGGTTTGGCCCAACGGTCGTTCTTTTCCAGCAGCATCTCGGCGCCATTGGCGGCAAGCTCGGCATCCTCGACGCGGCGCAGGCCCCGGGCGGTGGATTTGATGACGCTCGACATGCCCGGCAGGGCGCGGTTGATCTCATCGGCGAACCTGCCGGAGGTGCGGTTGTTTGCCATGCGCTTCATGTCGATGGCCATTTGGGTGATGACCGCCGTGTCGGGCAGGCTTTCGCCCTCCCAGTCTTCGAGCATCTCCAGCGTTTCGGGCACCAGTTCGGCCACGGTGGGGTTGTAGACGCTGCGGAACAGCATCGTGGTGATCGGCGCGACAAAGGCGAAAAGGATGAAGAGCAGCAGCGGCACCACGAAAAGAAACGCCTGCAGGCGGCGTCTGCGCATTTGGCGACGGGCGTTGGCGGCGTCTTGGGAAGTGAGGCTGGACACGCGGTTACTCATCTATAGGGGTTGGGTGCCCCGCGCCCGGTCAGGCGCGGGGCGGGATGCTTATTGCAGCAGCCATTCGTTGAACTTCTCGCCCAACGTCTCGCCATAGTCGGCCCAGAAGATGCCATCGGCTTTGACGCCTTCGTCAAGATGCGCGGTGGGCAGGTCTTGTTTCACGTCCTCGGGCAGCAGCGCTTGGGCAGAGGCGCGGGTCGGGCCATAGGCCACGTCCTGCATCCCCGAGAGCGGCACGGTGCCTGTGGCGAACTTGATGAACTCCATCGCCTCTTCTTTCTTCTCGGTGCCCTTCATGATGGCCCAAACGTCGAGGTCATAGATGTGGCTGTCCCAGACGATCTCGAAGGGGGCGCCATCATCCTTGATCGCGGCGAAGATGCGGCCATTGGCGGATTGCACCATGGTCGCCCCACCGTCGTTCAGCAGAACGGGGGCCTGAGACCAGCTGTCGTACCAAGTGATGTCGTCCTTGATGGTGTCGAGTTTGGCAAATGCGCGTTTCTGCCCCTCTTCGGTGGCCAACACCTCATAGACCTCTTCCGGGGCGACGCCATCGGCCAGCAGCGCCCATTCCATGTTGACCTGAGGCCGCTTGCGCAGACCGCGTTTGCCGGGGAACGCCTCGGTATCAAAGAAGTCTTCGATGGTTTTGGGGCCTTCGCCGTTCTCGGTGTTTACGGCAAAGACGACGGACCACACGATATTGCCCACGCCGCATTCATTGGCCAGCGCGTCATCGATGAAGTCATCCGCCGCCGGGGTGCCATCGTCGCCATCGGGCAGAACCGATTGGTCGATCACTTCCAGATAGCCCTCGGCACAGGCGCGTTCGAGGTCGATCACCTCGATGTCGACGACATCCCACAGGATGTTGCCCGCCTCGACCTGCGCCTTCATCTCGGCCACGCCGCCGCCGTAGTCTTCGAACAGGATGTTGGTGCCGGATTTATCCATATAGGGTTGGATCATATGCTCCATCTGCGCGGCGCCGTAAGCCCCGCCAAAGGACGTCACCGTCAGATCCTCGGCCAAGGCGGGGCTGGCGATCAGCGCCGCGGTGGCCAGATAACTCAGATGCTTCTTCATCGGTCTCTCCTTGTCATGTCCAGGTTTTATGCGGGGCCCCGGTTTGCCCCCGGTCGCCCTTAATTGGCAAAGGCGATGCAGTCTTTCGTCAGGGACAACAGCTGCGCCGTCGCGCCCTCTTCGAACTCGGGCGCGGACAGGTCGTTGAGCACTTTGACGATAATGTCGGTGCCGTCCGGCAGGCGGAAATAATAGCGGATGAAATCGCCCACATAGATGCGCGTGACGAAAGTCGCCGTTAGCGCGTTGTCATGGGCATGGGTCGTGGGGTGAATGAACAGTTTCTCGGGACGGATCGAGACGCGGCATTGCGCGCCTTCGGTCAGCCCTTCGGAGGTTTGCGTGGTGATCGTGCCGGTATCGGTCTCGACTTTGGCGATCTGCCCTTCGATCCGGGTGACGCGGCCCTGCACGAAGTTGTTCTCGCCGATGAACTCGGCCACGAAGGCATTCACCGGGCGCTCGTACAATTCCGCGGGCGGGGCGCATTGCTGCACCACACCGTCGTTGAAGACGGCGATCCGGTCGGACATCGACAGCGCTTCGGTCTGGTCGTGAGTGACGTAGATGACGGTAAAGCCGATCTGCTTGTGCAGGCGGGTGATCTCAAACTGCATCTGCTCGCGCAGGTTCTTGTCGAGCGCGCCAAGAGGTTCGTCCATGAGAATGAGCGTCGGCTGGAAGATCATCGCGCGGGCCAGCGCCACGCGCTGCCGTTGCCCGCCCGAAAGCTGCCCGGGGCGACGGTCGCCAAAGGCGGAAAGCTCGACCAGCGACAGATACTCGGCCACACGCTCTTTGATATCCGCCTTGGACATTTTGCGCACGCTCAGCGGATAGGCGAGGTTTTCGGCCACGGTCATATGCGGGAACAGCGCGTAGTTCTGGAACACCATGCCGATGTTGCGCTTGTTCGGCGCGGTCTTGTTGATCGACCGGCCATTGATCGCGATATCGCCCGAGGTGACACTCTCAAACCCCGCCAGCATCATTAAGACGGTGGTTTTGCCCGAGCCCGAGGGGCCAAGAAGGGTGATGAACTCCCCCTCCTGCACATCCATGTCGAAGCCTTTGACGACGAGATTTTCCTGATCGTAGCTCTTCTTGACGTTATCGAAACGCAGAAAAGTCTCTGCTTTGGTGTCTTTCATTGTGTCGCGGCTCTCCCTGTCGCTGGGGGGAGTTAAACAGGTGCGATGATTCTAAACAATATGTTGCACCATTTAAGAGAATCGCGCCCTTCCCGGCGCTTATCGCATGGGCATTTAGCCCCCGGTGATGGCAGGATCGGCGGCTTTCGCCACGTTCGGCGAGAAATCGGTGATAGAGCACCTATGTAGAAAGCTGACCACGCGGGCAGACTGTCCGGCAGGCGAAACCGATCAAAAGGAGAGGCACCGATGGGCAAGCGTATCGCAATCGTAGGGGGCGGCTATCTGGGGGCCGAACTGGCCAAGGCGATGGACCAGATCGCCGAGGTGACCTTGATCGAGCCGCGCAGCCATTTCGTACATGCCTCCGCGATGATCCGCGCCGTGGTGCAGCCCAGTTTGGTTGAGGAATCGCTGATCCCCTATGACCGGTTGCTGAAGCGGGGTCGCGTTGTCGCGGCGCGGGCGACTGATGTCGATGGCGAGTGTGTCACGCTGGAGGACGGCACGCGGGTCGAGGCGGATTACATCGTCGTCGCCACCGGCTCGGACTATGCGACGCCGTTCAAGCCCAAGGGCGCAGATATCGACGGGCTGCGGGCCGCGAACCAAGAGACGCGTGAGAAGCTGCTGGCGGCTAAGACCGTAGGCATCATCGGCGCGGGCGCCGTCGGGGTCGAGCTTGCCGGTGAGATCGCCCATGCCATGCCCGACAAAGAGATCACCCTGATCACCAAAGACGACAAGCTTTTTGCCGGAAAGCCCGACAGCCTCGGCGCGTCGTTGAGCAGGAAGCTGAAACGCGCCGGGGTGGAGCTGATCCTTGGCAAGAAGGCCGAAGGGCTCGCCTCCCTGACAGAGCCACATGCGGGCAGCCTCACCCTCGACGGCGGGGCGGAGCGGAGATTCGATCTGATCTTCCCCGTCTTGGGCGCGCGCGCCGCGTCAGAATTGTTGAAGAACCTGCCCGGGGCCGAGGTCACCGCTGCGGAGCGGATCAAGACTGATGGCTATCTGCGCCCCTCATCCCTGCCCAATGTCTTTGCCGCGGGGGATGTGGCGGACCCCGGCGACAATATGACCATCGTTGCGGTCAGCCGGCAGTTGCCATGGCTGAGAAAGACCCTCACCGGGCTGATCACGGGCCGCAAGCTGGCGGATATGAAAACCTATCGCCCTTGGGGGGCAGAGGCGCCGATTCTGCTGCCCTTGGGGCCGGTGCGCGGCAATAGCTTTTTGATGCTCTTCACCGCGGGCGATTGGGTGACGCAAAAGATGAAGGGCGCGCATCTCTTTGTATCGAAGTACCAAAAGCTGCTGAACAGGCATTAGCCGCAGCCCGAGGGAGGGGCGCTCTATACCTAAGAATAGGGCGCTTATCCCGACGCCAGCAGGCATTGCGCGGCGAGATGTGTGAAGGTTGAGACAAGTCAACTCAGGAGCACAAGCCATGTCCATTCAGTTCAGCAACAGTTTCGACGCCGCCCAAGCCGTTAGCGAAATCACCCCGATCACCGCCTGCGTCAGCATGGGCAAATACGCGACCGCACAGGGGGAGCTTATCTGGCAAAGGGGTGAGATCGCCTGCGTGCGTTCCGACTCGGCGATGTTCGTCGGCAAACGCATTTAAGCATTCACGTCATATTAAGTCTCGCACCACTAGGGTGGCCCTTGGGGCGTGATTAAAAGTGTAAGGCGGGGCGTGATGAACTGGAATGCTATCGTTATCGACGATTCTGAAATCGCACGACAGTTCATCCAAGCGTCCCTCGCCGAGGTCGGGTTCTCATGCGTGGCAGATTATGGCTGCCCCGCCCAAGCTCTGGTCGCGCTGGCGCAGGAGCGGATCGCGACGGATGTCATCATCACCGATTTCATGATGCCCGCGATGGATGGGCTTGAGTTCTGTAGCCATGTCAGGGGCTTGCCGTTCTATCGGGGCATCCCGGTCGTCATGATCTCCACCCGGAAAGACGCCAATCTGCTGCGCCGCGCTTTGGCGGCGGGGGCAAGCGATTGTTTGAAAAAGCCTTTCAGCCTAGCCGAGCTTGCTGCGCGGCTACAGCTTTGCCTGCAAAATGCGGGTGTCCGCGTTCAATAGGGCCGTGCGTGACCGGCGGTCGCAGCGCCCCCGAGGGGGTAGCGTCTGGGCCGTTTAAGGCCTGATCTACAGTCAATCATCTGTCGGGGAATATGGTGCCCAGGAGAGGACTCGAACCTCCACACCGTTGCCAGTACTAGCACCTGAAGCTAGCGCGTCTACCATTCCGCCACCTGGGCACGTATCGTGTGGGGTGCTCTAAGGCTCAGCCGGGTGACTGTCAATCGCAATTTATACGAAAATCGGAAAATCCTGCCCGCGAGGCGCTGCAACCGGGGGTTTGGCCTTGTGACAGGGGCGGTGCGCGGGTACATCCTGTCAGAGAATTTATCTACAGGAGCGGCAGAATGTCTAAGCTGGTCACGATTTATGGCGGTTCGGGGTTTGTCGGACGCTATATCGCGTATCGCATGGCCAGAGCTGGTTGGCGGGTGCGGGTGGCGGTGCGCAATCCCAACGAGGCGCTCTTTGTGCGGACCTATGGTGTGGTCGGCCAGGTCGAACCTGTTTTGTGCAACATCCGCAACGATGGCTCCGTGGCCGACGCGCTGCGCGGCGCGGATGCGGTGGTGAACTGCGTTGGCATTCTGGTCGAGACCGGCAAGAACAGCTTTGACGCCGTCCAATCCGAAGGGGCCGAGCGTATCGCGCGCATGGCCGCCGCCGCAGGGATCGGTCATTTCGTGCATGTCTCTGCCATCGGCGCGGATATGGAGGCCGAGAGCGACTATGCCCGCACCAAAGGCGAGGGCGAGGCGGCCATTCTCAAACATATGCCCCATGCCGTGATCCTGCGACCCTCGATCATGTTCGGGCCAGAGGATGAATTCTTTAACCGTTTTGCAGGCATGACCCGCACCGGCCCGATCCTGTCGGTCGCCGGTGCCTCGACCCGGTTCCAGCCGGTGTTCGTCGATGACGTGGCCAAGGCGGCGGAAAAAGCACTGGAGGGGCAGGTCGCTTCGGGCGTCTATGAACTCGGCGGTCCCGATGTGGATACCTTCCGCGGGTTGATGCAGCGCATGCTCAAGGTGATTCACTGCCGTCGTTTGGTGCTCAACATGCCGTGGTTCCTCGCCAAGATCGTTGCCTTCGGGTTCGATATGGTGCAGACGGCTACCTTTGGGCTGTTCACCAACAAGATGCTGACCCGCGATCAGGTCAAGAACCTGCGCAAGGACAATGTCGTAGCGGAAGACGCGCGCGGCTTTGCCGAGCTTGGCATCACCCCAACCGCGATGGATGCGGTGCTCCCCGACTATCTCTGGCGGTTCCGGCCCTCGGGGCAATATGACGCCATCAAAGCATCGGCACGTAACCTGCGGCAGGGATAATGGAACAATCGACCACTCTGATCGCCGCCTTTCTGGGTTTGCTGGAGGGGCTGACAGAGTTCATCCCCGTATCTTCGACCGGGCATCTTTTGCTGGCCGGTCATTTTCTGGGTTTCGAAAGCGCCGGACGGACCTTTGAGGTCGTGATCCAATTGGGCGCGGTGCTGGCGATCCTGACGGTCTATTCCGCGCGGCTTTGGGCGGTCTTCTCGGCCGCGCCGCATGATCCGCAGGCGCGGCGGTTCATCTGGTCCGTGCTTCTGGCCTTTCTGCCAGCGGTCGTGATCGGCGTTTTGGCGCATGACTTCATCAAAACAGTCCTTTTCGAGACGCCCTTGCTGATTGCTGTCATGTTGGTACTGGGCGGGGTGGTCCTGCTGGTTGTAGACCGCATTGCTCCTGCGCCGACCCATTCCGACGCGACTAAGTTCCCGCTCTCGATGGCCTTCAAGATCGGCGTGATCCAATGCCTCGCCATGGTGCCGGGCACCTCACGTTCGGGGGCGACAATTGTTGGCGCCCTGTTGCTGGGCGCCAGTAAACGGGCGGCGGCGGAATTCTCCTTCTTTCTGTCGATGCCGACGATGGCGGGCGCTTTCGCCTATGACATCTACAAGAACCGCGATGTGCTGGATGCCTCGGCCATGGGCGAGATTGCCGTGGGCTTCGCCATGGCCTTTATCTCTGCCGTTTTCGTGGTGCGTTGGGTGCTCGATTACATCAGCCGCTATGGCTATGCGCTTTTCGGGTGGTGGCGAATCCTTGTGGGCGGGGTGGTTATCCTCGCACTTTGGGCTGGGTTTTAGTGGGTAGGTCCGCATCGGACCTTAAATGATGTATAAAAATAATGGCCGAGCCTCCTATTTGCTCGGAAAGAGGTAAATAGGTCAGCATTGCTGTCTTTTATTTACTTTGGCGCTCTCGTATACGAGCCTTCTGACGGAATTTGTCGAAGGAACGGGTATATGGCGAAGCAGGTCATGCTAAAATTTACAGACGTTGCGCGGGATATGCCCGAAAAACGCCCGCCCGATTTGCGCCGGACGGATTTCGATGAAATTTACGCCGAATATGCGGATGCCAAAGCGGCCGAGCAGTCGAGCCGGTGCAGCCAATGCGGCGTGCCCTATTGCCAAACCCATTGCCCTCTGCACAACAACATCCCTGACTGGCTGCGCCTGACTGCCGAGGGGCGTTTGCAAGAGGCCTATGAGATCAGCCAAGCGACCAATACCTTCCCCGAGATCTGTGGCCGTATCTGCCCGCAGGACCGCCTCTGCGAAGGCAACTGCGTGATCGAACAGTCGGGCCATGGAACCGTCACCATCGGCTCGATCGAGAAATACATCACCGACACCGCTTGGGAGCAGGGCTGGGTCAAACCCGCCGCCCCGCGCGAAGAGCGGCCCGAAAGTGTCGGCATCATCGGCGCGGGCCCGGGCGGTCTGGCGGCAGCGGATATGCTGCGCCGCGCGGGCGTGCAGGTCACCATCTATGACCGCTACGACCGGGCCGGCGGCTTGCTGACCTATGGCATTCCCGGCTTCAAGCTTGAGAAAGACGTGGTTGAACGCCGCAATGCGCAGTTGGCCGAAGGTGGCGTGACCTTTGAGTTGAATTGCGATGTCGGTGTCGACATCAGCTTTGGCGCGATCCGGGGCAAGCATGATGCCGTGATCATCGCGACCGGCGTCTATAAAACCCGTGAGATCGAAGCCCCCGGTGTGGGCGGATTCGGCGTGGAACGGGCGATCGACTTCCTCACCGCCTCCAACCGCAAGAGCTTTGGCGACACGGTCGAAGAATTCGAAAACGGCCGTCTGAACGCTGCGGGCAAAAAGGTTGTCGTGATCGGCGGCGGCGACACCGCGATGGACTGTGTGCGCACCTCGATCCGACAGGGCGCGGAAAGCGTCAAATGCCTCTACCGCCGCGACCGGGCCAATATGCCGGGCAGCCAGCGCGAAGTGCAAAACGCCGAAGAAGAAGGCGTGATCTTTGAATGGCTGAGCGCGCCCAAGGGCTTCGTCGGCGATCCGGTGACCGGCGTGATGGTGCAAAAGATGCGCCTCGGCGCGCCTGACGTGACGGGCCGCCAGTCGCCCGAGGTGATCGAAGGCGCCGACTATGTCGAAGAAGCCGACATGGTGATTATGGCCCTCGGCTTTGAGCCCGAAGACCTGCCGACGCTTTGGAACGAGCCGGAGCTGCCGGTCAACCGCTGGGGCACGATCAAGGCCGATTACGTCACCGGGGCGACCGCGCTCGACGGGGTCTATGCCGTGGGCGACATCGTGCGCGGGGCGAGCCTTGTGGTTTGGGCGATCAAAGACGGGCGCGACTGCGCGCAGGCGATCCTTGACGATTTCAACGGCGCACAGCGCATCGCGGCGGAGTGATGGTATCGGGGCGGCCTGCCGCCCCGCCCCCTGCGGCGCTGCCCGAGACCAAGAGTGAAATAGACGTGACGCCCGACGGCCCTGCCTTTGCCAGCGCGCACGAGAACAAAACCAAGGCCCAAGTCAAAGCAGGATTTGCGGCGTTTGTGGAAGGAACCAAGCCATGACCAAATATGATGACGCCTGGGTGGCCCGCGAAGAAGCCAAACGCGCGATGATGGCCGAAAAGGGCATGTATAGTTTCGAGGAAGAGCATTCCTCCTGCGGCGTGGGCCTTGTGGTCAACATCAATGGCGAGAAGACCCGCGAGGTTGTGGTCAATGGGATCAACGCGCTCAAGGCGATCTGGCACCGCGGCGCGGTCGATGCCGACGGCATGACCGGCGATGGCGCGGGCATTCATGTGCAGATCCCTGTGCCCTTCTTCTATGAACAAGTCCGCCGCACCGGTCACACCCCGCGTGAGGACGAGTTGATCGCCGTGGGCCAAGTCTTCCTGCCGCGCACCAATTTCGCCGCGCAAGAGACATGCCGGACCATCGTGGAGACCGAAGTTCTCCGCATGGGTTACTACATCTATGGCTGGCGGCATGTGCCGGTCGGCATCTCGGTGCTGGGTGAAAAGGCCAATGCGACCCGGCCCGAGATTGAGCAGATCCTGATCTCCAACGCCAAGGGCGTGGATGAAGAGACCTTTGAGCGCGAGCTCTACGTGATCCGCCGCCGCATTGAGAAAGCCGCCATCGCGGCGCAGGTGCCGCAGATGTATATCGCTTCGATGTCCTGCCGCTCGATCATCTATAAGGGCATGATGTTGGCCGAACAGGTGGCGGAGTTCTATCCCGACCTGAAAGACGACAAATTCATTAGCGCCTTCGCGATCTATCACCAGCGCTATTCCACCAACACTTTCCCGCAGTGGTGGTTGGCGCAGCCCTTCCGCATGTTGGCCCATAACGGTGAGATCAACACCCTCAAGGGCAATATGAACTGGATGAAGAGCCATGAGATCCGCATGGCGAGCGCGACCTTTGGCGAGATGGCCGAGGACATCAAGCCGATCGTGGCCTCCGGCTCCAGCGACTCCGCGGCGCTTGATTCCGTGTTTGAAGTGCTGGTGCGCGCGGGCCGCTCCGCGCCAATGGCCAAGACGATGTTGGTGCCGGAATCCTGGTCCAAACAGGCCGTGGAACTGCCGCAGGCATGGCGCGACATGTATTCCTATTGCAACTCCGTCATGGAGCCTTGGGACGGTCCCGCCGCCCTAGCGATGACCGATGGCCGCTGGGTCTGCGCCGGGCTTGACCGCAACGGGCTGCGCCCGATGCGCTATGTCGAAACCTCGGACGGCATGTTGATCGCCGGTTCCGAGGCCGGGATGGTGCCGCTGGACGAGGCGCGCGTCGTGGCCAAGGGCGCGCTTGGCCCCGGCCAGATCATCGCGGTGGATATGGCAGAGGGCAAACTCTTCCACGATACCGAAATCAAAGACAAACTAGCCGCCAACCAGCCCTTCGGCGAATGGGTCGGCAAGATCACCGAGATGGATGGTGTCCTTGCCGGTGTCACCGAAAAACCGCTGTTCGAAGGGGCCGAGTTGCGCCGCCGTCAGGTGGCCGCGGGCTATACCATCGAAGAATTGGAACAGATCCTCGCGCCGATGGCCGAAGACGGCAAGGAAACGCTGGCCTCGATGGGCGACGACACGCCTTCGGCGGTGCTCAGCGGCCAGTACCGCCCGCTGAGCCACTTCTTCCGCCAGAACTTCAGCCAAGTCACCAACCCGCCGATCGACTCCTTGCGCGAATTCCGGGTGATGAGCCTCAAGACACGGTTCGGCAACCTCAAGAACGTGCTCGACGAAGACAGCTCGCAGACCGAAATCATCGTGCTCGACAGCCCCTTTGTGGGCAACGCGCAGTTCGATGAGCTGATGGCCCAGTTCAAAGTGCATACCGTCACCATCGACTGCACCTTCGAGCCCGGCAACGGCAATCTGAGCGCCGGTCTGGCGCGCATCCGGGCCGAGGCGGAAGACGCCGTGCGCTCGGGCGCGGGGCATCTGGTGCTGACCGATCAGCACAGCGGTGCTGACCGCGTGGCGATGCCGATGATCCTCGCCACCAGCGCGGTGCACAGCCACCTCGTGCGCAAGGGGTTGCGGACCTTTACCTCGCTTAACGTGCGCTCTGCCGAATGTGTCGATCCGCATTACTTCGCCGTGCTGGTGGGCTGCGGTGCGACCGTGGTGAACGCCTATCTGGCCGAGGATTCCCTCGCCGACCGGATTGAGCGCGGGCTGCTGGACATGACCCTGACGCAGGCGGTGCAGAAATACCGTGAGGCGATTGACCAAGGTCTGCTCAAGATCATGGCGAAGATGGGGATTTCCGTGATCTCGTCCTATCGCGGTGGTCTGAACTTCGAGGCAGTGGGCCTGTCCCGTGCCATGTGTGCCGAGTATTTCCCCGGCATGACCAGCCGCATCTCAGGCATCGGTGTCGTCGGCATCCAGCGCAAGGCCGAGGAAGTCCACGCCAAGGGCTGGCAGGGCGACGGTGTCGTGATGCCCATCGGTGGCTTCTACAAGCTGCGCCGCTCGGGTGAGAAACACGCTTGGGAGGCGAGCAGCATGCACATGCTGCAAATGGCCTGCAACAAAGCGTCCTACCAGATGTGGCAGCAGTATTCGAAAAAGATGCAGAGCAATCCGCCGATCCATCTGCGCGACCTTTTGGACATCAAGCCGCGCGGCAACCCGGTGCCGTTGGAGGAGGTGGAAAGCATCACCTCAATCCGCAAGCGTTTCGTAACGCCGGGCATGTCGCTGGGGGCGCTGTCGCCTGAGGCGCATAAGACGCTGAACGTGGCGATGAACCGCATCGGGGCGAAGTCCGACAGCGGTGAGGGCGGCGAGGATCCGGCGCATTTCGTGCCGGAAGCCAATGGCGATAACCCGTCAGCCAAGATCAAGCAGGTTGCTTCGGGTCGCTTTGGCGTGACGGCAGAGTATCTCAACCAGTGTGAAGAGTTGGAGATCAAGGTCGCGCAGGGTGCCAAGCCCGGTGAGGGTGGCCAGCTTCCGGGCATGAAGGTCACCGACCTGATCGCGCGGCTGCGGCATTCGACGAAGGGGGTAACCCTGATTTCGCCCCCGCCGCACCATGATATCTACTCGATCGAAGACCTCGCGCAGTTGATCTACGACCTCAAGCAGATCAACCCGCGCTGCAAGGTAACCGTTAAGCTCGTCGCTTCGAGTGGTGTTGGTACAATTGCTGCCGGCGTAGCCAAGGCCAAGGCCGACATCATCCTGATCTCGGGCCACAACGGCGGCACCGGGGCATCGCCTGCGACCTCGATCAAATACGCGGGTCTGCCGTGGGAGATGGGCCTCACCGAGGCGCATCAGGTCCTGTCGATGAACAACCTGCGCGACCGGGTGACCCTGCGGACCGATGGCGGCCTGCGCACTGGGCGTGACATCGTCATGGCCGCGATGATGGGGGCCGAGGAATACGGCATCGGCACCGCCGCGCTCATCGCCATGGGCTGCATCATGGTGCGCCAGTGCCAGTCCAACACCTGCCCCGTCGGCGTCTGCACGCAGGACGAAGCGCTGCGCGGCAAGTTCACCGGCAATGCGGATAAGGTCGTGAACCTCATCACCTTCTACGCGCAGGAGGTGCGGGAAATCCTCGCCTCCATCGGGGCGCGCAGCCTTGATGAGGTCATCGGCCGTGCGGACCTGCTGACGCAGGTCAGCCGAGGCTCGGCGCACCTTGATGATCTCGACCTGAACCCGCTGTTGATCACCGTCGATGGCGCGAATGAGAACGTCTATGACCGCGACAAGCCGCGTCAGGTTGTGCTCGACACGCTGGACGCGCAGATCGTCCGCGATGCCGCGCGCTTCCTTGAGGACGGTGAGAAGATGCAACTGTCCTATGCCGTCCAAAACACGCACCGGACCGTCGGCACGCGGGTGTCGAGCCATATCGTCAAGCGCTTCGGGATGCGCAATTCGCTGCAACCGGATCACCTGACGGTGAAGCTGACCGGCTCGGCTGGGCAGTCACTGGGGGCCTTCGCCGCACCGGGGCTCAAGCTCGAAGTCTCGGGCGATGCCAATGACTATGTCGGCAAGGGTCTGTCGGGTGGCACGATCGTGGTGCGGCCTTCGATGGCAAGCCCCGTGGTGGCGTCGGAGAATACGATCATTGGCAACACGGTGCTCTATGGCGCGACGGCGGGATACCTCTTTGCCGCGGGCCGGGCGGGCGAGCGTTTCGCCGTCCGCAACTCGGGCGCGTATGTGGTGATCGAAGGCTGCGGCAGCAACGGGTGCGAATATATGACCGGCGGTGTGGCGGTGATCCTTGGTGAGATCGGCGCGAACTTTGCTGCCGGGATGACCGGGGGGATGGCCTATCTCTATGATCCCGAAGGCTCGGCCCATAAGTTGATGAATGCCGAGACCATCGTGACCTGCCCGGTCACCGTCGATCATTGGCTCGATCAGTTGCACGGTCTGCTGGAGCGCCATGTCGCCGAGACCAAGAGCCGCAAGGCCGCTGATATCCTTCAGCATTGGGAGACCGAGAAGCACAACTTCTTGCAGGTTTGCCCGAAGGAGATGTTGGTGCATCTGCCCGCGCCGCTCAGCGTGGAAGAAACCGCGGTTCCGGCGGAGTAATCTTTGCCCCGCGCGGCTCCGGTCGCGCGGGGAGGGCCATCGCCTACCCGTCCGGGCGGGCAGGCAATGGCCCGGCACCTACGGCTTGCTTCCGGGGCGGGGTGGTAGACGGGACGGGATGCGCTACTTCCTCCGCATCGGAGGACCCCATGCATAAAATCCTAGTCGCCCTCGCCCTAGTCACCGGCCTTGCCGCTTGCACCGACACCGCCCCGCGCGGCGGGGGTGACATCCTCATCTTGGGCGATTCCATCATGGCGTGGAACGGGGGCCGCGCCATCCCCGATGTCATCGCCAGTCAAACGGGCCGCAACGTCACCAGCCGCGCCGTGCCGGGCGCTCAGTTCGACAATGCCTCGACCGTGGCCTCCGCCGTCGGCTTTGACATCCAGCAACAGTTCCCCGGCGGACGCTGGAACTGGGTGGTGGTCAATGGCGGCGCGAATGACCTGAACGCCGATTGCGGCTGTGGCGCCTGCGGAGCCGCTGTCGATGCGCTGATTGCGCCGGATGGTCAAAGCGGCAGCATCCCTGCCTTCCTGCAACGCCTCCGCGCCCAGACCGGCGCGCAGGTCATGTGGATGGGCTATTACGCGGGCTCCGGTTCGGGCGCCTTCGCGGGCTGCCGTGATGATCTGGTCGAAATCGAATCCCGCATCGCCCGCTTCGCCGCGCGCCGCCCCGGGGTCCATTTCGTCGATTCCGAAGACGTGATCGACCGGGGGGATCGCGGGCTCTTCGCTCGCGACAACGTGCACCCCTCGGCCCGAGGCTCTGCCCGGATCGGGGCCTACCTCGCGCAAGAGATCACCGCGCGCGAGAGCCGTTCACAAAATCCCGCAGACGGCCTATAGCTGATCCATGGCGACACGGAAAAAGACCGCCCCCAAGGGTAAGAAATCGAGCAAGAGCAGCCCCTCGCTCAAGAAACGCGCGCGCCGTTGGGCCTTGCGCGCCCTGGCGCTGGCCTTTCTCTTGGCGGTGCTGTTGGTGCTGCTGTTCCGCTTCGTCAATCCACCCACGGGTTTCTACATGTTCTCGGAATCGCGCCGTTTGGGCGGGGTGCAGCGGGACTGGGTGCCGCTGGAACAGATCGCCCCCGTGATGGCCCGCGCCGCCGTGGCGGCGGAGGATGCGAATTTTTGCAACCACTGGGGTTTTGACATGCAGGCGATTCGTACCGCGATCGAGAACGGGTCGGCCCGCGGGGCCTCGACGATCAGCCAGCAGACGGTCAAGAACGTCTACCTCTGGCATGGCCGGTCGTGGCTGCGCAAAGCGCTTGAAGCCGGGATGACCCCGCTGGTCGAAACCCTCTGGCCCAAGCGGCGGATCATCGAGGTCTATCTGAATGTGGCCGAGTTTGACGAAGGTGTCTTTGGCGTTGGTGCGGCGGCGCCGCATTACTTTGGCGTCGCGGCGGCAGACCTGAGCGCCACGCAGGCCGCCCGCCTTGCCGCGATCCTGCCCGACCCGAAAGAGCGTTCCGCCTCGCGCCCCGGTGACTTTACCCGCAAGCGCACGGCCCAGATCATGGACGGGGCGGCGACCATCCGCGCGGACGGTCGCGCCGCCTGTTTCGAGAGTTGAAAATCCTCGCGCCAGCAGGCATGGAAGAGTGCAATCCCTTTAACCACACGGACTTTATATGACGGCTCGCTTGTTTCACGTTCCCTTGTCCCCCTTCTGCCGCAAGGTGCGGCTCAGCCTTGGGGAGAAGAAGATCGAGGTGGAACTGGTCGAGGAGCGCTATTGGGAGCAAGACCCCGATTTCCTGCGCCGCAACCCGGCGGGCAAGGTGCCTGTGCTGCGGCTCGACGGGATCATGATGGCGGAAAGCGCCGCGATCTGTGAATATATCGAAGAGACCCGCCCCGAGGCGTCCTTGCTGCCCAACGACCCGGTGCAGCGCTTGGAAGTGCGGCGTTTGGTCAGTTGGTTCGACGACAAGTTCCACGACGAGGTGACCTCGAAACTGCTGTATGAGCGGGTCAACAAGAAGGTCACCAAACAGGGCTACCCGGACAGCAAGAACGTCAAGGCCGGGGCCAAGGCGATCAAATATCACCTCGACTACATGGCGTGGCTGCTGGATCACCGCCGCTGGCTGGCGGGCGATGTGATGACGCTGGCCGATTTCGCCGCCGCCGCGCATCTGTCCTCGCTCGACTATATCTCAGACGTGGATTGGAACCGCTCTGACGTGGTCAAGGATTGGTACGCCAAGATCAAGTCGCGCCCGGCTTTCCGCTCGATCCTCGCCGATCAACTGCCGGGCTTCCCGCCTCCGCTGCATTACAACAACCTCGACTTCTGATGCCTGCCGCCCCCCGCGCCGAACCCGGGCCGGAGGCTCTCAAGGCGCGGGTGGTGGCCCGGGCGCTTGAGGAAGGCTTTGTCGCCTGCCGCATTTGCCGCCCCCAAGACGTGCCCGAAGTGCCCGAACGGCTCGCCCGCTTTGTCGAGGCCGGGTTTCACGGACAGATGGGCTGGATGGAAGAGCGCATGCATTGGCGCGGCAACCCTGCCGCCCTCTGGCCCGAGGCGCGGTCGGTCATCATGCTGGCCGAAAGCTACACCCCCGAACATGACCCCCGCGCGGTGTTGGAGCATCCCGACAAGGGCGGGATTTCGGTCTACGCACAGGGGCGCGATTACCACGATATCGTCAAGAAGCGGCTGAAGCGGCTGGCGCGGTGGCTTATGGAAGAGGCGCGCGCGCTGGACCCGGAGGTGAAGGTTTTCGTCGATACCGCTCCCGTGCCGGAAAAGGCTTTGGCACAGGCCGCCGGGCTGGGCTGGCAGGGCAAACATACCAACCTCCTCAGCCGAAAGTTCGGCAATTGGGCCTTTTTAGGCTCTGTTTTTACGACGCTCGATCTGCCCCCAGATGTGCGAGAGATGGACCACTGCGGCTCTTGCCGGGCCTGTCTTGAGGCTTGCCCAACGGATGCTTTCCCTGCGCCCTATCAACTCGACGCGCGGCGCTGCATTTCCTATTTGACGATCGAACACAAAGGGCCGGTCGATCTGGACCTGCGCGAGAAGATGGGCAACCGGATCTATGGCTGCGACGATTGCCTTGCCGCTTGCCCGTGGAACAAGTTCGCCGTGGCGGCCAGCGATATGCGCTATCACGGTCCGGCGGTGCAGCCCGCCGATCTGGCCGAGCTTGCGGGCCTTGACGATACCGCTTTCCGCGCGCGCTATTCCGGCTCTCCGATCAAACGGATCGGGCGGGATCGTTTCGTGCGCAACGTGCTTTATGCCATCGGCAATTCCGGGCTGGCGCGGCTGCGCCCCGTGGCGCAATCTCTGACCGAAGACGCTGACCCCACCGTGGCCGATGCCGCGCGTTGGGCGGCAGCGCGTTTGGCATAGGAGGCACGCGCATGGCGGTGTTATTGGGCGTGGACACGGGCGGCACCTATACCGATGCGGTGCTGATCCGCGATGAGACAGAGGTGATCGCCACCGCCAAGGCGCTGACGACCCGTGCCGATCTGGCCGTGGGCGTGGGCAAGGCGGTCAGCGCGGTTTTGGCCCAATCCGGCGTGGCGGCGGAAGAGATCGCGATGGCCTCCCTCTCCACCACCTTGGCGACCAATGCGCTGGTCGAGGGGCAGGGCGGACGCGTGGCGTTGATCTATGTCGGGTTTCGCGCGGCTGACCTTGAGGCGCATGGGCTGTCGGAGGCGCTGCGGGGGGACCCTTGTCTGCTGCTCTCTGGCGGCCATGACCACGCGGGGGCCGAGGTTGCACCACTGGACGAACCGGCCCTGATCGCCTTTTTAGAGACGCATAAGGCCGAGGTCAGCGGCTTTGCCGTGGCCAGCCAATTCGCCACGCGCAACCCCACGCATGAGCAGCGGGTCGCAGAGCTGGTGGCAGAGGTCACGGGGCGCCCCGTCTCGGCCTCTCACAGTCTCTCGGCCAAGCTGAACGGGCCGAAGCGGGCGCTCACGGCGCTGTTGAACGCGCGGTTGATCGGCATGATCGACCTGCTGATTGGCCGGGCGGAGGATCAATTGCGCCATCTGGGCATCCACGCGCCGTTGATGGTGGTGCGCGGTGATGGCGCGCTGATGTCGAGCGCGCAGGCCCGCGAACGGCCCATCGAGACCATCCTCAGCGGCCCTGCGGCGTCGCTGGTGGGCGCGCGGTGGTTGACCGGGGCAGAGACGGCACTGGTGTCGGATATCGGCGGCACAACGACCGATGTGGCCCTATTGCGCGACGGTCGCCCGGCGATTGACCCGGCGGGCGCGCAGGTCGGTCCCTACCGCACCATGGCCGAGGCGGTCGCGATGCGCACCCATGGGCTGGGCGGCGACAGCGAGGTGCATTTCACGTCTCAGGGTCTAACCGCAGGCGTGACTCTTGGGCCGAAGCGCCTGCTGCCGATCTCTCTCATCGCGGTCGCCGCGCCGGAGGTGGTGCATAACGCCTTGGACGCGCAGCTGCGCCGCAGCGTGGTGGCAGAGCATGACGGCCGCTTTGTCCGCGCCGTAGAGGGGCAGGGGGCCGAAGGTCTGGCCCCGCGCGACATGGCGCTGTTGGAGCGGATCGGTGGCGATGTCTGGCCCTTGGGGGATGTGCTGCGCAACCGGGTCGACCAAAGCGCTTTGGCGCGGTTGGTCGCACGCGGGTTGGTGCAACTGGCAGGGGTGACGCCCACGGATGCGAGCCATGTGACGGGGCATCTTTCTGCATGGGATGCCGATGCCGCGCGCAAGGCGTTGACCCTGTTCGGGCGCAAGCGCGGCGGGTCGGGGATGCGGTTCTGTCCTGATCCTGATGACCTCGCTCAGATCATCCTCGACCGATTGACCGACCAGACGACCTTGGCCCTGTTAGAGACCGCATTTGCCGAAGAAAAACCCGGTTTCGACCTGCCGCCAGAGGTTCTGGCGCGCCATGTGCTGATGCAGCGCGGCCTCTCGGGCCATCGCGGCGTGCTGCGGATCGATGCGGGGCTGAACTTACCTATGGTGGGCCTGGGCGCCTCGGCGGCGACCTACTATCCGGCGGTGGGCAAAAGGCTGAGCAGTGAGATGATCTTGCCCAAATACGCCCATGTCGCCAATGCCATAGGCGCAGTGGTGGGCCGGGTCACCATGCGCGAAAGCGCGACCATCACCGTACCGCAAGAGGGGGTGTTTCGCCTCCACCTCGCTAATGGCCCGCAGGATTTCCCGACCGCTGAAGGCGCTTTGTCCCAAGCGGAGCGCGCTTTGACCGAAGCCGCCCGTGCTCGCGCGGGGGCAGCCGGGGCGGCGGAGATTGAATGTCATGTTACGCGGGATATCCGGCTGGCGGATGTCGAGGGGCGGGAGGTTTTCGTCGAGGCCGCGCTGACCGTCGAAGCTTCGGGCCGCCCGCGGGTTGCGGTGGGCTAACCCCCGGCGCGGGGCCGGGGGCAGCGCTTCATTCTGCGGCGTCGCGTTTGGGCAGCACCCAATCGGCGCGCGGAAAGTGGCAGGTATAGCCGTTGGGCAGCCGCTCAAGATAGTCCTGATGCTCGGGCTCGGCCTCCCAGAAGTCGCCCACGGGCTCAACCTCGGTCACCACTTTGCCGGGCCAGAGGCCGGAGGCTTCGACATCGGCGATGGTGTCTTCGGCGACGGCTTTCTGTTCGTCGTTCACGTAGTAGATCGCCGAACGGTAGCTCATCCCGATGTCGTTACCCTGACGGTTCACCGTGGTCGGGTCGTGAATCTGAAAGAAGAATTCCAGCAACTCGCGGTAGGAGGTCTTCGCGGGGTCGAAGATGATCTCGATCCCTTCGGCATGGGTGCCGTGGTTGCGGTAGGTCGCATTAGGCACGTCGCCGCCGGTATAGCCGACGCGGGTCGAGACCACGCCGGGGCGGCGGCGGATCAGGTCCTGCATGCCCCAGAAGCAGCCACCGGCCAATATTGCGCGTTCGGTTGTCATGTCACATTCTCCACTTGGTTGAGATATTCGCCATAGCCTTCGGCTTCCATGTCGTCACGGTGGATGAAGCGCAGGGAGGCGGAATTGATGCAATAGCGCAGCCCGCCCCGGTCGGGCGGGCCATCGGGGAAGACGTGGCCAAGGTGGCTGTCTCCATGTTTGCTGCGCACTTCCGTGCGAACCATGCCGAGCGAGGCGTCTTCCAACTCTTCGACATAGGCAGGCTCGATCGGTTTGGTGAAGCTCGGCCAGCCGCAGCCGCTTTCGTATTTGTCCGAAGAGGCAAAGAGCGGCTCGCCCGAAACGATGTCGACGTAGATGCCCGGTTCCTTATTGTCGAGGTATTTGCCGGTGCCGGGGCGTTCGGTGCCGCTGCGTTGGGTAACGTGGAATTCTTCGGGGCTCAGCGCGTCAATCGCGGCATTGGTTTTCTCGTATTGCGGCATGGCGTCCTCCGTTCATGGGCTTGGCCTATTAGATGGGGTGTGGCGGTGAAATTCAAAGGGGGTGCGCCTCACACTGGCGTTATGCCCTGCGCTGGCGCGAGACTTGGACGGCGAGGATGCCGCCCGCGATGATCGCGACGCCAAGGATGTCGCGCGGCCCCAGCGTTTCGCCCAGCAGCAGCGCTGCGATGGCCACGCCGAAGAAGGGGTTGAGGAAGTGAAAGGTCGCCGCCCTTGTGGCGCCGATGCGGTTGACCAGCCAGAACCAGACCACAGTGGCGGCCAAGCCGGGCACGAGGCAGGTATAGGCGAAGGCAAGCGTCAGGCGCAGGCTGGGGTCGATGCGGGGTGTTTCGAACAGCGCGGTGGCGATGGAGAGGGCAACGCAACCGACGAGCATTTGCAGGCCCACAACCATCAAGAAGTTTCCGCCCGAGGTCGCGCCGCGCACCAACAGGGTGGCGGCGGTGAGGGCCACAACGCCGATGGCGCAGAGGATGAGGCCATAGAGGTCTACTTGCCCGCCCAAGCGCGCGCCCATGATGATGGCGACGCCGATGACACCGGCAAACAGCCCTGCGATGCCCAGAGGGCGCAGTTTTTCACCCAAGAAGGCCCAAGCGGCGAAGCCGACGAGCAGCGGCATGGTCGAGGCGATGATCGCGGCGAGGGACGCCTCGATGGTCTGCATGGCGATGAAGTTAAGGCCGAGGTAGACCGCGTTTTGCAGCACGCCGAAAATGATCGTCGCCCGCCATTGCGCGGGGGTGAGCCGCCAGCTTTGCCCCAAGGCCAGCGCGATGCCAACGCCGATCAGGCCCGAGATCAGGTAGCGCAGGGAAAGGGCCAGCAGGGGCGAGGCGTCCATCACGATGATGCGGGCAGAGGTGAAGGCCGAGGACCACATCACGGCAAAGGCCAGCCCCATGAGAATTGCGCGGATGTCCATGAAATGCCCCCTGTGCTGAACTTGCTAAGGAATGGCGGGTTTGTAGGGGGAGGGCAAGGTGGGTTTGGTAAGATGTGCCACCCGGCCCGGAAACAAGCCGGAGGCGATGGCCCTCCATCAATCCCACAACAAAAAAGGGCCGCCCGAAGACGACCCTTTCGTAAACGCTCAGCCCAAGGCTTACTCGTTCACGCTGTCCTTCAGCGCTTTCGCGATGGTCATCTTGACCACTTTGTCGGCGTCTTTCTTGAACTGTTCGCCAGTGGCGGGGTTGCGGACCATCCGCTCGGGGCGCTCACGGCAATAGATTTTGCCAACGCCCGGCAGGGTCACGGCACCGCCGGCGGACACTTCACGGGTGATCAGGTTGCAAACGGCGTCGAGCGCTGCGCCTGCGGATTTCTTGTCGGTGTCCATCTCTTCTGCCAGAGCAGCAACGAGCTGGGTCTTGGTCATCGGTTTTGCCATTTTATTCTCCTTAGACTGCCCGCTTTTTAGGGCCTCATGGCCGGAATGTAACGGTATGTTGTGGGATAACACAACGAATTGTGGCGCTATAAACGCGAAAACATGCGATTTTCCGCTGTTTCTAGCCCTATAGGAACGCCGTTTCGTCGAAGGACCGAAGTTTCCGGCTGTGGATCCGCTCCAGCGGCATGCGGCGCAGCAACTCCATGGCGCGGATGCCGATCATCAGATGGCGGGCGACTTGGGTTTTGTAGAAGTCCGAGGCCATGCCGGGCAGTTTCAACTCCCCATGCAGCGGTTTGTCCGACACGCATAGCAACGTGCCATAGGGCACCCGGAAGCGATAGCCGTTGGCCGCGATGGTGGCACTTTCCATATCCAGCGCCACGGCGCGGGATTGGCTTAACCGTTGCACCGGGCCGGATTGGTCGCGCAGTTCCCAGTTGCGGTTGTCGATGGTGGCGACGGTGCCGGTGCGCATAATGCGCTTGAGCTCATAGCCCTCCAACTGCGTGACCTGCGCCACCGACTGCTCCAACGCGATCTGGATCTCGGCCAGCGCCGGGATCGGCACCCAGACCGGCAGGTCGTCATCCAGAACGTGATCCTCGCGCAGGTAGCCATGCGCCAGCACAAAGTCGCCCAGAGCCTGCGTATTGCGCAGCCCGGCACAGTGGCCGACCATCAGCCAAGCATGGGGGCGCAGCACGGCGATGTGGTCCGTCGCCGTTTTAGCGTTGGACGGGCCGACGCCGATGTTGACCAGCGTGATACCCGACCCATCCGCCCGCTTGAGGTGATAGGTCGGCATCTGCGGCGTCTTCAGCGTTTCGGCCAAGGGCGCATCGGGGTCGGTGATCTCGGCATTGCCGGTCGAGACGAAGGCGGTATAGCCGCTTTCCGGGTCGCGCAGCATCTCGCGGGCGTATTGCTCGAACTCCGTCACATAGAACTGGTAGTTGGTGAACAGCACATGGGTCTGGAAATGCTCAGGATCCGTGGCCGTGTAATGCGCCAGCCGCGCGAGGGAGTAATCGACCCGCTGCGCAGTGAAGGGTGCAAGCGGGCGCACGTCATCCTCGGGCACATAGGTGCCGTTGACGATATCGTCATTGGTGGTCGACAGATCCGGCACGTCAAAGACATCGCGCAGGGTGAAGTCCGCCGCCCCCTCCTGCGGCACGTTCAGCGCGTTATCGCCGGACATGGCGAAATGCACCGGGATCGGCGTGGTCGAAGGGCCGACAATCACCGGCTGGTCGTGGTTTTCGATCAACAGGCCGATTTGCTGGATCAGGTAGTTCCGAAACAGATCGGGCCGGGTGATCGTCGCGGCAAAGGTGCCGGGAGAGGAGACATGCCCGAAAGACAGCCGCGTATCCACATGCGCATAGGAGGAGGTGCGAAACCGCAGCTCAGGGTAAAAGGCGCGGACGCGGGCATCGGGGGCCGAGCTCTCCATCGCCTTGGCAAAAGACTCCCGCAAGAAGGTGGTGGCCTGCTGATAGAGTTCGGTCAGACGGTCCACGGCAGCGGTCGCATCGCGGAAGCTTTCCGGGTTCGGGGTGTCCGGGGTCAGGATCGTTGTCATGTTTGCGGCTCTAACAAAGGTATGATTTCAAATTTCTGCACATCGACCAGCCCAAGGTCCGAGATCCGCAGTTCGGGGATCACCACGAGGGCCAGAAGCGAGTGCTGCATATAGGCGTTATTCAGCTTGCAGCCACAGTCGATCATCGCCTGAACGAGGGCTTCGGCATCGGCGGCGACCTCAGCGGCGGGGCGGTCGGACATCAGCCCGGCGATCGGCAAAGCCACCAGCGCCAGTTCCTCGCCCTCGCGGAAGATGGTGATGCCACCACCCACTTCGCGCAACCGGTTGGCGGCGCGGGCCATCTCCTCGGCATCGGTGCCGACGACGATCATATGGTGGCTGTCATGCGCCACGGTCGAGGCCATCGCCATGCGCCCCTCGTAGCCGAAGCCCGAGACGAAGGCGTTGGTCACCGTGCCGGTGGCGCGGTGGCGCTCGACCAGCGCGATCTGGCAGACCTCGCCGGTGCCCTGCACGCGGCCTTCGGTCACCGGCAGTTCGAACTTCAGCGCCCGTGTCGGGGCTTGGTTCTCGACCACGCCGATGACATTGGCGGTGACGGCATTGGCGCCCTCGGGGGCGGGGATGTCAAAGTCCGCCGCCGCGAGGTCGCGCGCCATGTTCACGGTGTTGCGCGCGCTGCTGGGCCAGTCGTAATGCGGGCAATCGACAAGGCAGTCGCCGCTTTCGGCCACGACCTCGCCCCGGGCGATCACCATCTCGACCGGGAAACTCGAAAGGTCCGAGGTCAGGATCACGTCGGCGCGGCGGCCCGGGGTGAGCGAGCCGATCTCGCGTTCCAGCCCGAAATGCGTGGCGGTGTTGAGCGTTGCCATCTGCAGCGCCACCAGCGGGTCGCAGCCGCAGTCGATGGCATGGCGCAGCACGCGGTTCATGTGGCCCTCGTTGGTGATGGTGCCCGAGTGGCTGTCATCGGTGCACAGGATCATGTTGCGCGGATCGAGCCCTTTCTCGGTGATCGCGGTGATCTGCGTCTTCACGTCGTACCACGCAGAACCGAGTCGGATCATCGAGCGCATGCCCTGCCGCATCCGCGCCACGGCGTCGGCCTCGCAGGTGCCCTCGTGATCGTCCGCCGGGCCGCCTGCCACATAGGCGGCGAAGGCGGGGCCGAGGTCAGGGGAGGCGTAATGCCCGCCCACGGTCTTGTTCGCGCGTTGCGTGGCCGCGATTTCGGCCAGCATCTGCGGATCGGCGTTGCTGACGCCCGGAAAGTTCATCATCTCGCCCAGACCCACGATGCCGGGCCACGTCATTGCCTCTGCCACGTCCTCGGCGGTGATCTCAAAACCCGTGGTTTCCAGCCCCGGGGCGGAAGGCGCGCAGGATGGCATCTGCGTGAAGATGTTGATGGGCTGCATCAACGCTTCGTCATGCATCATGCGCACGCCGTCGAGGCCCAGCACATTGGCGATCTCATGCGGGTCGGTGAAGGCCGAGGTGGTGCCATGCGGGATCACGGCGCGGGCGAACTCGGCGGGGGTGAGCATCGTGCTCTCGATATGCATATGCCCGTCGCAAAGGCCGGGCGCCATGTAGCGGCCCTTGGCCTCGATGATATGGGTATCATCGCCGCGGCAATGGCTGGCATCAGGCCCGACGAAGGCGATGCGCCCGGCGGCGATGGCGATGTCATGGTCGGGCAGGCATTCGCGGGTGTGCACATTCACCCATGTGCCGCCGGTGATAATCGTATCGGCCGCGCGCCGTCCGGCGGCGACCTCGACCAATTGCGCGGCCACATCGGGCCAAGAGGGGAACGTTTTATCTGTCATGTCCAAAGGTGACATAGGGCCGGGGGAGGTTCAAGCGATCACGCCATCGGAAAGGGCGCGCGATGTTGCCAGAGCGCGCCGCTTGCGGCTAACTGGCGCGCAAGGCATTTACGGAACGATTATATGAATTTTCTCTTTGTGCACCAGAACATGCCCGGCCAATACCGGGAGTTGATACAATGGCTGGCGCAGGCGGGCGGGCATCGCATTTATTTTCTGACCCAACGTCAAAATGCGCCGCAGCTGCCGGGGGTCGAAACCCGTGTCTACCGGCCCCATCACCGCCCCGACGAGAAGGCCTATGGTCTCTCGCGCATTTGGGAGGAAGCCTCAGGCAATGGGTTCGGTGCCGTCAACGCCGCCCAGCAGATCGAAACGCGAGAGGGATTTCGCCCTGACATCATCATTGGTCACGTCGGCTGGGGGGAGTTGAGTTTCTTCAAACAGCTTTGGCCGGATGTGCCGATCATCGGTTATTTCGAGTATTACTATAACATGACCGGCGGGATGGTGGGCTTTGACCCAGCCGAGAAAATCTCGGCCCATGCGCCCTACCTCAACCATGCCCGCAACATCGTACCGCTGGCCAATATTGAAACCGTCGATCTGGGCCATTGCCCGACCTATTGGCAGCGCGACCGTTTTCCCGAGAGCTTTCACCGCAAGCTTTATGTCTGTCATGATGGCATCCGCACCGATCAGCTCTTGCCCGACCCAGATGTGAGCCTGCGTCTAGGGCGTTTGGCGCGGCCCGTCACGCGCGAGGATGAGATCATCACCTATGTCGCGCGCAATCTGGAAAAGACCCGCGGCTTTCACACGATGATGCGCGCCCTGCCGCGTATCTTGGCCGAGCGGCCCCATGCGCGGGTGGTGATCGTCGGCGGCAATGAGGTCTCCTACGGCAAGCAGAGCGATCACCCCGGCGGTCTGCGCGGAGAGATGGCGGCGGAGTTGCAGGATAGGGTCGATTGGGACCGCGTGCATTTCGTGGGCAAAGTGCCCTATCCCGACTTCAAGAAGCTCGTGCAGATCAGCCGCTGTCACATCTATCTGACGATGCCCTTCGTGCTGTCTTGGTCCTTGCTCGAGGCCATGTCGATGCAGGCCACGATCGTCGCCTCTGACGTGGCCCCGGTGCGCGAGGCCGTGACCCACGGTGAAACCGGCCTGCTGGTGGATTTCTTCGACCCCGATGCGTTGGCAGCGCAGGTGGTAGAGGTGCTCGCCCATCCGCAGGATCACGCCCATCTCGGCCCGGCGGCGCGGGCCCATGTGGTTGAGAATTACGATTTCCTGACCCGCTGCTTGCCCGAACACCTCGCGCAGATCAACGCATTGGTGCCCGAGGGCAAGCGGATCGGCTAGGGTCAGTTGCTGAGGTTGCCGGCGGTATTCACCAGCCCGAAGACCGAACCGACAAGGCCCAGAATGGTGCGGGTGTCCGACAGCGGGCTTTCCGTCGCGAGCACCAGATCGCCGGATTGAATATGGAAATTCCGCGCCGAGAACAGCCCGTCGGATGTGGTCAGATCCAGCGTGAACACCACCCGCGTGCGGCGCGGGCCGCGCACGCCCGCACTCACCGCGCTGGCGGGGTATTCGCGCAGGATCAGGATGCCTTCGGGATCGGCGCGGGATTCGTTCACCCCGCCGATGATTGCCAATGCATCCAGTGCCGAGACTTCGTCGCGGTTGAAGGGAAACTGTGCCTCCCGCCCGGCGGCACCCAGCGACAGGAAGTAGCGGCGGTCATCTTCGATGATCAGCTTATCGCCCCCGATCAGCCGGGTGTCGAGGCTTGGGTTCTCGTAAAGCCGGTCGATCGAGGTGGTATAGATATTGGCGCCGCGCAGCAGTTTGACCTGCGGGTTTTCGATACTGGAGAGCACGCCGCCGCCAGCTGAGATTGCAGCGAGAACGGTGAAGTTGTTGTCTGGCATCAGGATGTTGCCGGGCTTGTTGACCCCGCCCACGAGGTCCACCGAATTGCCGCGTCCTTCGGTCATCGCCAGTTGCACCTGTGCGGAGGGCACGATCCCCTCAAGCTGCCGTTGAAGCAATTGACGGGCCGAATCCGGTGTGCGGCCAGAGACTTTGACCTTGCCGATATAGGGCATGAAGATGGTCCCGCTTTCCGAGACGCGAATGCCGGGCAGTGTGGCGACTTGTTGAGCCGGAGAGGTCAGCAAGGAGTTATCGCCGCTGTCCCAGACCAAAAGGTCCAGCCGATCGCCGGGGCGGATGACTTGGGCATTCGATCCCCGGCTGGCGCCGATCCAACTATGGCGCTTACTATCGGTTCGGGGCCAATGGGCAACATGGGGCAGAAAGGCATGGGTTACCGGATAGACAGCGATATCCGCATCTGGAGTCTCCGCCGCCCGTGTCACCTCTTTCTGAATGGCGGCACCGCGCGGAAGGTTTGCGCAGGCCGCGAGAGAAGATGCCAGCAGGATCGAGAGGAACAGCTTGCTGAGGTGCTTCATAAGATGCGCATCGCTTCCGAATGTTTTACCGGCAAACCGGGGTATTTGATCAATGTCTAATGTAAAATAACGGGTCTCGCAGAATGCTGCCTGCGCGGCCTATGATTACAATTCTAATTCGACAGGATAATGACTGAACTTATGGCGTCAATGATTTCAATGGGCAATGCGCTTTCGGGCAGGGTTCTGGCATCTGGCGATGTGCTTTTGCTTGGCGCGACGGGGCGGCTGGGCGGCATGCTGCGCCGCCATTGGCCAGAGCCGGAGGCGCTGCGCAGCCAGTCGAGAGAGCCGCGGCCCGGCTTTTATGATCTCAAGCTGCCGAATGCGGAAGAGAGCCCAAGCGATGCAGCCCTCGCAGCCGCAAGTGGGGCAGGAGCGATCATCTCTTTGGCGGGTGTGACGCCAGCCCGGGCGGGGGCTGGGGGTGCTGCCTTGGGAGATAACGCGACCCTCGCCTTAGCTGCGCTGAAACTGGCAGAGACGGCGGGGGTCCCGCGGCTTATCGTCGCCTCATCGGCGGCGGTCTACGGTGCAGAGGACGGCCCGCTGCGAGAGGACCTGTCCTGCGCTCCGCTGTCGGACTACGGCCGACAGAAGCTTGCGATGGAAAAGGCGGTGCAAGAGGCGAGCGGCGAGACCGCAGTCACCGCGCTACGGATCGGCAACGTAGCGGGGGCGGATGCGATCCTCGGCGGCTGGCGGCCGGGCATGCAAATTGATCGCTTCCCCAATGGTCGCACGCCAAGCCGCAGTTACATCGGGCCGGTGACCTTGGCGCGGGTGCTTCACGCGCTTTGCCAAGCAGTCAAACTGCCGCCCATTCTGAACATCGCGGCCCCCGGCGCGGTGGAAATGGGCGCGTTGCTGGATGCGGCGGGGCTGGCGTGGGAGCCCAAACCCGCCCCTGCCGCTGCCATTCCCGAGGTGCGGCTGGATACGAATGCACTTGAACGCCACGTCGATTTCACGCCAGAAACTCAAACGCCCGCCGGTTTGGTGCAGGAATGGCAGCAGGATATGAACAAACGATGAAGACCCATCAATGACTTGGCGCAAGCGCATTTTCGATCTGTTCTTCGCCAGCCTTCTCGTTGTCATCTTGGGGCCGATCCTGCTGGGCTTGCTGGTCTGGCTGCTGGTCAAAGAGGGGCGGCCACTTTTCCATGTGGCCGAACGGATGAAAACGCCGGAAGAGAGTTTCAAGCTCTGGAAACTGCGCACGATGACTGTGGCCGAAGAGGATCAGGGCGTATCGGGCGGCAACAAGGCCGCGCGGATCACCCCCACGGGCGCATGGCTCAGGGCGCGGCGCTTGGATGAGTTTCCCCAGCTGTGGAACATCCTGCGCGGTGATCTGAGCTTTGTCGGCCCCCGCCCGCCGCTGCGCGAATATGTTGAGCGTTTTCCCGAGGTCTATGCCGAAGTCCTGAAATCCCGGCCCGGCGTGACCGGATTGGCCACGATCCGCTACCACAAACATGAAGAACGGCTGCTGTCGCACTGCGAGACCGCAGCAGAGACCGATCGTGTCTATTGTCGCACCTGCGTCCCGCGCAAGGCGCAGCTTGATCTGATCTATCAGCGCCATCAAAGCATATGCTACGACTTTGATCTGGTGTTTCAAACCATTAGCAACCTCTTTCGCAGCAGTTAATGTTTGTGGTTGTCAGCAGAGTGTTGACGGGCAAATTAGTTAAGAATTGGTGTTCCTCACAAAATCATGGCATTATTTGCTGAAAATTTAAGCGAATGCAGATTCGAATGGTGATACATTAAGCGCTATTTACTGTTTTTGCGCTTCTTGGCGCTCTCGAAAAGCTCCATGGACAAAAGAGAGCTACTAATAGGTTTCGGCCGCGCTGCGGCTAATATACTCGTAAGCAGGAGACGGCGCATGCTGAGCATTATCAAGTCGCTGACCAAGCGGCAAAAGCGCGTGATCATGCTGACGCTTGACTCCTGCCTGATCCTGTTAGCTGCCATCATCGCTCTGGCGGTGCGCGGGCTACCTGAACCCTTCGTCGATGCCTTGTTGAATTATGCCCTCACGCTACCCATTACCCTGATCGTCGGCGTAATCGTTTCGATCCGCTTGGGGGTTTGCACAACACAACTCAACGCCTACGAGACCGCAGCGGTCGGAAGCACCGCAATACTCGGGACTATCCTTGCGGCCGTATCTCTGCTGGGCGCGACCCTTCTGGGACTGGATTTCCCAATCGGCGTACATGTGATGTTCGGGGCGATCTTTTTCTCTCTGGTGGTCCTGTCGCGGGTCATCTTGTTGCATATCGTGTTGCAAATCTACCGGACGGGCGACGCGCGGTGCCGCGTTTTGATCTACGGCGCAGGCACCACGGGGACGCAACTGGTTTCGGCCCTGCGCGGCCATGAAACGATCGAACCGATTGCTTTTGTTGATGACAATATCGCGCTTCAGGGGCTCAACGTCTCGAAGCTGCCGGTCTATTCCCCAGGGGGCATCGCTGAACTTACCGTCGAAAAGCAGATCGACCGCGTGCTGCTTGCCGTGCCTTCGCTCAGCACCCCCAAACAGGCCCAGATCGCTCGGCGGTTGGAAAAGCTAGGTCTTGAGGTGCAGACCCTCCCCTCCTTCGCGCAGCTGATCGGCGAAGAGGCTTTGGTCGACAAGCTCTCCCCCGTCTCTCCGAGCCGCTTTTTGAACCGGGATGAGGTCACCCCTTTGATCAACGAAGGGGGCGAGAGCTATGCGGGTAAAGTGGTTTTCGTCTCGGGGGCAGGCGGCTCCATCGGGTCGGAACTGTGCCGCCAAGTGTTGCTTTGTCGGCCCACCAAACTGGTGCTTTTCGAGTTGAGCGAACTGGCCCTCTATAACGCCGACATGGAGATCCGCCAGTTGGCCGAGGGCAGCGATATCGAAATCGTTTCGGTCTTGGGGACGGTGACGGATACCCGGCAGCTGCGCAAAGTGCTGTCGCAACACGGGGTCAATGTGGTCCTTCATGCCGCGGCCTATAAACATGTGCCCTTGGTCGAGGCGAACCCGCTGTCGGGGCTGGTGAACAATGTCCTCGGCACCCATGCTCTGGCCGAACAGGCGGCCCGGGCGGGGGTGGAGCGTTTCATCCTCGTTTCCACCGACAAGGCCGTGCGCCCGACCAATATCATGGGCGGGTCCAAGCGGCTTGCCGAACTCGTCATTCAGGATATGGCGCGCAAATATGGCGGTCCGGGCGGTGTCATCTTCTCCATGGTCCGCTTCGGCAATGTTCTGGGGTCCTCCGGGTCGGTCGTGCCACTGTTCCAAGAGCAGGTCAGCCGCGGTGGCCCGTTGACGGTGACGGACCGCGGGGTGGCGCGTTACTTCATGACGGTCGAAGAGGCCGTGCGCTTGGTCCTACAGGCCGGATCGCTGGCCCAAGGGGGCGAGGTCTTTGTTCTGGACATGGGCAAACCCGTGCCGATCCTCAAACTGGCCCGGCAGGTGATCGAGACCGCCGGATACACGGTGCGGGACGAAGACAACCCCGATGGCGATATCGAGATTGAGATCACCGGTCTGCGCCCCGGCGAAAAGATGACCGAAGAGCTCACGTTGAGCGGTCTGCTGATCAATACGGCCCATCCCAAAATCTATTCCGCGCGGGAAAACGGGCTGCACGAACTCGAAATCGCCTCTGCCCTGCGAGATCTGCGCGAAGCGCTGGTGGCGAATGACGAAGCGCTGGCGCGTCAGGTGGTCTACCGTTGGGTTGAGGGGTTCGCCCCGCCTGAGGCATTGCGAAGGTCCTCATAGCGAAGTGCATGGCAGGCTCGCTACCAACGGAGCACCGGGGTTAATCGCGCAGGTTCTAATGATCGCAGCGGATCGACCTCCTGAAAGAGTAAATCCACCGCTTGCCGCTTGTGGTTGCGGCCCAAGCGGGCCACTTTGGCGGTATGGATAAAACGCTTCTTTCCCTCGGCCATGGCTATAGCGCGCGGGCCTTGGCGGCCCGGTTGCTCCCGCAGGGCTGGCGCATCATTGGCACGACCCGTAGCCGCGAAAAACTGGATGAGATCGCAGCGACGGGGGTGGAGCCGATGGTCTGGCCCGGCAGCGATCTGTCTCCGCTTTTGCAAGAGGTGCCCAACCTATTGGTCTCTGCCGGGCCGGGGCCGGAGGGGGATCCGGTTCTGCTGGATTTACAGGATGAAATCACCGCGGCGGCCCCCCATTTGCGGTGGGTTGGCTATCTGTCGACCACCGGTGTTTACGGTGACCATGGGGGCGATTGGGTGGATGAGACGACACCGCTCACCCCCTCCACCCGGCGCGGCGCGGCGCGGGTGCAGGCGGAAGCGGCATGGAGTGCGATCCCCGGCCTGCCGCTGCATATTTTCCGGCTCGCGGGCATTTACGGCCCCGGGCGCGGACCATTCGCCAAGGTGCGCAAAGGCACGGCGCGGCGCATCATCAAGCCCGGGCAGGTCTTCTCGCGTATTCATGTGGAGGATATCGCCCAAGCCCTGGACCTGTCGCTGGCCAAACCGCAGCCGGGGGCGATCTATAACCTTTGTGACGATGATCCGGCCCCGCCGCAGGATGTGATCGGCCATGCCGCCGCGCTTTTGGGCCTGCCCTTGCCCCCGGCGGTGGACTTCGACAAGGCCGAGATGACCCCCATGGCTCGCAGCTTTTACGCGGAGAGCAAGAAGGTCCGGAACGATCACGCCAAGGCGGCGTTGGGCTGGCAACCGATCTATCCCGATTACCGCTCTGGTCTGGCCGCGCTGCTGGAGGCGGAAGACTGAATCCGAGGCACCGCCAGAGGCTCTGAATGCGTCAAGACGAACACACGTTGGCCCATTTGCTGGATAGCATGGAGCGCGCGGCAGAGAAGGAAGCGGTGTCGATCAACGACGTGCTGCATGAGATCGGGGACCGTTCGATCACCCCCCTGATCCTGATCGTCGCCTTGCTGCTGGTCTCGCCCCTGTCGGGCATTCCCGGCGTCTCGACCCTCGCGGCGGTGACGATCATCTTGCTGGCCGTGCAGGCCGTGACCGGACGGCGCAGGCTTTGGATGCCACAGTTCTTGTTGCGGCGTGAGGTGGCGGGCCATCGGTTGAGCGGCTGCGTGCGCTTTCTGCGCCGTCCTTGCGCTTTCGTCGACGGGCGTTGCAAGCCGCGCCTTCAGTTCCTCACCACCGGGCCGATGCGGTTCATCACACTGGTGGTGGTCACGATCATCCCGCTCGGTTGGCCCTTTATGGAGGTGCTGCCGATGATGTCATCGCTGGGAGCGGGCACCGTTGCCCTCTTGGTGTTTGGGCTGTTCACCCGCGACGGGCTTTTCGTGCTTTTGGGCTATGTCTGTGTCGTGATCACCTTGGTCGCGGGTGGCCTGCTGGTGCTGACCGCCGCCAGTTAGGCGCGCTGTGCGTCCAAGTCGCCGATCCCCAGCACTTCGAGCACCTTGGCAGCGATCTGTTCGGCGTTCATCCCCGCCACGGCATACATATCCGCCGGGCTGGCCTGATCGATGAAGGTATCGGGCAGCACCATGGAGCGGAACTTGAGCCCCTTGTCGAACACCGCCTCATCCGCCAGCAGCTGTGCGACATGGCTGCCGAAGCCGCCGACTGCGCCCTCTTCGATGGTGATCAGCGCTTCGTGGTCGTGGGCGAGCTTGAGGATCATCTCACGGTCCAGCGGCTTGGCGAAACGGGCATCGGCGATGGTGGGGGTGATGCCCTTGGCCCGAAGTCGTTCGGCGGCCTTCTCGACCTCCTCCAACCGCGTGCCAAAGGACAAAAGCGCGACTTTGCTGCCTTCGCGGATCATCCGGCCCTTGCCGATTTCCAACGGCGTGCCGCGCTCCGGCATCTCGACCCCGCGCCCCTCGCCCCGCGGATAGCGGAAGGCGATGGGGCCGTCGTCATGGGCAGCGGCGGTGGCGACCATATGGCGCAACTCGGCCTCATCGGCGGCTGCCATGACCACGAAACCGGGCAGATTGGCAAGGAAGGCGACGTCGAAGGCGCCCGCATGGGTCGGCCCGTCGGCGCCCACGAGCCCCGCGCGGTCGATGGCGAAACGCACCGGCAGGCGCTGGATTGCGACATCATGCACGACTTGGTCGTAGCCGCGCTGCAAGAAGGTGGAATACATCGCGCAGAAGGGTTTCATCCCCGCCGCGGCGAGACCCGCGCAGAAGGTCACGCCGTGTTGTTCGGCGATGCCCACGTCGAAGCAGCGGCTGGGGTGGCGTTCGGCGAAAAGGTCGAGGCCGGTGCCATCGGGCATGGCAGCGGTCACGGCGCAGATCTTGTCATCCTCGGCGGCCTCGGCCAGCAGGCTATCGGCGAAAACGCGGGTGTAGCTCGGCGCGTTGGAGGGGGCTTTCTTTTGCTCGCCCGTCACCACATTGAACTTGGCCGTGGCATGGCCGCGGTCGCGCGCGGCCTCAGCAGGGCCATAGCCCTTGCCCTTCTGCGTCTGGATGTGGATCAGGATCGGCCCGGTCGCGCGTTGATGCACGGTGCGCAGCACCGGCAGCAACTGGTCCATGTCATGCCCGTTGATCGGCCCGAGGTAGGAAAACCCGAGGTTTTCGAAGAGCGTGCCGCCCACGGCCATGCCTTTAAGCATATCCTTGGCGCGTTTGGCCCCCTCGCGGAAGGGCTCGGGCAGCAGGCTCACCGCGCCCTTGGCGGCGGCTTTGAAATCCTGAAACGGCGCTTCGGCGTAGAGGCGGCTCAGGTAGCTCGACATCGCGCCGACGGGCGGGGCGATGGACATCTCGTTGTCGTTGAGGATGACGATCAGGCGTTTCTTCAGGTCGCCCGCGTTGTTCAGCGCCTCATAGGCCATGCCGGCAGACATCGCGCCGTCGCCGATCACGGCAATCGCGTCGCCCAGACCTTCGGGGATCACGCCGCCCAGATCGCGGCCCACGGCAAAGCCAAGCGCGGCTGAGATCGAGGTCGAGCTATGGGCCGCGCCAAAGGGGTCGTAGGGGGATTCGCTGCGTTTGGTGAAGCCCGACAGCCCGTCCTTCATGCGCAGGCTGCGGATCCGGTCGCGGCGTTCGGTCAGGATCTTATGCGGGTAGCACTGGTGGCTGACGTCCCAGATGATCTTGTCGCGCGGCGTGTCGAAGACCGCGTGCAGCGCCACGGTCAATTCCACCACGCCAAGCCCCGCGCCGAGATGCCCGCCGGTTTCCGACACGGCCGAGATCGTCTCGGCCCGCAGTTCGCGCGCGACTTGGGTCAGTTCGGCATCGGACAGGTGTTTCAGGTCCGCAGGGCGGGTGACCTGATCAAGCAGGGGTGTGGCGGGTTTGTCACTCATCGGGGCCTCTCTGGTGCCGCATTGGCGCATGTGCCGCCCGGCTAGCTGTCGCGGGCAATAACGAAGGCGGCAGCGGCTCGCAAGCTCTGCGCCTCTGGTCCATATTCAGATAGGGCGTCGCAGGCCATGTCCACCAATTCGGCGGCGCGGGTCTTGGCCCCGGCCAGCCCGAGGTGGGACACGAAAGTGGCCTTGCCCGCCGCGTCGTCCTTGCCGACCGCCTTGCCGACCGTTTCGGCGTCGCCTTCGACATCAAGGATGTCATCCGCGATCTGAAAGGCGAGGCCGAGGTGTTTGGCGTAGGCCCCAAGGGCGGAGGCATCGGCATCCGCCATGCGCGGCCCGGCCATCGCGGACCATTCGATCAACGCGCCGGTCTTGCCTGCCTGAAGCGCCGTGATCTCGGCCAGCGACAGCGGGGCGGGGGCGGTCTCGGCGGCAATGTCCAATGCCTGACCGCCGACCATGCCACCGACGCCTGCCGCTTGGGCGAGGCTGGTCATCAAGGTCAGACGCGCCTCTGCAGGGCAGGGCGCTTGACCAAGGAGTTCAAAGGCCAGCATTTGCAGCGCGTCACCGGCCAGAACGGCAGTGGCCTCATCCCATTTGCGGTGCACTGTGGGCTGGCCCCGGCGCAGATCGTCGTCATCCATGCAGGGCAGGTCGTCATGCACCAGCGAATAGGCGTGCAGCGCCTCGATCGCCGCCGCCGCAGGGGCGGCCATGCCGGGGGCGATGCCATGCAGCCGGGCGGATTCGATCACCAGAAAGCCGCGCAGCCCCTTGCCGCCGCCGCAGGCATAGCGCATCGCCTCGGCCACAGGGCCATCATAGGTGCCGAGTGCTGTGTCGATCTGCGCTTGCGCCAGATCGCGGGCATGGGCAAGCGCCTCTGCCAAGGGACGGGGGGTGGTCTCTTGCATGTGGGCGGTCAAAGCCCTTCGACGGGTTTCAGCCCATTCGGGTTGCCATCGCCGTCAAGCGTGATCGCGGCGACCTTCTCTTCAGCTTCTTTCAGCTTGGTCTCGCAGCGCGCCTTAAGCTTGGCCCCGCGTTCGTAAAGCGCGATGCTTTCGTCCAATGCGACATTGCCGTTTTCAAGCTGGCCCAAGACTTTCTCAAGCTCGGTCATGGCGGTCTCAAAGTTCATCTCTTCTACGGGTGTGTCGGACATTGCGCGCCTCGTTTTCGGAATTTCGCGCGACAATAGAACTTCGCGCCGCGCATTGCCAGCGGGCTTGCGTGATGAATTTCACCGGCCCGTTTGAGCAGGCGGGCCTAGGTCAGTCCGGGGCCAGCATATAGCCCGCGCCGCGCACGGTTTGCAGGTATTGCGGCTGTTTCGGGTCGCTCTCGATCTTGCGGCGCAGGCGGGTGATTTGAACATCGACCGCGCGTTCCTGCGCTTGCCCCCGGTCGCGGCCCAGTTCCTCGACCAATTTGGCACGGCTCAGCGCGACACAGGGCTGGGCGGCGAAGATCTTCATCAGTTGAACTTCGGTCGCGGTGAGGCGCACCAGATCGTCGCCCTGCCACATCTCCCCCCGCTCCATGTCATAGCGGATCACGCCGAGCGACAGCACCTTTGGCGCGGTGTCGGCAGCAGTGGTGTCGGGCATTCGGCGCAGGATGGCGTTAATGCGCAGCAGAAGTTCTTTTGGCTCAAAGGGTTTGGGCAGGTAGTCATCCGCCCCGGCCTCCAACCCTTCGATGCGGTTGTCGGTCTCGCCCTTGGCGGTCAGCAGCAGGATCGGGGTTTGCAGGGTTTCGCGCAAAGCGCGGGTCAGGGCCATGCCGTCTTCGCCGGGCATCATCACGTCGAGCACGATGAGGTCGAATTCCAACCCCGCCAGCACCCGCCGCGCATGGGCCGCATCGCGGGCCGTGCTGACCAGAAAACCGTTCCGCATCAGGAACTTCTTCAACAGGCTGCGAATCCGCTCATCGTCGTCGACGACCAGCAGGTGCGGGTCGAGATCGTTCATGGGGCGCTTTCGCGCAGCCGGTCAAAGCTTTGGCGCATTTCGGGGTCCATCATGGCCTCCAATACCGTTCTGAAACCGGCCACGGCTTCGGGTCCGGCGGTGCGAAAGGCCAACCGCATGCGCGCGCGCTGAGCGTCTGATAGCTCCTGTTCCAGCGTGCGACCCTCGTCGGTCAGGAACAGATGCCGCTCGCGCTTGTCATTGCGGCCAACCTTGCTCTGCACCAGACCATCGGCGATCAACGTGCGCAAGACACGGTTGAGCGATTGTTTCGTGACCCCGAGGATATTGAGCAGGTTGTTCACCGTCGTACCGGGGGCGCGGTTGATGAAGTGGATGGCGCGGTGATGCGCGCGCCCATAGGCCATATCGGCCAGAATCCGGTCAGGATCGGCGGTGAAGCCGCGATAGGCAAAGAACATCGCCTCGATCCCCTGCCGCAGTTGTTCATCCGTCAAAAACAGCAGGCTGTCGCCGCTGCTAGGGGCCATCATGCGCCCGTCAGCCATAGTGTGTCTCATTCTCTCTCGGGCCTGTTGGGGATCAGTTTACGTCAGCGTTGTTGACATTCCAATAGTGAAAGGCTATCGAATCTCGTGTTTTGCGCAATTAAATGTCTGCATCTGCCGATTGTTGCGCAATTTTTGAAAAGATAGCGCGTCATTTGGAGGGGAAACACCATGGCAGGCGGATATGACAACCGGGATGGACACATCTGGATGGATGGCGAAATGGTGGATTGGCGTGAGGCCAACGTCCACATCCTGACCCATGCGATGCACTATGCGTCTTCGGTGTTTGAGGGCGAGCGCGCCTACAACGGCAAAATCTTCAAAAGCCGCGAGCATTCCGAACGGCTCAAGCGCTCGGCTGAGATGATCGACTTTGAGATCCCCTACACCATTGATGAGATCGAAGCTGCCAAGGCCGAAGTCCTCGCCGCCTCTGGCCTGCAAGACGCCTATGTGCGTGCGGTCGCTTGGCGTGGTGTGGGCGAAGACATGGGTGTCGCCTCGGCCCGCAACCCGGTCCGCATGGCTATCGCAGCATGGGAATGGGGTGCCTATTACGGCGATGCCAAGATGAAGGGCGCCAAGCTCGACATCTCCAAATGGAAGCGCCCCTCGCCCGAGACGATCCCGAGCCATGCCAAAGCGGCGGGTCTCTATATGATCTGCACCATGTCAAAACATGCGGCCGAGGCGAAGGGCTGCTCGGACGCGATGATGTATGACTACCGCGGCTATGTGGCCGAGGCGACGGGCGCGAATATCTTCTTCGTCAAGGATGGCGAAGTGCACACGCCGACGCCCGATTGCTTCCTCAACGGCATCACCCGGCAGACCGTCATCGACATGCTGCGCGAGAAGAACATCAAGGTCCACGAGCGCCACATCATGCCCGAAGAGTTGGAAGGTTTCGAGCAGTGCTGGCTCACTGGCACCGCCGCCGAAGTGACCCCGGTGGGGCAGATCGGCGACTGGAACTTTGAGGTCGGCGCGCTGACCCGTGAGATCGCTTTGGACTATGAAAAGCTGGTGCGCAGCTAAACGCTGCCGCTGAACTTTGCCAAAGTTACGCCGCCGTCCTGCAAACCCTTGCGGACGGCGGTTGCGATTTGAACGGCCTCTGCGGTGTCGCCATGCAGGCAGATCGTGTCGATCCGGCTGGGGATGTGTTTGCCGCTCTCGGTGATGATCGCGCCTGCCTTGACCATCTCGACCATCCGCGCCGCTGCCGCTTCCGCATCGTGGATCACCGCACCGGGCTTGCTGCGGTCGACCAGCGTCGCGTCGTCGTTATAGGCGCGGTCGGCGAAGATCTCCCCGGCCCATTTGCAGCCCAGTGATTTCACCGCCGCCTCCTGCGCCGTGGCGGCCAGCACCATGACGATGAGGTCGGGCGCCACGCTCAGCGCTGCCTCATAGAGGTCGCGGGCCAGTTCCTCATCCTCAGACGCCATATTCGCCAGCGCCCCGTGCAGCTTCAGGTGCCGCACTTGCGTGCCGACGCTGCGCGCCATGCCGACGCTCGCGGCGACCTGATAGCGGATCTGATTCTGCAAGGTGCCGCGCGGCACCGAGAGGCGGTTGCGGCCAAAACCGGCGAGGTCCATGAACCCCGGATGCGCGCCGATGCCGACGCCGTTTTCATGTGCCATGCGCATCGTGGCCGCCATCACGTCGGCGTCGCCTGCATGGCCGCCACAGGCGATATTGGCCGAGGTCACGACGCGCAGAAGCGCCGCGTCGTCGCCCATTTTCCAAGGGCCAAAGCTTTCGCCCATGTCGGCGTTTAGATCGACGGTGGTCATGTCTGCTCCTTCTCGAAGGGGTCGGTAGTGGCTGAAACCACGCCGGAGATCAGTTGATAGCCCAAAAGGTCGCGAATCCGCGCCGGGTCGCGCAACAGCGGTTGGCGGCGCTTGGGCAGGGCAGCGAGGTCGGCGCGGTGGCGCGTCTCGGCGGCCAGCGCTTCGTCGAGGTCGACGAAGGCGAATTGCAGCGCAGCACCCGGCTGGGCTTGGGCGACGATCGGCAGGTCGCAGGGGATCACCGTGCCGATGCGGGGGTAGCCGCCGGTGGTCTGGCATTCGCACATCAGCACGAAGGGCGCGCCGTCGCCGGTGATCTGGATGTCGCCGGGGGTGATGACTTCGGACACGATGGTCAACTGCCCGCCGGTGGCAAAACCTTCGCCGTCATGATCCATCCGTGCGCCCATGCGGTTGGCGCGCGGATCACGGCGAAAGGTCGTTTCGGTGAACCGCTGGCGGGTTCCCTCGTCGAAGGCATCGGTCTGCATGGAGGCGACGATGCGCACCCGCTCGGCCCCGAACCGGCTGTCGCGGGCCAGGGTGAGGTTCGCCTCACCGCCCTTATCGACCCCTAGCGGCAGAGTCTCACCACTTTGCAGCAGCGCGCCGATGCCAGCGGCCAGATGGCTGGCACGCGCGTTCATCACCGGCGCCACGTCAAGCCCGCCGCCGACATGGAGGTAGCCATAGGCCCCGTCCCGCGCGCCGCCGATGGTCAGCTTGGCCCCGGCGGGCAGAAGGTGGCTGGCGTTCCATGCAATCGGCTCGCCGTCGATGCTCACCTGCATCTGCGCCCCGGTCAGGGCGATGCGGGTGTCCTGATCGACCTCGAAACTGCCGCCGCTCCCGGCCATCTCCAGCGCGGCACTGTTGGGATCTTGCCCCAGCAGGGCCGCCCCTTCGTGCAGGGCAGTCGGGTCCGCCGCGCCGCCGTGGGTTAGGCCAACGGCGCGATAGCCGGGGCGACCAAGGTCTTGGATGGTCATGGCCGGACCGGCTTGATGGATGGTCAGCGTGCCGCTCATGTCAGCGCCTCCCGCTCCGCGCCGCCGGTGGGGTCGTCGGCGATGCGGTCGAACTCTTGCCGGGTGATCGACGGAAAGATCAACTCATCGCCCGGCGACAGCGGAAAGGGCATGTCGCTGCCCGGGCGGAAGGTGCGAAAAGCGGTCTGGCCGATGTGCCGCCAGCCGGTGGGGGAGGCATTGGTGAAGATGATCAGCTGCCGAATGGCCACCACCAGCGACCCCGGCGGCACCGATTTCGTCAGCCCCTGCTGGCGCGGGATGTCCCAATGCGGGGGCAGTTCGCCCATGTAGGGCTGCCCGGGGGCGAAGCCGATGGTCAGCACCCGGACCCGCGCCTGCGACAGTTCCGCAATGGCCGTGTCGGGGTCGAGGCCCGCGGCCTCGGCGGCCTCCTCCAACTGGGGGGCCAGATCGGTGCCATAGACCGTGGGCACATGCCACAGGCTGCGCCCGGCGGGGAGGGCTTCGGCGAACCAGTCGCGGGTTTCGAGCAGTCCGCGCAGGCGGTCGGTCATCGTGGTGATGGCCTCTTGGGAGACCTCGAATTGCACGAAGGTCGACACCAGCGAGGTGCTCGTCTCGCTCACCTCGGGCCAGTCCTGTTCCTCTACCGCCGCGCGAAAGGCGAGGGCGGCGCGGTTGGCCGGTTCGGACATCTTCTCGGCAAAGGTGACCAATAGGCCGGAGAGGCCGACACTGCGGATGCGGGGCCAGTCAGTCATTGCGAAGCATCCTTTCGTAAAGGCGCGGCAGCAGCACCGGGGTCAGATACATCGGCAGTTGCCAGCAGCCGATAAAGATCATCAGCGGCGCGATGACATCCGCAGGCAGCGCCACGAGAAACAGCGCGATATTGCGGTTGCCCGCGCCGATCGCCAGTGGTCCGGCCACGGCGCGCAGCGGGCCACGCCGGGTCAGCAGCAACGTGCCCGCCTGCAACAGATAGCTTAGGGCGAAGGCCAGCAGCGTCCAGCCCGCCACGGCCCATGGATCGCTGCGCAGCGCGGGGTTCAGCGCCGCCATCAACCCCACAACGATGACCGAGAAGGCGAGCACCGATGCGCCGTCCAGCGCCTCGGTCTGGCGCGGGGTGGGATGGGGCAGAAAGACATGGCGCAGGGCAAAGCCCAGCCCCGTCGCGCCAAGGATCACCGCCAAGAGCCGCAGGGCGGCGAGGGCGATTTCCGAGGCCGGGCCGAGTTGCGGCAGGGCTGCCAGCACCGGCAGGACGGTCAGCGGAAAGGCGGCGGTGCCCAGCACCATCAGCTGCATCATCCGCCCCGCGTCGAGCCGCATCAACAGGGCGAGGTTCACGCTGCCCGTCAGCGCCGGGGCCGCCGCGGCAAGGGTCACGGCCAGTGCCGCAGGGGTCTGCCCCAGCCCGGCCAGCACGAAGCCGCCCAGCAGCAGCAGGGGCAGGAGCGTCTGCAAGGCCAGCACCGAGGCCAGCCCCCAGATGAGATCGCGCACTGCCCCAAGGGCCGCGCGGTGCCCGATCCTGAGCGCGGTGATCGTCAGCAGGGCCGCCACCATCTGCGGCAGCCACCCGGCCAGCGCCGCCGCAAGGCTGGGCAGGGCCAGCCCCGCCAGCAGCCCGACGATCAGGCAGGCCCGCGCATGGCGCGAGGGCAGTCTCAGCATATAGCGCATGGCCCTTCACCGCTAAACCGGTGCGCTGCGCAGGTTTTCGGGCAGCCATGTGGCCACTTCGGGGAACCAGATCAGGACGAAGACCATGAAGACCATGATCGCGAACATCGGCAGCGCGGCCTTGGTGATATAGCCCATCTCGTGGTTGGTCATGCCTTGCAGCACGAAGAGGTTGAAGCCAATCGGGGGGGTGATCTGCGCCATTTCAACGACCACGACCACGAAGATGCCGAACCAGATCAGATCGATGCCCGCGCTGCGGACCATCGGCTCGACCACCGCCATGGTCAGCACGACCGAGGAGATGCCGTCGAGGAACATGCCCAGCACGATGTAGAAGACCAAGAGCGCCATCAGCAGCTCGAAGCGCGAAAGCTCCATCGCCGCGATCCCGTCGGCCAGCGCGCGGGGCAGACCGGTGAAGCCCATCGACAGTTTCAGGAAGGCCGCGCCCGCAAGGATCAGTGCGATCATCGCAGAGGTACGCATCGCCCCCATCAGGCTCTCGCGGAAACTGTGCCAGTTCAGCGAGCCTTGGAACAGCGCCAGCGTGAGGGAGCCGATGACGCCGATGGCCGCCGCCTCGGTCGCCGTGGCAAAGCCGAGGTACATGGACCCGATCACGACGGTGATCAGCGCAAAGACCGGCAGCAAGAAACGCGAGTTGCGCAGTTTTTCGCCAAAGCTCATCCCGGTCTCCGCATCGGGGTTCCAGTCCTTCGACAACATGCTGGTGACGGCGACATAGCCCATGAACATCAGCGCCAGCAGCAGGCCGGGCAGGACGCCGGCGAAGAAGAGTTTGGTGATGCTTTCGTTCACCGTGACACCATAGACGATCAGCGCCAGCGAGGGCGGGATCATCAGGCCCAACGTGGCGGCCCCGGCCAGCGTGCCGATGATCATCTTTTCAGGATAGTTGCGCGCGCGCAGCTCGGGGATCGACATCTTGCCTACGGTGGTCAGCGTCGCGGCGGAAGAGCCCGAGACGGCGGCAAAGACCGTGCAGCCGACGATATTGGTATGCACCAGCCCGCCCGGCAGTTTCGCCAGCCAAGGCGACAGCCCGCGGAACATGTCCTGCGACAGCCGCGTGCGGTAGAGGATTTCGCCCATCCAGACAAAGAGCGGCAGCGCGGTCAGCGTCCAGCTTGAGGAACTGGCCCAGATCGTGGTGATCATGGCGTCGCCCACGGGGCGGGTGGTGAAAAGCTCCATCCCGACCCAAGCCACGCCCATCAGGGCGAGGCCAACCCAGACACCGGTGCCGAGCAGGAAGAAGAGAACGATCAGAAACAGGGTAATGGCATAGATCTCGGTCATGGCGTCATTCCCCGAAGCTTTGATCGACTAGGTCACGGGTGACGCGGTGGTCGCCCTTGAAGATGAGGTGCAAAAGATTGTCCGTCAGCGCGATGGCAAGGATGCCGCCGCCGATCACCATGACAGATTGCGGAATCCAAAGGGCCGTAGCGTCTTGATCTTGGCTGACTTCGTGGAATTTCCACGACCAGTAGACGAACCAATAGGCGTAATAGGTGAAATACCACGCGACCGCCGCCGCCACGGCGAAACACCAGATATCCAGCAGCCGCTTCCCGCCCGCGCTCAGCGCGTTAAGCAGGATCGAAACGCGGATATGCGAGCCGCGGTTGAGCGCATTGGCGAAGGCAAGGAAGCTGGCCCCGGCCATGGCATAGCCCGCATAGCTGGCGGCGCCCGGAAAGACGTTGCCAGTCCAACGGGCGACCATCTGGGCCACGATCAAGGTAAGGATGGCCACCAGACAGAGCGCGGCAAGCGCCCCCGCCCCGGTATATAGCCCGTCCAATAGTCTGCGCAGCGCCTTCATGCGGCTCTCCCTCCGTCAAATCATGCCCGGGCACGAGAACGGCGGCCCGGGTGACGGGCCGCCGCAGGTTTCGTGATTACTGCATCGCCTTGTAGTCGTCGACGATCGCCTGACCGTCTTCGCCCGCGGCTTCGAGCCACTCTTGCGTCATGGTCTCACCCACTTCGCGCAGGCCCGACATCAGCTCTTCGCTGGCCGGTTCCACGTTCATGCCGCCTTCGCGCAGCCCATCATAGGTGAACTGGGTGTAGTCCTTGGACGCTTGCAGGCCACGCTCTTCGGCCTCGGTCGCGCAGGTGGTGATCGCCTCTTTGTTCGCGTCCGAGACTTCGGCCCAGACATCGGCGTTGATCATCACATAGTTGCGCGGCAACCATGCGTCGACTTCGTAGAAATGCGTCAGGCTCTCCCAGACCTTCTGGTCATAGCCAGTGGCACCCGAAGAAATCATTGATTCCGCGACACCGGTGGCGAAGGCTTGGCTGACTTCGGCGGCCTCGATGGTGACGGGCGACATGCCGGTCAATTCAGCCAGACGCGCGGTGGTGTTGTTGTAGGAGCGGAACTTCACGCCCTTCATGTCTTCGACCGAGTCGACTTCTTTCTTGAAGTAGAGCCCTTGGGGCGGCCATGGCACGTTATAAAGCAAGACGAGGTTCTGCTCTTCCAGCACGGATTCAACCTTGGGCTTGGCGGCTTCCCAAAGCTGCGCGCTCGCCTCGAAAGAGGGCGCGAGGAAGGGGATGGAGTCAAAGCCGAAGACCGCGTTCTCGTTCTGGTGGCCGGAGAGCAGGCGCTCGCCCAGTTGGACCTGCCCGGTCTGGATCGCGCGCTTGATGTCCGCGCCAGCAAAGAGGGCGCCGCCCGGGTGCACGGTGATCTCGATCTCGCCGCCGGTCTTCTCGCCCACGCATTCGGCGAATTGCACGCCGTTCTCGGAGTGGAAGTTCGAGGCCGAATAGGCCATCGGCATGTCCCATTTCTCGGCCGCGAAGGCGGGCATGGCGGTGCCCAGCGTCAGCGCGGTCATTGCCGCGCCTGCCATCAGTCTTGCTGTCAGTGTCATGTGGTTTCTCCCTTGTTGTTGCAGTCCCACGCTTGGCGTCATCCGTCGAAGCGTTGGGGGTGATACGGGGTCAGATCCGTGTTTGGCGTCTGCCCCGTGATCAATCCGGCGATCAGTCGGCCCGTTTTCGGACCGCCCGTCAACCCGATGTGATGGTGCCCGAAGGCAGTGTAGACCCGGCTCGTCCCGATCTGCCCGATCAGGGGCAGCGAGTCGCTGGGGGCGGGTCGGTGCCCCAGCCATTCGATCTCTTCCTTGGCGGTGAGATGGGGAAAGGCGGCCTTGGCCTGACGGCGCAGCAGCGCCAGGGGGGCTTTGGACGCACCCGCTTCCAGCCCGCCGAACTCGACGATCCCGGCACAGCGCAGCCCTTCGGCCATGGGCGTGGCGACAAATTTGCCCGCCGCCATCATGGTGGGGCGCGATGGGCCGCCCTCGGCATCCTTGAAGACGATGTGGTAGCCGCGTTCGGATTCCAGCGGCACGTTGATCCCCAGTTTGCGCATGAGCGTTTTCGACCAGACACCAGTCGCCAGCAGCACGTCATCGCAGGGCAGGGAGCCTTGATCGGTGAGGACCGAAGTGACCTCCTCGTCGGTGATCGCCACGTCCTGCACCTCGGCCTGCCGGATGGTGCCGCCAATCCCCCCGAAAGCCTTGGCCAAAGCCCGAACATAGCCGCCGGGGTCGGCGATGAAGCCGTGGTCGGCCAGCCGTGCGATGCAGGTGATCTGCGGACCATAGGCCGGGTCGAATTCCCTGACCGCGCCGCCTTCGATGATGTCCGGCTCGAAACCCGCCTCGCGGCGCAGCGCCCAGGTGTAGGCCTCAGCCTCAAAGGCAGCGCGGTTGGTATAGGCAAAGCAATAGTCGCTGTCGCGAACCCAGTCCTCCAGCCCCAGATCGGCGCAGAGGGCTTTGTGCTGCGCCACGCTGTCGCTCACGATGGGCACCAACCCGGCAGAGATGCGGCGGGTATCGCGGTCATTGGCGTGGGCCATGTAGCGGCGCAGCCATGGCAGCAGGCGGGGCAGATAGGGCCAGCGCAGGAACAGCGGAAACTCAGGGTCGCGCAGCATCCCCGGTGATTTGCGCAGCAGGCCCGGCCCGGTCACCGGCGCGACGCCCGCCGCCGCCAGCACGCCACCATTGCCATGCGAGGTGCCGCGCCCCGGCTCAGCCCGGTCGACCAGTGTCACCTCCGCCCCGGCGCGGCGCAGCCAGATCGCAGCAGAGACGCCGACAATCCCGGCGCCGATAACGACGACATGCCGGTTCATGGGTGGTGGCTTTCGATTTCGCGTTGGGTCATGGCTTGTTTCCTTTGGGGCATCTTTTACACAAAAAATCATCACGTCAACAAAATGCTGATAAAATGTCATCGTTAGAGTTTCGCTTGTCTCGTCCTGCCCGCAAAGGCACCCTGCGCCCAAACGGAGGGCATATGACAAACGAGACGGGCGCGCGGCTGGGAATCCTCATGCTGGACACGCGGTTTCCCCGCATTCTGGGGGATGTCGGCCATGCGGGCAGTTGGGATTTCCCGGTGCGCTACGCCGTGGTGCCGGGGGCCACGCCTGAAGCGATCGTGTGCGTCGATATCGAGCCCTTCGTGCAGGCTTTCATCGCCGCGGGGCGCGACTTGATCGCCGAAGGCTGCACCGGCATTGCCACCACCTGCGGGTTCTTGGCGCTGATCCGGCCTCGCCTCGCCGAAGCGCTGGGCGTGCCCGTTGCCGCCTCTGCGTTGGAGCAGGCGGGGCAGATCGCGGCCTGCCTGCCGCCGGGGCAAAGGGTGGGCATCTTGACGATCTCCGCCGCCACGCTTTCGCCCGCCCATCTGCACGCGGCGGGCGTGCCCGAGGGCAGCCCGGTGGTGGGGATGGAGGGCAGCGGCTTCGCCCGAACGATCCTCGGCAATCTGCCCGACCTCGACGTGGCGCAGGCGCGGGCCGAGATGGTGCAGGCAGCGCAGCGGCTGGTGGAGGCCCACGCGGATGTCGGGGCGATTCTTTTGGAATGCACCAACATGGTGCCATATGCTACGAATATCGCGGCAGCGACCGGGCGGCCCGTGCATTCGATCCACAGCTATCTCAACTGGTTTCACGCAGGGCTGCTGCCGCCCCGTTTCGACTAAAGCGGCGCGCGCAGCCAGCCGTCGGTGAAGCTGATCCGGCGCACCCCGGCCAGCGGCAGGAGGCGGTGCAGCTCTGCCTCGAAGGCCGCTTGCCGCCCCTTGCCCCAGCGAACCCCGCGTTCGGGCCAGAGCGCGGTGACGTGCAAGACGTCCAGATCGCGATGCGCCTTCATATCGACCCGTCCCACCAGCCTGTCGCTCTGTAGCAGCGGAAAGACATAGTAGCCGTATTCGCGCTGCGCCTCGGGCACGAAGACCTCGATCCGGTAGTCGAAACCGAAAAGCCGGGCGGCGCGTTTGCGGTCGCGCAGGGCGGGGTCGAAGGGGCTGAGCACCCGGAGCCGTTTGGGCGGTTCGCGGGTAAGGGCGGGGTCATCGGCCCAGCCGGGGCGGGCAAAGGCGGGGCGCAGGCTGCCGTCGGCCGCCTCAATGTCGATCTCCTCCAGCCGCCCCGCGCCTTGTTCTGCCGCGCACCAGCCGCGCGCCTCGGCGGGGGAGATATGGGCCCAGAAGGCGGCCAATTCCCCTGCCGTGGCAAAACCCAAGCGCGCCAGCGCCTGATCGCAGCACCAGTCGATCGTCTGCTCTATGTCGGGGGCATGCGCCGGGTCGCGCAGCGCGGCGGGGACCACCCGCTCGGTCAGGTCATAGCGCTTGCGAAACCCCTCGCGCCCGGTCACAGCCAGCGCGCCGCTGCGCCACAGATACTCCAGCGCGGTTTTCGACGGATGCCATTGCCACCAGCCCCCGCTGCTGCGCGGCTCGTCGCGGCCCACGTCGGATGAGGTGACGCTGCCCTCGGCCCGGACCTGCGCGAGCACGTTTTGCATCTGTGTTTCGAAGTCGTGCCGCTGCCAATCCTTCCAGCGGCCCAGCAGCTTGGCCGCATCGCGGGTTCGGCGCAGATGCCATTGCGGGTAAAATTCCATCGGGATGACGGCGGCGTCATGGGTCCAATGCTCAAACAGCGCCCGGTCTTTTTCATAAAGCCGCTTGAGCGCAGCGGGGCGATAGCGCGGACGGCGGGCGAACAGGATCAGATCATGCGCCCGCGCCACCGTGTTGATGCTGTCGAGCTGCACAAAACCCAGATCATGGATCAGCTTGAGCAGTGCCGCGCCCTTGGCCGGGCCCTGCGGCGGGTCCGACAGCAGGTGACGCGCCAGAAACAACCGCCGCGCGGCGGCATTGCCGAGCCTTGGGCGACTCACCCCTGACGGCGGCGGCGCAGGGTGTCGCCCAGCGACAGTGTTGGCGTCAGGGTGATCTGGGTCTGCATTTCCGGGTCCGGCTCGGGCTGGGTCTGGTTGAGGATGATCCGCGCCGCGGCCTGACCGATCTCGTTCCGGCAAGCGTCCATCGTCGCCAATTGACGCGGCAGACCTTGCAGCAGCTCGACGTTGTTGAACCCGGCAAGGCCGATCTGACCGGGAATGTCGATGCCTTGGTCGATCAGATGCAGCAGCCCGCCCGCGCCGATCATGTCATTGGAGTAATAGAGAAAATCAAGGTCGGGTGAGCGTTCGAGCATCTCTTGCGTCATCTCGCGCCCTTTGGCCAGCGCGGAGCCGCCGGAGTAAAAGGCCCGGTCTTCGATCTCGACCCCCGCCTTGGCGAGCCCTTCGGTAAAACCTTCAAACCGTTTCCGCGCGCGGTGGTCGAGGGGCATTTTCGTGCCCATGAAGCCAATCCGCTCATAGCCCTCGCGCAGGATCGCCTGCGCCATCTCGCGCCCGGCGCGGCGGTGCGAAATCCCCACCATCGCATCGACGGGTTTGCCATCGGTGTCCATGATCTCGACCACCGGAATGCCCGCATTGCGCAACATGGCGCGGGTGGCGTCGGAATGCTCCAACCCCGCGATGATCACCCCAGAGGGCCGCCATGAGAGCATCTCATAAAGCACCCGCTCTTCCTTCTCGGGCAGGTAGTCCGTCACCCCCACGACTGGCTGCAGCGGCGTGTCTTCGAGCACTTGGTTGATGCCGTTCAGAACTTCGGGGAACACCATATTGCCCAGCGAAGGGATCACGACCGCCACAAGGTTCACGCGCTGGCTGGCCAGCGATCCGGCGATCTGGTTGGGCACATAGCCAAGCGCCTTGGCGGCGGCGAGAACACGGTTGCGGGTGGCTTCCGACACGTCACCGCGCTTGCGCAGGACGCGGCTGACCGTCATCTCGGAAACGCCGCAAGCATCGGACACATCACGCAGGGTCAACGGGCGTTTGGGGGGTGTGGTCAATTTGGTTTTCCTGTTTTCCTCACCCATAGGTAGCGCGAAGCGGGAGGCGCGATCAAGCATTGCCGCAGCACTGCTGCGAGGCGCAGTCATTCGGTTGCCAATCTGCCGATGACATCGCCAGACGCTTGCGTTAAACCCAAGCCTGTCGGCCCCGTGGCTCAACTGGATAGAGCAGCCCCCTCCTAAGGGGCAGGTTGCAGGTTCGAATCCTGCCGGGGTCACCATTAGCATCCTCACCCCCTTGTGCCTTGAAATCCCCATCCGGTCTGTCAGATTGCCCCAGATATAATCAGGAATGGCAGAGGCTTTGATGAAAACAGGAACTTTTGTGATCGGGGCGGCCTTGCTGGCCGTTGCCGGATGTACGGTACCGGCGAGTGGGCCGCAGGGCGGCTCGGCCCGTGTGGGCAATCTGCCGGAGGCGGTGGTGAGCCTTGCCGCGCCGAACCAAGATTTGTCGACGGCGCGGTTGCTGCCGGAGGATGGCTGTTATTGGTATCAGCACAACGGCCCGGTCGAGACGACGCTGGTGCCGCTGCGGGCGGTGGGTGGCAATCCGATCTGCACCAAACGCCAAGCCTGACATAACAACGGGGGCCGCCAAGCGGCCCCCGTTATTCGTTCCAGCTTAGCTGCTGGCAACAACGCTTTCTTCCGCCGAATAGAGATAGGCCGTCGAGCCGGTCTGCACATTCGGGTAGAGCTGGTTGATATGCGCCATGATCATCCGCACACAGCCTGAGCTTGCCCGGCCCCCAATGCTTTGTGGCTGCGGGGTGCCGTGGATGCGCAGATAGGTGTCGCGGTTCCCTTCAAAGAGGTAAAGTGCGCGCGAGCCAAGGGGGTTTTCCGGGCCGGGCGGCACGCCGTCCTCAAGGCCCGCGTAGAGCTCGGGATCGCGCTTGATCATGTTTTGGGTGGGCGTCCAATGCGGCCATTGCACCTTGCGTTTGATCGTATAGGTGCCCGGCTCATAAAGATTGCCACGCGCGATCGCCACGCCGTAGCGCATGGCGGTTCCGCCCTCTTCGATATGATAGATATAGCGTGCCACCGCATCGACGTGGATGTCGCCGACGCGCAGGTTGTCATTCGCCACGACCCGCTGCGGCAAGAAGCGCGGGTGGACGCCCCAAGGGTTGCTCGTCGCCGGGTCAAAGCCTGCTGGGGTGACCTGCGCATCCCAAGCGGCCTTCTCTGCCGCGCTTGGGCGCGTGCGGGCCATCAGGGGGGTGGCAATCGCGCCGGAAAATAGCGCCGTGGTGGTCTGGATGAAATGACGTCTTGTCAGCATGTGGTCGCTCCGTGGTTGACCTCTCTGCGCGGGGCAGGGTCGTATGCGTGTATGAGAGACTAACGGCCTTTCTCCGCTGGAGGTTCAAGGAAGAAGGCGGTTGCTGAAGATATTGTGATCTAAAACACACGGTTTTCACCGAAAAAACGGGGCGCGGGCGGGTGGGCGCGCGCCCCGAATGCTGCGGGGGTCGGAGGTAGGGAGGGCTTGGTCAGCCGCGCCCGCGGTAGGGCGGCACCCCTTGATCGGGGATCCAGACGCCCTCGGGCAGGGGGCTGGTTTGCCAGAATACATCGATGGGAATGCCGCCGCGCGGATACCAATAGCCGCCGATCCGCAGCCACTGCGGGGCAAGGAACTCGGCCAACCGCCGGGCGATGGATATGGTGCAATCCTCATGAAAGGCGCCGTGATTGCGGAAGGAGGTCAGAAACAGCTTGAGCGATTTCGATTCCACCAGCCACGGGCCGGGCACATAGTCGATCACCAGATGGGCAAAGTCGGGCTGGCCGGTCATCGGGCAGAGCGAGGTGAACTCCGGCGCGGTGAAGCGCACGTTATAGGCCACATCGGCCTGCGGGTTCGGCACACGCTCAAGCTCGGCTTCTTCGGGGTTGGCGGGGATGCGGGTTTCCCCGCCGAGCTGTTTAAGATTGCTATAGATGTCGTCGGACATGGGGGTCTCCATCGGTCAGACGCCGCGCTTGTTGCCCCAGATCAGGACATGAAGCTGCGGCAGGATACGGGGGGCGAACCAGTGATCGGTCATGGCAAGCTCGGTCAGCCAGCCCAAACGGTCGGCCAGCGCCTGCGGGTCCACCGGCGTGGCGGGGTCGACCTCGGGGTTGCCGGGTTGAAGGTAGAGCGGGATATCGAGGTGATGGGCATGCACTTCGCGCGCCCAATGGTAGTCGATCTCGTCGAAGATCACGATCTTCATCACCTGCTGCCGCGCCTGCGCGCCGAGGGTCCGGCAGGCGCCGAATGCGTCCCAATCGACGCGCTCACCGCTTGATGGCGGTTTGGGGGAGAGCACGAGCGTATCGAGCTCGGCAAACCATGGCCGCGCGATAGAGCCTTGGGTCTCGCAGGCGAAACGATAGCCCGCGGCTTTGCCCATGCGGATCAGGGGGCCGAAATCTTGTATCGCCGGATTGCCGCCCGAGAGGGAGACGGTCAGCGGTTGGTCCTTGGAAAGCTTGCGGATCTGGCGCCAGATGTCCTCGGTCGACATGGGGGTCCAGCTATGGCGGTACTGGCTGTCGACGGCATGCAGGCTGTCGCACCAGCTGCACCGATAGTCACAGCCGCCCGCGCGGACGAATACCGTCGGCTCTCCGATCAGCGCGCCTTCGCCCTGAATGGTGGGGCCGAAAATCTCGGCAATGCGCAGGGTCATGGCCGGTATTCCGCCCATGTTTTCGGGGTCTCGCTGACCAGCACGGCAGAGGTCTCGGGCCAGCGGGCGGCGCACCAGTCGTGGAAATGTTTCGCCATGTTCTCGGCTGTGGAGGGGCCGTCCAGCACATCGTTCAGATGCCGGTGGTCAAAGTGATCGTCGATATAGGCCTTGAGCGGTTTCAAGTCGTGGTAATCGCGCACGAAACCATCGGCATTGAGCGTCTTGGCGGCCAGTTCGACCACGACGATGTAGTTGTGCCCATGCAGCCGCGCGCATTGATGATCGTCGGGCAGGTGGCTCAACTGGTGGCTGGCGGAAAAGTGGAATTCCTTGCGAATACGGAACATCAGCCTTTCCCCCGTGCGGCAAGGGCCTCGGTCCAATAGTCGGGATCGGCATAGACCGTCGGGTCGCTGACCTCGGCCAGATGAAAGGCTTCGCGCCGTTCGACACAGGTGCCGCAGCGCCCGCAATGGACCGCGTCGCCCTTGTAGCAGGACCACGTCTCAGCGAAGGGCGTGCCGTGCTGCGCGCCTTGGCGGACGATCTCGGCCTTGCTGTGCTCGACGAAGGGCGTGTGCAGCCGCACGTCGGCATAGCCGTCGAGCGCGGCCTGCTGCATCGCATCGAAGGCGCGGGTGAAACCGGGGCGGCAGTCGGGATAGATGAAGTGATCGCCGCCATGCACGGCAGTGGCTACCGCCTCATCCCCCTGCGCGGCGGCAATGCCAAAGCCGATCGACAGCATGATCGCATTGCGGTTCGGCACGACGGTGATCTTCATCGTGTCTTCGGCGTAATGCCCATCGGGCACGTCGATATCGTCGGTCAGGGCGGAGCCCGATAGCGCCGCACCGATCCCGCGCATGTCGATCAGGTGAAACGGCACGCCCAATCGTTCGGCCGCCGCCCGGGCGAAATCGACCTCTTTGCGGTGACGCTGGCCATAGTCGAAGGAGACGAGCCGGGTGAGGTGGTGCACCTCGGCGGTGATATGCGCAAGCGACACGGAATCGAGTCCGCCTGAGCAGATGACAAGTGTTTTCATTTTGGGGCCCTTGTTTTGATGTCCGGGTAGGCTGCGACCGGATGGCGGGGCTTATTTCAGAAATTGCGCGGATTGCAAGCCTCAGGCCCGGGCGGGCGGGCAGCCGCCGCAGAGGCAGGAGGGTTTCCGCCAAAAGCCGATAAAATAAGGACTTTGGCCTTAACGATTAAACCTAAGTTAACTTTAGACAATGCCGAATTCGCGCTATGGTGGGGCTATGTTGAAAAGCACCCAAAGCGTCACGCTCGACGCCAGCCATTATGAATTGATCGAGGCGATGACCGATGAGGTGGTCATTCTTGACGCCACCGGCAAGATTGTCGCGGTCAATATGGCGTGGAAACTGTTTTGCGAAGAGAATGGCGGCGACGCCGGAACGCATTACGTCGGGGCCAATTACTTTGACATCTGCGAAGCGGCGGCCATGGGTGCCGTGGTGCAGGCGGAAACGGTTCTGGAGGGGCTGCGCCAAGCGCTGAAAACCGGGACTTCCTTTGAGGGGGAATACCCCTGCGATGGGCCGGGGGTGCGGCGCTGGTTTCAACTCAACGCCAACCGCCTGACGATCCAAGGCGCGCCCTGCCTGCTGTTGCAGCATCGCAATGTCACGACACGCCGTATGGCCCATGACGATATCGAACGGGCCCATGTGCAGGCGGAAACCTTTGCCGCCCTCGTGGCCACCACGGCCGAAGCGATCCTGACCTATGACATGGAAGGCCGCATCATCAGTTGGAATCCGGCAGCTGAGCGGCTCTATGGCTATACGGAAGAGGAGGCTTTGGGCCAGTCGGTCGAGCTTTTGTATCCGCCGGATTGGCCGACGCGGGTGCTTGAGTATCGCGATCAGATCATGGCCGGCAAGCTGCGCCAATTCAATGCGGTGCGCGTGGCCAAGGACGGAACCGAGCGCCATGTCACCATCGCCTGCACGCCCATTCGGACGCTTTCGGGGGATATCGTCTCGATCTCGAACATCCACCATGATGTGACTGCCACGCGCAAGGCCGAAGAGGTGCGCGATCTCGTCTCGCGTGAGGTCATCCACCGGGCCAAGAACATGCTTTCTCTGGTCACAGCGATGCAGCGGCAGACGGCGAGTTCGGCGGCCTCTCTCGCGGAGTTCAACAAATCCTTCGGAGCCCGTATTCAGGCGCTGGCCCGGTCCACCGATTTGCTGGTCGATGGCGGCTGGTCTTCGGTAGATCTGGCCGAACTGGTGCGCGCACAGTTGGACCCGTTTTTGCATTTGCAGGCCAAGGCGGTGGATGTGGATGGCCCCTCTGTCGCTTTGGGACCGCAGGCGTTGCAACTGATCGGCATGGCGCTGCATGAGCTGGCGACGAATTCCACGAAATACGGGGTGATGAGCAACGGCTGCGGCGATATCCAATGCCACTGGTCCCATACCGAGAAGGGGGGGCTGCGTTTCCAGTGGATCGAGACCGGCATCACCATTGACCCCTCTGCCAAGAAAGCCACCGGTTTCGGGAGCAAGGTTCTGTCCGTATTGGCACCTGCGATGGTTAATGGCGCGGCGGAAACGGTGACCAGCGAAAACGCCCTGACTTGGACAGTCACGATCCCTGCCGCGCATCTGGGAAAACTGGCCTGAGCGGCATCGCGCCAGTGGTGCTGCGCCGGGTTGCCGGTTGACCTAAATCACCCCTTTGCGGAACTCTCCTGCGTTGGAAACTTGTTTCTCCTTTGAGACGTCGTTCGAAAAGCTAAAAGGAGGCTAGGATGGCCGAAGGAAAGGGCAAGACCGCGAAACTCTACCGGATGGTGATGGAGCAACACCTCTGTCCCTTCGGGCTGAAATCGAAAGACCTGCTGGAGCGGCAGGGCTACCACGTCGAAGATCACCACCTCACGACCCGCGAAGAGACCGATGCCTTTATGGCGAAAGAGGGTGTGGAGACCACGCCGCAGACTTTCATCGATGGGGAGCGGATCGGCGGTTACGACGATCTGCGCGTGCATTTAGGTTTGGACAAGCCCAAGGAAAAGCAATCGGACACCAGCTATCAGCCCGTTGTCGCTATTTTCGGCGTGGCCTTCCTGATGGCACTGGGACTCTCTTGGTATGCATTCGGCAACATCTTCACACTTCGGGCTTTCGAGTGGTTCATCTCGATCTCCATGTGTTTCCTTGCCGTTCAGAAGTTGCAGGATATCGAAAGCTTTTCGACGATGTTTCTGAACTACGACCTGCTGGCGCAGCGGTGGGTGCCCTATGGCAAGGTCTATCCGTTCGGGGAAGCGTTGGCGGGTGTTTTGATGACCGCCGGGGCGCTGACCTGGCTCTCGGCCCCCGTGGCGATCGTGATCGGCGCAATTGGCGCGGTTTCGGTCATCAAGGCGGTCTATGTCGACAAACGTGAGCTAAAATGCGCCTGCGTCGGCGGGTCGAGCAATGTCCCACTTGGGTTCGTCTCGCTCACCGAGAACGTCATGATGCTGGGCATGGGGGTCTGGATGCTGCTCAGGGTCTACGGCTGAGCGGAGCGATCCGAGTTTTGGGCATAGGGATCTGTGGGGGGATCTGGTCGGGCTGAGAGGATTCGAACCTCCGACCCCCTGCTCCCGAAGCAGGTGCGCTACCAGGCTGCGCTACAGCCCGACCGATGTGCAGCGCAATACCGCAGCTTGGCGGCTTTGGCAATTGGTCAGTTGCAGGGATTTTGCGGGGCGTTTTGGGAACGCGGGTGTAATTGGGGGCGCTGCCCCCGCAGCCTTTGGCTGCTCCCCCGAGGGTATTTGAGAAAGGATGAAGGGGAAGGGGCGGGGCGTGAAACCCCGCCTCGGTTTTTTTAGAGGCTGGCGTCGAGGGCTTTGAGGATGGCGTCGCCCATTTCCTCGGTCGTGATGGGGGTGCCGCCTTCGGGGCCCATCAGGTCGGGGGTGCGGGCGCCATCGGCCAGCGCGCGTTCGACGGCTTTTTCCAGACGTGCGGCTTCTTCGCCTTGGTCGAAAGAGTATCGCAGCGCCATGGCGAAGCTGAGGATACAGGCGATCGGGTTGGCTTTGCCTTGGCCTGCGATGTCGGGGGCGGAGCCATGCACGGGCTCGTAGAGGGCCTTGGGGCGGCCATCGGCATTGGGTGCGCCGAGGCTGGCCGAGGGCAGCATGCCGAGGCTGCCGGTGAGCATGGCGGCGCAGTCGCTGAGGATGTCGCCGAAGAGGTTGTCGGTGACGATCACGTCGAACTGCTTGGGTGCGCGCACGAGCTGCATGGCGCCGTTGTCGGCATACATATGGCTGAGTTCGACATCCGGGTATTCGGTGTCGCGCACCCGTTGGGTGACTTCGCGCCACAGGATGCCGCTTTCCATGACGTTGGCTTTTTCCATGGAGCAGACTTTGTTGCCGCGGCGGCGGGCGAGTTCAAAAGCGGAGCGGGCGACACGCTCGATCTCGCTTTCGGTGTAGCGCTGCGTGTTGATGCCGACGCGTTCGTTGCCTTCCTCGAAGATGCCGCGCGGTTCGCCGAAATAGACGCCGGAGGTGAGTTCGCGCACGATCATGATGTCGAGGCCCGCGACCACGTCTTTTTTCAGCGAGGAGAAATCGGCCAGCGCGTCAAAGCATTGTGCCGGGCGCAGGTTGGAGAAGAGGTCCATTTCCTTGCGCAGGCGGAGCAGGCCGCGTTCTGGTTTCACGGAGAAGTCGAGGTCGTCGTATTTTGGGCCGCCAACGGCGCCCAGCAGCACGGCGTCGACTTCGAGGGCGCGGGCCATCGTGTCATCATGCAGCGGGGTGCCGTGTTTGTCATAGGCTGCACCGCCGACCAGATCATGCTCTACATCGAAGGCCAGATCGCGCTTTTCGCCGAACCAGTCGATGATGCGCGTGACCTGCGCCATGACCTCGGGGCCGATGCCGTCGCCGGGGAGGATGAGCAAGGATGGGTTGGCCATGGGAAACTCCTGAAAATACGGTTGGAGATTGGGTAGCCTGCGGGTTCCGGAGGGTCAAGATAGGGGGCGTTAGCGGGTGAGGTCGACCCAGACGAGGGCATGGCGGCTCGCGCTCTCACCCTCTGGCCAGATGAGGCCAGCGTCACTGACTTCCCAGTGGCGGGAGGGTAGGATGTAGTCGACCCGCATCGGGCCGGTTTGGGGCCAGTTGACCGTGGGGCGGTGCGGCAGGGGGGCTTGCAGCGCGGGATGGGAGAGGAGGGCGGCAATGGCTTCGCCGCGCCCGTCGCCGCGCTGCGGGTCGAGATTGGCGTCGCCCAGCAGGACGAAGGGGAGTGTCGGGGGCGTTCCGATCTTTCCGGCGAGGTGGTGGAGCCAGAAGATGGTTTCGTCATGGTTGCGGCGGCCATTGCGGTCTTCGGGGCCGTCGAAGACCGGCGGGGTGGCGTGGTATGTCAGTAGCGTGACGGGGCCCTCCGGGGTTTGGATCGGCAGGGACCAGTGGCCGTTGGAGGAGAGGCGCTGTGTGGCGTGGGCTTCGGCGCCCGCGAAGGGGGTGCCGTCGATCATCGGGTATAGTGTATCGGGGAGGTCGCGCCAGAGGAGGGTGCTGAAATCTTGGAACCCGCCCTCTTGGATCGGGTGGCGTGAGAGGATCGCCATGGCGCCTTGGCCGAAGAAACGGCCATAGCCTTGGGCGTCACGGGGGGTGCCGAGCTTGCCGTCACCGTCGAGGTCGACCCCGCTTTGGCGGCCTGCATTGGGCGGCGCGGCGAAGCGGTGGGGGTAGGGCGCGCCCGCGGCGGTGAGCTCATCAGCGAGGGCATTGAGGGCGGCCTGTTCGAGATCGTAGTCGATGCCTTGTAGCGCGATGATATCGGGATCGGCGCTGGCGATGGTTTCGATCACGGAGGTGACGGCGGGGTCGTCCCCGCGCAGGATGTCGCGCAGGAGCAGGCCTGGCCCTTTGCGCGACAATTCTGTGTTGAAGGTGGCGATGCGCAGCGGTTCGGCCTGCGCGGTGCCGGTCAGCAGGAGCAGCGCCAGCAGGAGGCGGATCAGGCGGCCTGCATATGCGCTTCGGCGTAGGCGCGGCGGCGTTTGTCGTGGATCATCTCGGCCACCCGCCCCATGGCGATGCCGCGCATGATCATACTGGCCGGAAGGAATGCCCATGCGCTTATTGTCCAGATCATGGTTTGATGATTGCTCAGTGAGATCGGATCTAGCAGATCGGCGGTGGCCTTGACCACTGCGGGGATGAAGAAGGGCAGAAGGAAGCCAAGCGCGATGTTGATCCGCGCGTCCCGTTGCAGCCGGTAGAGCACATCGCCCCCAGCGGTGGGGTCGAAAAGTGGCAGGTTCACCCAGACGTTGAAAGCGCCTTGGCGCGCGGGCCAGCCCATAACGCGCACCAGCACCACGAAGGTCGCCAATGCGATGAGCGAGACCAGATAGGCCAGACCCGCCGCTGTGCGGATCAGGTTGACCGCCTCGAGAGGGGCGTCGGCGGGCATCATCAGTACCACAAGACGCACCGGGGAATAGGGGAAATCAAGCGCATTGCCCAGTATCGTGCCAAGCGCGGTGAGCGCGCCGGTCAGCAGGGTGGGGGCCGTTTGGCCCCGCGCGATAAGCGACAACACGAGGATCGTGAAGAGCAGACTGATGAAGCGCAGCCGATTGAAAGGCGGCGCGTCGCGAAACTCGACGATGCCGGGCTGGCGGGCGTTGTATTCCATGAAGGTCAGGATCGCCGCGATACAGGCGAGCAGCACGGTGATCTGGCTGGATTCCGCATCAGCCCCCGGCAAGAGAAGCGCCGGGATGGCAATCAATAGCGCCACCAATAGGCCACGCGTCGCCGCGCCTGTCATTCGTCCGATCACTGCTCTGCCCTTTCAAACTGGCCAGCCGCGATACGATGCCGCGTGCTTGTTCCAACTTGATGCCCCCGGCTGATGGGGTGTGCCTCATTCTGGTCCAATTTTTGCCTTCTTTCCGCACATGCCTCAAGGCTCCGCGGAGAGAAGAGCAGGATACTGGGGTATTTTGAGGGAGGGGGTGGTGCCTTCTTGCATCAATTCCGTGGCGGTTTGATGGCAGGCGGCAACATCTTGTGGGCGCGCGGTTTGCGCCCACAAGTTTGATCATGCAGGCCGGGCGTTAGACCCAAGGGCGGCTTTGGCCCAGCGAATCCTCATAGCTGTCAATCGCGGCACCTTTTTCGAGCGTGAGGCCGATGTCGTCCAGCCCGTTGAGAAGGCAGTGCTTTTTGAAGGCGTCCACTTCGAAGGGGAATGTCTCACCATCTGAAGTGGTCACGGTCTGGCCTTCCAGATCGATGGTCATTCGCGCGTTCGATCCCTTTTCGGCGTCTTTCATCAGCACGTCGACCTGCTCTTGCGGCAGGGCGATTGGCAGGATGCCGTTCTTGAAGCAGTTGTTGTAAAAGATGTCGGCAAAGCTGGGTGCGATGACGCAGCGGATGCCGAAATCGAGGATCGCCCAAGGCGCATGTTCGCGCGAGGAGCCGCAGCCAAAGTTGTCGCCTGCCACGAGGATCTGCGCGTCGCGATATTGCGGTTGGTTCAGCACGAAATCGGGAATTTCGTTGCCTTCGCGGTCATAGCGCATTTCGTCGAACAGGTTCACGCCAAGGCCGGAGCGTTTGATCGTCTTGAGAAAGACCTTGGGGATGATCATGTCGGTGTCGATGTTCACCAGCGGCATGGGAGCCGCGGTGCCGGTGATTTCTGTAAACTTATCCATCGGGGTATCCTTCGGAGAGTGCGGGAACCGCGCCGGCTGACGGCGCGTTCTAGGCAAATGGTATATCAGGAGGGCATGGCATGTCGTACCAAACCGGCACGAAGGTGGAATGGGACTGGGGCAATGGCACCGGGACCGGCAAGATCGTCAAGAAATACACGCAGAAGATCACGCTGAAGCTGCAGGGCAGCGAGGTGACCCGCAAGGCGAGCGATGACGAACCGGCCTATAAGATCGAACAGGACGACGGCAGCGAAGTCCTGAAGTCCGGCAGCGAGCTGCGCAAGGCTAACTGAGCCCCGCGCAACGCGCCCGGTATCCGTGCCCCGGTCGCTCACGCCAGTTCGCGCAGGTCGGTCAGGTGACCGGTGAGTGCGGCGGCGGCGGCCATGCCGGGTGACACGAGATGCGTGCGGCCCTTATAGCCCTGACGCCCCTCGAAGTTGCGGTTCGACGTGGCCGCGCAGCGTTCGCCGGGGGCAAGCTGGTCGGGGTTCATCGCCAGACACATGGAGCAGCCCGCCAGACGCCATTCGAAACCGGCCTCGCGGAAGATATCCGCCAGCCCTTCCTCCTCGGCCTGTGCCCGGACGAGGCCGGAGCCCGGCACCACCATGGCGCGCAGTCCGTCCTTGATCTTCTTGCCCTTCAGCACTTCGGCAGCGGCGCGCAGGTCTTCGATGCGGCCGTTGGTGCAGGAGCCGATGAAGACGGTGTCGATCTTGATATCGGTGAGCTTTTGGCCCGGTTTCAGGTCCATATACTCCAGCGCACGTTTCACCGCGTCGACCTTGCCGCCCTTGAAGTCTTCGGGCGAGGGGACCGTCGCGTCGATCGGCAGCACGTCTTCGGGCGAGGTGCCCCATGTGACGACCGGTGCGATGTCTTCGCCCTTGAGCGTCACGACCTTGTCCCAATGGGCGTCCTCGTCAGAGAAGAGGGTTTTCCACCAGTCCATCGCCGCTTCCCACTGCGCACCTTTCGGAGCGTGGGGGCGGCCTTTGCAATACTCAAAGGTCTTCTCGTCCGGCGCGATGAGGCCGGCGCGGGCGCCGCCTTCGATCGCCATGTTGCAGACGGTCATGCGGCCTTCCATCGACAGGTCGCGGATCGCCTCGCCGCAATATTCGATGACATAGCCGGTGCCGCCCGCGGTGCCGGTGGCACCGATGACGGAAAGGGTGATGTCCTTGGCCGTGACGCCGGGGCGCAGCTTGCCGGTGATCTCGACCTTCATGTTCTTGCCCTTGCGCTGGATCAGCGTTTGGGTGGCAAGGACATGTTCGACCTCGGACGTGCCGATGCCGTGGGCCAGCGCGCCGAAAGCGCCGTGGGTGGCGGTGTGGCTGTCGCCGCAGACCACGGTCATGCCGGGCAGGGTCCAGCCCTGCTCGGGGCCAACGATATGCACGATGCCTTGGCGCACGTCCGAGACGGGGTAGTAGTGCACGCCGAATTCCCGCGCGTTCTTGTCGAGGGCGGAGACCTGAATGCGGCTGTCTTCGGTCATCGCCTCGGGGTCTTCGCGGCCCTCGGTGGTGGGCACGTTGTGATCCGGCACGGCGATGGTCTTGTCCGGTGCGCGCACCGTGCGGCCCGACATGCGCAGCCCTTCAAAGGCCTGTGGGCTGGTCACTTCGTGGACGAGGTGACGGTCGATATAAAGCAAGCAAGTGCCGTCATCGGCTTCGTGGACGACATGAGCGTCCCAGATTTTATCGTAAAGCGTCTTGGGGGACATGATGGTCCTCTCCCGTGGTTTGGAATGGCTATGGGTGTGGCTGAGAGGGGCGGCTTATAGTCGGGCTAGAACGCTATGCGTCGCGCCGAAAAAGCGTTCGCGCAGACGCGCACGGTCGCAAAGGTCAAACACCAGTATCATGGGGCAAGGGATATAGCGCCTTGGCGAGTCTCGCAAGGTGGCATCGCCGTGTGACAAACTTGCCCTATACTAGTGCCTGTGCAACCGTGATCTTCCCTAGCCACAAAGGCCGTCCATGATCCCCGAATCCCACCCTTTTTCGAACTTCCTGCTGTCGCTACAGGCTTTGTTCGACGGGGTGCTTGGCTTTGGGGAAAGCATCCTCAGCCCCGGCTGGCGGCAAAACCAAATACTGATCCTGCTGGCCTTGGTGGCGTTGGCGTGGGTGTTGCACCGGGTCACCGGCGTGATGTTGCAAAACTGGGTCCGCTCCCGCGAGGGCTGGTCCAAGTGGCAGTTGCGCGTGGTGGTGCAGGTCAAGCGGCGCTTGGGGTTGATCTGGTTCGCTTTGCTGGCGGGGCTGCTTTATCAGGTGATGCAGAACGTGACTTGGCCGTCGCGGTCGTACCTCATCGGTTTGGCAGCGACGCTGGCGGCGATCTATGTGGGCATCGCTTTCGCCGCGCGTCTGGTGCGCAACCGACCCTTGCGCCGCATGGTGACATGGGGGCTGTGGATCTATGCCACGCTCTACATGTTGAACGTCGCCGATGATGTGGCTTTGTTTCTGGACGGGGTCGCGCTGACTGTGGGCGAATTCCGCCTTTCGGTGCTGACCATTATGACCGCGCTGGTGGTTGTCGGTGCGCTTTTGACCATGGCGCGGCTGGTCAGCACGACCACCGCCGCGACGATCCGCAAGAACGAAGACATCAGCCCCTCCATGCAGGTGCTGGCCGTGAAGGGGGTGCAAATCCTGCTCTACGGGCTCGCGTTCTTCATCGGTGTGCGGGCGGTGGGGATTGACCTGACCGGGCTTGCGGTACTGTCGGGCGCAATCGGTGTGGGCCTTGGTTTCGGTCTGCAAAAGGTGGTGTCGAACCTCGTCTCTGGCGTGATCATTCTGCTCGACAAGTCGATCAAGCCCGGCGATGTGATCAGTCTGGGAGAGACCTTTGGCTGGATCCAAACGCTCGGCGCGCGCTATGCGTCTGTGGTGACGCGGGATGGCAAGGAATACCTGATCCCGAACGAAGATCTGATCACCGGGCAGGTGGTGAACTGGTCGCATTCCAATGACTTTGTGCGGCTCGATATCTATTTCGGCACGGCCTATTCCGACGATCCGCATCTGGTGCGCAAACTGGCGGTGGAGGCGGCCAAGGGCGTCGACCGGGTGCTGAGCTACAAGGCGCCGGTCTGCCATATTGTGGGCTTTGGCGATTCGTCGGTGGATTACATCCTGCGCTTCTGGATCAAGGATCCGACCGGCGGGCTGACCAACATTCGCGGCAATGTCTATCTGGCGCTTTGGGATGCGTTCAAGGAACACGGCATCTCCATCCCCTTCCCGCAGCGCGAGGTAAAAGTCATCGAAGACAGTCAACTGGCCCTGTCGCGCGCCGCGGCATCGCGGGATATGCCTGAGTGAGCGGGGATTTGCGCCGTGGTTAACGCTATGGCTACGCGATCCATTGAAAAATAAACCCCGGGTCGCTAAATTGGGGCTGCTCGGCACCGGGGCAAGCGTTCAGCATTGATGGTGCTATTTACGAAGGAGGACAATGTCCTGTCTCTTAACGTTGACGCAGCGCAGGCTGCTGACCATGGGGCTGCAATGACTGCCGCCTCGCAAATCGCAACCAGCGACGACCTGCTGGCGCTTATCCTTTCCTCGCTGAATGACGACAAGGCCGAAGATATCGTGCAGATCGATCTGCGCGGCAAGACGGCCATCGGCGACTATATGGTGATCTGCTCGGGCCGCTCCACGCGGCAGGTTTCGGCGATCTCGGAAAAGCTGGCGCAGGCCGTCAAAGACGCCACCGGACGCACGTCCAAGATGGAAGGCCGCGAAACCGGCGACTGGGTCTTGATCGACACAGGCGACGTTGTCGTGCATGTCTTCCGGCCCCAAGTGCGTGAATTCTACCAGCTTGAAAAGATGTGGCTGGGCGGCGACGACGCGGCCACAGCGGCACCTCACTGATCCCGCTTTGCGGGCCTAGGTCATGCGGGTTCACATCTGTGCCATGGGCCGGCTTCGCGCCGGTCCGGAAAAATCCCTTGTCGATGATTATCTGACCCGGTTCGACCGGACCGGGCGCGGTCTGGGCCTTGGCCCCGCGCGCGTGGTCGAGATGGAAGACAAGAAGAACGGCGGCATGGCCGCCGAAGCCGTGCTGCTACGGCGCGCGATCCCCCAAGGGGCGGTGATCTGCGTGCTAGATGAACGCGGCAAGGTCGAAACCTCCCCCGCATTTGCCGAACGGCTTGGCAATTGGCGTGACGCCGGGCGGGGGGATTTGGCCTTTGTCATCGGCGGGGCCGATGGCATCGACCCCAGCCTGCGGGCTAAGGCGGATCATGCCCTCTCTTTTGGCAAGATGGTCTGGCCGCATATGCTGGTGCGGGTCATGCTGGCCGAACAGCTTTACCGCGCCGCCGCGATCCTCTCGGGCGGGCCTTACCACCGGGTCTGAAAGGGCGTAGGTCAGGGCAGCGGGATCGTCACCAATTCCGAAGACCAGCCGCTGACGCTGTCGCGCGCCTGAATGCTGACCTCCGTCATCCCCTCGGGGATGCGCACGCCCGAAAGCGAGCGGGTGAAGGGCTGCTCTTTCACATGCGGATGTGCCAGATTGCGGGTGCCCAAGGGTTTCCCATCGGGCCCCAGAATGCGCCAAGCGTCGGCATAGTGGTCCCAGCCACTGTCGTTGTGCCGAATGGTGACGTCAAACTTCCACAAGTCGCCCTGTCGATCGACCGTGACATTCAGAATGGCGGGCGGATCGGCGAAACCCGGCGCGGCAAAGGCCAAAAAGGCGAGAATGAGGCTACGTTTGAACATGGGACACCAATAAAACAACGAACTGAATATAGCGCATTTCGGAAAGGTTCCAAGGTAGGCGGAAGTTGGGCCCGGTGCAATTCACCCTGAAGCCGCAATTTAGTGGTGCAATTGCACCAGGCGCGCGGCAAACTGGCCAAACCCGCGCCATAGGCTCTATGCTGCGGGCCAGAGGAGGGACCGCAATGCAGATGCCAACACCCGATGCCGGGATCATTGCGCGCAAGGCGCGTGTCGTGGCGCGGCTGCGTGCGGCGCTGCCCCGCGATGCCGTGATCGACGATGCGCATGAGACCCGCGCCTATGAATGCGACGCGCTGACGGCCTATAAATGCCCCCCCTTGGCCGTGACCCTGCCTGCCAGCTCCGAAGAAGTCTCGTCAATTCTGGCGATCTGCCATGAGGAGGGCGTGCCGGTGGTGCCGCGCGGCTCGGGCACCTCGCTTGCCGGAGGGGCCTTGCCCACTGCCGATAGCGTGGTGCTGGGGGTGGCGCGCATGGCCGAGGTGCTTGAGGTCGATTACGACAACCGGCTTATGCGCGTGCAGACCGGGCGCACCAACCTCAGCGTCACCGGCGCGGTGGAGGAAGACGGCTTTTTTTACGCGCCTGACCCTTCCAGCCAGTTGGCCTGTGCCATCGCGGGCAATATCGCGATGAACTCGGGCGGGGCGCATTGCCTGAAATACGGGGTCACCACCAACAACCTCTTGGGCGTCACCATGGTGATGATGGACGGCGAAGTGGTCGAGATCGGCGGCGGCTATATGGACGCGGCTGGGCTGGACCTTTTGGGCGTGATCTGCGGCTCCGAGGGGCAGTTGGGCGTGGTGACCGAAGCCACGCTGCGCATCCTGCCCAAACCTGAAGGCGCGCGGCCCGTGCTCATGGGCTTCGACGACAACGCCGTCGCCGGGGCCTGTGTCAGCGACATCATCAAGGCGGGTGTGCTGCCCGTGGCAATCGAATTCATGGACCGCCCCTGCATCGAGGCGACGGAGGCTTTTGCCCATGCGGGGTACCCGATGTGCGAGGCGCTGCTGATTGTCGAGGTCGAAGGCTCGGATGCCGAGATCGACCACCAATTGGCCCTGATCACCGAGATTGCCCGCCGTCACAACCCGGTGGAACTGCGCGAAAGCACCAGCGCCGAGGAAAGCGCCGCGATCTGGCTGGGGCGCAAGTCCGCCTTTGGCGCGATGGGGCAGATCAATGACTACATGTGCCTCGATGGCACCATCCCGGTGAATGAGCTGCCCATGGTGCTGCGCCGCATCGGTGAGATGTCCGATGACTATGGGCTCAAGGTCGGCAATGTTTTTCACGCGGGCGACGGCAATATGCATCCGTTGATCCTGTTTGACGCCAACAAACCCGGCGATTTGGAGAAATGCGAGGCCTTTGGCGCCGACATCCTGCGGCTCTGCGTCGAAGCGGGCGGTTGCCTGACCGGGGAGCATGGGGTTGGGATCGAGAAGCGCGATCTGATGCATGAGCAATACGCCCCCGCTGATCTAGAGGCGCAATTGATGGTGAAGGATGTCTTTGACCCGGCATGGCTGTTGAACCCGGCCAAGGTCTTCCCCCTCGACGTGACGAAAGGGCGGCGCGGCAGCGGCGCGTCGGTGGCGGCGTGACGGTGACTTCCGAGGCGGAACTGGCCGAGACGATCGGTGGCGCAGATGCGCCCCTTTCCCTGCGTGGCGGCGATACGCGCGGCATGGCAGGGCCGGGTGCGGCACTGTCGCTTGCCGGTCTGCGGGGGATCACCCTTTACGAGCCGGGCGCGCTGACGCTGGTCGCGCAGGCGGGCACGCCGGTCTCCGAGATCGAGGCCGCTTTGGCCGTCGAGGGGCAGCGGCTTGCCTTTGAGCCGATGGACCATCGCGCCCTTATGGGCCGCAGCGGCACGCCGACCATCGGCGGGGTCTTTGCCGCAAATGTCAGCGGCCCGCGGCGGCTTGCCGTTGGGGCCGCGCGGGATTTCCTGTTGGGGGTGCGGTTCGTCGATGGGCAGGGGGCCATCATCAAGAATGGGGGCCGGGTGATGAAGAACGTCACCGGCTATGATCTGGTCAAGCTCATGGCCGGGTCGCAGGGCACCTTGGGCGCGCTGACCGAAGTCTCGCTGAAGGTGCTGCCGAAACCCGAAACCAGCGCGACGCTTGTGCTGTCCGGGCTGAACGACCCCGCCGCCATCGCCGCGATGGCGCAGGCCATGCGCAGCCCCTTCGAGGTGACCGGCGCGGCCCATGACCCGGCGCAGGGCCGAACGGTCCTGCGGTTGGAGGGGTTCGAGACCTCGGTCAGCTACCGGATCGGGCGGCTGAAGGATCTGCTCGCCGCCACGGGGGGCGAGATTGAGGTGCTTGCAGAAGGTAGCTCAGAGACCCTCTGGCAGGGTTTGCGAGATGTGGCACCTTTCCATGGGGCGGCGGGCGATGTCTGGCGCCTGCATTGCCGCCCGACCGAGGCTCCGGCGCTTGCGGCAAAGGCCGGGGCGGAGGCGCGGCTCTATGATTGGGCCGGGGGGCTGCTATGGCTGCGCATGGCCCCCGGCACGGACCTGCGCGCGCGCTTGGGGCGGTATGACGGCCACGCGACCTTGTTGCGGGCCGAGGCGGCGGGGGCGCTGCCCCGACAGGAACCCGAAGCGCCGGGGGTGGCGCGGTTGACGGCGGGGCTCAGGGCCAAGTTCGACCCCCGTGGCCTGTTCAACGCCGAAGCCTTGGCCCGCAGCGCATGACTTTGGTGCTGGTCTTCCTCATCGTCTTTCTGATCGGCCCGTTTCTGTTCAAGGCGCTGATTGCCGTGCCGCCTTCGCTTAGGGTCATCCGCGCCTTGGCGGCGATGGTGCTGGTGACCTTTCTCATCGCGCTTGCCCTGCGCTATGGTCTGCTGCGCTATTGGGGTGACAGCGCTTGGCTGTTGGGGGCCATCGCCTTGGCGCTCTGGGCCGCTTGGATCGGGGTGATTGCGCTGGTGGTCCAAGCCCTGCGCCGGGCCGATCCGCGCCCGGCAATGCGCCGGTGGAGCGGGGTTTTGGGAGCCGTGGGCACGACGGTGCCGTGGTTCGGCCTCGTCCTCGCCAATCTGATGCGCAGCACATAGGAACGGAGCCGCCATGCAAACCACCTTCACCCCTGAGCAGTTGCAGGATCCTGATACGCAGCGCAGCAATGAGATTCTGCGCGCCTGTGTGCACTGCGGCTTCTGCACGGCGACCTGCCCGACCTATCAGGTCTTGGGCGATGAGTTGGACAGCCCGCGCGGTCGCATCTACCTGATCAAGGACATGCTGGAGAACGACCGCGACCCGGACCCGAAAACGGTTCAGCATATCGACCGCTGCCTGTCTTGCCTCGCCTGTATGACGACCTGCCCCTCGGGGGTGCATTACATGCATCTGGTCGATCACGCCCGCGCCTATATCGAAGAACGCTACAAGCGCCCCATGGGCGAACGCGCCCTGCGCTGGATGCTTGCGCGGATTCTGCCCTATCCCACACGTTTTCGGCTGGCGCTGCTTGGGGCCAAGATCGGGCGGCCCTTTGCCCGGCTGATGCCCGACGCGCGGCTGCGCGCCATGCTGGAAATGGCGCCCAAGACGGTCCCCCCGGTCAGCCGCAACGACGACCCGCAGAGCTTTCCCGCCCATGGCAAGCCGCTGCGCCGGGTGGCCCTGATGACCGGCTGCGCCCAAAAGGCGCTGAACACCGATATCAACGACGCCACGATCCGGCTGCTGACCCGCGCGGGCTGTGAGGTGGTGGTGGCCCAAGGGGCGGGCTGTTGCGGCGCGCTGACCCATCACATGGGCAAGACCGATGAGAGCCACGCCCACGCCGCCCGCAACATCCGCGCATGGCGGGCCGAGATGGACGGCGAGGGGCTGGATGCCATTGTGATCAACACCTCGGGCTGCGGCACCACGGTCAAGGACTACGGCCATATGTTCCGCAATGGCCCGCTGGCAGAGGATGCGGCACGGGTTTCGGCCCTTGCAAAAGATGTGACGGAACTGCTGGCAGAGCTGGAGCTGCCCTTCGCCGAACCGGCAGCGCCGGGCATGGTCGTCGCCTATCACGCGGCCTGCTCGCTGCAACATGGGCAACAGATCAAGGCCGTGCCGAAGACCCTGCTGAAACAGGCGGGATACACGGTGGTGGAACCGGCGGACAGTCACCTCTGCTGCGGCTCGGCGGGCACCTATAACCTGATGCAGCCCGAGATTTCGGCCAAGCTGAAAGAGCGCAAGATCAAGACCTTGGAGGCCAAATCACCGGATGTGATCGCGGCGGGCAATATCGGCTGCATGATGCAGATCGGATCGGGCACCGGGGTGCCGGTGGTGCATAGCGTCGAACTGCTCGATTGGGCCTGCGGTGGGCCAAAACCACCCGCGCTCAGCCGCGATCCCGACGCGCCTGCGCAGGTGCCGCGTTTGCGTTAAGCCTGCGCCGTATTTTCGCCGCAACTCCCCTATATCCGCCAAGGAAACAAGGTTTTGAGGTGCATTTTGCGACAATTGTTGGCGGCTATCTTCGGCGTCTTTACCCTAGCCACGGCGGCGCTGGCCCAAGACAGCGCGCTCAAAGCGCTCGACAACGGTGTAGATGCCGCCGCTTGGGAGGCGGTGGGCCGTCTCGACATCGGCGGGACCGGCTTTTGCACCGGCACGCTGATCGCCCCGCGTCTGGTGCTGACCGCTGCGCATTGCCTGTTTGACCGCGAAACCAAGGCCCGGATCGACCATGGTGAGGTGCAGTTCCTCGCCGGTTGGCGCAATGGCCGCGCCGGGGCCTACCGCGACATTCGCCGTGCCGTGGTGCATCCCGATTACGTCTACGACGGTGAGGTCTCTTCGGGACGGGTGCGCAATGATCTGGCGCTTCTGGAACTCTCCCGCCCGATCCGCAACACCACCATCCGGCCCTTCGGCACCGCCGCGCGTCCGCGCCCCGGCGACCGTGTCGGCGTGGTCAGCTATGCCCGCGACCGGGCCGAGGCACCATCATTGCAAGAGGTCTGCAAGGTGCTGGCCCAGCAAGAGGGGGTTCTGGTGACCTCCTGCGCGGTCGATTTCGGCTCTAGCGGCGCGCCGATCTTTAGCTTCGTCGCAGGCGAGGCGCATATCGTCTCCGTCGTTTCGGCCAAAGCCGAGGTCGAGGGCGCGCAGGTCTCGCTCGGCACGGCGCTTGGCGCGCCTTTGGCGCTGCTGCAAGCGGAACTGGTGGCTGGCAAGGGCGTGTTTCTGGATTCCAACCCCGCAGGCAAGCGCATCCGCGTTGGCGAAGAGCGCGGCACCGGGGCGAAATTCATCCGCCCGTAATTCTGCGCGGCAGGACTTGAAAGCGCGCAAACCCTTTCCCACATGAGCTTTGCCGAGGTGCCTCAATAGGGCTTCGGCGCTTGAACAACCGGGTCTGTCCAATGGTGGAAGGCCCGATATGTCAATCGCTCACTGATGAGGATGAACACATGCGTAGCTTTGATTTCGCACCCCTTTACCGCTCCAGCGTTGGTTTCGACCAGATCGCCAACATGATGGACCGGGTTCTGACAAACGATGGGGCCACCCCCAGCTATCCCCCCTACAACATCGAAAAGCTCGACAACGATGCCTATCGCATCTCGATTGCCGTCGCCGGTTTCTCGGATAGCGATCTGAGCGTCGAAGTGCGTGAGAAGGCGCTTATCGTTTCGGCCCGCAAGGCGGATGAGGATGAGGCCAAGACCTATCTGCACCGTGGCATCGCCACCCGCGCCTTTGAGCGTCGCTTCCATCTGGCGGACCACGTTCAGGTCATCGGCGCGGCCCATGCCAATGGCATGCTGCATATCGAGCTTGAGCGTCAGGTGCCCGAGGCCCTGAAACCGCGCCAGATCACCATCTCTTCCGAGGTGAAGGCGATCGACAAGGACGTGGTTGACGCCAAATCCGTGAACTAAGCGCGACCGTTCCAGCGCTTTGCGAAGGCCCGCTTTTGGCGGGCCTTTTTTGTGGGCGGTCGCCTCCCAAGCTCGACCCTTTCGTGGGTGAATATCTGCCGAAGCTTGGGGGCGAAAACGGCGGCTTTCTGCTGCGCGGGGGGCGGGGTGAAACCAAGCAAAAGCTGTCGGGTTGAGTGGGGGGCCGGGCAGGCGTGCCCGGACAACAGCGTGCAGAGTACCGTACGCGCAATGAAAGGAAGAACCATGACGACCTATGCAAATTCCCTACGCAAGCTTTCCCTGACCACGGCTGTCGCCGCTCTTATGGCGGCCCCAGTCGCCGCACAGACGCTGGACGCCGGTGTTGGCACCGATGCGACCGCCGATCTGGCGGGCACGGAATTGGACACCACAGCCGGGGCCGAGGCGAATGGCACCCTGACCACCGAAGAGGCCATCGACCAAACCGCGACCTCGGACATTGATACGGATGCCGATATCGCGCTGGATGGCAGCACCGTGGCCGTCGCCTCAGATGATACGGTCATCGGCACCATCTCAAACGCAGAGCCGCAAGCGGACGGTTCCATGCGCTATTCCATTGATCTGGCCGAGGAATTCGCCGCCGATAGCGACCGTGCGGTCGTGCAGATCGACCAAGATGTCGACGCCGATGGCCAGCTGCTCATCGGCATGACGGGCGAAGAATTCGCCGCGGCCCTGTCCCAGCAAGTGAATGCGGACGGCGCGGCGCAGACCCGGACCAACTAAGACGGGTCACCCCAGGGCGGATCTCTCCCCCGCCCGAAAGCCGACAGCATGAAAGTGCTGTCGGCTTTTTCATGTTCGGGCTAGCGGCCATCGGGTTGCAAACTCTCCGGGACAGGGCTACTCCGCGCTAGTTATGATATAACATATCGAATCATGACGCAGGCCAACCTACGGAGAACGACATGCCCCAAACATCCGCATCCCCGCTATTCTTCCTGACGCTCAGCGCGGGCCTTGCCCTTTCGGCCCCGGTCGTGGCCGAGACGAAAGAGGCATCGCATGACCACGATCATTCCCATGCGCATGACCACGCCCACGACCAGAACGACATCTACAAAGGCTACTTCGACGACGCGCAGATCAAGGATAGGCCCCTGTCGGATTGGGCGGGCGACTGGCAATCGGTCTACCCGCTGTTGCAGCAGGGCGCGCTGGACGCGGTGATGCAGCACAAGGCCGAGCACGGCGACAAGACGGCGGCGGAGTACAAGGCCTATTACGAGGTTGGCTATGCCACCGATGTGGACCGCATCACCATCGACGGCAATGCCGTGACCTTCTTCCGGGACGGTGATCCGGTGCAGGGGCGCTATGCCAGCGATGGCTATGAGGTACTTACCTACAAGAAGGGCAACCGCGGCGTGCGCTATGTCTTTGCCAAAGAGGGCGGCGATGCCGAGGCGCCGGAATATATCCAATTCAGCGACCATATCATCGCGCCGCAAAAGGCCGATCACTATCACCTCTACTGGGGCGACGACCGTGCCGAGGTTTTGGAAGAGTTGACCAACTGGCCGACCTATTTCCCCGCCGAGCTGAGCGCGTCTGAGATCGCGGCGGATATGCAGGCGCATTAAGGGCGGCCCGCGGCATGACTGGCAAAAAGCGAAACCTGCGGAGCGGGCTGAAACAGCGGCGGCGTCAGGGGAACCCGATGGCGGCCTTTGACCAACTGCCGCCGCCCCTGCGGGCATGGCTGGCGCAGGCGGCGCTGCCGTGGTCGCCCCGTTCGGCGCATCGGCTGTGGTGTCGGGCGTTGCAGCGTTGCGAAGGTGATGTCGCGCAGGCGGTCTCGCATCTTTCGCGGGCGGAGCGCCGGATGCTGGCACAGGACCGGCTGACGCAATAGCCCGATGCAAAACGGGGCGCGCCATGGCACGCCCCGTTTCTTTAACTTCCGCCGGTGCTTAGACCGACAGGCAGACGTATTTCATCTCAAGATAGTCTTCGATCCCATGGTGCGATCCTTCGCGCCCGAGACCGGATTGCTTGACCCCGCCAAAGGGCGCAAGCTCGGTCGAGATGATGCCGGTGTTGACGCCGACGATGCCATATTCCAGCGCCTCGGCCACCTTGTAGACGCGGCTGAGGTCCTTGGCGTAGAAATAGGAGGCAAGGCCGAAGATCGTGTCGTTCGCCATGGCGATCACGTCGTCCACATCCTCGAACTTGAAGAGCGGCGCGAGGGGGCCGAAGGTCTCTTCCTTGGCGACCTTCATGTCCTGCGTCACGCCGGTCACGATGGTGGGCCCGAAGAAGTTGCCGCCCATATCGTCCTTGGCATTGCCCAGAATGATCTCGGCCCCGTTGTCGACCGCGTCCTTGATATGCTCTTGCACCTTGTCCGAGGCTTCGGGGTTGATGAGCGGGCCAAGGTCGGTGCCCTCTTCAAGGCCGTCGCCCACCTTCATCTGGCTCACGCGCTCCTTCAGCTTGGCCGCGAAGGCGTCATAGACACCCGTCTGCACATAGATCCGGTTCGCGCAGACGCAGGTCTGGCCGTTGTTGCGGAACTTGCACATGATCGCGCCCTCGACCGCCGCATCCAAATCGGCGTCGTCGAAGACGATGAAGGGCGCGTTGCCGCCCAGTTCCATCGAGCATTTCATCACCTGATCCGCGGCCTGTTTCAACAGGATGCGCCCGACCTCCGTGGAGCCGGTGAAGGTGAGCTTGCGCACGGCGGGGTTCTCGCAGAACTCCTTGCCCACGACGGAGGAGGAGGAGGATGGCACCACGTTGAACACGCCCGCCGGGATCCCTGCGCGTTCCGCGAGTACACCCATGACGATGGCCGACAGCGGCGTCTCCGCCGCCGGACGCGCCACAAAGGAACAGCCCGCCGCCAGCGCTGGCGCGGCTTTGCGGGTGATCATCGCGTTGGGGAAGTTCCACGGGGTGATCGAGGCCGCGACGCCGATGGGCTGTTTCATCACCATGATGCGCTTGTCGCGCTGGTGGCCGGGGATCATCTCGCCGTAGACGCGCTTGGCCTCTTCGCCGAAGAATTCAATGAAGGAGGCGCCATAGGCGATCTCGCCCTTGGCTTCGGCCAGCGGCTTGCCCTGTTCGGCGGTGAGGATGGTGCCCAGATCGTCTTGGTTCTCCATCATCAGGTCGAACCATTTGCGCAGCACGGCGGCGCGCTCTTTGCCGGTCCAAGCGGCCCAGTCCTTCTGCGCCTTCTCGGCTTGGGCAATCGCGCCCGCGACCTGCGCGCGGCTGAGGTCGGCGACCTGTGCGATGACATCGCCCCGCGCGGGATTGGTCACGTCAAATGTACCGTCGTCGCCTTCGACCCATTGGCCGCCAATATAGGCGCGGGTTTCAAGCAGGCTGGGGTCTTTCAGCAGTGATTTCAGATCCGTCTTAGCATCAGTCATGTCATCTCTCCGCTATTCTCTATAGCCTCCAAAGCAACAACGAGTATGATTGTCCAGTTAAGTTTGATCAAATCCGGGGTGGGAGACCCAAATGATGCTAGATGACGCCTATGCAAACGCTGCCTATATCGACGGGGCCGACGGCTTTCCGCCCCGCTGGGAAAAGGAGGCAGAGGCATTCCGCGCGTCATTGGGGGCGCGCGCGCAGCTTAACGTGCGCTATGGCCCTTCGGACCGTCAAAAGTTCGACTTTTTCCAGCCCGAGGGCGTGTCGCGCGGCACGGCGGTCTTCGTGCATGGTGGCTATTGGAAGGCTTTCGACAAGAGCTATTGGTCGCATCTGGCCGCCGGTCCGCTGGCGCGGGGCTATGCCGTGGCGGTGCCGTCCTATGACCTTTGCCCCGAGGTGCGCATTTCCGAGATTTCCACCCAGATCGCCGCGGCGCTGACCGAAGTGGCGAACCGCACGCAGGGCACCATCGTGTTGTCGGGCCATTCGGCGGGGGGGCATTTGGTGGCCCGCATGACCGACCCGCTGCTGCTGGGGGCCGAGGTGCGCGACCGGATCACGCGGATCGTGCCGATCTCCCCCGTGGCTGATCTGGCGCCCTTGTTGCAAACCGAAATGAACGACACTTTGCGGCTGGATGAGGCCGAAGCCGCCGCTGAAAGCCCGATCAAGATGACCCCGCCCCATGGTGTGGACGTCACCGTCTGGGTCGGCGCGGCGGAGCGGCCCGCCTTCCTCGAACAGGCCGAGAATTTCGCCCGCAGTTGGGGCGCGAAACATGTGGTGGCCGAGGGCAAGCACCATTTCGACGTGATCGATCCGCTGTCAGAGCCGGACAGCGACCTGACCAAAGCGCTGCTGGGCAGCTAAGGCCCGAATTTTGCGGCAAATGTCCCGCCTTATTGCGCGTAAGGCATTTGCCGCAGCGCCGCGGAAACACTATGTCAGAAGGGCAAAGGCCCCTGTCCGGCCGCGCGACCTAATGGAAAGGGCCGAAGATGAGAATCGTTAAATGGGTGTTCTGGGTGACCGTCTGGGTGCTGGTGGGGGCGTTCTTCCACTATACGCTGCCGCAGACCGATATCGTCCGCGTCACGGACACCTATGAAAAGCGGATCGACTTCGGCAACAATTCGATCTTCTGGTCCGGCTCATCGACCGATAGCGCTGGCCAAGCAGTCAACCGCGATGTTTTTTTCATCCAGACCCGGCGTGCCAAGGGCGATGTCATGGTCTACCGCAACGAAGACACCGGCTGGGGCTGGCCGCCCTATTTCAAGTTCGACACCGCCAACCTTCAGGCCGAGGCAGCCGATGCCCGCAGCACCACCGGCGCGCCGCAGTATTACGCGCTGAAACACTATGGCTGGCGCAGTGAGCTACTGTCGATCTACCCCAATGCCATCTCGCTCCGCCCGGTTGAGGGGCCGGAAGCGAGCAAGGGTATCCCCTTCGTAACCATCATCGTGCTGACCCTCGCCGCGGCGCTGTTCTATGCGATCTGGGTGCGCTGGCGGCGGTTCCGCCGGGCGCGGCTGGACCCCAAGATCGAGGCGATCGAGGATGACATCGCCGCGCGGCGGGGCCGCTTTGCCCGCTGGCGGGCCGAACGTCGCGCGCGGAAATAACCTCACCACGAACTGCAGGCGCTGAGCGGGGCAAGAAACGCCCTGCATTCAGCTAAATTCTGGTATTCCATCCTATATGGACATCATCCTCGTCACCACGGTCATCGCGTCGCTCTTTGTCGTCATCGGCTTGGCCGAGCCCTTGGCCGCGCGATTGCGACTGCCGTTCAGCGTGATCTTGGCGGTCGTCGGCATCCTCATCGGGGCTTCGGCGATCTTTTTCCTGCGCACTGATCTGACGGATGCGTTGAACCCGGTGGCGGCGGCCATTCTGGGGCTGCCGATCCGGTCGAACGTCTTCCTCTATGTCTTCCTGCCGACGCTGCTGTTTCAGGCGACACTGGGGATGAACCTGCGCCGCATGGTCGACGACTGGGTGCCCATTCTGGTGTTGGCGGTCGTGGCCGTGGTGGTGGCGACGGTCAGCATTGGCTACGCGTTGTTCTGGGTCAGTGCGATCCCGCTGGCGGCCTGTCTGCTGATCGGGGCCATCGTCTCGACCACGGACCCCTCGGCGGTGGTCTCGATCTTTCGGTCGATCTCGGCCCCGCGGCGGCTGGCGCGGATCATTGAGGGCGAGAGCCTGCTGAACGACGCCGCTGCCATCGCGCTTTTCGGTCTGTTCATGGGCTATGTCATGCTGGGCATTCCCGACCCGGAACTGGGCAGCGCGCTTGCGCAATTCCCGATGCTGATCGCAGGCGGGGCGCTGGTGGGCTGGCTGGGCGCGCGGATCGCGGTTTGGGTCATGGCGCTGTTTGCGCGGCATGAATTGGCGCAACAGTCGATCTCGGTCGCGCTGCCCTATCTGGCCTATATCGTGGCCGAGCAAAGCGTCGGCGCGTCGGGGGTGATTGCCGTGGTGGCGGCGGGGCTGACGCTGAACCTCACCGCGCCGGGGCGGCTGCCGCCGCAGGCGTTGACCAACCTGCGCGAGCTTTGGGACGTGCTGGCCCATTGGGCGGGGGCGCTGATCTTTATCCTCGCCGCCCTGCTGATCCCGCGGCTGCTTGAGGAAGTCCGGCTGGAGGATTTCTTTCTCATCGCCGTGGTCGTGGTGGCCGCCATTTTCGCCCGCGCGGTGATCCTTTTCGGCCTGCTGCCCCTGTTGACGGCGGCGAAGCTTTCGCCCGCGGTCGAGCGGCCCTACCGGGTGGCGATCCTCTGGGGCGGCTTGCGCGGGGCGGTCACCTTGGCGCTGGCGCTGGCGGTGACGGAAAGCGTGCGGGTGCCGGATGACATTCAGCGGATCGTGGGTATTCTGGCCACCGGCTTCACGCTCTTCACCCTGCTGGCCCAGGGTACGACGCTGCGCTGGATCATCGGGCGGCTGGGGCTGGATCAACTCTCGCCCATCGACCACGCCCTGTCGCGGCAGGTCATCGCCGTGGCCCTGCAGACCGTGCGCGAGGACGTGGCCCAAACGACCGAGAATTACGACCTGAACCGCGACATCGTCCGCTCTGAGGCGAAACGGTTTGGCGAGCGGCTTGAGACAGCGGTCAAGACCGCGGAGGAGGCGACCGATATCCTCGACCGCGACCGCATCGCGCTTGGGCTGATCGCGTTGGCGGGGCATGAGCGTGACACGATCCTTGCGCGGGTGCGCGAGCGGACGATCTCGGCCCGGATGGCCGATCTGGTGCTCTCGGATGCGGACCGGCTAATCGAAGGGGCGCGAACCCAAGGGCGCAGCGGCTATCAACGCGCGGCGCGGCGCAGCGTGGCCTATGGGCGCACTTTTCGCGCGGCGGCAGTGCTGCACGGGCGCTACGGCGTGTCGGGGCCGCTGGCGCGGATGACGGCGGACCGCTTTGAAATGCTGCTGTCGCAACGGTTGATCCTGCGGGATCTGGGCACTTTTATCGATGGCCGCATTCGCCGGATCCATGGGCGGCGGGTGGCCGAATTGCTGCACGACCTGTTGGCGCGCCGCATCGAAGGGATTGAAACCGCGCTGGAGGGGCTGCGCTTGCAGTATCCCGGCTATGCTGAGGAGTTGGAACGGCGTTTCATCCGCCGCACGGCACTGCGTTTGGAAGAGCGCGAATATACATTGATGCGCGAAGACGGTCTGTTTGGGGCCGAGGTCTATACCGCCTTGATGCAGGAACTGGCGACCCGGCGCACCGCGGCAGAGGGGCGGCCGGGCCTTGACCTTGCAGTGCGGCGCGGGGCTTTCATCGAGCAGTTTCCGCTGTTTGCGGATCTGGAGGAGGGCGCGCTCAAACGGCTGAGCCGGGCGCTCAAGACCCGCTATGTCGATATCGGCGACGTGGTTTTGCGCAAGGAAAGCCCCGCGCGCAGCGTGTTTTTCATCGCCTCAGGCGCTGTCGAATTGGAAAGCGCGGGTCAGACTTGGCGTTTGGGGCGGGGGGAGATGTTTGGCCAAATGGCCATCCTGACGAACCGCGTCCGCCGGGTGGATGTGCGCGCCATCGCGCCGACCACGCTTTTGGTTCTGGACGAGGACCGGTTCCGGCGCCTGCTGGAACGAAGCGCGGCCCTGCGCGAGGCGGTGCGTGCCAGTGCGGAGAAGCGCGGGATCGATCCGGTGGATCTGATCTCGGGCGGGCGGGGGTAGCTCGGCGCGTCAAACGTTGGGGGGCGTTTGGGGCGGTGTTGTGCAGGGTATTTGAGAAAGGATGAAGATAGGGGGGTGCGGCCGGTAGAGGCGGCCGCACCTTTGGCTGGGGTTAGTCGTCGGGGGTGATTTCGCCGGTGGTGGCGTCGATCAGTAGTTCGCGTTCGCCGGTGGCGTCGGTCAGTTCGACTTCATAAACCATGCGGTCATCTTCATCGTCGAGCGAGACTTCCTCGATCCGTGTGCCGTCTTGGCCTTCCAGCTCGGTCAGCGCGGTCATCAGCACTTCGCGGGCCGTGCCAGCGACGCGCAACTCGTCCTCTTGGAAGAGGCCGCTGAGGAAGCTTGTGAGTTGCTCTTCGGACTGCTTCATCACATCGCCGGTGGCGGCATTGACGGTGACTTCGTACACGGATTCGCGGCGGACGAGGTCGATCTCATAGACCAGCGCGTCGCCTTCGGTTTCGATTTCGGCTTCCAGCACGCCGCCGTCGATGCTGCTTTGCGCGGATTTGATGGCTTGGGACATGCTGATGCGCTCAGCCTTGGGGGCAGTCTCTTGCGCGAAGAGGGCTGCGGGGGCGAGCAGGAGCGATGTGGCGAGGGCGGTGAGCTTATGTGTCATGGAAAAACCTCTTGCGTTGTGGTGCGTCGGGCCGCGTGGCGGCGTTCTTGGTTCAACGCTTGGCGCGGGGGGCTGTTCCGGACGGTAGGGGCGGGCGGCGCTAATCTGCGAAGAGGCCTGCGGGCTGGACGATCGCGCGGGCCTCGCCTTCGGTCAGCTTGAGGAAGTGGGCGAGGGCTGCGGCGTTGGTTTCGGGGTTGGCGTATTCGGAGAGGCGGCTGTAGTTTGCGAATTGGGCATCGCGGATTTGGTCGACCTCATGCAGCATGTTCCCGCGGATCGTAGGGAGCAGGCGGGACAGGTTTTCTTGCGATGTTTGCGCGCCGCTCAGGCCGATGCGCCGGGCGTGGCCGCTGAGATAGGCGTCGGTCAGTTTGCATTCGACTTCGAGCATGCGCACCTGCGCGCGGTCCGAGGCGAAATCGCGCAGCAGGTCAAGGTTCGACGTGTCGATGCAGACGATCAGCCGCGTGCTGTCGTAGTAGTCGTAGAGCATCCGCATCAGGGCGCGGCGGTGGCGGGTGCGTTTTTCCAGCGTGGTTTGAATGCCGCCGAGGTCGGGCAGAGGGGTGTCTTCTTCGTTGAAGAGGAAATCCACCGCCGGGAGGCCGGTTTGCTGGCGTATCCGTCCCACGAGCCGTTTTGCCACATGCCATTTCTTGGCGATGATGATCAGCAGTTCACGTTCGCGGCCAAGGCTGGATTCCCTCTCCCAAAAGCGGGGGGCGAAGCGGCGGCCAATGCGGCCCCGCGCGGTGAGGAATTCGAACAGGTTGCGGCCTTCGTCGCTGATCTGGAAAGGCACCCCTTGGGCGGCATAGAGCAGGCCGAGGCGGCGTTTGAGGTCCAGTGCCTCGGGGCTGATTTTGCGGGCGAAGAGGTGGTTCTGGCCGAGCAGCAGGTCATAGTGGTCATTGTAGAAGGTGACCGGCATGCCGTAGTCGGAAAACAGCAGAAAGGTCAGGCTGCGGTTGGCGATTTCACCTTCGGGGACGAGGTGGCGCACGAGGGTTTGAAAGAAGGTCTCATCTGGGATCCAAGTGCTGCGGAAAAAGCGGATGACATCGGGGCGTTCGTGGCTGAATGCCATCAGCGCCTCCACGGTGCGGCGGCGCAGGCACCACCATTGGCTGCCGATCTGCACCTGAAGGTCGGCAGGGATCTTGCGGGTCAGGCCGAGACGCTTTTGCGCCTCGAACATTGCGTAGAAGCGTTTGCGTTGTGTGCGTTCGTTGAACCAATGGCGATAGATCAGCCGCTCTTCTTTCCAGCCGGTCTTGATCCAATCGCTTTCGAAGTAATCCACGCTTTCGATGAAGTCGGTGTCATTCTCATCGAGGAACCGATGCGCGTATTCGGCGGATTTGATCGCCATGCAATCGCCAGAGAGCAGGTAGAAATGCGTGGCGCGCGGGAAGGCTTCCATCGCGGCGGTAAGCGTGTCGAGCGTGGCTTGCACCAGTGACCATTCGCCCCAGCCGCAGCGGATGCGTTTGCGCGGGAAGGCGACGTTGGGGTTGTCGCGCAGGGCCGCGGTGACCTGGGCGTAGTCTTCGGCGCTGGCGGAGGCGTCGAAATGGATCGCCATGTAATCGCCCACGGCGGTCAGCCGCTCGGCTTGCCGGATGATGGCCTCCGGATCCTTGTGGCACAGCAGGATATAGGCAATTTTCGCCATGCAGGATACCGAATGTCCTTGTCGCGGCCCGCTTGCATCGGCCTTTTGTCGTGGATCACCTTTCTAGTTAATCCTGAAGACCGATTGAATAAACAGCATTTCTTTGCTTTTTTGCACCGAGGTCTGACTGTTGCTTAAAACAGCCAGCGCCAGCAGGAGGCAGGACGCGCATGGGTTTTCCCGGAACATGGATGACGGAAAGTGAGAGCATGGTGTACCGCGTGGTGCCAAAATGCGCCTGTTCGACCATCGGCCAGATCATGTATTATTCCGATCATGGCGAATTTTTTGACGGCGACATCCATGATGCCAAATCAGGCATTCATAAATGGGCCTTGGATGGGTCGCAGGGGCCGATCACCGAGAATGTGACGGCGCGCAAGTCCTATGCCTTTACCTGCGTGCGCAACCCTTACACGCGAATCCTGTCGTCTTTCTTTGACAAGATTTGCGGCATTCAGCGCAACGGGCGGCGCTATCGCGGCAATCTGGTGCCGCTGCTGGTGCAGAAATACGGGATCGACGTGGGCGGTGAGGACGGCAAGGAGGAGTTCGACCAGATCGCGAGCTTCCGGCGGTTCCTGCTGTTTGCCCGCGATACCATTCGTTGGCGGCGGCCAATGGACCCGGACATTCATTGGTCGGCGGTCTCGGGCCATGTCAGCACCTTTATCGTCAATGGCGGCACCTACGACCAGATCTTCTGGACCGAGCGGTTCAACGATGGGATGCAGCAGGTGCTTGATGCCGTGGACACGCCGCACCCTGTCGATCTGGCGGCGATCCCGCGCTTTAACGAGAGTGAGGGCCATGGGCCCAAGCGGGCGCATCCGGTCGAGGATTACTTTGACGATCTGTCGATGCATCTGATGCGCGAGATCTACAAACGCGACTTCGATCTGTTCAAATATGACTTTGACAACCCCGGCAATAAGCACCCCCTGGGGGAGATCGATTTGGATGAGGTGCACGCCAAACTCGGTGACTGAGCGGCAGCATCTTGCACCGGGGCGGGGGGCGCTCTACATGCTTTGGCATGTCACAGGTCAAATCCAGTTCCAAATCCGATCCGAATTACAAGGTGATCGCCGAAAACCGCCGCGCGCGGTTTGATTACGCGATCGAAGAAGACATCGAATGCGGTATTATCCTTGAGGGATCCGAGGTGAAATCCCTACGCGAAGGCGGGGCGAATATTGCCGAGAGTTACGCTGCCGTAGAGGATGGCGAACTGTGGTTGGTGAACTCCTATGTGGCGCCCTACAAGCAGGCCAAGACCTTTCAGCATGAAGAACGGCGCCGGCGCAAACTGCTGGTCAGCCGCAAGGAATTGGCCGATCTGTGGAACGCGACGCAGCGCAAGGGCATGACGCTGGTGCCCTTGGTGATGTATTTCAACCATCGCGGCATGGCGAAGATCAAGATCGGCGTGGCCAAGGGTAAGAAGCTGCATGACAAGCGCGAGACGGCGGCCAAGCGCGATTGGTCGCGGCAGAAGCAGCGGTTGCTGAAAGATCACGGGTAGGTTTCGCTTCGACCGAGATTACCACCGGCCCGGAATGAAGCCGCAGGCGCCGGGCCATCGCCTGCCCGCCCGTCTCGCCAAAGGCGTGCCAGATTATACTAGGCGCACCTTTGGTGCGACCGGGTAGGCGATTTGGCGAGGCTGGGCGTGACCTCGTGAGCGCACATCGAAGCTGAACCATAAAGTGGCATGTGGCACCGTCACATCGCCCACCCGCGGGCAGGCGATGGTCCTCAGCACGCCTCACCGCCCCCCTTCCACTTGCCAGCATCCCCCGCCGGTTATAGGCATGGGCAACGCCCGCGACGAAGGAGGCCCCCATGGCCGACGATCCCAAGACATTGGTTTCAACCGATTGGTTGGCTCAGCATCTGAAAGACCCGGACCTGCGCATCCTTGATGCCTCGTGGTATCTGCCCGACGCCGGGCGCGATCCGAAGGCGGAGTATGACGCCGCGCACATCCCCGGCGCGCGCTTTTTCGACATCGACGATATCTCGGACGCGCGTTCGGACCTGCCGCATATGGCCCCGCCGATCGAGAAATTCATGTCGCGGCTGCGCGCCATGGGCGTGGGTGACGGGCATCAGGTGGTGGTCTATGACGGCGCGGGGCTGATGTCCGCCGCGCGGGTCTGGTGGCTGTTCCGCCTGATGGGGCAGGAAAATGTCGCCGTTCTGGATGGCGGGTTGCCGAAATGGCAGGCCGAGGGGCGCGAGACCGAAGACATGCCCCCCGTGCCGCGCGACCGCCATATGACCGTGCGCTTCCAGAACCAATTGGTGCGCGATGTGACACAGGTGGCCCATGCCTCCAAACTCGGCGATCCGCAGATCGTCGACGCCCGTGCCGCAGCACGTTTCCGCGGCGATGCGCCTGAACCGCGCGAGGGGCTGCGCGCAGGCCATATTCCCGGCGCGCGTAACGTGCCCTTCACCGAATTGCTCAACGACGACAAGACGATGAAAACCCCCGAAGAGACCCGCGCCATTTTCGAGGCGGCGGGCGTGGACCTGTCGAAACCCGTCATCACCTCCTGCGGCTCGGGCATCACCGCCGCCGTGCTGGCGCTGGCGCTGGAGCGGCTGGGCCACCGCAAATGGTCGCTCTACGATGGCTCATGGGCGGAATGGGGAATGTTCCCCACCGTGCCCGTGGCCACTGGCGCGGCTTAATCCTTTACCGTTACCTTCCAACCGGAGAACCCAATGTTCGAGACGCTCAAGGCGCAACCCGCCGATAAGATCCTCGCCCTTGTACAGGCCTACCGCGAAGACCCGCGCGACACGAAGATCGACCTCGGCGTCGGTGTCTACAAAGACGCCAGCGGCAACACCCCGGTGATGCGCGCCGTCAAAGCCGCGGAGCAGCGCATCTGGGAAAACCAAGACACCAAGGTCTACACCGGTCTGGCTGGCGATCCGACCTATACCAATGCGATGGCTGCGCTCGTTCTGGGCGATGCCGTGCCGCGCGGCGCGATTGCCGCTGCCGCCACCCCCGGTGGCACCGGTGCCGTGCGTCAGGCCTTTGAACTGGTGCGTATGGCCAACCCCGAAGCGCGCGTTTTCGTTTCTGATCCGACATGGCCGAACCACCTGTCGATCCTGTCCTATCTGGGCATGGAAGTGGTGAACTACCGCTATTTCGACAGCGCGACCGGCGGCGTGAACTTCGACGGCATGATCGAAGACCTCAAGACCGCCAAGAAAGGCGATGTGGTCCTGCTGCACGGCTGCTGCCACAACCCCACGGGCGCGAACCTCAACAGCGCGGAGTGGGACGCGGTGATCGAAGTGCTGCAAAGCACCGGCGCCGTGCCGATGATCGACATCGCCTATCAGGGCTTTGGCGACGGGTTGGAGGCGGATGCCGCTGCGACGCGCAAAGTGGCCGCCTCGGTGCCGGAATGCCTGATCGCGGCAAGCTGCTCTAAGAACTTCGGCATCTACCGCGAACGGACCGGCATTCTGATGCTGGTGGCCGCCGAGGCGGCGCAGGGGCTGAACCAAGCCACTTTGGCCTTCCTCAACCGCCAGAACTACAGCTTCCCGCCCGATCACGGCGCGCGGATCGTGTCGACCATCCTGACCGATGATGAGCTCAAGGCCGATTGGATGGCCGAGCTTGAGGATGTTCGCAACGCCATGCTGGGTCTGCGTGAGCAACTGGCGGGTGAGTTGCAGAAACTTTCCGGGTCGGACCGCTTTGGCTTCCTCGCCCAGCACCGGGGCATGTTCTCGCGGCTTGGCACCACGCCGGATAAGGTCGACGCGCTGCGTGAGAAACATGGCATCTATATGGTCGGCGACAGCCGTATGAACATTGCCGGGCTGAATCAAAACAGCGTGCCGATCCTCGCCCGTGCGATCATCGACGTCGGTATCTAATCGCGCTCCGGGCCGCGCATGTCGCGGCCCGGTCAGCCTTCGATTGTTGCGGAACAATCGCCCTATGCCTCTATTCTGGCCTCTTTTAATCAAAACTTGGTCGAAATGGCATGTTTGGATAGCTTGAGTGAAAACTCAGGGTCGGGCCAATTTTAGAATCATTCTTACAGTGCATCCGCTTGGATGTGAGCTTGCCAGCGGTAGAGCTGGTGATCGTGACAGCCACGCTTGTCACCGTGTTGGGCTATTGGGTGCGTGGGCACAGCAGCCTACCCGGTAAACATTGGTTTTTGCTGGCCATTCTGGCCATGGACCTCTGGCTTCTGTCGGTCGGGGTCGAGCTTTCCGCCACCTCTGCCGCCTGCGCCTTTGGGGTCAGCCGTTGGGCGTGGATCGGCTTTGTGCTGCTGCCGACCTTCTGGGCTTTTTTCCTCTATGAATATGCGCTTGGGGCCAAGGTGCCGCGATGGCTCGTGCCGCTTTGCGCGGGGCTTGCGCCTGCGCTGATCACCCTCGCCGCGGTGACGAGCGGCTGGCATGAGACATTCTATGGCCCCGAAACCAAGTGGTTGCTGAGCGCAGAGGGGGCCTATGTCCAATCCGACCACGGCCCGCTGTTCTTCATCGCGATCACCTATCTTTACATGGTCATCATGGCGGCGGCGGTCGTGGCGGGGCGGGCGGTGCGTTCGGCCAACCCCGCAGTGCGCAGCTTTTTCCTCAAGCTTTTTGCCGCGACGCTGATCCCCATGGTGGCCAATCTGGCCTATATCTTGGGCGGCATCACCCTGTTCAATACCGATCCGACGCCTTTCTCATTCGCGCTTTCGCTGACGCTGGTGGTCTGGCTGGTGGCCGATAATCGCTGGATCGACGTGAACGCAATCGCGCGCGAGCTGTTGTTCTACAACAGCACCGATCCGGTTTTCGTGGTCGACCCGAGCGGCGCTGCGATTGAGACCAATCCAGCCGCCGCCGACCTCTTGCGCCGGGAGGCCGATCCCGAGGCCCCGCTGAGCGCCTTTGGGGAGTTGGGGCCGATCATCCGCTATCTCGCGGCCCATGGCGGCCTACCCGATGTGACCGATATCCAACTGGGTCACCGCCATTTCGCCGTGCGCGCCCATGCGATTTCTCTGGGGGCGGGGCAAAAACAGGTGGGCTGGGCCGTGGCGCTTTTGGATGTGACCGTGCAAAAGATCGCCGCCGAAAAGGCCATCGCCGCCGAGCAGATGCAGGCGCAGTTCCTCGCCACGGTCAGCCATGAGCTGCGCACCCCGCTGACGGTCATTAACGGCGCGCTTGGCCTGTTGTCGCAGGGCGGGGCCAAGGTGAGCGATGCGCAAAAGGCGCGTCTGCTGGCAAAGGCCGCAGGTAGCTCCGAGACGCTGACGACCTTGGTCAATGATCTGATCGACACCCAAAGCCTCAGCAGTGCCGAGTTCAGCATCGACCTGCAGCCTGCCGCTCTCGCCCCGCTGGTGCAAAAGGCCGTGGTCCGGGCGGAGAGCCTGCAACCGGAGAAGGATATACGCTTCCGTTGCGAGATGCCCGAGGCGGTGCTGACGGTCCAAGCCGATGCAGAGCGGTTGGGGCAGGTCTTTGGCAACGTGCTGTCGAACGCGGTGAAATTCTCTGCCCCGGGCGGGCAGGTGGAGGTTAGCCTTCAGCAGTCCGAAGGCATGGCGCATGTGCAGGTCAGCGACAGCGGCTGTGGCATCCCGCCGGGCGCGGAAGAGCAGGTCTTTGCGCCCTTTTCGCAGGTCGATGGCTCCGACACCAAGGTCGCCTATGGCAGCGGTCTGGGGATGCATATCACCCGGCAGATTCTGGACCGACACGGCGGCAGCATCCGCTATGTCAGCGCCCCGGGTGTCGGCACGACCTTTACCATTTCTTTACCTCTAGTGGCCTAACGCAAACCGCCCGGCCATTGCGGGCCGGGCGGTCGATTGTTTGGCGATGTCGCCGGGGCTTAGCCCTTGGCGAACTCGGGGTAGGCTTCCATGCCCAGTTCGGACATGTCCAGACCGGTGATCTCGGCCTCTTCGCTGACACGGATGCCACCGGCGGTTTTAAGGATCAGCCAGACGACGAAGCTGACGATGAAGACAAAGAGGCCAACCGCGGCGAAGCCGATGATCTGTGTGACGAAGGATGTGCCTTCGGTATAGACCGGCACGACCAGCGTGCCCCAGAAACCGGCGATCAGGTGAACCGGGATCGCGCCGACCACATCGTCGATCTTGAACTTGTCGAGCATCGGCACGGTCAGCACCACGATGACACCGCCCACGGCACCGATCCAAAGCGCACCAAACAGCGTCGGGTCAAGCGGCCCTGCAGTGATCGAGACGAGACCGGCCAGCGCGCCGTTCAGCACCATGGTCAGGTCGACTTTCTTGTACATCACCTGCGTCAGGATCAGCGCGGCGACGGCACCGGCAGCAGCGGCCATGTTGGTGTTTGCAAAGATCTGCGCCACGGCGTCCACGTCTTCGATGGTGCCCATGGCAAGCTGCGACGCACCGTTAAAGCCGAACCAGCCCATCCACAGGATGAACGTGCCCAAAGTGGCGAGGGCAAGGTTGGAACCCGGCATCGGCACAACGCGGCCATCCTTGCCGTATTTACCCAAACGCGGCCCCAGGACGATGGCCCCGGCGAGGGCGGCAAAGCCACCAGCGGCGTGCACGAGGGTCGAGCCGGCGAAGTCGCTGAAGCCCATGGCGGAAAGGAAACCGCCGCCCCACTGCCAGGACGCTTCGATCGGGTAGATGAAGCCGGTCAGCACGACCACGAAGATCAGGAAGGGCCACAGCTTGATCCGCTCGGCCAGTGCACCCGACACGATGGAGGCGGTGGTGGCGCAGAACATCAGCTGAAAGAAGAAGTCGGAGGCGTTGGAATAGCCGCCTGCGTCGATCTCGGTCTTGATATCCTTGGTCGCGAAGGTGCCAAAGACGCCTTCCATGATCCAATTGCCGTCACCGGGATACATGATGTTGTAGCCCACCAGCCAATACATGACCGCGGCAAGCGCAAAGAGGCCCATGTTCTTGGTCAGCTGCGTGGTGACGTTCTTGGAACGCACCAGCCCCGCTTCCAGCATGGCGAAACCCGCCGCCATCCAGAAGACGAGGAAACCGCCGATCAGGAAAAGCAGGGTGTTGAAGATGAAGGTCGTATCCGCCAGCGTCGCGTATTCCGCGTCCTGTGCCAGCGCCAGCCCGGGCAGGGCGCTGACCGCCGCTGCGAGGGGAAGTATTAAGATGGGTTTCATATGGTCGTTTCCTGTCTGCGGGTCCGAATGCGTGCTTACCGAAGCGGGCGGCTGCCCGTGCAGCATGAGAAAACCGGATATCGGGCGCTCTTGGACAGGTTTGCCTGCCATACTTGCGCCATTGCGTGGCAGTGCCGCCTAAAAAGCGGGCGCAGGCTGGAATCTGCCTATAAATTAATCAGACATTTGACGACGATTGGACCTTGCAGCGCTAAACAAACCGCTGCAGTCAGGCTAAAGTGGCGAAAAATAGGGCCGAGCAGGCGATATTATGACCGACAAGAACAAGCGCAAACGCCCTTTGGTGGCCGACAAGCGGTATCCCGGGAAGGCCAAACCCAAGGCCAAGACCGCAGCGCGGGGCAAACCGGCCACGCGCAAGGCCGCGCCCGCCCGCCGCAAAGCCGCCCGTCCCAAACGCCCCCGGCGCGGCGGTATCCTTGGCTTTTTTGCGGGGGTGGCCCGTTGGATTTGGCGGCTGATCTGGACCATCACATGGCGGGTGAGCCTTGTGGTCTTCCTCGTCCTCGCCTTGGCCGTTGGCTATATCTACACCACGATCCCGCCCCTCGAAGCGTTGTTGGATGGCCGCGCGCGCGGGTCTGTCACTATGCTTGACCGTGAGGGAGAGGTCTTTGCATGGCGCGGCGATCAGTTCGGCGGCGTGGTTTCAGCGGAATCGGTCTCTAGACATCTGAGAAACGCGGTCATCGCCACCGAGGATAAGCGATTCTATCGCCATCTGGGCGTCAGCCCGCGGGGCATCGCCTCGGCTGTGCGCATCAACCTGAGCGAGGGGCGCGGGCCGCTTTCCGGCCACGGCGGTTCGACCATCACCCAGCAGACAGCCAAACTGCTTTGTCTGGGCGAGCCCTATGACCCCAGCAGCGGCATGACGGAAAAGGAATATGAGGCGGAATGCCGTCGTTCGTCCTTGGGTCGCAAGGCCAAGGAAGCGCTCTTTGCCATCGCGATGGAGTTGAAATACACCAAGAACGACATCCTCTCGATCTACCTTAACCGCGCCTATATGGGCGGCGGTGCCTTTGGGGCGGAGGCCGCGGCGCAGCGGTTCTTCGGCAAGCCCGCAGCGGCCCTCTCGCCCGCCGAAGGCGCGATGCTGGCCGGTCTTTTGACCGCGCCCACGACGCTTTCGCCCACCAACAATCTGGACCGGTCGCAAAGCCGCGCCGCCACGGTGATCCGCCTGATGGAAGAGCAGGGCTATCTCTCTGCCGCCGAGGCTGATGAGGCCATCGCCAACCCCGCGCAACTGTCCGAGGCGGCAGAGGCCGAGGCGGGCGGTTATTTCGCCGACTGGGTCATGTCCTCGGGGCCCGAATTCTTTACCCGCAACACCACCGAAGATGTGATCATCAAGACCACCCTCGATCAGCGCATCCAGCGCGCAGCCGAGGAAGGTTTGAAATGGGTGTTCGAGAATAAGGTCCGCGAAGGCTCCAAGGCGCAGGCGGCGATCGTGGTGATGTCTTCTGATGGCGCGGTGCGTGCGCTTGTGGGCGGGCGCAAGACCAAGGTCGCGGGCGCCTTCAATCGCGCCACGCAGGCGATGCGTCAGACCGGCTCGGCCTTCAAACCCTTCATCTATGCCGCGGCGCTCGATCTGGGCTATTCGCCCGATGACATCATCGTGGATGAGCCCTATTGCCTGAACATACCCGGCTCGGGACAATGGTGCCCCAAGAACTACACCAAGAGTTTCAAGGGGCCGGTGACCCTGACCGAGGCGCTGAAAAGCTCGCTGAACATTCCGGCGGTGAAAGTCTCGGAAAGCGTGGGCCGCGAAACGGTGAGTTCGGTCGCCACGCAGTTCGGCATCAAAAGCGATCTGGCCGCTGGTCCGGCGCTGGCGCTTGGCGCATCAGAGAGCACCCTGCTTGAAATGACCGGCGCCTATGCCGGTATCCTCAACGGCGGCTCATCGGTGACGCCCTATGGGTTGGTCGACCTGCGCCTTCTGGGCGAGACGGAGCCGCTGATGGGCACCGGCGGCGGCATCAACGAACGTGTGATCCAAGAAGATGCCGCACGCCAGTTGGTCTATATGATGGAAAAGGTGATCTCTGAAGGGACCGGCCAGCGCGCCAAGTTTGGCGGGCGGCAATTGGCGGGCAAGACCGGCACCACCTCGGCCAACAAAGATGCCTGGTTCGTGGGCTTCTCGGCGGATTATGTGGCCGGGGTCTGGATGGGCTATGACGACAACACGCCGCTCACCGGGGTCACGGGCGGGGGCCTGCCCGCAGAGATCTGGCGCGAAACCATGAGCCGCGTGCATGAGGGGATGCCCCTCAAGGAGTTACCGATGCAGGCGCCCGCCCCGCCCAGCAACCTGAGCGAGGCACAGCCCGAACCGCAGCCACAGCCGCAACCCCAAGGCGGTGGCAACCAAGGCGGCGGCGCGGACAATGTGATCGACAGGGTTCTGCGCGATATCTTTGGCGGCGGCAGCAGCGGCAGCGGGGCCAGCGCGCCCGCGCCGAACTTCCTCGACCGCTGAGGCGGTCGGGGGCGGGCCGAAAAATCAATAGCATTGGGTTGTTAAACTCAGTATCAATTCCCCAAAGGCGGGAAGGTGCTGCGCGCGTGGCGGGCAGCGTTGAAGGGGTTTGATGCAAAGCGATGTGGTGAACAGGGGGCTGTCCGAGCTGCGTCGCGTGCGCAGGCGCAGCCGCGGGCTTTATTGGGCGGTGGCCTTGTTCAGCCTTTTTGCCAATATGCTCATGCTCACCGGCCCGCTCTATATGTTGCAGGTCTATGACCGCGTGCTCGGCTCAGGGTCAGAGGAAACGCTGATCGCCCTCTCGGTTCTCGTCGTCTTTCTCTATGCGGTGATGGGGCTTTTGGATTACACGCGCGGTCGGATCATGGCGCGGGTGGGGGCGCGGTTTCAATCCGATCTCGACCGGCGGGTGTTCGACGCGGTGGTGCGCAAATCCGCCGTGGCCCCGGATGTGAAAACCAACGCGGGCCTTGCCGATCTCGAAGCCGTGCAGCGCCTCATGACCTCCCCGGTGCTGATGGCCGCCTTTGACGCGCCATGGACGCCGATCTTCTTTGCCGCGATCTTTCTGTTCCACCCGATGTTGGGCTGGCTGGCCTTGGGCGGTGCCGCCGTGCTGGTGGCAATCGCGGTGGCCAATCAAATGCTGTCGCGCGAAAGCCAAGCCCGGGCTGGCATCTCGGGGCAGGCGGCGGATGCCATGTCGGGCCAGATCAGGGTCGAGGCCGAGATGGTGCAGGCCATGGGGATGCGCGATGCCGCCTTTACCCGCTGGCAGCAGGCCCGGGGGCAGACGCTGGCGCAGCAGGTGAAATCGACCGACGTGGGCGGCACCTTTACCGCGATGACCAAGACGCTGCGGCTGTTTCTGCAATCCGCCATGCTGGGCCTCGGCGCTTGGCTGGTCTTGAAAAACCAGATGACGCCGGGCGCGATGATCGCAGGCTCGATCCTCTTGGGCCGGGCGCTGGCGCCGGTGGAACTGGCGTTGAACCAATGGCCGGTCGTGCAGCGGGGCCGGGCCGGTTGGGCCAATTTGGCGCAGCTTCTGGGGGCGGTGGGGGAGGAGCCCGCGCGCACTGCCCTACCACAGCCTAAGGCAAAACTCGCCGCAAAAGCGCTGACCGTCGTGGCGCCGGGTGAGAAACAGGCGGCGCTCAAGTCGATCAACTTCACCGTTGAGCCGGGGCAGGCGGTTGGCGTGATCGGCCCCTCGGGGGCGGGGAAATCGACCTTGGCCCGCACGCTCACCGGGGTTTGGCCGCCTGCGGGCGGGTCTATCCGCCTCGACGGGGCCGCGCTGGAGCATTACGGGAGCGAGACCTTGGGGCGGCATATCGGATATCTGCCGCAGCGCGTTCAGTTGTTCGACGGCACCATTGCCGAAAATATCGCCCGCCTCTCCCCCAATCCTGACGACGCCAAAGTGGTCAAGGCGGCCAAGATGGCGGCGGCCCATGAGATGATTCTCGAATTCCCGCAAGGCTATGACACGCCCATCCGCGCGGGGCAGGTGCGGCTTTCAGGCGGGCAGATGCAGCGGATCGGGCTGGCGCGTGCGCTTTATGATGACCCGGTGATCGTTGTGCTGGATGAGCCGAACTCGAACCTCGACAATACCGGCTCTCAGGCGCTGAACCACGCGATCCGACAGATGAAGGCCAGCGGGCGGTCCGTGCTGATCATGGCGCATCGTCCGGCGGCCATTCAGGAATGCGACACGCTGCTGGTGCTGGATAACGGCATGCGCAAAGCCTTTGGCCCCAAGGATGAGGTGCTGGCCGGGATGGTGCAAAACCACCGCGAGATTCAGAAAGCGCCCGCGCGCTCGGGAGGCGTGGTATGAACGCCCGCGAGGACAAGCGCTGGTCGGCGAGGCGGCCCCTGATCCTTGGGTTCATCGGGCTGCTCCTGCTCTTCGGCGGTTTCGGCACATGGGCGGTGACCAGCCAAATCGCCGGGGCGGTCGTGGCCTCGGGCCGGATCGAAGTCGACCGCAACCGGCAGATCGTCCAGCATGAGACCGGCGGTGTCGTGGCCGACATCCTTGTGGATGAGGGCGACAGCGTCGCTGCCGGGGATGTGCTGCTGCGGCTGGATGCGGAGCAGTTGACCTCGCAATTGGCCATCGTCGAGGGGCAGCTTTACGAGCTTATGGCTCGGCGTGGGCGGCTCGAAGCGCAGCGCGATGAGGTCGAGACGGTCACATTTGACGAAGAGTTGCTGACCGCCGGGGCGACGAACCCTGACGTGCAGGAATTGGTGGACGGGCAGCGCAACCTCTTTGACGCGCGCCGCGTCAGCGTGGCGCAAGAGCTTGAGCAATTGGGCAAACGCCGGGCGCAGATCAACGCGCAAATCCGCGGGGTCGACGCGCAGGAGGCCGCGCTTTCGCGGCAGTTGGAGTTGATCGAAGAGGAATTGGCCAACCAGCAATCGCTGCTGGACCGGGGCCTGACGCAGGCCTCCGCCGTGCTGACCCTCATGCGCGAACAGGCCCGCCTGCGCGGCCAGATCGGAGAGCTGTCGGCGCAAAAGGCGCAGTCGCAAGAGCGGGTGACAGAGATCGACATCGAACGGCTCAAACTGCGCTCCGCCGGGCGGGAAGAGGCGATCACTCAACTGCGCGATCTACGCTACCGTGAGTTGGAGATGGCCGAGCAGCGCCGCGCGCTTAGGGCCGAGATCGACCGCCTTGATATCCGCGCGCCGGTGTCGGGGGTGATCTATGGCATGCAGGTGCAAACCCCGCGTTCCGTCGTCCGCGCGGCGGAGCCGCTGATGTATCTCGTCCCGCAGGACCGTCCGCTGATCATCGCCTCGCAGGTGCAGACCATTCACATTGATCAGGTCGCCGTGGGCCAAGAGGTGAACCTGCGTCTTTCGGCGCTGAACCAGCGCACCACGCCGGAACTGGTGGGCAAGGTCCTTCAGGTCTCTGCCGACTCCATCGAGGATGACGCCACCGGTCAGAGCTATTACCGGGCCGAGATCGCGCTGAACCCCGGTGAGACGGATAAGCTGGAGGAGGGCACCATTCTCCTCCCCGGCATGCCGGTCGAGGCCTTTATCCGCACCGGGGAGCGCTCTCCCATGGCCTATTTGCTGAAACCGATGGCCGACTATTTCGCCCGCGCCTTCCGCGAAAGCTGAGGCGGGGCAGGTGGCAAAGGGGCTTTCCCTTGGCGCGGCGGGCGGTTAGCGTCCGCCCAGAACCGCAACCAAAGGAAGCCCGTCATGTCCCTGACCGCCCGCCTTGCCGAACTCGGCATCACCCTGCCCGACGCGCCCGCACCCGCCGCGAACTACGTGCCCTTCGTGGTCACCGGCAATACCGTCTATGTCTCGGGCCAGATCTCCAACGGGCCGGATGGGTTGATCACCGGGCGTTTGGGCGCTGATATGGATGTCGACGCCGGTGCCGCCGCCGCGCGCAGCTGTGCGCTGAGCCTTCTGGCGCAGGTCCGCGCCGCCTGTGATGGCGATCTGGACCGGCTCAAGCGTGTGGTGAAATTGACCGGCTTCGTGAACTCCACCGCCGATTTCACCGACCAGCCCAAGGTGATCAACGGCGCCTCCGATTTCATGGTCGAGGCGTTGGGCGATGCGGGCCGTCACGCCCGCTCGGCGGTCTCTGCCGCGTCGCTGCCGCTGGGTGTCGCCGTCGAAATCGAAGGCATCTTTGAGATCGAATGACCCTTCCTGCCGCCTTTTTGAACATTCCGCTGGCGCATCGCGCGCTGCATGACCTTGCCGCCGGACGGCCCGAAAACAGCCGCGCCGCCGTGTGCGCGGCTGTCGATGCGGGGCTAGGCATCGAGATCGACCTGCAACTCAGCGCCGATGGCAAGCCGATGGTGTTCCACGATTACGGGTTGGAGCGGCTGACGGAAGAGCAGGGCGCGGTTCGGCTGCGCGACGCAAGTGCCCTTGCCACGATCCCGCTGAAGGGTGGTGATGAGGGGATTCCGACGCTTGAGGACATCCTCGACCTCGTTGCCGGGCGCGTGCCGCTCTTGGTGGAGTTCAAGGATCAGGACGGTGCCATGGGGCCGGATGTCGGTGCGCTTGAGGCCGCCGCGGCGGAACTGCTTGGCCGCTACCGGGGTGATCTGGCGGTCATGTCCTTCAACCCGCATTCGGTGCGCGCGCTGGCCCGGCTTTTGCCCGAGGTGCCGCGCGGCCTGACCACCAGCGCCTATCGCCCCGATGAATGGCCGCTGCCCGAAGCGACCTGTGACCGGCTGCGCGAAATTCCCGATTACGCCGACAGCGGATCCTGTTTCATCAGCCATGAGGCGGACGATCTGAACCGCCCCCGCGTGGCGGAACTGAAAGCAGAAGGGGCGGCGGTGCTCTGCTGGACGATCCGCAGTCAAGCGGAGGAAGAGATCGCGCGTCAGGTGGCGCAGAACGTGACCTTTGAGGATTATCTGCCGCGCCCTTGATCTGCGAGGCCGAGGCCACACATAGGACGCAAGGCAGGCAAGGCTCAGATGAACGCGCAGGAAATCGAGATTACCGTGGTGCCGGAATTGGCGCAGATCGGCCAAGAGGATTGGGACGCCTGCGCCTGTCCCGAGGCCGCGGATGGGGGCCGTCCGCGCGACCCTTTCACCACCTATCGCTTCCTTTCGGCGCTTGAGCGCAGCGGCTCGGTCGGCCCCGGCACCGGTTGGCAGCCGCAGTATCTGGTGGCGCGGATCGCAGGCCAAGTGATCGCCGTCGCGCCGATGTATGCCAAATCCCACAGCCAAGGCGAATATATCTTCGATCACAACTGGGCCCATGCCTATGAGCGCGCGGGCGGGCGCTATTACCCGAAACTTCAGATCGCGGTGCCGCATACCCCCGCCACCGGGCGGCGTTTTCTGATGCGGCCCGGGTTCGAAGAGGCGGGCACCGCCGCGCTGGTTCAAGGCGCGGTGCAGTTGACCGACAACAACGCGCTGTCGTCGCTGCATGTGACCTTTTGCACCGAGGGCGAAGTCGCGCGGGCCGAAGAACTCGGCTTGATGAGCCGCAAGAGCCAGCAGTTCCATTGGCACAAACGCGACTATGCGGATTTCGACGGGTTCCTCGCCAGCCTGTCCTCGCGCAAGCGCAAGAACATCCGCAAGGAACGCGCGCAGGCGCAGGACTTCGGCGGCAAGATCCATACCTTCACCGGCGACCAGATCGAGCCGGAACATTGGGATGCCTTCTGGCAGTTCTACCAAGACACCGGCGCGCGGAAATGGGGCTCACCCTATCTCACGCGGGAATTCTTTGACCATGCGCAGGAAAATCTGCGCGACGATATCGCATTGGTGCTGGCCGAACGTGACGGGCGTTGGGTGGCCGGGGCGCTCAACTTCATCGGGCGCGAGACGCTCTTTGGCCGCTACTGGGGCTGCACCGAACACCACCCCTTTTTGCATTTCGAACTGTGCTATTATCGCGCCATGGATTTCGCCATTGCCCATGGGCTTGCCCGTGTCGAGGCGGGCGCGCAGGGCGAGCACAAGCTCGCGCGGGGCTATCTGCCTTCGCCCACATGGTCGCTGCATTGGATGCGCGACCCGGGCTTTGCCGCCGCCGTGGGGGAGTATTTGCAGGCCGAACGCGACGCCGTGGACGAAGAGATCAGCGTGCTGACCGACTACGGACCTTTCAAAAAGACGACGATCGAGGAACAAGAATGACCGAAAGATTGAGTATCGAAACCCGCAAGACCCTCCTTCAGCCGCTGTTCAACACGGGCTGGGAGATGGTGGAAGGCCGGGATGCGATCCACAAGACCTTCAAGTTCAGTGATTTCGTGGATGCCATTGGCTGGATGACAAGGGTAGCAATCTGGGCGGAAAAATGGAATCACCATCCGGAATGGAGCAACGTTTACAACCGGGTGGAGGTAACGTTGATCACCCATGATGTGGATGGGCTCAGCTCGCTCGACGCGAAGCTGGCGCGTAAGATGGATGGTCTCTTTGGGGCCGGCAAAGACTGACGGAGAGACCGGATGCAAGATTTGTTTGAAACCGAGTTGTGGCAGGGCAAGACAGTTGCCGATCTGCTGACGCTGGAGTTCTTGGCCAGCGCGGCGGGGTCGGTGATCGCCGCGATTGCCATTTTGCTGCTGGGCTGGGTCATCTCCAGTTGGCTGCAACACCGGGTCGAGAATCTGGGCAAACGGCATAAGCATCTCGATGAGATGCTGTTCGAATTTCTCGCTTCCATCGTGCGCTATGTGGTGCTGGGTTTCACCGTTCTCTTTGTGCTCAATACCTTCGGGGTCAAGACGACATCGGTCGTGGCGGTCATTGGTGCCGCGGGTCTGGCGATTGGTCTGGCCCTGCAAGGCACCCTGTCGAACGTGGCCGCGGGCGTCATGCTGATCCTGTTCCGCCCTATCAAGATCGGCGATTTCGTTGTGATCGCGGGCGAGATGGGGACGATCAAACAGATCAACCTGAACTACACGGTTCTCGCCGATCTCAGCAACGTGCAGGTCATCGTGCCGAACTCCGAGGTTTGGGGCAATGTGATCACCAACTATTCCGTCAACCCGACGCGCCGGGCGGAGTGGACCTTTGGCGTGGGCTATGGCGCGAACCTCAAGACCGCCGAGGATATCATCCGCAGCACAATCATGTCGGATGAGCGCGCGCATACGGATCCCGAGCCCTTCATTCAGGTGAACAACCTCAACGATAGTTCGGTGGATTTCCTTGTGCGGGTCTGGTGCAGCGCGGACGATTACTTTGCCTTCAAGGCCGATATGACCCGCAAGGTCAAAGAGGCGCTGGATGAGGGCGGGGTGGATATCCCCTTCCCCACGCGCACAATCGTTCAGGCGGCGGAGTAAGGCGGCTGAAGGGCGTTGCCTGCTGAAACGAAGGGCATCGCCCTCCCTGGGGGGCGATGAGGGGCTCGCTGTATGGCGGGCCGGTTCACCCTAAATTGAGGTTCCGTCTGCCAGACCCTTGCAAAATCGCCCTCCGGGGGGAGGGAGGGCGATGCCCGGTGTGCCACCGGGCGGATCGTTGAATGGGCAGCGCCTGATCCGCTTAGCCGCTGCCCGTCACTTTACATATTATCCAGCAACGCTTCACCGCCGGAAATCTCGCAGGTGCCTGCGCTTTCTTCGGGCTGCCAGAGCGTGACCTTACCGTCTTCGACCAGCATCGCATAGCGTTTGGACCGGCCCACCAGCCCGGCGCCCTCGGCGTCGAACTCCATGCCGATGGCGCGGGTGAACGCGCTGCTCGCGTCGGCGAGCATGGTGATCCCGGCCTCTGTCGCGCCGGTCGCCTCGCCCCAAGCCTTCATCACGAAAGGATCATTGCAGGAGATGCAGATCACCTCATCCACGCCCTTGGCGTCGAACTGATCCTTGGTGCGCACGAAGCTGGGCACATGGGCAGAGTGGCAAGTCGGCGTGAAGGCGCCCGGCACGGCAAAGATCACCACTTTGCGGCCTTTTACCTTGTCGGCCATCTGCACCGGCTCGGGCCCGTCGGCGCCCATCTGAACCAGTTTCGCGTCCGGCAGTGTCGAACCTTGAGAAATCGTCATGGGATAGCCTCTCCTGTCATTGCGGTTGTCTTGGGGCCAGATATAGGCTTTGACCGCGACTGAGACCAGATCAATCGGGGGGTGGCAGATGCAGCATGTGGTGGTGATCGGAGCCGGGCAGGCGGGAGCGTCATGCGTGGCAAAACTGCGAAGCGGCGGGTTCGAGGGGAAAATCACCCTCATCGGCGCCGAGCCGTGCCCCCCTTACCAACGCCCGCCCCTGTCCAAAGGCTACCTGCTGGGGGAGATGAGCCAAGAGCGTCTCTTGCTCCGGCCCGAGGCATTCTACGCCGATCAAGGGATCACGCTGAAAACCGACTGCCGCGTCACGGCGATTGACCCCGAGGCGCGGGTGCTGAGCACCTCCGACGGCGCGGTCGCCTATGACGAACTGGTGCTCGCCACCGGCTCGACCCCGCGCCGCTTGCCCGCCGCGATCGGCGGGGCGCTGGAGGGTGTCTTTACCGTGCGCGATCTGGCGGATGTCGATGCCATGGCCCCGCGTTTCGTCAAAGGTGCGAAAGTGCTGATCGTCGGCGGCGGTTATATCGGGCTGGAGGCGGCGGCGGTCGCGGCCAAGCTGGGGCTTGAGGTCACGCTGGTGGAAATGGCCGACCGGATCCTGCAACGGGTGGCAGCGCCGGAGACCAGCGATTATTTCCGCGCCCTGCACGAAAGCCACGGCGTGCGCCTGCGCGAAGGCGTGGGGCTGGAGCGGCTTTTGGGCGAGGGCCATGTCACCGGCGCACGGCTGAGCGACGGCACAGAGATCGCCGCCGATTTCGTCATCACCGGCGTCGGCATCGAACCCGACATCGCGCTGGCCGCCAGCGCGAGGGTCGAGATCGACAACGGCATCAAGGTCGATGCGCAGGGCCGCACGAACCTGCCCGGTATCTGGGCGGCGGGGGACTGCACCTCGTTCCCCTATCGCGGCGGGCGCATCCGTCTGGAAAGCGTGCCAAACGCCATCGATCAGGCCGAGGTCGTGGCCGAAAACATCCTTGGCGCGGGCAAGGACTATGTCGCCAAACCGTGGTTCTGGTCTGACCAATATGACGTGAAACTGCAAATCGCTGGGCTAAACGCAGGCTATGATCGCGTCGTTACCCGCCGGGGCGCGGGCAGCGCGTCCTTCTGGTATTACCGCGGTGAGACTTTGCTGGCCGTCGATGCGGCAAACGATCCACGGGGCTATATGGTCGGCAAACGGTTGATTGAGGCGGGCAAATCGCCTGACCCCGCCTTGGTCGCGGACCCTCAGGCGGACCTCAAGGCGCTCCTGCGGGCATGAGGATCATCGCTGGGAAATACCGGGGCCGCCCGCTGGCGGCACTTGGCAAGGGCGACGCCGGGGCGCATCTGCGCCCGACCTCGGACCGGGTGCGCGAAAGCCTTTTTTCGATGCTGACCCATCACGACGTAATCGAAGGCGCGCGGGTGTTGGACCTCTTTGCAGGCACCGGCGCGCTAGGGTTCGAGGCGCTGTCGCGCGGGGCCGCATCGGTTTGTTTCGTCGAGAATGGCCGCAGCGGGCAGCGGCTGATCGGGGAGAATATGCGCAAGCTGGATGCGGCGGCGGACACGCAACTGCTGCGCCATGATGCCACGCGGCTGGGGCCGTGGGCGCAGGCGGCTTTCGATCTGGTCTTTCTTGACCCGCCCTATGGCAAGTCCATGGGGCAAAAGGCGCTTGCCGCGGCGGCCGAAGGCGGCTGGCTCACCCCCGGGGCGATGGTCGTTTGGGAGGAAAGCGCCCCCATGCAGGCGCCTGAGGGATTCGCCCGGATCGACACGCGCAAATATGGCGATACCCATGTGACCCTGTTGGAAAGGGCCACCAACTAACGGGGTTCCCTAGGTTCAGCCCGCGTGAGGTTGTACCTTGTATTTTCCGACAAAATAAGTCACCTATTGCCCGAAGGCCCGATACGCCCTGTGTCGGGACCATGGTGATTTTCAAGGAAGGACATCCGATGCGCCTCAAAGCGTCCACGGCCATTGCGCTGATCACATTCGCCGCCGCCCCGGCATTCGCCCAAGGCAAGGCCGAGGTGCTGGACACCTATGCCGACATCGCGCAGGCCGGATACGAAGACAGCCTGACCACCGCGCAGACCCTGCAAGCCGCCGTCGAGACGCTGATCGCCTCCCCCTCTGCTGAGGCGCTTCAGGCGGCGAAAACCGCATGGCTGGCCGCCCGCGTGCCCTACCAGCAGACCGAGGTGTTCCGCTTTGGCAATGCCATCGTCGATGACTGGGAAGGCAAGGTAAACGCATGGCCGCTGGACGAGGGTCTGATCGACTATGTCGACGCCTCCTATGGCGGTGAAACAGATGAGAACCAACTGGCGGTTCTGAACGTCATCGCCAACCCGACATTCACGCTCGGCGGGGAAGAGGTGGACGCCACCGAAATCACCCCCGAACTGCTCGAAGGGCAGTTGCATGAGGCGGGCGCGGTCGAGGCCAATGTCGCCACCGGCTACCATGCCATCGAATTCCTGCTCTGGGGCCAAGACCTGAACGGCACCGACCACGGCGCGGGCGACCGTCCTTGGACCGACTACGCAGCGGGCGACGACTGCACCGGCGGCAATTGCGACCGCCGTGGGCAATACCTCAAGGCCGCCACCGATCTTTTGGTCAGCGATCTGGAATGGATGGCCGGGCAATGGGCCGAAGGCGGTGAGGCACGCGCCGCCGTGCTGGCCGACGAAGACGCCGGGATCGACGCGATCCTGACCGGCATGGGCTCGCTCTCCTACGGCGAACAGGCCGGGGAGCGGATGAAGCTGGGCGTCATGTTGAACGACCCCGAGGAAGAGCATGATTGCTTCTCGGACAACACCCACAACAGCCACTACTACGATGGCCTGGGTGTGCGGAACGTCTATCTGGGCGAATACCTGCGCGTCGATGGGCGCGTGGTCTCGGGCGCGTCGCTGTCCGATCTGGTGGCCAGTGCCGATGCCGGTGTCGACGAAGACCTGCGCGCCAAGCTGAACGCCTCCATGGTGGAACTGGGTCAGATCAAGACCGCCGCCGAAGCGGGCTTCAGCTATGACATGATGCTTGAGCGCGGCAATGCCGAGGGCGAGGCACTGATCATGGGCGCGGTCGACGCGCTGGTGAACCAGACCCGCGCCATCGAACGCGCAGTGACGGCTCTGGGCGGTGACGAGATCGCCTTTGAAGGCTCCGACAGCCTCGACGCGCCGGAGGCCGTCTTCCAGTAATCCTAAACTTTCCCCCGGGGCGCGCGTGTCGCGGCCCGGGGCCAGCCAAGGAATACGCAACACCATGATTGTTTGTCACTGTCAGAACATCACCGATCGCGACATCAACAATGCCATCGACTGGATGCGCGCCTCAGACGCACGCACGGTCATCACGGCCGGTAAAGTCTACCGCGCCTTGGGCAAAGCGGCCGATTGTGGGGGCTGTATGCCTCTGTTCTTGTCTACCATGCGCGGAAATGGCAACTTTTCCGTGCCGGTGCTGACAACCACTCTATGTCAGGCAAAACCAAACAAGGAGACAGGTTCATGAAGGGCGACGACAAGGTCATCGAATATCTCAACGCTGCACTGCGCAGCGAATTGACAGCGGTCAGCCAGTACTGGCTGCATTACCGGCTGCAAGAAGACTGGGGCTATGGTCGGCTTGCCGATAAATCGCGCGAGGAAAGCATCGAAGAGATGAACCACGCCGACAAGCTGATCGAGCGGATCATCTTCCTCGAAGGGCATCCCAACCTGCAAAAGCTGGACGCGCTGCGCATCGGTGAGACGGTCAAGGAATGTCTGGAGGCCGATCTCGCCGCCGAGCATGAGGCCCGCACCCTCTATATCGAAGCGCGCAATCACTGCGATCAGGTGGGCGACTACGTTTCGAAGAACCTGTTCGAAGAATTGATCGCCGATGAGGAAGGGCATATCGACTTCCTCGAAACCCAACTGGCGCTTCAGGCGGAACTGGGCGAGGCCGTCTATGGCCAGCTTCAGGCCAAGCCGACAGACGACAGCAAGTAACCACGACAGGCAGGCCCGGTTTCGGGCCTGCCGCTTATCCAAGGCATTCCCCATGCGTTTCCTCATTCCGATGCTCATGGTGGCCGCCGCGAGCATGGCCGCCGCCGCTCCGCAAGCCTTGGAGGAACCGCATCTAAAGGTGATCCCCCGCACCGCGGAAGAGGCCGCCCGGATCGCTAAGGTCACCGCCCCCGCGACCGAATTCGACAAGCCCGAACCCTTTGAGACGAACCCGGCAGGGGCCGCCACGGTCAGCCCGCGCGGCAATGCCGATGCGTTTTCGCTGCCTTCAGGCAATATCCCTTTCGAGCGTGAGTTGGACTTCAAGGTCGGCAACGGTCTGTTCAAAAAACTCTGGGTCTCTTCGCCCTCCTCGACGCTGGCCTCTGACGGGCTGGGGCCGCTCTTCAACGCGCGTTCCTGCCAGCGCTGCCACCTGAAAGACGGGCGCGGCCATCCGCCCGAGGGGCCTCAGGATGATGCGGTGTCGATGTTCCTGCGCATCTCGGTCCCCACGCCCCCCGAAGAGGCGATGAGCGAGATCGAGGCCTTCCTGCTCTCGGTCGGCGATGAGACCCCGCGCACGCGGCCCGATCCGGTCTATGGCGGGCAATTGCAGGATTTCGGGGTGGCGGGCCATCCGGCGGAATACCGTCTGGGCGTGAGTTATGAAGAGGTGGAAGTCGCCCTGTCGGAGGGGGAGACAGCCAGCCTGCGCCGCCCGACCTACAGTGCCGAAGACCTCGGCTATGGCCCCTTGGCCGACGGCGCGATGCTCAGCCCCCGCGTCGCCCCGCCGATGATCGGCTTGGGCCTGTTGGAGGCCATTCCGGCGGCAGATATCTTGGCGCTGGCCGACCCGGAGGACGCCGATGGCGACGGCATTTCGGGCAGGGCGCAGATCGTCTGGTCCTTTGAACATGCGCGTCCGATGCTGGGCCGCTTCGGCTGGAAAGCCGGGGCGCCGACGATCCGCGAACAATCGGCCAGCGCCTTTGCGGGGGACATCGGCATTTCCTCCCCCATTTTCGACGCGGCATGGGGCGATTGCACGGCAGAGCAGACCGCCTGCCGCGCGGCACCCCATGGGGATGGTGACGACCGTGGCACCGAGATCGACGCCGAGGGGCTGGATCTGGTGACCTTCTACAGCCGCAACCTTGCCGTGCCTGCCCGACGTGATGTCGGCGCGCCTGAGGTGCTGCGCGGCAAGGCGGTGTTTCATGAGGTCGGCTGCACTTCCTGCCACCAGCCGAAATTCGTGACCGAACGGCTGGAGGATCAGCCCGAGCAGAGCTTCCAACTGATCTGGCCGATGACCGACCTTTTGCTGCATGACATGGGCGAAGGGCTGGCCGACAACCGTCCCGAGGGCCGCGCGAACGGGCGCGAATGGCGCACCGCGCCGCTTTGGGGCATTGGCTTGACCGAACAGGTCAACGGCCATACCCAATTCCTGCACGATGGGCGCGCGCGGTCACTGCTCGAAGCGGTGCTCTGGCACGGCGGCGAAGCCCAGCCCGCCCGCGATGCCGTGGTCGACATGCCCAAAGCCGACCGTGACGCCCTGATCCGCTATCTGGAGAGCCTCTGATGCGCAGCCTGCTGACCGCCACCTTCCTTCTGACTGCCGCCCCCGCCCTCGCCGGGGTAGAGGAGGTGATCCAAGATCACGCGCTGCCCGGCACCGCCCGTTTCGCCTCGGCCACGGCGGCGCTTGATGCGGCGGCGCAGGCCGATTGCACCGATGCCGCCCTGCGCCCGGCCTATCAGGAGGCTTTCGACGCATGGCTCGGCATCGCGCATCTGACCCTTGGACCGCTAGAGGAAGACGGGCGCGGGCTGGCCATCGCCTTCTGGCCCGACACGCGCGGCATGGTGGGGCGCAGCGTGGCGCGGATGGTGGCCGAAGAAGACCCGATTGCGACAAGCGGTGATTACGCCGAAGTCTCCATCGCCGCGCGCGGGCTCTTTGCGCTGGAACGGCTGCTTTATGACGATGACTTCGCGGGCTACGAGGCTGACAGCTATAGCTGCGCATTGGCCCGCGCGATGGCAGCAGATCTGGCGGAACTGGGGCGGGAGGTCGACACCGCATGGCGTGAGGACTTCGCCGCCACGCTCCGCAGCGCAGGCGAGGCGGGCAATGACCGTTTCCTCAGCCCGCGCGAGGCGTCTCAGGCGCTCTATACGGCTTTGGCAACAGGGCTGGACTTCGTCGCCGACCAACGTCTGGGCCGCCCGATGGGCCGTTTCGACTCCCCCAAACCGCAGGTGGCCGAGGCGCGCCGTTCGGGCCGCAGCCTGCGCAATGTGGTCCTGTCGCTCGAAGCATTGCATGGTCTGGCCGACACGCTGTCGGACGCGCCCACCCCCAAGACCGACGCCGCATTCGACCGCGCCTTGAGCGCCGCGCGCGCGTTGGAAGACCCCGTTTTTGCCGGAGTGGCCGATCCGATCAGCCGTATCCGGGTCGAGGCGCTGCAAAACGATGTGCGCGCCATTTCCGAGGCGGTGGGGGCAGAGATCGCCCCGGCGCTTGGCGTCTCGGTCGGGTTCAACTCGGCGGATGGGGATTGATGCCCTCGCGCCGCCATTTCCTCGCCGGTCTCGCCGCCGCGTCGAGCCTGCCGGCGATGGGCTGGGCCGCCGCCGGGAGCCCTGTCTATCTTGCCGCCGCGCGTGATCCTTCGGGGGCCTATGCGCTTTTCGGGCTGGACGGGACCGGCCACGACATTTTCCGCATTCCGCTGCCCGACCGGGGCCATGCCGCTGCCGCCCATCCCACCGCGCCCGAGGCGGTCGCCTTTGCCCGCCGTCCGGGCCGGTTCGCGCTGGTGATCGACTGCGAGAAGGGCCGTGTGGCCCATCGGCTCGACGCGCCAGAGGGGCGGCATTTCTACGGGCATGGGGCGTTTTTGCAGGGCGGGGCCATCCTCGCCACCAGTGAGAATGAGATCGACAGCGGCGAAGGGCGCATTGGCCTGTGGTCCCGCGCCGATGGCTATGCCCGGATCGGAGAGATCGCCTCGGGCGGGGTCGGCCCCCATGAAATCCGCCGCTGGGCCGAGGATGTGCTGGTTGTGGCCAATGGCGGTATCCGAACCCATCCCGACAGCGGGCGGGAAAAGTTGAACATCGACGTGATGCGGCCCAACCTGTCTTATGTCAGCTTCTCGGGCGAAGTGCTGGAGCAGGTTTCGCTGCCCGATGATCTGCATAAGAACTCGATCCGGCATCTGGCCTTGGCGCCGGACGGGCAGGTGGCTTTTGCGATGCAATGGCAGGGGGAGCCGGGCGACGGCGTGCCGCTGCTGGGGCTGCATCGTCGCGGGGAAGACCCGATCTTGGCCGAGGCCGATCTGGCCGAGCAAATCGCGATGCAGGGCTACGCGGGCAGCGTGGCATTTGCCGTCGATGGCGGGGCGGTCGGGATCACGTCACCGCGCGGCGGGCGGCTGCATGTTTTTGACAACAAGGGTTCTTTCCTTGCCAGCCATCGCCGCGCCGATGTCTGCGGGTTGGCACCGGGCCGGGGGGGCTTCGTGGCTACGGATGGGCTGGGCGGTATCCTGTCGCTGCAAGAGGCGACGCTGTCGCGGCTGACCACGGCCAAACGGGCGTGGGACAATCATTTGGTTGCCATCGACGCATAGGCGGGCGGGGGCCGTGCCCCCGCTGCATTTAGTCGGTCTTGTAGGTCGGGTGGAACAAACCACCGGGCGAGAGGGTGAAGATCTCCACCCCGTCTTCGGTCACGCCCACCGAATGTTCGAACTGTGCCGAGAGGGATTTGTCGCGGGTCACCGCGGTCCAATCGTCGGCCAAGGTCTTGGTTTCGGCGCGGCCAAGGTTCACCATCGGCTCGATGGTAAAGAACATGCCCGGCTCAAGCACAGCACCGGTGCCGGGGCGGCCATAGTGCAGCACGTTGGGCGGCGCGTGAAAGACCTGCCCCAGACCGTGACCGCAGAAGTCGGTCACGACCGACATGCGGTGGCCTTCGACAAATGTCTGGATCGCGTGGCCGATGTCTCCAAAGGTGTTGCCCGGCTTCACCGCTTCGATCCCGCGCATCAGGCTGTCGTGGGTCACGTTGATCAACCGCTCGGCCTTGCGCGACAGTTTGCCCGCCACATACATGCGGCTGGTGTCGCCGAACCAGCCATCGACGATCACGGTCACGTCGATGTTCAGGATGTCGCCGTCTTTCAGCTTCTTGTCGCTGGGGATCCCGTGGCAGACCACATGGTTCACCGAGATGCAGCTGGCGTGTTTGTAGCCCTTGTAGCCGATGGTGGCGGATTTCGCCCCGGCGGCGTTGACCTTCTCTTCGATCAGGCGGTCCAACTCTCCGGTGGTTTGACCGGGGAAGACATGCTCTGCGATCTCGTCGAGGATGGTGGCGGCGAGACGGCCCGCTGCCTGCATCCCGGCATGATCGGAAGGCTCGTAAATGCGAATGCCGTCGCGCGTCTGGCGGCCTCGGTGTGCGTTGTTCACCGCTCTCTCCATGCTTGTGTTCGCTCCTACTTAACGTGGCTTTCGGGCGAGGGCCAGAGCGGCTCAGCCCGCGAAGGGGATCGGTTGCGCCAGTGTGACGGCTTGGGGCGTGATATGGGTGCCGATGGCGTAGATTTCCAGCCCCGCCGCCCGCGCGGCATGGGAGGCGGCGGCATAGGTCGGGTCGATATCGGCAGCGAGGCGCATCTGCGAGCAATCGGTGCGCTGCACCAGATAGAGCAGCACGGCGCGGTGCCCGGCCTGCGCCATCCGCGCCAACTCGCTCAGATGTTTCGCCCCGCGGGCGGTCACGCTGTCGGGGAATTCGGCCAGCCCGGTTTCGCGTGACAGGGTGACGGATTTCACCTCGACATAGGCATCGGGCAGGCCATTGCCGCTGAGCAGGAAGTCGATGCGGGAGTTTTCGCCGTATTTCACCTCGGGCCGCACCTCGGTATAGGCGGCGAGCGGGGCGACCTCACCCGCGAGCAGCGCTGCCTTCATCGCGCGGTTGGGCAGGGCGGTGTCGACGCCAGTGAAATGGCCGTTCTCATGGTCCACCAACCGCCAGCCGTAGTTCAGCTTTTTCTTTGGATCGTCGTTCGGCTCCAGCCAGATGCGGCTGCCCGGTTCCGCCAGCCCCATCATCGAGCCGGGGTTGGCGCAATGGGCCACCACCTCTTCGCCCGTCTCCTCAAGCCTGCAATCGGCCAGAAAGCGTTTGTAGCGGCGGATCAGCCGGGCGGGGACAAGTTGGGTTTGAAAGCGCATGGGGCGCGGCCTATACCGAAGGGACGCCATCCTCAAGGAGCCGCCCCATGTCAAACCCCACCGCCGCGATGATCGTGATCGGCGACGAAATCCTCTCGGGCCGGACCCGTGACAGCAATATGCATCACCTTGCGGGGGAGTTGACGAAAGTGGGGATCGACCTGCGCGAAGTGCGCGTGGTCTCGGACGATCATGGGGCGATCATCGCCGCCGTGCAGGCGCTGTCTTCGGCCTATACCCATGTCTTCACCTCGGGCGGGATCGGGCCGACCCATGACGACATCACCGCCGATTGCATCGCCGCCGCCTTTAACCGCGACATCGACGTGCGCGACGATGCGCGCGAGATTTTGGCAGAACATTATGCCCGCGCGGGGACCGAGATGAACGCGGCGCGCCTGCGCATGGCGCGCATCCCTGAAGGCTCCGCGCTGATCGAGAACCCGGTCTCTGCCGCGCCGGGGTTTGTGGTTGAGAATGTGCATGTCATGGCCGGGGTGCCTGCGGTTTTTCAGGCGATGGTTGCCAGTGTTCTGCCGGGGCTGACCGGGGGGCAGCCGCTGATCAGTGAGACCCTGCGCATCGACCGCGGCGAGGGCGATATCGCCGGGCCACTGGGGGCGCTGGCCGAGGAATATCCGCATCTGTCCATGGGCAGCTACCCGTTTCAAAAGGACGGCGTCTTTGGCGCGCATGTGGTGATCCGGGGCAGCGATCCGGGGATGGTCGAAGCCGCAATGGCCAAGCTCAAGGCCGCCTTCGCATGAGCGAGGCGCAGGCGTTTTTCGACGCGGGTGACGCGACATGGCCCGCCGCGCGGCGCTTCGAGCACGGCCCCTGGACCCTGCGCGAAGGGCAGGGCGGCGGCAAACGGGTCTCGGCGGCGACGGCGCGCGGGGCGATAACCGACGCCGACATTCCGACCGCCGAAGCCGCGATGCGCGAGATGGACCAGCGCCCGCTGTTCATGGTGCACGCGGGGGAAGATGACCTCGACGCGCTGCTGGCCGCGCGGGGCTACGGCGTGGTCGACCCGGTCACGGTGCTGAGCGCGCCGATCACTCGGCTTACGGATGTGCCGATGCCCCCGGTCACCGCTTTTTGTATCTGGGAGCCGCTGGCGATCATGGCCGAGATCTGGGCCGCCGGAGGGGTCGGTCCCGCCCGCCTTGCCGTGATGGACCGTGCCGCGACCAAAACGGGCATTCTCGCCCGCTGGAACGAGAAACCCGCGGGGGTGGCCTTTGCCGGGGTGCACAATGATATCTGTATGGTCCACGCGGTCGAGGTGCTGCCCCATCAACAACGCCAAGGCGTGGCGACTTGGCTGATGCGGGCCGCCGCCCATTGGGGGCAGGCGCAGGGGGCCGCGCGGCTTTCGGTGCTCTGCGTCGATACCAATATCCGTGCGCAGGCGCTCTATGCCAAGCTGGGCTTTGCACCGGTCGGGCACTATCATTACCGTCAAAGCACCGAGTGAAGGATAAGCCCATGGCCAACGACATGCCCACCGCCCTTGATCTGCCGATGGTCGATCCGCTGCCAGAAGCGACGCAGAAGTATTTCGATGTCTGTCAGGAAAAGCTCGGGATGGTGCCCAATGTGCTGCGCGCCTATGCCTTTGACATCGACAAGCTGAACGCCTTTACGGGCATGTATAACGATCTGATGCTGGCTGACAGCGCGCTCAGCAAGCTTGAGCGTGAGATGATCGCGGTGGCGGTGTCTTCGGTCAACAAATGCTACTATTGCCTCGTGGCCCATGGGGCGGCGGTGCGCGAAATGTCGGGCGATCCGCAGTTGGGCGAGGCGCTGGTGATGAACTACCGGGTTGCCAAGATCAGCCCCAAACAACGCGCCATGCTGGATTTCGCCGTCAAGCTGACCGAGGCGAGCGCCAAGGTCGAAGAAGCCGACCGTCAGGCGCTGCGCGACGCAGGCTTCACCGACCGTGACATTTTCGACATCGCCAGCGTGGCGGGTTTCTTTAACATGACCAACCGGGTGGCCAGCGCCACCGACATGCGCCCCAACGACGATTACCACGCGCAGGCGCGATGAGCCGGGCGCGCGTCGTTGCGGCTCTGGTCGGGGTGCTGCTGGCGGCCCCGGCGGCGGCGCTTGAACTGGCGCTGCCCAGCACCGCGCGCCTGACGGCTGAACGCAATACCGCACCGGATCGCTATGCGGCACCGGTCGGGGTCTATGCCGAAGGGCAGGTGGCGCGGGTCAATGTGGATGGCGACCTGCGCCGCGCCGCATGGCGGATGGACACGCCGGGGCTGACCGCCTTGCAAGTGATGCGCCCGCTGCGGCGGCAGCTTGAAGAGGCGGGTTTCGACATTGTGCTCGACTGCGCGGCGCGGGAGTGCGGCGGCTTTGATTTCCGCTTTGCGATAGAGGTGCTGCCGGGGCCGAATATGTATGTGAACCTGCGGGCCTTCCACTTCATCACCGCCCTGCGACGGGGCGAGGACGGAACGCCGACCGAGGCGATCAGCATCCTTGCCAGCACGGCGGCGACCTCGGCCTATGTGCAGATCATCCAAGCCCGCAGCGGCGACGCGGCGGAGGGTGACAGCCCCCCTGTCACGCCTGCGGCTACGGGGGAGGTGCCGCTTGCCAGCGCCACGGGGGATTTTGCAGCGACGCTAAAGACCGAGGGGCATAAGGTGCTGAACCGGTTGGAGTTCGAAACCGGCACCTCCGCGCTTGGCCCCGGCCCCTTTGCGACCCTGGCGCGGCTTGCCGAATTGCTCAAGGCCGAGCCGGGTCTGCGGGTGGCGCTGGTGGGGCATACCGATGCGGTGGGCAGTCTCGACGCCAATACCGCCCTGTCGCGCAGGCGGGCAGAGGCGGTGCGGGACCGGTTGGTTGAGAGCTATGACGTGGCCCCCGACCGGCTGGAGGCGCAGGGCGCGGGCTATCTCGCGCCGCGCGACAGCAACCTGACCGAAGCGGGGCGCGAACAGAACCGGCGGGTCGAGGTGGTCGTCCTTTCGGTGCAATAGCCTAGGTCGTGACCGTCATCTGCGTGGCCAGCAGCAGGTTCGTCTCGCTGGAACTCACCCCCTGAATGCGGCGAATTTGGCCCAACACGCTGTCGAGTTCTTCGACGGTCTCCGTCCCCGTCTCGACAATCAAATCCCATTTGCCATTGGTGGCATGGATCGCCTGCACCGCGGGCATGCCTGCAAGAATGCGTTTGATCCGGTCGGTGCCCGCGCCTTCGATGGCCAAGAGCGTATGGCCCCGGATTGGGCTGTGGCGTATGTCTTCTTTCAGGATCAGCGTGAACCCCAAAATCGCGCCCGAGCTGACCAGACGCTCCACCCGCGCCCGCACCGTCACCCGCGACAGGCCGGTGGTGGCGGCCAGCGCGGAATAGGACATGCGCGCGTCGCGGCGCAGTTCCGCGATGATCTTGTTGTCGATCTCGTCCATCAGCTTCCCGTCTTTTGCACGGGGCCATGTTTACGGCAGCGCGGGCGGGCTGGCCAGTCTTTGGAGATGCGCAATTGACGACGCCCGGGAAACCCATAATCTGCCGTGGAAAGGAACACTTCCATGCAAAGCCGCGCGCCCCTGTTCACCCCGGTCCTGATGGTCGGATGTATCATCATCATGGTCAGCTTCGCCGTGCGGGCCTCCTTCGGCGTGTTCCAGATCCCCATTGCCGAGGAATTCGCATGGGCGCGCAGCGAGTTCTCCCTCGCCATCGCGATCCAAAACCTCGCTTGGGGCATCGGGCAGCCGATCTTTGGCGCGCTGGCCGAGAAGATTGGCGATAGGCGGGCGATTATCATCGGGGCGGTGGTCTATGCGGTGGGGCTGCTCTTGTCGGCCAATTCCGCGACGCCGATCGAACATCAAACCTATGCTTGGCTCGTCGGCTTCGGCATCGCGGGCACCGGGTTCGGCGTGATCCTCGCCGTTGTGGGGCGGGCGGCCTCGGACGAGAACCGCTCGATGGCGCTGGCGATTGCCACGGCGGCGGGCAGCGCGGGCCAAGTCTTCGGCGCGCCAGTGGCGGAATGGATGCTGGGCTTCATGTCCTGGCAGATGACCTTCGTGAGTTTCGCGGGGGCGATCCTGCTGATGCTGCTCACTCTGCCGATGATGCGCGCGCCCGCGATGGCGAGCCGGGCGGAGCTTGAAGAGTCGATGGGCCAGATCCTCGGCAAAGCCTTCCGCGACCCCTCCTATACGCTGATCTTCCTCGGGTTCTTCTCCTGCGGCTACCAGTTGGCCTTCATCACCGCGCATTTCCCCGCCTTCGTGACCGAGATGTGCGGCCCGATCCTAGCGGGCGGCGTGCTGCACAACATCGGCATCACCACCACCTCGGCGCTTGGCGCGGTGGCGATTTCTCTCATCGGTCTGGCCAATATCGCGGGCACGCTGCTGGCGGGCTGGGCGGGCAAGCGCTATTCCAAGAAATACCTGCTGGCGGGGATCTATGTCGGGCGCACGGTGATCGCGGCGGCCTTCATCATGTTCCCGATCACGCCGATGACGGTGATCCTGTTCTCTGTGGGCATGGGCGCGCTCTGGCTCGCCACGGTGCCGCTTACCTCCGGCCTCGTCGCGCATATCTACGGGCTGCGCTACATGGGCACGCTTTACGGCATCGTGTTCTTCAGCCACCAGTTGGGCAGTTTCCTCGGCGTTTGGCTGGGCGGGCGGATGTACGACATCTACGGCAGCTATACCGGCGTCTGGTGGGTGGGCGTGGCCGTGGGGGCTTTCAGCGCCGTGGTGCATCTGCCGATCCGCGAGAAACGGCTGGAGGGGCTGGTGACCGCTTAACGCGCGCGCCAGCGTTCGAGGATGTGGTTGGCGGTCATCAGGTCCAGATGCGCGCCGCCGCCGTTCTTGAACAGGGTGATTTCATCATCGCTCTGCCGGGTGAAGGCCGAAAGGTCGTAGTAATCCGCGATCAGGTGATCGCGGGCGATGGTGCCTGCCTCAAGCGGGATGTTGATCTCTCCGATATGGCCGATGGTGGTGTCGAAGCTGTCGACGAAGACGCGGGCGCGCAGCAGCGCCGTGTCGTCCACCTCGCGCATGTCGGGGCGGTAGGCGCCGATGAGATCGACGTGCTGGCCGGGCTGCAACCAATCGCCCTTGATCAGCGGGTCGGTCGACATGGTGGCAGAGGTGACGATATCTGCGGCGCGCACCGCCTGCTCCAGATCGGTCGCCACGTTGATCTTGAGCTCTGCGGCCATCGCCTCGGCGTTCTTGGGCGTCCGGTTCCAGACCGTGAAACGCGCCTGCGGGAAGGCCGCGGAATAGGCCGCGTGCAGCGCGCGGCCTTGGGTGCCCGCGCCGACGATCAGGATGTTCTCGCTGTCCGGTCGGGCAAGACGGCGCGCGGCCAAGAGGCTGTCACCCGCGGTCTTCCACTTGGTGACGAGGTGGAAGTCCACGATTGCGGAGAGCGTGCCGGTTTCGTCATCGAAAAGCGAGACGCCGCCGTTGACCATCGGCACCTCCCGGTCGGGGTTGCCGGGGAAGATCGTGGCGGATTTCACCGCCATGCCCAGCCCGTCGATCCATGCCGCGCGGCTTAGAAGCGTGTCCTTGCCGCGATAGAGGAAGGTGTCGCCGATCTCGGCCTTCGGCAGGTCGTGGCCCGTGGCCAGCGCATCGGTAAGCGCGATCCAATCCAGCAGCGCCTCCCCCGCGTCGAAGGAGATGTTCGGGATGTCGGTCATGCGGCCTCCTCCCGGGTCAGCAGACCGGCGGCGACCAGACGGTCGGCCCAGCCTTGTGGTCCGGTGAAATGGTGGGTTTGCCAGCCCCGCGCGGCGGCGGTGGCGATGTTGTCGGCGCGGTCGTCGGTGAAGAGCAGGGCCTCGGGCGGCAGGCCGCTGCCTTGCTCCACGGCCTCGTAGATTGAGGGCGCGGGTTTGATCATGCCGAGGTGGCCGGAAATGAAATCACGGTCGAATTCGCGCAGGAAAGGGTAATGGGTCGCGGCCAGATCATAGCTTTGGATGCCGAAGTTGGTGAGCGAGAAGACCGGGACGCCGCGCGCTTGCAGCGCATTCTTCAACCGCAGGGAGTGGTCGATCACCGGGGCGGCCATCTCGATCCAGCGGTCGTGCCAGAGGCGGATTTCATCGCCCCACTCAGGCGTCGCCTCGGCCATGGCATAGATCGTGTCGCGGAAATTCTCGCCGCTGTCGACGCGGTCGTTCATGCCGTGCAGGTCCACGGCGTCGAACATGGCGCGGCGGCGATCTTCGCCGATGACGCTGTCGTAAAACCGCTCCGGTTGCCATTCGATCAATACGTTGCCGATGTCGAAAACGACCGCCTGTGGTGTCATATCACTTGCCCTAACAATTGCTTAACGCGGGCCTACCCCCGCGCCGCCGCGCGCAGTTCCCGCTCCAATGCTTCGAGGAAACGGGAGCGGTCGGCCTTTGTAAACCCCTTGCCGCCGCCTTGGCGAAAGGGGTCGGCGGCGCGCAGGTCGGCCATCAGGTCGCGGGTGGCCAGCACGTTGCCGATGTTGCGCGCGGTCAGCGCCTCGCCGTTGTGTTTCAGCACCCTTGCCCCCGCTTCGACGCATTTGGCTGCCAGCGGGATGTCCCCCGTCACCACCACGTCACCCGGTCCGCACCGCTCGGCGATCCACATGTCGGCCACATCGGGCCCGTCGGGCACGATCACCACCTCCACCAGCGGGTTCTGCGACAGGCGCAGCCCGCCGTTGGAGACGAGGAACATCTTGATCTTGTGCCGGGTCGCCACCCGCTCGGCCTCGGCCTTCACGGGGCAGGCGTCTGCGTCGATGTAGAGCGCGGTCATGGCTCAGCCCGCGTAGAGCGCATCGGCATGGAAGGCGACGTGATCCTCCATGAAACTCGCCACGAAGAAATAGCTGTGGTCATAGCCCCGCTGCATGCGGAAGCTGCCCTGCTGGCGTTTGGCGGCCATGGCCTCGGCCAGCGCCTCGGGCATCAAGAGGTCAAGGAACTGGTCGCTCGCCCCTTGGTCGATCAGCACCGGCCCGTCGAAGCCCTTCTCACGCATCAGGAGCGTGCTGTCGTGTTTCGTCCATGTGCTCTCGTCGGACCCGAGGTAGGCGCTGAGCTGCTTTTTGCCCCAGTCGCTCGCCGTTGGATGGGTGATCGGCGCGAAGGCCGAGACTGAGAGGAAGCGCCCCGGCAGGTTCATCGCGAGCGTCAGCGCGCCGTGCCCGCCCATGGAGTGGCCGGTGATGCCTTGACGCTCCATATCGAGGGCGAAATTTTCGCCCAGCAGGGCGGGCAACTCCTCGGCCAGATAATCCCACATCTGGTAGTGCGCCGCCCAAGGGTCTTGGATCGCGTTCACATAGAACCCCGCGCCCTTGCCAAGGTCGTAAGCGTCATCATCGGCCACAGCTTCGCCACGCGGGGAGGTGTCGGGGAAGACCAGCGCGATGCCGTGTTCCGCGGCCCAAGCCTGCGCGCCCGCCTTGGTCATGGCGTTCTCATGGGTGCAGGTCAGGCCTGAGAGATACCAGAGCACCGGGACCGGGCCGTCCTCCGCCTCGGCAGGGAGAAACAGGCCGAATGTCATGTCGCAGCCACAGGTGTCGGAGACGTGGGAGTAGACCCCCTGCGTGCCACCGAAACAGGCGTTTTCCGAGATGGTTTTCATGGCAGCGTTCCTTTCGAACTTGAGTGTGTCACAGGGCCGAGACCCAGCCTACGACAAGGCTGACGGTCACGATACTGACCGTGGTTGAAACGAGAATGGCGGCAGAGACCCGCTGAGGGGCGACGCCGTAGTGTTGGGCGAGCATATAGACATTGCCCGCGACCGGGAGAGAGGCCGTGGCGATGATGACCCCGGCTTTATACGGGTCAACGCCAAAGAGAAACAGCGCGCCGAAGGCCACGAAGAGCGGATGTAGCACAAGTTTGCAAAAGGTCAGCCAGCCCGCGATCTCAATCCGCTCGGCGGATTTTGAGGCCAGCGAGGCGCCGATGGCAAAAAGGGCACCGGGGGTGGCAGCGCCCCCGAGGATGGCCAGAAATTCGTTCAGCGGCACGGGGATCGGGATGCCGAAGCCGGACCAGAGGAACCCCAGCGTGATGGCGACGATCATCGGGTTTTTCAGCAGGCCAATCCCGACGGTTTTGAGTGTCGCCAGCCGCAACTGCCCCTCTCGGGAGCCGGTGATCAGGATCACGATGAGGCTGGAAAAGATGATCATGTCGACGGTCAGCGCCAGCAGCACGGGGCCGATGGCATCCGGCCCTAAGAGCAGCGTCAGCATCGGCACGCCCAGAAAGCCGGTGTTGCCGATCACGGCACATTGCGCCTCGATCCCATTGGTGGCCACGTCGAGCCCGCGCAAAAAGCCGACGAGGCTGGCGATGGCATAGACGAAGGCCGTCCCCCAGAGGTAGGCGGCGACAAGGCGGCTGTCCCAGACCTCGGCCAAGGACAGATTGGCGGAAAAACGGAACAGCATCGCCGAGAGGGCGAAGTAGAAGACGAATTTGGTGAGATAGGCCGTCGCTTCGGCAGAGAAGAACCGCGTGCGCCCGGCCCAGTAGCCAAGGCCGATCAGCGCAAAGAACGGCAGGGTTTTCAGGAAGATCGCGACCATGGGTCAAGCATTAGCCAGCCCGCCCTTGGGGTGCAATGGGGCAGGGGCGTGGCCTTGGCTGAACCGATCGGCACCACCCGCGCGCTCAGGCGGCTGCGGCCAGCGGGATCGCCCCGGGCGGCTCCGTGATCTCGCTGCCACAGCAGTCCTATTGGCAGGTTCCAGCAAGGGCAAAGCGCCCGGCCCTTGGCGGGGCGGGTCAGGGAGCTACCTGTTGCGGGATGGACGCCACGCGAAGAACGAGGTTTGGAATATGAGAGTATTTTTCTTGGCACCCCTAGTGCTGGCCGGTTGCGCCGAATTATCGACAGCGCCGGTGCAGAACCCGATCCCGGCCCCCGCGCCTGTGGCGACCACGCCCGCGCCGCCACCGGCTGTCTCTAAGCCATCGGCCCCTGCGCGGTCCGAAACCCCCAGCAGCCCGGCCAAGCCCAAGCCCCTGCCGGATTCGGTGGTCAATGCGGTGAATGACACCTCCAGCCCCTCTGAGGACGACGGTCAGGAAGAGCTCGCAGCCGCCGAGCGCCCGACCGACACCTGCAAAGAAGGCAGTTGGTGGGGGCTGATCGGCCGCCCGAAGTCGGCGGCGAGCATCGTTTCCGAGCCCAAGCGCGTTTATACCGAGGGCGACCCGGTGACCATGGATGCCAACCCCAACCGCACCAACATCGTGTTGGACGCGGAGGGGAAAATCGCCAAGGTCACCTGCGGCTAGGGTGTGCCCCTAGCCCTTTGGCCGATTGTCGAGAATGCGCACGGCTTTGCCCTCTGACCGGGCAACGCCGCCCACATCCATCACCTCAACCGTGACCGAGATGCCGACCGTCTGCTTGATCTGCGCCGAGAGCGCTTTGATCGCGGTGGCGCGGGCGTCGGTGGTCACGCTGGCATCGGCGCATTCGCATAGCACGCGCATCTGATCCATCCGGTCGGGGCGTGTGAGCTCGATCTGGAAATGCGGGGCAAGCCCCGGCGTCGCCATCAGCGCTTCTTCGATCTGGGTGGGGAAGACATTCACCCCGCGCAGGATGATCATGTCGTCGCTGCGGCCCGTGACCTTTTCCATCCGCCGCATGGAGCGCGCCGTGCCCGCCAGCAGACGGGTCAGGTCGCGGGTGCGGTAGCGGATGATCGGGAAAGCCTGTTTCGTGAGCGAGGTGAAGACCAACTCGCCCATTTCGCCATCCTCGACCGGGGCGCCCGTCTCGGGGTTGATGATCTCGGGGTAGAAGTGGTCTTCCCAGATGTGCAGCCCGTCCTTGGTTTCCACGCATTCCATCGACACGCCGGGGCCCATGACTTCGCTGAGCCCGTAGATGTCGACCGCATGCATGTCGAAGGCCTGCTCGATCTCCTGCCGCATGGCGTTGGTCCAAGGCTCGGCCCCGAAAATGCCGACTTCGAGCGAGGATTGACGCGGGTCGATGCCCTGTTTGGCAAACTCATCCAAGATCGACAGCGCGTAGGACGGGGTGACCGTGATGCCCTTGGGGGCGAAATCTTCGATCAGGCGCACTTGGCGCGGGGTCATCCCCCCCGAGATCGGCACGGTCGATAGGCCAAGCGCATCGGCGCCAAGGTGGATGCCCAAGCCGCCGGTGAACAGCCCATAGCCATAGGCATTGTGCAGCATGTCGCCCGGGCGCATCCCCGCCGCGCGTAGGGAGCGGGCGACGACTTGCCCCCAGTTCGCCAGATCGTCCTTGGTATAGCCCACCACGGTCGGCTGCCCGGTGGTGCCGGAGGACGCGTGAATGCGCGCCACCTGATCACGCGGCACGGCGAACATGCCAAAGGGGTAATTGTCGCGCAGGTCGGTCTTTACCGTGAAGGGAAAGCGCGAAAGATCGGAAAGCTGTTTCAGATCATCGGGATGCACGCCCGCCTCATCGAAGCTTTGCTTGTAGAAGGGCACGTTGTCATAGGCATGGCGCAGGGACCATTTCAGTCGGTCCAATTGCAGGGCGCTGATCTCGTCCCGGCTGGCGATCTCAATCGGGTCGAGCGTATCCTTCGCGGGGGTCAGGTCTTTCATCAGGTCGGCTCCTCCTCGGTAAATAGCTGGCCCTTGATGCTGCGGGAGAGCCCGCGAAACAGGGCCACGACACGGTCATCCTCGCCCGTGACGGTCACATCATAGATGCCCGACCGACCGCTGCGCGACACTTCGCGGGCGGTGGCGGTCAGCCGCTCCTCCGGCTGGCCGGGGCTGAGATAGGTGATCTGGTTCTGCTGGGCGACAGTGGTCTGGTTGTAGCTGTTGCAAGCAAAAGCAAAGGCGCTGTCGGCCAGCGTGAAGATGAAACCGCCGTGGCAAATCCCATGCCCGTTCAGCATGTCCGGGCGCACTGACATCGACAAAACCGCGCCGCCGGGGGTGACCTCGTCGATCCTCATGCCCAATCCGGCCGAGGCGGAATCTCGGGCGAACATCACCTCGGCACATTTGCGGGCGCGGGCGTCTGGGGTCATTCCGTCATGCCTTTGTGTTTCATTTTTCAGATTGGTTGCACAATTCTGTAACGCTTTCAAGAAATTTTGAGCCGCGCTTTCGGCCATGTCAGGGCTTGATTTGGCCCCCGTCAGGGTCAACTGTAAAGCCATGAGCATAGAGCCCCCATCGCCAATCACGGCTTTCGAGCGCCCTGCCGAACAGGTCGCTTTCCACCGCACCGAACTGTCGCTGATCCTATCGCTCTACGGGCGTATGGTCGCGGCGGGGGAGTGGCGGGACTACGGGATTTCGCACCTTAAGGACGTGGCCGTCTTTTCGGTCTTTCGGCGCACGGCTGAGATACCGCTTTACCGGATCGAAAAACGGCCCAAGCTGCGCAATCGGCAGGGGATGTATGCAGTGGTCGGCACCGGCGGGCAGGTGCTGCGCCGGGGCCATGATCTGAAGGCCGTGCTGCGCGTGTTGGAGCGCAAGCTGATCCGCGCGGTGGATTAAACGCCGGGGCGGCGATGTGCGGTGACCGGCCCGTCACCGCCCGCTTCGATCCGGGCGATGGCCTCGGCGATGTTTTCATAGCTCACGGCCATGGCGTGGGCATTGGCGTGGATCATCGTCTCGCCGTCCACCACCAGCGCGACATGGCCTTTCCAGAACAACAGATCATTGCGCTGATAGGCGTCGCTGACGGGGGCGCCCACGGTCTTTTCCTGCTGGTCGCTGTCACCGGGGCAGGGGATGCCGCAGGCCAGCAGCGCCGCTTGAACAAGGCCCGAACAATCGATCCCCCAACGGCTGTTGCCGCCCCAGAGATAGGGCGTGCCAATGAACAGCGCCGCGATCTGCGCCGGGTCGGCCTCTCGGCTCTCGACGGGTGCAAGATGGCCCAGCGGAATGTGCCCCTGCGGGGTTTCGGCGAAATCCTTGGTCTCTGCCGTGACTGTGACGCGCGCAGCGTAGCTGAGGCTCAGCAGGTCCGGCGATTTCAGATCGGCGTCGCGATAGGCATGGGTGGCAGGCACGCAGACGCGATGCGTGGCCTTGCACGGGGTGCCGAGGGTGCTTTGCAGAACATGCCCGCAATAGCCATCTTTCTCGGCCTTCACATAGGCCCAGCCCGACGCCTCATGCAGCACGGTCACCTGCTCGCCGAACAACAACTGCCGGTCGCGTGGCCCGTCAGGGCGGCGGCAGAGGTCGGCCACCGGCACCGCCACCTGCGCGGGGCGGTTCTGGGTCGCCAGTGCCGGGTCCGGGGTGAGACGCGGATCGCTCATGGTTTCAGCAAGGCGGGCAGGGCGGCATAGATCGCGCGGGTGCCTTGGCCGGTGCCGCCTTTTGGGCGGGCGGGGGCGTCGGCAGGTTGCCAGCCGTAGATGTCGAAATGCGCGTATTTGCTGTCGGTCACAAAGCGGCGCAGGAAGAGCGCGGCGGTGATCGACCCGGCAAAGCCGCCCTTGGGCGCGTTGTCGAGGTCGGCGATGCCGGGCTCGATCAGCGCCTCGTAGGCGTCGTGGAATGGCATCCGCCAGACCGGATCGGCAGACCCGGCCGCGGCGCTTTCCAAGGCCGAGACGAAGGCGGCGTCGTCACTGTAGTAGGGCGCGAGGTCCGGCCCCACGGCCACCCGCGCGGCCCCGGTGAGTGTCGCCATCGAGATGATCTGATCGGGCTTGTCCTCATCCGCCAGCGCCAGCGCATCGGCCAGCACCAGACGCCCTTCGGCATCGGTGTTGTTGATCTCAACCGTCAGCCCCTTGCGCGAGGTCAGGATGTCGCCGGGGCGGAAGGCATTGCCCGAGACGGAGTTCTCTACCGCCGGGATCAGTACGCGCAGCTGCACCTCCATGCCGGTGGCCATGATCATATGCGCCAGCCCCAGCACGGCGGCGGCCCCGCCCATGTCCTTTTTCATCAGCGCCATCGACGCGCCGGGCTTGAGGTTCAGCCCGCCGGTGTCAAAACAGACGCCCTTGCCCACCAGCGTCAGCTTTGGCCCCGCCTCGCCCCATGCCATGTCGATCAGGCGCGGCACGCGGTCGGCGGCGCGGCCCACGGTGTGGATCATCGGCAGGTTGTTTTCCAGAAGGGCATCGCCGGTGGTCACCTCGATCTGCGCGCCATGCCGCTCGGCCAGTTTGCGCGCGGCGGCTTCAAGGTCGGGCGGCCCCATGTCGGAGGCGGGTGTGTTGATCAGGTCGCGGGTCAGCATCTCACCCGTGGCCAGCGCGGTGATCTGTTCGGCGTCGACCCCCTCGGGCGCGACGAGGCGGGCGGTCAGCGGGGACTGCTCGCGGTAGCGGTCAAATCGGTAACCCGCCAGCAGCCAGCCAAGCGCCTCTGTCGCCGCCTGATCCTCGGGCAGGCCGCTTTCGATCCGGTAATCCCCGGCAGGAAGCTTGGCTGCAGCGGCGGCGAGGTGAAAGCGGCTCCGGCGGCGGGCAGCCTCGGACCCGTAGCCCGCCAGTGCCATCACCGGCGCGCCCTCGGCACCCGGCACGACAAGCGCCTGACCAAGGCCGCCCGCAAAGCCGCTGGCCTTCACCCATGCCTGCACCGCGCCGGGCTGATCGGCAAGCCAGCCTTCAAGCGCGGTCTCGCTCAAGACATGAAGCGGCAGGGCATTGGCGGAGGAGGTGGCGAATTCGGCGGACATGACAAACCTTTGCAAATCTGGATTTGCGCGCAGCCTACCTTTTCCATCGCCACCCGCAAGCGATCAGATCGTGATCTCGGGCAAGTCCCATATCGCGGTCAGCGACCGTTCGCCGTTGCGGATCAGCCGCGACAGCGTGGCTGCCGTGGCGATGTCATCCCCGTCGTCGATACAGACCATCACATCCGCCGCCACCCGGGCGACGAGCGCCATGCCGATTTGATCGGCGATGGCGATCAGGCGGTGCACGCTTTTGCGCAGGCCGGCGCGGTCTTGGCCCTCATGGAGCCTTTTGCAATGGGACAGGCGCAGGGCCAATTCCTCCATCGCGCGGCAGAGAACATCTTCGGCCCCCACCTCACCCAGTTGTGTGTAGAGCAGCGCCAGCCGCTCTTGATCGACGCAGACCTGTTCGGTCGGGCGAATTTGCATAAGTTGCATTCCAGTCATCCTTCGATCGCCCCCACGGCCTAAGGGCAATATGGCGCGTGAAGGTGTGCAAAGGGTTGCGATGATTGTGCCTTTTCTCTCGAATTCGTATGGCATTTGCGCTATCTGCGCTAAAACCGCATTTCGCATTAGGGGACGTTTACACATGGACAAGGCCAAGGCTCTGCCGTCGTATCTGTTGCAACGCTATCAGGGGTGGAAGGCGACCGGCTATGCCGAGAACCAAACATGGTATCGCCGATTGGCCGCCGAGGGGCAGCGCCCGCGTGCGATGGTGATCTCCTGCTGCGACAGCCGCGTGCATGTGACCTCGATCTTCGGGGCGGATCAGGGGGAGTTCTTTATCCACCGCAACATCGCCAACCTTGTCCCGCCCTATGAGCCGGATGGCAAGCAGCACGGCACCTCGGCGGCGGTGGAATATGCTGTCAACGCGCTGAAGGTCGCGCATCTGATCGTGCTGGGCCATTCCAGTTGCGGCGGCGTGGCGGGTTGCATCGAAATGTGCAAAGGCAACGCGCCCGAGCTTGAGAACCAAGACAGTTTCGTGGGCCGCTGGATGGACCTGCTGCGCCCGAAATACGAGACGGTGGAAAAGGTCGAAGACCCAGCGGAGCAGCAGCTTTTGCTGGAGCGTCAGGCGGTGCTAACCTCGCTCGAAAACCTGATGACCTTCCCGTGGATCAAGGAAAAGGTCGAAGACGGCACGCTGAGCCTACACGGCCTGTGGACTGACATCGGCGAGGGCAGCTTGGAATATTACGACGCCAAGGCGCAGAAATTCGAGCCGGTCTGACGCTCGCGCAGACAGATGGCAGAGACGAAAAAGGGGGCCGCTTGGCCCCCTTTCTTATTCCTAGACTGTGGCTGAACCTCAGCCCTTTTTCAGCACTTCGCGGCCCAGCAGTTCGGCGATCTGTACGGCGTTCAGGGCGGCACCCTTGCGCAGGTTGTCGCTGACGCACCACAGGTTGATGCCGTTGTCGATGGTGCTGTCCTGACGGATGCGGCTGATGAAGGTGGCGAAATCGCCGACGCATTCCACCGGCGTGACGTAGCCGCCGTCTTCGCGCTTGTCGATCACCATGATGCCCGGCGCTTCGCGCAGGATGTCGCGGGCTTCGGCCTCATCAAGGTGGTCTTCGAATTCGATGTTGATCGATTCCGCATGGCCCACGAAAACCGGCACGCGCACGCAGGTCGCGGTGACCTTGATCGACGGATCGACGATCTTCTTGGTCTCGGCGACCATCTTCCATTCTTCCTTGGTCGACCCGTCTTCGAGGAAGACGTCGATATGCGGAATCACGTTAAAGGCGATCTGCTTGGGGTAGACCTTGGCCTCGTAATTGTCGGTCGGGTTGTAGACCGATTTGGTCTGGTCCCAAAGCTCGTCGATCGCCTCTTTGCCCGAGCCGGAAACCGACTGGTAGGTCGAGACGACGACGCGCTTGATCTTGGCGCGGTCATGCAGCGGCTTCAGCGCCACGACCATCTGCGCGGTGGAGCAGTTGGGGTTGGCGATGATGTTCTTCTTGGAATAGCCGTGCACGTCTTCGGGGTTCACCTCCGGCACGATCAGCGGCACTTCGTTGTCGTAGCGGTAGAGCGAAGAGTTATCGATCACCACGCAGCCCGCTTTGGCAGCGGCAGGCGCGTATTTCTTGGTGGCCTCGGAGCCCACGGCAAAGAGCGCCATGTCCCAGCCGGTGAAATCGAAAGTGTCGAGGTCTTTGGTCTTGAGGGTCTTGTCTCCGAAGGTGATCTCAGTCCCGAGCGAACGGCGGCTGGCAAGGGCCACGATCTCGTCCACGGGGAACTGACGCTCCGCAAGGATGTTCAACATTTCACGGCCCACATTGCCTGTGGCACCGACGACGGCGACGCGATAACCCATCTGATTACTCCAGTCTGTCCAATTTAATTTGACGCCATTTAACGTGCCTGCGGGGCATTGGCTAGGGCCAGCCGCGTGAGGGCGGGGCAGGGCGGTGCTTAGCCGGGGTCAGAGAACCTTGATCACGTCCTTGTTGATCGCCAGCATATAGCCGCGCCGGGCGATGTTCTTGACCAGCAGTTCCGACACCAGCTGGTTGCCAAGCGTGTCGCGCAGGCGTTTGATCCGCGTGGCGCCCGCGGCCTCATCACAGTCGGCAGGGCTGCGGCCCGAGATCATGCCTTCGATCTCGGAGCCCGACAGCACGTCGTCATCCATCCGCGCCTCGGCAAGGACCGACATCGTCTCCATCGCGGCGGCGGTCAGTTTGAAGCCGAGGTTGTTGAGATAGACGGTATTCTCTTCCCGGCTGATCAGCAGAGAGTTCACTTGAATGCCCGTCCGCTCGATCTGGGCCATGCGGCGGTTGAAGCCGATCAGCATGAACAGAAACACCATCGCCGCGACCAGCATGGCGCTGGCAAAGACCAAAAGCACCACGATCACGATGCGATAGCTGGCCAAAGTCTCGGAAAAGGCGGTGCCGGACTGGGCGAGGATTTCCAGCAGCTTGATCTCGGCCTGGGTGGTCAGATCGTCGTTTTCGATAAAGATCCGCTCGACCCGGGCGTTAAAGACGTTCGCATCCGGCAGCGCCCAAAGCAGGACAAGCGCCCCTACCAAAAGCACGGCGACCACGGCGGCGATGCCGCCGATCACGAAACGCCCGCCAAATCTGCGCATGTCAGAAGCGGAGGTAGAATGTTCCTGCACTGTCTTTCCTTTGATCCAAGCCTTCGTCACCGAAAACAGACAGCACATTCAACAATGTCCAGCCCTCCGCTGCAAGACGCGGCGTGAGTTCGGTTTCGGCGGAGGCTGGCTCACAGGCCCCGGAGATCTGCGCCACCCCATAGTGAAGGCGCAGCGGATTGTCTTGCTTGGCCTTGTAATCGGCAAAGCATCCGGCTGTTGCCGCGGCGGGCAGGGCCAGAACGACCGCTAGTGCGGTCAGCAAGGAGAGACATGGGTTTTTCATATGTTTTTAATGCGCTTTTGCCCGCTGATATTCAATAACCAAGGCGTTTTGAGCGTCTTGTTATTGGATAACGACCCCCTGTTATTGCCTGTCTTTGGCCCTCATCCCAATTTGGTGGCACCAACAGACACACGAACCGATACGCGGCCCCCGAGTTATGGCCGCAGAGGATCAAGGGCGCAGCAAAACGCGCCGATAACGAGAAGGGACCAGACCCATGTACCGCAAGTTCATTGCTACCATCGCCGCCCTGTCGGTTGCCATCACCGCCTTTGGCGCCCGCCCGGCTGCTGCCGATGAAAAAGAGGTGCTGCGCACGCTCGCCGCGATTGCGGGTGTCGCGATCGTGGGCAAGATGATCTACGACAACAACAACAAAGAGCGCAAAGAGCGTGAGACCGTGACCCGCCGCCGCGCCGCGCCGGTCTATGAGGCGCCCCGGTATTACCCCACGGTTTCCAAGCGACCCCATCCGCGCCCCTATGTTAACCCGCGCCCCGCGCCGCGTCGCGGCGACTGGACCCGCCCTGAGCGCGACCGTACCACCTACCCTGAGCGCGAAGTGCGCCCCCTGCCTGAGCGCGTGGACCGCAAGCTGCTGCCGCAGCAGTGCTTCCGCAGCTATGAGGGCGATGAGGGCAAGGTCATGATGTTTGGCGAGCCCTGCCTTGAGAAAAATTACTCCTATGCCGATCGCCTGCCCCGCTACTGCGCCAAACGCGTCAGTACCGCCGAGGGCGCGCGCTATGGCTATGACGCCCGCTGTCTGCGCGACTCGGGTTACAGCTTGGCGCGTCGGTAAATCCGGCGTGCCTTGACCGAGCGGCACGTCCCTGTCGCTCGGGTTTTGAAAGGGGGGGTGTTCGGGCGCCTCCCCTTTCTCTTTTTTGTTGCACCTTTTGGGCGCATGCGGTTTCACCAGCCCCATGATACCTGACTATGAACTCGAACGCGGGGCGATGACCCGCGGCTTTCGCACCATCGCCGGTGTGGACGAAGTGGGCCGTGGCCCGCTGGCCGGGCCGGTCACTGCCGCTGCCGTGGTCTTTGCCGAAGGGCAGATCCCCGAGGGGCTGAACGATTCCAAGAAACTGACCGCCCGCGCCCGCGAAAAGCTTTATGAAGAAATCATGTCGGTCGCCGTGGTCTGCGTGGCCCATGCCACGGTCGAAGAGATCGAGGAACACAACATCTTGCGTGCCAGCCATCTGGCCATGACCCGCGCCTTGGCCGGTTTGGCCTGCAAGGCGGACTATGCGTTGATCGACGGCAATATGCTCCCGCGGGATCTGGCGCTGCCCGCGCAACCTGTGGTGAAGGGCGATGCGCGCTGCCTGTCGATCTCAGCGGCTTCTATTGTTGCGAAAACCGTACGCGATAACCTCATGGTGGATTTGGCGCAACAACATCCGGGTTACGGTTGGGAAACCAATATGGGCTATGGCTCGAAAAGCCACATCGCCGCCCTGCAGGATCTTGGTGTCACCCCACACCATAGACGTTTGTTCAAGCCGGTACACAATATCTTGTATCAAGCGAATTTGTTAACCGATTGATTCAAAAAAGAAATTGACCGCGATTCTCTGATGGCTCATTTTATCCACAACCAATGAGCGCTTAAGCGCCGGGTAATGAGGCAGAGATATGAAAACGATGACAAAGGGCGCCGCGGCGCTTCCCTTGAACACTATTGTTGCGGGCGATTGCATTGAGGCAATGAACGCCCTCCCAGCAGAATCGGTGGATCTGATCTTCGCGGATCCGCCCTACAACTTGCAGTTGCGAGGTGATTTGCATCGCCCCGACAACTCCAAGGTCGATGCAGTTGATGACGAATGGGACCAATTCGCCAGCTTCAAAGCCTATGACGAATTCACCCGCGCATGGCTTAAAGCCGCGCGGCGTCTGCTCAAGCCCGATGGCGCGATCTGGGTGATCGGCAGCTACCACAACATCTTCCGCGTCGGTGCCGCGCTTCAGGATCAGGGCTTTTGGATCCTCAACGACGTGGTCTGGCGCAAATCCAACCCGATGCCGAACTTCCGTGGCAAGCGTTTCACCAATGCCCATGAGACGATGATCTGGGCCGGTAAGAGCGAGAACAGCAAATACACCTTCAACTATGAGGCGCTGAAGGCGCTGAACGAAGGTATCCAGATGCGCAGCGATTGGGTGCTGCCGATCTGCACCGGCCATGAGCGTCTGAAGGATGAGGGGGGCGAGAAAGCGCATCCGACGCAAAAGCCAGAAAGCCTGCTGCACCGCATCCTCGTTGGTTCGACCAACCCCGGCGATGTGATCCTCGACCCGTTCTTTGGCACCGGCACCACCGGGGCCGTCGCCAAGATGCTGGGCCGTGACTTCATCGGGATCGAGCGTGAGGAAGCCTATCGCAAGGTTGCAGAAAAGCGGATCTCGATGGTGCGCAAATTCGACAACGAAGCGCTGCAAACCACCACTTCCAAACGCGCCGAGCCGCGGGTGCCCTTCGGCCAGTTGGTCGAGCGCGGCATGCTGCGCCCGGGTGAGAACCTCTATTCCATGAATGGCCGCCACAAGGCCAAGGTCCGCGCTGATGGCACCCTGATCGGCAGCGATGTCAAAGGGTCGATCCATCAGGTGGGCGCGGCCTATGAGAAAGCACCCAGCTGCAACGGCTGGACCTATTGGTGCTACAAGAAAGACGGCAAGAATGTCCCCATCGACATTCTGCGTCAGCAGATCAGGGCCGAGATGGCGAACTGATCCACCCCGGATAATTGAACACCGCCGGCACCCGTGGCCCCTCTGCGTGAGGGGCATGCACACGGGTGCCTACCTTGACCCCGCCCGATGGCGGGGTTTTTTTGGTTCTGCTTTTCACGTGAGGCTGGCCTAATGCATCTGCCGGTTGCGGCCCTGAAGCGCGCGCAGCGCAGCGGCGAGGTAGCTGGCATCGAAATCGCATTTATTCACCACATAGAGCACCCCGGCCGAGGCGGCTTTCTCCCACATGACCGGAGAGGGCCAATCGCTGAGCATGATGACGGGGGTTTGAGCGTGGCGATGATCACAGGCCAGTTCCAGCGCGAAATTCGCGCCTAGCCCATCGGGCAAGTTGTTGTCGAGCAGGATCAGCGCCTTGTCCCCGGCGCTGAGCGCCCGGCGTGCCGCTTCGATGCTGGGGGCGAATTCGACCTGCATCCCGCCATAGGCGCGGGCCAGAACGCGGCGCAGCCTTTTTCGGTCAAACTCACTGTCTTCGACGATCAGACAGGTGCCATCATAGGCCGCCCGCGCGGGCGCGTCTTGGTGCTGCATCAATACCACTCCACAGGTAACAGTCGCAGCTTTTCTGGCAGGCAAAGTTTAACTTTGCGTTGCCGTGTTCAGAGCCGGGGCAGGGGATTGCTGGCCTTGTTGTAGGCTTTCCAATCGGTGATCTCGGGGTAATACATCTCGCGCCATTTGCGCACCCGCGGGTTCATGACGCGCCGCCACAGCGGCGGCACCATGGCGGCCATGGTCATCACCGGATAGCCATAGGGAAGCTGCGGCGCATCGCCCGTGCCATAGGTCTGCAAGACCGGAAAGCGCCGGTCGGGTTTGTAATGGTGATCGGAATGGCGTTGCAAGTTGATCAGCAGCCAGTTGCTGGCCTTATGCGCCGCGTTCCACGAATGGCGCGGTTGGACATGTTCATATTTCCCGCCGCCCAGATGTTTACGCGTCAGCCCGTAGTGTTCGATGTAATTGACCAGTTCCAATTGCCAGATCGCCACCCCGGCTTGGACAAGGAACAGGCCCAGACCGCTCCACCCGCCCAAGATCAGCGCCAGCAGCAAAAAGGTGGCTTGCAGCGCCCAGTATTTGAAAAAGGGATTGCCCGGATCGGTCCAGGGCAGCCCCTTGCGGGCCAGCATGTTCTTCTCCGCTTGAAAGGCCGAGGTCAGCGACTCGCGCAGTACGCGGGGGTAGAAGCGATGAAACCCTTCGTTGTAGCGCGCCGTCACCGTGTCGCGCGGGGTGCCGACATGGCGGTGGTGCACCAACAGATGCTCAGACCGGAAATGCGAATATAGCACCATGGCCAGCAGGATATCCGCCAGCCGCCGTTCGGTCTTGTTCCGCTGGTGCATCAGCTCATGGCTGTAGTTGATCCCGATGGTGCCGGTGATGACGCCGACGCCGAAGAACAGAAAGATCCGCTCTGCCGTGTCTAGATGCCCGGCGCGGGTGGCGTAGTAGATCAGGCCAAAAACGGTCAGGCATTGCAGCGGAGTCCAGAGCAGGGTGACGAGGCGGTACCAATAAAGATCATCCTCCGTCGCTTCCAGATCGGCGTTGTCGAGGTTCAGCCCCAGCACCGCGTCGAGCATCGAAAACAGATACCATGTCACCAGCGGTAGCAGCGCGATGGTCCAGCCGCCCTGTGTGGCGCAGAACCATGCCAGCGGGATCAGCAGCAGGGACATCCAGAAAGGCAGCGCGCGGGACAGGCGGGCGAGGTCTTGGGCGGCGATGATGCGGTTGGCCATGGGGCACCTCATAGTTGCGCGCCAGATATACCGCAGTTTGCCCGAGGCTCAAAGCCTGACGCGGCGCTAGCGCGCGAGGTCGAAAGCTTTGCGCATGACGGTGGGCAGATCGCTGGGGCGGAACTGGTTCTGGCCGATGAATTCACCGTTTTCGGGGCGGCTGTCATGGCCCACCCGGGCGTGCTGCACCGTCAACATCAGATGGAAATGGGTGAAGGTATGGCGCACCTCCCCGGGCAGGGCGCGCCAATCGGCGGCCAAGGGCGGCGTGCCTTCCGGGCGCGGCTCTGACGTGTCGACCCAGTCGGAGCCGGGCCAGCCGAGCATGCCGCCAAGCAGCCCCTTCTCGGGCCGCGTCTCTAGCAGCCATGCGCCATCCTCGCGCTCTGCCAGATAGACGGTGCCGTGCCGAATGGGTTTCGGTTTCTTCGGCGTCTTCTTGGGCAAGAGCGCTGCCGTGCCTTCCGCCCGCGCGGCGCAGGGATCGCGCCAAGGGCAGATGCCGCAGGCGGGGGATTTCGGGGTGCAGATCGTGGCGCCCAGATCCATCACCGCTTGGGCATAGTCGCCGGGCCGGGCCGCCGGAGTCAGGGCGGCGGCCCGGGCCATCAGCTCGGGCTTGGCGGCGGGCAGGGGCGTGTGGATGTCATAGACCCGCGCCATCACCCGCTCCACATTGCCGTCGAGCACCGCATGGGGCAGATCGAAGGCGATGGAGGCAATCGCCGCCGCCGTATAGGGCCCGATCCCCGGCAGTTTCAGCAGCGCGTCGTGATCCGCGGGGAAATTGCCGCCATGCTCATCCACCACCACCCGCGCGCATTTGAGCAGGTTGCGGGCGCGGGCGTAATAGCCAAGCCCGGCCCATTCGGCCATCACATCGGCATCCTCGGCAGCGGCGAGGGCGGCGACATCCGGCCAGCGGGCGGTGAACCGTGCGAAGTAATCCTTTACCGTGGCCACGGTGGTCTGCTGCAACATGACCTCGCTCAGCCAGATGCGGTAGGGGTCGGGCATGACCCCGGCGATCCGGTCCTGCGGCGGCACCCGCCATGGCAGGGCGCGGGCGTGGGTGTCGTACCACTCTAGCAGGATCGGCGGCAGCTCGCTGACGCGGGTTTTCTCACGCAATGTTTAGGCCTTTCGACGGGTCGGGGGCTGGTGACGCTGGGGCAAATGGTTATGTATGTCAGCACATTCGGGAAACAAAGCCATGCCGCCACGTCGTACGACTACAAAAGGGTTCAAACGCACCAACAGCCTGCTGTCGCAACAGATCCGCAAGGCGAGCGAGACGCGCGGCTTTGCGCAATCGCGTCTGCTGACCCATTGGGCCGAGATCGCGGGCGAGGCAACCGCCGCCATCTCGCGCCCTGTCGAGGTCAGCTATGGCCGCAAGGAGGGCATCGGTGCCACTCTGACCCTGCTGACCACCGGGGCCAATGCGCCCATGCTGGAAATGCAGAAAGAGCAACTGCGCGCGCGGGTCAACGCGGTCTACGGCTACAACGCCATCGCGCGGGTGCGGATCACCCAAACGGCGGCGACCGGATTTGCCGAAGGGCGGGTGGCCTTCGATCACAAGCCCAAGGGCGAGAAGCCCCGCCCCAACCCCGCGTTGCAACAAAAAGCAGCCGAAGCCGCCAAGCCGGTGGCCGATGAGGGGCTGCGCGAGGCCCTTGCACGTCTGGGCGAGAACATATTGAACAAGAACCAAAGCTGACGATCTGATAGCTGGTCAAACGGAAGGAACATCCTATGAATCGCAGAAACGTAATCCTTGGCGGTCTTGCCACCCTCGGCGTCGGTGGCTGGTTCGCTGCCAGCAGCTTTGGCTCGGCCCCCCTGGGCAGCACTGCGCTGACCCCCTTCGTCGGCGCCGCGAACGCGCAAACCACCGAGGGCGAAGTCGACACCTCCGGCATCACCGAGATGGTCTTGGGCGATGAGAACGCGCCGGTGACGGTTGTCGAATACGCCTCTTTCACCTGCCCGCATTGCGCGACCTTCCACAACGAGACCTTCAAAAAGCTGAAGGCCGATTACATCGACAGCGGCAAGGTCAAGTTCATCTACCGCGAAGTCTATTTCGATCGCTACGGTCTCTGGGCCTCCATGGTGGCGCGCTGCGGCGGGCAGGAGAAGTTCTTTGGCATCGCTGACCTGATCTACAAATCGCAAAGCGAATGGACCCGCGCTGGCGAACCTGCCGCCATCGTCGATGAGCTGCGCAAGATTGGCCGTCTGGCCGGGCTCGACAACGAGACGCTGGATGAATGCCTGAAAGACGGTGAAATGGCCGAGGCGCTGGTGGCATGGTACACCGCAAACGCCAAAGAGGATGACATCTCAAGCACGCCGAGCTTTGTCATCGACGGCAAGAAACACTCCAACATGTCCTATGCCGACATGAAGGAAATCCTCGACGAAGCGCTGGCTGGCTAATGACCGCACCGCTCGCAGGACTGAAAGTCGTCGAATTGGCGCGTGTTCTGGCTGGCCCTTGGGCCGGTCAGACACTGTCGGACCTCGGATGCGAGGTGATCAAAGTGGAAAGCCCGGCGGGGGATGACACCCGCCAATGGGGGCCACCCTTCGTCACCCGGGACGAGGATGTCACCGCTTCCTATTTCCACTCGACCAACCGGGGCAAAGCCTCGGTCACCGTGGATTTCCGCACTGAGGAAGGTCAGGCGCAGGTCAAAGAGCTTTTGGCCGATGCGGATATCCTGATCGAGAATTTCAAGACCGGGGGATTGGCGAAATACGGGTTGGACTATGCCAGCCTGTCTGCCCAGTTCCCGAAGCTGATCTATTGTTCGATCACGGGGTTCGGCCACACCGGGCCTTATGCCCATCGCGCGGGTTATGATTTCATCATCCAAGGCATGTCCGGCCTGATGTCGATCACCGGAGAGCGGGACGGCCAGCCGCAGAAATCCGGCATGGCGATCACCGATATCTTTACCGGGGTCTATGCCAGCACCGCGATTCTGGCCGCCGTTCACCAGCGCCACCAAACCGGCGTCGGGCAGCATATCGATATGGCCCTGCTCGACTGCGCCGTGGCGATCACCGGCAATCAGGCGATGAACTATCTCACCACCGGCAAGGCACCGACGCGGATGGGCAACGCCCACCCCAACCTGACGCCCTATGAGGTGTTTGAGTGTTCCGACGGCCATCTCATCATCGCCACGGGCAATGACGGGCAGTACCAACGCCTGTGTCAATTGCTGGGGCTCGATGACATGGCCACCGCGCCGGAGTACCTCAAGAACGCCGACCGTGTCGCCAATCGGCCCGAGATGATCCGTCGCCTGACCGGGGCCACTCGTCTGCGCAGCCGTGATGATCTGCTTGCCGCCTGCGAGGCGCATGGCGTGCCTGCCGGGCCGATCAACGACATGGCCGATGTCATGGCCGATCCGCAGGTCGTGGCGCGGGGCATGCAGATTGAACTGGACGGTGTGCCGGGGCTGCGGTCACCCTTCACCTTTTCGGGGGCCGAGCTTTCGCTGCACCGGCCTGCGCCGAAACTGGGCGAAGACAACAAGGCCTAAGGCGGTGGCAGCCTGTCCAGCGCTGCATGCAGCGCGTTGCCTTCGGGCAGGGACAGGCGCACCGGCAGGGTCAGCACCTTGGCGCGGAACTCCATCGGCAGGCGCACCGCGTCTTTCTCGGTTGTAACAAGCTGGGCGCCGCGCATCGCGGCCTCGGCCTCCAGCCGCAACATCAGCCGCGAGGTCAGCGGCTGGTGATCCTCCAGCGCCTCGGCGTGAAGGATCGTTGCCCCCAGCCCGCGCAGGGTGGCGAAAAATTTCTCGGGATGGCCGATGCCCGCAAAGGCGAGGACTTGGGAATCCGACCAATCCATTCCGGTTTGCAGCGGGGCGAGTTCGGCGCGCGCATGGGGCAGGTCTGTCTTAGGCAGCCGTTTCGCAAAGCGCGCCTGCGCCGCCTCATCCCCGATAGAGAGCAACAGGTCAGCCCGCGCCAGCCCTGCCGCGACAGGCTCACGCAACGGCCCGGCAGGCAGGCAGAGGCCGTTGCCGAACCCTTTCACCGCATCCACCACGACGATGCTCAGATTCTGCACCAACGCGGGGTTCTGAAAGCCGTCATCCAGCACCACCACCGTGGCCCCCGCCGCTTCGGCGGCTTGCGCCCCCGCTGCGCGATCCCGGGCGACCCAGACATCTGCAAAGGCGGCGAGCAGCAGTGGCTCGTCCCCGACCTCCTCGGCGCTGTGCTGCAGGGGGTCGACCCGCACTGGCCCCTCTAGCGTGCCGCCATAGCCGCGTGAGACGACATGCGGGCGATGGCCGCGCTCCAGCAGATATTGCAGCACAGCCATCACCGTGGGCGTCTTGCCGGTGCCGCCTGCGTTGATGTTGCCGACGCAGATCACCGGCACCCCCAACCGCAGCGGCCTGCCGCCCGCCAGCCGCCGCGCGGTGGCCGTGGCATAGAGCGCGCCCAGCGGTTGCAACAGCCGTGCGCGCCAGTCGGGGCGGGGCAGATGCCAGAAATCAGGCGCGCGCATCGGATGCTCCCATTTCTTCGTCGAGCCGGTCTTGCACCATCTCAATCACCCTATCGGCCAGTTCGGCCCCTTCGCTGATCACGTCCCAGCCCGCATGGGCCATCGTGGCGGCCTGATCCGGCGCGATCAAACGCGACACCGCATTGCCAAGCGCGCCCGCGTCATTGACGATCCGCGCCGCGCCTGCCGTGGCGAGCCGCCCGTAAGAGGGCAGGAAGTTGCGCACCTTGGGGCCGTAAAGCACCGCCGAGCCAAGCGCCGCCGCCTCGAACGGGTCGCAGCCGCCGTGGCCCGAGACCAGCGAAGACCCGAGGAAAGACACCGGCGCCACCCGAAAGAACAACCCCCGGTCGCCGGGATCGTCCGCCACCATGACCTGTGTCGTCTCATCGGGGTAGGGGTCATCGCCCCACCGCATCGTGGTGAACCCCCGCGCGCGGGCGCGCTCATAAGCGATATCGGCGGTCGGGTAATCATGGGTGTGCAGGATAAGCAGCAACCGATGCGAGAGGCGCAGCGCTTGGCGATGGGCAGTGAGAATGACGGGTATCTCTTCAGCCAAAACCTGCGTCGCATACCAAACCGGACGCCCGACAAGGCAGGCCGACATATCCGCCAAATCCGATTCCGCGCAGCGCAGCGCCTGACCACCCGCCAACAGCGGCGAGGTCACCTGCCCCTTGTTGCGCGGCAGGCCCAGTTGCACGAGACGGCGCAGCACGGCGGGGGAACGGGTCAACACCTGATCGAAAGCCGCCAGTAACTGCCGCGTCACATCGGGCAGCCAACGGTCCCGGCGGCCATCGAAACCGGCGCTGTCGGCGTCGATCATCATCATGGGGCAGCCGCGCCCTGCGGTCTCCAACACGAGGTTGGGCCTCAGCCCGCCCCATGTCCACAGGCAGAAATCAGGCCGCCAATGGTCAAGGAAGCGCGCCACATTGTCGGGGTGTTCGCTGGGGGCGGGGAGGATGAACAGATCGCGCGTCTCGGGCGTGGGCAGCTCTTGGGCCGCCGCGCTTTCCGAGAGGGTGACCAGCACCGCGGCCCGGTCGCGCATCGCCATGAACCGTTTGGCAAGGTCGAGCACGGCCAGCACGTTGCCCGCTTCGGCGGCATGCATCCAGACCAGTTCCCCCTCGGGGCGCGGGATATAGGGCGGCGCGTCTTCGGCCCCGCCCCGGCGCACGAGGGCGCGATAGGCTGCAAGCCCCAGCGACCGCGCCGCCATGGTGGTTTATTCCAGCTCTTCGGTGGGCGAGGCCGATGTCTCTTCGTCGCGCAGGCGGTGCAGATGGGCGATGTAATAGCGCATATGCGCGTTATCGACGGTGCGATGCGCTTCGGATTTCCATGCGTCATAGGCGCTGGCATAGTTGGGGAAGATCCCGACGATGTGGATGTCATCGACATTCTTGAACGCGTTCTTGGTCGGATCGACAAGTTCGCCACCGAAAACAAGGTGCAGGCGTTGGGTCATGAAGCTGTCCTTTGATCTGTCAAAGCTGCGGTGCTGCGCATAGTGCCTAGCAGATGAGGCCGGTCACGCAAGGGCGTCGATCAGCGCGCGCTGCACCGAAGGGCCACCCGCCACGATGCCATCGACACGCGGGTCGCGGTTGTTGAACCTGAGCGGTGCGCCCGTGGCGGTGGTGCAACTGCCACCCGCTTCGGCCACGATCAACGTGCCTGCGGCGATGTCCCATTCCCATGTGCGGCGCAGGGTGATCATCGCGTCGAAGGATGCATCGGCCACCAGCGCCATACGGTAGGCCAGCGAGGGGCGGTAGCTGCGTTTGAACACCGGTGCCGCGCCGCCGTGCCAGCGTTCGGCCACCAGCGCGGGCCGCGCGGCAAGCACCGTCGCCTCGGCCAGTTTGCCGACCTCGGAGGTGCGGATCGGCGCGCCGTTCAACGTGGCCCCGCCTCCCCGGTGCGCGGCATAGAGCATGTCGCGCATCGGCAGATAGACCACCGCCGCCGTCACCGCGCCGCCCTCGGCTATCGCCAGCGAGTGCGCCCAAGTGTCGGACCCTTCGACAAAGCTGCGGGTGCCGTCGATCGGGTCGATGATAAAGACCCGCTCATGAGAGAGTCGATCGGTATTGTCCTCGGTCTCTTCGGACAGCCAGCCATAGTCGTGCCGCGCGCTGCGCAACTCTGACAGTAGCAGATCGTTCACCGCCAGATCGGCTTCGGTCACCGGGCCTGCGTTATCGGGCTTGTCCCAGCGTTTCGCCGTGGCCCCGACAAAGCCGCGCGCCACGGCACCCGCCTTGCGGGCGGCGTCGATCAGCAGGGTGAGATCGTCCTTAGGCACCGGCAAGGGTCATTCCCGGCACCAGCAGCGAGGGCACGACGCGGCTAAGATGCGTCCGCGCGTCATTGGCGGGGATCATCGCCCGCAGCATGTCGCGCAGGTTGCCCGCGATGGTGCATTCGTTGATCGCATGGGTGATCTCACCATTCTCGACCCAGAGGCCCGAGGCGCCGCGCGAATAGTCGCCCGTGTTGGGGTTGATCGTGCTGCCGATCATGGAGGTCACCAAAAGCCCCGTGCCCATCTCGGCAATCAGATCGTCGCGGCTGGCCTCGCCTTGGGTCAGCGCGATGTTCCAGTTCGAGGGCTGAGGGCCAGAGCCGGGGCCGCGCGCGGCGTTGCCGGTGGGGCTGAGTTCCAGCTTGCGGGCGGTGGCGAGGTCGAGTGTCCAATCTTGCAAGATGCCTTTGTCGACGATGGCCCGCCGCTGGGTCGGCAGCCCTTCGGCGTCAAAGGGGCGCGAGCCGGTGGCGCGGATGCGGGTCGGGTCTTCGATCAGGGATAGGGCTTCGGGCAGCACCTGTTCGCCCTTGGCATCGCGCAGGAAGGACGCGCCGCGCGCAATCGCCTGACCGTTGATCGCCCCCAAGAGGTGCCCGATCAGCGAGGCGGCGATGCGTTCGTCAAACAGCACCGGGTAGCTGCCGGTGGGGGGCTTGCGGGCATCGAGCCGCGCCAGCGCGCGTTCGCCCGCGCGGGTGCCGATCTCCTGCGCGTCGCGCAGATCGGCCTGAAAGATGCGGCTGTCGCCGTCGTAATCCCGCTCCATCCCGGTGCCGCTGCCTGCGATGGCGACACAGGACAGCCCGCGTTCGCTGCGGGCATAGCCGCCCTCGAACCCGTTTGTCGCGGCGAGGTAAATCTCTTGCGCGCCATAGCCCGCGCCCGCCGATTGCACTTGGCTGACCCCTTTGACGGCCAGTGCGGCGGCTTCGGCGCGGGCGGCGTCCTCTTGCAGGGCTTCGGGGGAAGGTTCGGGCGTGGGATCGCAAAGCTCCAACCCTTCGGCATCGCGGCGGGGTGAGAGTTGATCGGGATCGGCCAGCCCGGAATAGGGGTCTTCGGGCGCTTCTCTGGCCATGGCGACGGCGCGTTCGGCCATCTCTTCGATCGTGCGCGATGACGTGTCGGAGGCCGAGACATTGGCCGAGCGTTGGCCGACGAAGACCCGCAACCCGATGTCCGTCCCTTCGGAGCGTTCGGCCTGTTCCAGCGCCCCGCCGCGCACTTCGATCGAGACAGAGCTTGCCGTGATCGCCATGGCATCGGCCGCATCCGCCCCGGCCTTGGTCGCCGCGTGAAGGAGGGACTTGGTCAATGCATCAAGGGCGTCTGGCATGGTCTGGCTCCTTTTGGGGTTGGAAAAGGGGTAATCCCCCGCCCCGCGGGGGGCAAGGGCTGGGCTCTATTTTCCCAGATAGGGCAGGCGCGGCGCAGGGCCGCGCCGCCGGTTATTTGATCTGCTGACCGTTGGCGAGGATGCCGCCCTCTTCGGTGAACTCGATTCTGGAGGTCAGGGAATCTTCGCCCTCGCCCGGTACGGTGAAGAGGCCCATCATCATCCGCGCGCCCATCGCCTGATCCTGCGGCACGAGGCCCATCGCCACCAGTTTGTCGAGCAGGGCCACGCCGCCGACCAGCGACAGGTCCAGCGCGCCCAGAGGTTTCGGCATGCCGGCCACGGTTTGCATATCGTCATTGTCAAAGGTGATCGCGCCCGAGGCGTCGAACTCGGCCCCGGCCACGTCCAGCGACACTTCGTTCACGTTAAGCGCGTGAATCTCGCCCGGGGCCTCATCGCCCATGGTGGCGGTGACTTCGGGGTCCATCAGTTCGAACAGCAGTTTGGCCTTGCCCGACAGGTCCACGACCAAGGTCGCCGGGTCGCGGGGCAATTGGCCGGTGGGGTCGAAGATGCCCCAGATCATGTCCGACATCTCAAAACGGTCGAGCGTAACGCCAAAGGCGAAATCCTGCGGCTCTTCGGACTTCAATACCGGCATTTTGAGGTTAAAGGCGCTTTCTGCCATGCTGAACTGGATCGGGAAGGGCATGTCGGCGGCGGTCACGCTGACTTCGATGTCCTGCTGGCCGCCGTCATAAGAAAGCCCCTCAGGCCCCATGGCCACGCCGAGTTTTGCCCCGGTCGAGCTTGAGATCAGTTGAAACTCCCCATTTTCGGGGTCGGAAACCTGCATGTCGGTGCGGCCCGCGCCAGCGGTAAAGCTGCCGTCGAAGGCAAGGCCTTCGCGCATCATCGCGGCCACGTCGGCGCCTGCGTCGATCATCGGCAAGGTGCCGCTGCCGTCAAAGACCACCTGATCGACCCCGCCTGTGACGGCGACGCGGGCCGGGTCTTCGGGGGTTTTCATCACCACGTCATATTGCAGGCTGTCGATGCGGCCCGATTGGTCATAGCGGCGCGTCTCGGTCCCGGTCATCTCGGTCCGGCTGCTGACGCCGGTGCCGATCAGAGTGAACTTGGCTTCTTCCTCGGTATAGCTTTGCTCGCCCACTTTGAGCCCGGCCAGCGTGAGCGAAATGCTGTCGGCGGCATAGTCGTATTGCAGTGCCTCGGCGCTGCCGCTGGCGCGCATCACCGGCGCGGTCTGGGCGTAGTTCAATACCATCGACACCGGTTCATCCTCGGGCGTTTCGGGCGCGACGTTGATCGTCATCGGCATGACGGTGGGCATGCGGATATTGACCGCCCCGTCGCCTTCGGGCTCAAAGCTCAGCGTGCCGAGCGACATGGAGAAATCGCCGCCCTCTTCGGCCATGTCCATTTTCAGGGTCACATCGCTGACGGTCAGGTCATCGCCGTTGAAGGCTTCGCTTGCCTCGACCTCATAGCCCATGCTCTCCATATACTGGCGCCAATCGCCCCAGACGTCGGAAGGGGTCAGATCGGCCCAGAGGGGCGTCGAAGCCAGCGTGACCGGCAGGGCGAGGAACAGCGACGCGGTGGAAATGCGAGACATCGGAAAATCCTTTTCGGCAATGAGTTACGCATAGGGTCTGCCAATCCCCGCGCAGGGTCAAGCGATGCGAGGCTAGACCCGGGTTGATCGGCAGATTACCACAGCCCTCAAGCAATGTACAAAACAAGCGGAAGGATCCCCCCATGGACATGACAGGCAAGACGATCATGATTACCGGCGCGAGCCGGGGCATCGGCGCCGCCGCCGCGCGTGTGTTCGCCGAGGCGGGCGGCAATGTCGCCCTGTTGGCGCGCAGTCAGGATGCCATCGCCGAATTGGCCGGAGAGTTGGGCAAACAGGCCATCGCCATCCCCTGCGACGTGACCCGCTATAACGAGATGACCTCGGCGGTCGAGACCACGCGCCGGGCCTTTGGTGGCCTCGACGTGCTGATCAACAACGCAGGCGTGATCGACCCGATCTCGCTCATGGGAGAGGCCGATCCCGCGGATTGGGCCAAGGCAATCAACATCAATGTCACGGGTGTCTTCCACGGCATGCGCGCGGCGCTGCCCTTGATGAAGGAAAACGGAGGCGGCACGGTGCTGACGATCTCTTCGGGCGCGGCGCATAACCCGGTCGAGGCGTGGAGCCACTACTGCGCGTCAAAGGCGGCGGCGAATATGCTGACCCAGTGTTTGCACCACGAAGAGGGCGGCAACGGCATCCGCGCCATCGGCCTGTCCCCCGGCACCGTGGCCACCGACATGCAGCGCGACATCAAGGACAGCGGCGTGAACCCGGTCAGCCAGTTGGATTGGGACGTGCATATCCCCGCCGATTGGCCCGCCCGCGCGCTGCTGTGGATGTGCGGCCCGGAGGCGGATCGCTTCTTGGGCGATGAGATTTCCCTGCGCGACGAAGGCATCCGCAAGGCGGTGGGCCTGATATGATCGAGCTTGACCGCGCGGGCGACATCTGGTCCATCACGATCAACCGCCCCGACAAGGCCAATTCCCTGACCCATGCCATGCTGGTCGAACTCGCCGAGATCATGGAAGAGGCGCAGGCCGCCCGCGCGGTGATCCTGACCGGGCGCGGCAAGGTGTTCAGCGCCGGGGCTGATCGGGACGAAGCCCGCGCGGGCCTTGCGAAATCGGATGTTTGGGAGCGTCTCTCGGGCGCGGTGGCCGCCTTGCCGGGGCTGAGCATCGCCGCGCTTAACGGCACGTTGGCGGGCGGTGCGATGGGCATGGCGCTGGCCTGTGATCTGCGCATCGCGGTGCCGGGGGCGAAGTTCTTCTATCCGGTGATGAAGCTGGGCTTTTTGCCGCAGCCCTCTGACCCGGCGCGAATGGCGGCGCTGATCGGCCCTGCGCGGACCAAGCTCTTGCTGATGGGCGGGCAAAAGATCACGGCGGAGGAGGCGCTGACTTTTGGCCTGATCGACCGCATAGTCGCGGCGGAGGAGGTGCAAGATCACGCGCAGTCGCTGGCCGTCGACACAGTGGCGGCAAGTCCGGACGTCGCGCAGGAAATCAAACGGATGTGCGGCCCCGCCTAACGTTTGCGCGTGCCTCCGGGCACTTTGGAGCGGAAACCGGGCGGGCGTTTCGCCACCCATGCGGCGAATTTGGCAAGCCTCGGATGACTGCGCAGTGCTTCGGGCGTGTTATAGTGCCGCGCCAGTTCGGTCTCGGTCAGGGCGGCGTGCACCTCTCGGTGGCAGATGTGATGCATCAGCACCGTCGGCCCGCCCTTGCCACCGCGCAGTTTGGGGATCAGGTGATGCAGGCTCTGCGGCACGTCCTCAGGGATGGGCCGGTGGCAGAGCGGGCAATGTGGCACGGTTTCGCCTTGGGTCACGGTCCTCCCTTTCGCTTGCATTGCAGGGCCACGGCAGGCAAGAGGATGTGTCAAATCCTCCCTAAGGCAAGGACAGGCCCATGGCTTCCCCGTCAGAAAACCAGATCGAAGAGCGCGCCGCGTGACCCGCGCCTTGGTCATCGGGGGCGGCCCGGCGGGGCTGATGGCGGCAGAGGTCATGGCGCAGGCGGGGCTGTCGGTCACGCTTTGTGAGGCGAAACCTTCGGTCGGGCGCAAGTTCTTGATGGCGGGCAAATCCGGGTTGAACCTGACCAAGTCCGAGCCCTTCGCCCCCTTCCTCGCCGCCTATGAAGAAGCGCAGCAAGCCTTGCGTCCGATGCTGGAGGCCTTTGATGCCCAAGCGGTGCAGGACTGGGCTGAAGGGCTGGGACAGGAGGTCTTTACCGGCTCCACCGGGCGGGTTTTCCCCCGGGCGATGAAAGCCTCGCCCCTGCTGCGGGCATGGCTCGCGCGGCTGGCGGAAGACGGAGTGACGATCAACACCCGTTGGCAGTGGCGTGGTTGGGAGGGGGACGCACTCACCTTCGATACGCCCGGCGGGCGGGAAGCGGTCGAGGCCGATGTGACGGTGCTGGCGCTTGGCGGGGCGAGTTGGCGGCGGCTTGGCGCCACTGGCGAATGGGCGCCCCTGCTGGTGGCGCGTGGCGTGGACCTGCAGGATTTCGCCCCGGCCAATGTCGGGCTGTTGGTCGATTGGTCCCCGCATATGACGCGCCATTTCGGCGCAGCGCTCAAGGGGGTGGCATGGCAGGCTGGCCCCTACCGCTCGCGCGGGGAGGCGGTGATCTCGGCCCGTGGGCTGGAGGGGGGCGGCATCTATAGCGTCTCGCGCGGGCTGCGCGAGGGGCAGGGGCTGACGCTTGATCTACTGCCGGACTTGCAGGCCGACGAGGTGACGGCGCGTTTGGCAAAGCCGCGCGGCAAGGACAGTCAGGCCAACCATCTGCGCAAACGGCTGAAGCTGAGCCCCGCCCAGATCGCGCTGCTGCAAGAGATGGCGCGCCCGCTGCCGCAGGAGGCCGGGGCGCTGGCCGCCTTGCTGAAAGACCTGCCCATCGCCCACGCCGGGCTGCGCCCGATGGATGAGGCGATTTCGACGGCGGGGGGCATAGCGCTCGACGCGCTGGACGCGGGGCTGATGCTGCGCGCGCTGCCGGGCGTCTTTGCCGCAGGGGAAATGCTGGATTGGGAAGCGCCCACGGGCGGCTATTTGCTCAACGGCTGTCTGGCGACCGGCCATTGGGCAGGCCGCCATGCTGTGGAATGGGCGCGGGGTTAACCGCCTTCCTTGGCCATCGCGGCGAGGAAAGCGGGGCGTTCGCGCAGGGATTTCGCCCAGAGGTTCAGCTTGTCATCCACCCGTGGAAACTTCGCGCCGATCGACCAATTGATGCAATGCACCGCCAAAAGGTCGGGCAGGGTGATCTGATCGCCCATCAGGAAAGGCCCCTCAAGCCGGTCGGACAGGGTGCTGGCCGCACGCTCGAACTCGGCCTTCAGGCTGTCCTTGATGGCGGGCACGCGGGCCTCTTCGGGCAAGACGAAACTGTGCTTTGCCGCGGCCCAAAGCACCGCGTCGAATTCGTCGATCAGCCAAAAGGTCATCGCATCCTGCCGCGCCCGCGCGGGCGTTCCGGCGGGGGCGGTGAGCGCGCCGTGTTTGTCGGCGAGATAGGTCATGACGGCAACGGAATCGGTCAGCACCTCATCGCCGTCCACAAGCGCGGGGATCTTGCCCGAAGGGTTGTATTTGCGCGCCTCGTCCGAGCGGGGTGCCGCGGGGTTCAAATCGTAGGGCTGGCCCAATTCTTCGAGCATCCACATGACGCGAAAGGCGCGGGTCTTGGTGCCGCCGATGACTGTGTACATTGAATTTCCTCTCCCAAAATCAACGTTGTGCGCCCAGCATCGCCAGACGGATAAAGGCCCGTTCGACCAGCGCCAGCGCTGGCGCGTGCTGCCCGGCGGAGCGCAGCTTGAGGTCCGTCTCGGTCAGCACCGCCAGCGCGGTTTCCAGCTTCACCGCGCCCCAGTTGCGCGCCTGTCGCATCGCACGGTCGCGGTCGCGCACGCCGTAGATCGGCGCGCCGGGGTTGGCGGCGATGCGGTAGAGGGTGCGGAAATGCCGGGTCGCCATGATGGTCAGGGTCACCGGATTCACGCCTTGGCCTTGTAGCTTGCTCATCACCGGGCCGATTTCGGCGGCGCGGGTCTCGGCCACGACATGCAGGATGTCGTCGACCTCGGCCTCGGTCGAGGTGGGGGCGCAGGCGGCGATATCATCCAGCCCGATGTTGCTGCTGTCGCCCAGTTTATAGAGCGTGATCTTCTCCAGCGTTTGCCGGAAATCGCCGGGGTCGAGGGTGCGGGCCAGATCGGTCAGGGCGGCCATGGCGTCGGCCTCAGGCGTGAGCTTCGCGTCCTTCAGCATCTGCTCGATCTCGGCCCGGTCGGGCGGGTTGTCATAGATCGCGGTGGCAAAGGCGTTGGGGTGGCTCTCAAAGGCCTTCAGCACCTTTGAGGTTTTCTTGAGATCGCCGCCGGTGACCACGATCTGCGCATCGCCCGGCTGCCATTCCTTCAGCGCGTCGAGCAGGATTTTCGCGATATTGTCATTCGCCTCTTCCACCAACGCGGCACGCGGACCGGGGAAGAAGCCGACCGCCTTGATCGCGTCCAGTAGCATCGCCGGATCGCGGCGCAATTCGCCCGCGGGCATCCGGCTGAGGCGCATTTCCTCTTCGGCATTGGGGCCGAGCAGGTTTTTCAGAAACTCCTGCCGTTTCAGCGCCACGCGCATCGCGTCGCTGCCATAGATCAACAGCCCCGTGCGCGCGGGATCGGGCCGTGCGAAATAGGGTTTTGCCTCGCGCGGGGTCAGCTTCATTGGGGCAGGTCGGCCGCATAAAGGCGGCTGATCACGAGGTCCGCGAGGATGGTCATCAGACGTTCCTGCGCGTCCAGTTCCGCCGCGCGGGTCGCCACGGTGGTGCCGGTGGCGGAATAGCCGGTGAAGCTTTCGACCTTGCCCGAGGTCACGATCTGCCCGCTGTCGAGGTCGCGCAGCGCATAGGCGGTTGTGCCGACAAGGTTGTAGCGCCGCGTGTTGCCTTCGCTGTCGATGGCCAGGCCGTCTTCGACCGTGGTGGTGGTCAGCGCCAGCCCCCAGCGGGGGGTGGCCGCGCGTCCAAGGCGGCTTTCCACCTCGCGCACCAGAAAATAGCCAAAGCGGTCTTCCGGCGCGTCCACCAGCACGCGGTTTTGCAATGCCGTGCCCGCGCCGCCGGGTCCATAGACCGGCTCGAACCCGCAGGCGGCAAGCGCCAGTAGGGGCAGGGCCAGCAGGAAGCGGCGGCGCATATGGGTGGTCTTAGGCAACGACATTCACAATCCGTCCGGGCACGACGATGACCTTTTTCGGCGTGGCCCCGTCCAGCGTTCGAATGACAGCTTCATGCGCCAGCGCGGTTTTTTCAACCTCTTCCTTCGGCATATCGGCGGGCACTTGGATTTCCGCCCGGCGTTTGCCGTTGATCTGGATCGGCAGGGTCACGGTGTCGTCGACCAGCATCTTCTCATCCGCCTTGGGCCATGGGGCCTTGGCGATCAGCCCTTCGCCGCCCTGATGCGCCCAAATGTCTTCCGACAGGTGCGGGGTCATCGGCGACATCAACTGCGCCAGTGTCATGATCGCTTCGCGCTGCGCGGCATAGCCCGCCTTGGATTTCTGCAAGGTCGCGGTGAAGGCATAGAGCTTGGCAATCGCGGCGTTAAAGCCGAAGGATTCGATGCCCATGGTCACGTCATGGATCGTCTTATGCATGGCGCGCAGCAACTCGTCGTCGCCCGAGCCCGCCGCCTCGCGGTCCATCTCGGCCACGCGGTCACAGATGTTCCACACGCGCGAGAGGTGTTTATAGGCGGCTTCCGCGCCAGAGGCGGTCCATTCCACGTCCCGCTCGGGGGGCGAATCGCTCAGAACGAACCAGCGCGCGGTATCGGCGCCGTAGTTCGAGATGATGTGCAGCGGGTCGACGACGTTCTTCTTGGACTTCGACATTTTGGCGGAAGGGATGATCTCAACCTCGGTGCCATCGGCAAGTTTGCCATCGGTCACCTCTTCGGGCAGGTGATAGACCGGGCGGCCATTATCATCGCGGGTCTGGTAGATTTCATGGGTCACCATGCCTTGGGTGAAGAGCGCGTCAAACGGCTCCACCGCGCTTTCGGGCAGATGGCCGGTGATCTGCATCGCACGGGCGAAGAAGCGCGAGTAGAGCAGGTGCAAAATCGCATGCTCGATGCCGCCGATATATTGATCGACGTTCATCCAGTATTGCGCGTCTTCCATGACGGTCGGCGTCTCGGCACGCGGCGCGGTGAAACGGGCGAAATACCACGAACTGTCGACGAAAGTGTCCATCGTGTCGGTCTCGCGCAGGGCGTCCTTGCCGCAGGCGGGACAGGCGCAGTTGCGCCATGTCGGGTGCCGGTCCAGCGGGTTGCCCGGCGTGTCGAAGCTGACGTCGTAAGGAAGCTCGATCGGCAGGTTTTCTTTCTTTTCGGGCACCACGCCGCAGTCGTCGCAATGCACAACCGGGATCGGGCAGCCCCAGTAGCGCTGGCGCGAGAGGCCCCAGTCGCGCAGGCGGTATTTGGTGACGCCGTGGCCGATTCCGTTTTCCTCGCAAAAGGCGATGGCGGCGTCGACACCCTCTTCGCCGGTCTGCCACTGGTCGCCCGCGAAGCCCCGGTTGTAGAACACCTTTTCGGTCTTCGGCGGGACGAAAGCGACGTCCAGCTCGGGCGCGGCATCCTCGGACGGCAGGAAGGTCGAGATGATCGGCAGGTCGTATTTCGTGGCGAACTCGAAGTCGCGCGGGTCATGGCCCGGGCAACCGAAGATCGCGCCGGTGCCATAGTCCATCAGGATGAAGTTGGCGATATAGACGGGCAGTTCATGGGCCGTGTCGAAGGGGTGGCGGACGCGGATGCCAGTGTCCATCCCGAGCTTCTCGGCGGTCTCGATCGCTTCCTCGGTGGTGCCGCCCTTGCGGCATTCGGCGCAGAATGCGGCCACCGCTTCGTCGTCGCGCTCCAGCGTCTTGGCGAGCGGATGGTCGGGCGAGATGCCGACGAAGGAAGCGCCAAGCAGCGTGTCGGGGCGGGTGGTATAGACCTCGATCCGGTCAAAGCCCTCGGGCGCTTCGATGGTCGAGAAGGCAAATTGCAACCCGCGCGACTTGCCGATCCAGTTGGCCTGCATCAGCTTTACCTTGGCAGGCCAGTTGTCGAGGCTGTCGAGTGCCGAGAGCAACTCTTCGGAGTGGTCGGAGATCTTGAAGAACCACTGCGTCAGCTCGCGCCGCTCCACCGGCGCGCCGGAGCGCCAGCCGCAGCCGTTCTCGACCTGCTCGTTGGCAAGCACGGTCATGTCGACCGGGTCCCAGTTCACCACGGCGTTCTTGCGGTAGACCAGACCCTTCTCGAGGAAGTCCAAAAACAGCGCCTGCTGCTGGCCGTAGTAGCCGGGATGGCAGGTGGCGATCTCGCGGCTCCAGTCGATGCTGAGGCCCAAGGGCTTCATCTGCTTCTTCATCTCGGCGATGTTGTCATAGGTCCAATCCGCCGGGTGGCCGCCGATGGCCATGGCGGCGTTCTCGGCGGGCATGCCGAAGGCGTCCCAGCCCATCGGGTGCAGCACGTTATGCCCGGTCGCGATCTTGTAGCGCGCGATCACGTCGCCCATCGTGTAGTTGCGCACATGGCCCATGTGGATGCGCCCCGAGGGGTAGGGGAACATCTCAAGCACATAGTATTTCGGCTTGTCAGCGTTGCGAACGGCCTGAAAAATGCCGTCCTTTTCCCAGGCTTGCTGCCAGCGGGCTTCGATCTCGGCGGGGGTATAGCGGGGCATGAGGGGACCTTCGTGACATGAAAAACGCCGGGCTGCTGTTTTCACAAGGCCCGGCGTTGGAACGGTGTTGAGTTAAGCGGGCTCAGAATTTGCTGTCGGACACGCGCATCTCCCGCGCTCGGCTGAGGATCGCATCCTCGACCGCGCGGGTGGTGGCCCGTGCCACGGGCTGGCCGCCCGAAGATTGCAGCGCCACATTGAGCGAGCGTGCATCAAGCGCCGGATCGTCGATCAGAACGGTCGCGCGATAGGCGCGGCCACCGCCCGGCGGGGTGCCATAGCCTGTGACGATCACCCCGGTGAAAGGATCGACCGATTGCACAGGCAGGAAGTTCAGCACTTCGAGCGAGGCCGACCAGAGGTATTTGTTCACCGAAACACTGGTGTCTGTGTTCTTGCGGTTAAAGATCGACCAGATCGTATTGTCGGGGTTGGTCTCAATGTTATTGGGGTTGTTCGGATTGGTGTATTGATCCGGCCGATCTGTGGCCGGGCTGCCAAAGCTCCCGCCACAGGCGGTCAGCGCGCTGAGCGCCAGAACGGAGATTGCCATCTTGCAAGCGGTACGAAGGGCCATTGCAGCTTTCCTTTGCCTGTTTGCGCTCCGGTCTATCCAAGCAGGCCCTTATCGGCAAGGTCTATGTCATAGGAGCGCGCTGCGCGGCATCGGGCGCCGCCATAGGCAAAGCCGCGGCCCTGGGGTGAAGGAACTGTGGCATAGCTGCACCAACCCCGGCGACATTGCGGGTGGGGAGGCCGTGAACCTTGCCAAGTGCAGGGGATTGGGGGCAAACAGCCTGCATACCCTTACCGGATTCCCCGGTCTGGGCATATGAATTCAAACCGAGGGAAAACTCATGAAAAAAGTTCTCTTCGCTACAACAGCCCTGGTTGCGACCGCCGGTGTAGCAGCAGCAGACGTGACATTCGGCGGCTACGGCCGTTTCGGTATCATGTACAACGACAACGACTCCACTGGTGGCGACAGCGACACAGACGTTACTTCGCGTCTGCGCCTGCAGATCGACGCGACAGCTGAGTCCGACGCTGGCGTTGTCTTCGGTGCGCGTATGCGCATCCAGCAGAACAACTCTGACGACAACGTGAACGTCGCCAAAGGCCCTGATGGTGTTTACGGTACAGCTGACGACGTGACCACAAGCGGTGGTCCTGCCGGTACAGGCATCAACGGTGTGCGTTTCTTCGCTCGCACCGGTGGCTTCGAAGTTGGCGTTGGTAACATCTTCGGCGCTCTGGAATCCATGCCGGGTCAGTACCCCGTCGACATGGGTCTGACCGGTCTGGGCTATGACTACACTGCGTTTGATGACCGTGGCGACCAGTATTCCTCTGGCGGTAACGGTGCAGCTGGCTCCAACGGCGTTGAAGTCCTTTACTCCGCTGGTGATCTGGCAGTGCACGTGTCGGCTTCCGACATCAACGACCGCGTTGCTGGTTACGTTGCTTACACATGGAGCGGCTGGACCTTCGCAGTTGGTGGCCAAGACTCCGACGCGGCAAGCGACACCGAGTGGACAGCGACAGCTGGCGGTTCCTTCGGCATCGCAGACGTAACTCTCGCCTATGCTGATAACGGCACCGGTGGTGACCGCGTTGTTCTGGCTGGCCGCTTCGACGTAGGCGCTGCAACAGACATCGAAGTCTATGTTGCTGACAACGACGGCGGCACAGAAGACGACACCGGCTACGGCATCGACTTCAACCACGACTTGGGCGGCGGCACCTCGCTGCGCGGCGGTGTGGTTAAGCAGTTCGACGGCGACACCGTTGCCGACATGGGTGTTCGCTTCAACTTCTAAGTTGAACGACATACTCTGAATATTGGGGCAGGCCTTTCGGTCTGCCCCTTTTCTTTTACTCAAGGCTGTTGTTTTCTGCGCGCCTGACATGGAGGGCCGAAAATGAGTCTGAGCGACATCCAAAACCGCATCTCGAAAGCCGAGGCCGAAGCTAGCCGCGCGGCAGGATCGGTCAAGCTGATCGCCGTCAGTAAGGTTCAGCCCGATGCGCGTGTGCGTGCGGTCTTGGAAGAGGGGCACCGCTCTTTCGGAGAGAACCGCGTGCAAGAGGCGGCGGCCAAATGGCCCGGTTTTCGCGAGGATTTTGACGGGATCGACCTGCACATCATCGGCCCATTGCAAAGCAACAAGGTCCGGCAGGCGGTGGAACTGGCCGAGGCGATCCACACGGTCGACCGCCCCAAACTGGCCAAGACCATCGCGCGGCTGGCGCAGGAGATTGGCCGCTGTCCCGACCTCTTTATTCAGGTGAATACGGGCGAGGAAGAGCAGAAGGCGGGCGTGATGCCCCGCGACGCGGATGCGTTCATCGCCGAGTGTCGCGCGCTTGACCTGCCGATCAAGGGGCTGATGTGCATTCCGCCGGTGGATGAGGCGCCGTCCCTGCATTTCGCCTTGCTGGCCAAGATCGCTGCGCGCAACGATCTGAGCGGCCTGTCGATGGGCATGAGCGGTGATTTTGAGCAGGCCATCGCACTTGGGGCGACCCATGTGCGCGTCGGCTCCGCCATCTTCGGCGAAAGGGTTAGCGGATAATCAGCCGCGTCGCCGGGCCCACGCACGCGGCGATTTCATGTAGGTCGTTCCGTGCAAAGGCGATGCACCCTTCGGTCGGATAGCCGGGCCGCCGCCACTGATGGATAAAGATCGCGGAGCCGCGCCCTGCCGCGGCGTCGGGCCAGTTCCAATCGGTCAGGATCACCAGATCATAAAGCGGATCGGCGCGGCGCAGGGCCTCATGACTATGGGGGTAGGGGGCGCGGACGCGATGGTTGTAGTCGGGCTGGCCGCTGGCATCTGACCACAGATCGCCCGGACCGATCGGCTGGGCCCAAGCGCTTGGCGCCGGGATGCGGTCGGGCCGGTAGAGCATCCCCACCAGACGATGCGCCCCGCGTGGCGTGGCGCCATCGCCCTCGCGTTTGTCATCGGTCAGCCCACCCTTGCCGATGCTACAGGCATAGCGCCGCCCCTGAAACCGCAGCCCCGTGGGCGTTAGAACCATGTCATTCGGGGTCATAGCAGATGCCCCGATTTCGCGGCTTTGGTGGCCAGATAGGCGCTGTTGTGGCGGTTCTCGCCCACGGCCAGCGGGACACGCTCGCTCACGGCGATGCCGCTTTGCTCCATCATGCCCACCTTGCGCGGGTTGTTGGTCAGCAGGCGCACGGCGGAGAACCCCATCGAGCGTAGGATGTCGGCGCCGAGGCGGAAGTCGCGTTCGTCATCCTCGAACCCCAGCCGGTGATTGGCTTCGACCGTGTCAAAGCCCTGATCCTGCAAGGAATAGGCGCGCATCTTATTGGCAAGACCGATGCCGCGGCCCTCTTGGTTGAGGTACAAAAGCACGCCATGCCCTTCGCCGCCCATCTGCGCCAGCGCGGCGCGTAGTTGTGGGCCGCAGTCGCATTTCAGGCTGCCCATCAGGTCACCGGTGAAACAGGCCGAATGCAGGCGGCAAAGCACCGGCGTGTCGCGGACAGGGCGGCCGATTTCGATGGCGTAATGCTCCTCGCCGCCATCCTCGGGGCGGAAGATATGCAGGCGCCCGGCCTCGGAAACCTCCATCGGCAGGCGCGCGTTCACCACCGGATGCAGCGCGCTGCGCTCGGCAAGGATCGGGGCGGCGGCGGTAAGGTCGATCAAGGTCAGCCCATGCATCCGTGCGAAATCCGCGCCCTGCGGCAGGTCAAGGACCAGTGCGGCGGGCAGCATCCGCGCGGCTTTCACCAGATCGAGTGCGGCGCGATGCGGCGCGGTATCACCACCTCGCGCGGTCTGAAGTGGCCCTTTCATCGGCGCGCGCAGGTCATCCGCCGGATCGGCGATGCTTTGCACCCAAGCCGGGGTGGCCCCCGCAGGCAGCAGCACGCGGGCAAGCTGGCCATCATAGGCCCGTGCCTTAAGCGTTTCGGCCCGCCGCGCCGTGATCGCCAGCACCGGCGCACCGCCCAAGGCCAGCACATCCGCAAGGCGCTGTGCGGTCAGCGTCTCTGCCGCCAGCACGAGGGCGGCCTGCGCCGCATCCGCCAGAATCACGGGCACGCCCATGCGCAGATCGGCCCGCGCACGCGCCAGTTGTTCGGTGATGTCCGGGGCGAAACTCATGGTTTGTTGCAACTCCGCAAAGGCTTCCCCGTCTATCTAGGTTATATCGCAAGGAATTGAAACATTTCACGCTTTGTTGACACGAGGCTGTGAGACAGTGGTCACATCCCTTGTCCGGGCCCCGCCCAAGGCGCATGTATAAGACAACAGACGGAGAGACAGATGGCCCAGCTTAAGAAAATCCTGCTTGTCGATGACGACGATGACCTGCGCGAAGCGCTGAGCGAGCAGTTGATCATGACCGAGGATTTCGACGTTTTCGAAGCGGCCAATGGCACCGAGGCGATGACCAAGGCGAAAGAGGCGCTTTACGATCTCATCATCCTCGACGTAGGCCTGCCCGATACCGATGGCCGCGAGCTGTGTCGCCTGATGCGCAAACAGGGGGTGAAAAGCCCAATCCTGATGCTGACGGGCCATGACACCGATGCCGACACGATCCTCGGCCTTGATGCCGGGGCGAATGACTATGTCACCAAACCGTTCAAATTTCCCGTCCTTCTGGCCCGCATCCGCGCGCAGCTGCGCCAGCATGAGCAATCCGAAGACGCGGTGTTCCAGCTGGGGCCCTATACGTTCAAACCCGCGATGAAGGTGCTTACCACGGAGGACGACCGCAAGGTGCGTCTGACCGAGAAAGAGACCAATATCCTCAAGTTCCTCTACCGCTCCAACGACGGTGTGGTGCCGCGCGATGTGCTGCTGCATGAGGTCTGGGGCTATAACGCGGGCGTCACGACCCATACGCTTGAAACCCATATCTACCGCCTGCGGCAGAAGATCGAGCCTGACCCCTCGAACGCCCGTTTGCTGGTGACGGAATCCGGTGGCTATCGCCTGATGGCATAAAAACCGGGAACCAATTCCGACCCCCGTGGTTGGAATACCTGAGAGGCGGGGTTTTCATGACCCGCACCTCGGTTTGAAGCCCGACTTTTGTACCCGGGTAAAGGTACATACCTCCCTGTTGGACTGGCCGGGCCTTTGCGCCCGGTCTTTTTTTGGGGAGGCGGGGAGATCGTCACTCCGGACCGAAATCAAGCCGTAGGCGATGGCCCTCACCGCAAGGAAGCCCCATTTCCGCATGGCACCCCCGCGCCGCCCGCGTTACTGTGCCGAACCACCCCCAGACCGGAGCCTCCCCCATGTCCTTTACCCTCGCCACTTGGAACATCAACTCCGTCCGCCTGCGCGAGCCTTTGGTGCTGAAACTGCTGGCCGAACACGGGCCAGATGTTCTGTGCCTGCAAGAATGCAAAAGCCCCGTGGACAAGATCCCGGTCGAGGCGTTCAAGGCGGCGGGCTACACCCATATGGTCGCGCGGGGGCAGAAGGGCTATAACGGGGTGGCGATCCTGTCGAAACTGCCGCTGGTGGATGCGGGTGATCAGGATTTCGCCATGCTGGGCCACGCCCGCCATGTGGCGGCCAAGCTTGAGAATGGCGCGACGATCCACAACTTCTACGTCCCCGCAGGCGGCGACAAACCCGACCGCGAGATCAATGAGAAGTTCGGCCAGAAGCTCGATTACCTCTCTGAGATGCGCGACTGGTTCCATGGCGACAAGCCCGAAAAGTCGATCCTTGTGGGGGACCTCAACATCGCCCCGCGTGAGGATGACGTTTGGGATCATAAGAAGCTGCTAAAGATCGTCAGCCACACCCCGGTCGAGGTCGAAGCGCTTGGTGCGGTGCAGGATGCGGGCAATTGGGTCGACATCACGCGGCAGGATGTGCCGGAGGGCAATCTCTATAGCTGGTGGTCCTACCGCGCCGCCGATTGGGATGCGGCCGACAAGGGCCGCAGGCTCGATCATATCTGGGCCACATCGGATATCGCGCAGGCCGGACACTCCAGCCACATCGTCCGCGATGCGCGCGGATGGGAGAAACCCAGTGACCACGCGCCGGTTTTTGCCAGTTTTGACCTTTGAATCGCGCCCCTGCACATCCATATAAGGCCAAACGCGATTAGCGAGGATAACGATATGACCGACCTGAACCTTTCCACCGCCGCCCCCGCGGATGCCGATCTGATCAAGGACACGACCGAGGCGACCTTCATGGCCGACGTCGTCGACGCCTCGCAAACGGTGCCGGTCATCGTTGATTTCTGGGCGCCGTGGTGCGGCCCTTGCAAGACGCTTGGCCCGATGCTGGAAGACGCCGTGCGCGCGGCCAAAGGCGCGGTGAAGATGGTGAAGGTCAACGTCGATCAGGCCCAGAACATCGCCGGTCAGTTGCAAATCCAATCAATCCCCACGGTCTATGCCTTCTACAAAGGCCAGCCGGTCGACGGTTTCCAAGGCGCGCTGCCGCAGTCCGAGATCAAAGCCTTCGTCGACCGTGTGGTAAAAGCGGGGGGCGGCGAAGCGCCCGGTGACACGCTGGCCGATGCCGTCGCCGCCGCCGAAGAGATGCTGGCCGAAGGGGCCGCCACCGACGCGGAGCAGACCTTTGCTGCGATTCTCGAAGAAGACCCGATGAACGCGCCCGCCTATGGCGGCATGGTTCGGTCTCACATTGCCATGGGCGCATTGGATCAGGCCGAAGCCCTGCTAAACGGCGCGCCGATCGAAATCTCCAAAGCCCCCGAACTCGAAGCCGCCCATGCCCAGTTGCAACTGGCCCATCAGGCTGCCGATGCCGGCCCCGTGGCCGAGTTGACCGAGAAGGTCGAGGCCAACCCCGACGACCATCAGGCGCGCTTCGATTTGGCCCAAGCGCTCTATGCCCATGACAATGCCGAGGCTGCCGTCGAGCACCTGCTAGAGCTTTTCCGCCGCGATCGGGAGTGGAACGAAGGCGCCGCCAAGACGCAACTTTTCACTATTTTCGAAGCACTTAAGCCCAATGATCCGGTGGTGCTGAATGGCCGTCGCAAACTGTCATCAATGATATTTGCCTGAGGCGTCGGTCGCGCTAAGTCCCTTGTCATGATCAAGCCAGCAGAACTGCCCAAGACTATTGCGATCTTTCCGTTGGCAGGGGCGCTGCTGCTGCCCCGCTCACGGCTGCCGCTGCATATCTTTGAGCCGCGCTATCTTCAGATGATCGAAGACGCGCTCAAGACTGACACGCGGTTGATCGGCATGGTCCAGCCCAACGAACTGCCCGGTCGCGACGGCCATGGGCTGCACCAGATCGGCTGCGCGGGCCGCATCACTCAGTTTTCCGAGACCGAGGATGGCCGTTATATGGTGACCCTTGGCGGCGTCTCGCGCTTTCGCGTGGTGGAGGAGATCGAGGGCTTTTCCCCCTATCGCCGCTGCGATGTGAATTGGTCGGGCTTTGACCGCGATCTGGGCGAGGATGAGGTCGACGATAGCTTTGACCGGGCGCGGTTTCTTGACCTTCTGGGGCGCTATTTCGATAGCCGCGGCCTCTCCGCCGATTGGGACACGTTGAAAGATGCCGAAGATGAGTTGCTGATCAACTCCCTGTCGATGATGCTGGAGTTCGAGGCCGAAGATAAACAGGCGCTGTTGGAGGCGCCTTCGCTGGAAACCCGGCGGGAGACGTTGGTGACATTGATCGAATTCGCGATGCGCGGCGGTCAGGAAGAGGGCTTGATGCAATGACGGATGCGACCGTTCAATTCGACCGCCGGATGCTGGAGGCATTGATCTGCCCGCGCACCCAGACGACGCTGACCTATGACGCGGAAAAGCAAGAGCTGGTGTCGAAAGCTGCCGGACTGGCCTATCCGATCCGTAACGGCATTCCCGTTATGCTGCCGGATGAGGCGCGGACCCTGTAACGGCCCGCAACCCGGTCAAAGGGGCTTGCCACGCATCAATCGAGGCAGGTCACCCGTCAGCCCCGCCGCTTCGCGGATGAAAGTGCGGCGTAGACCGGGCAGGGCGTTAATCGCGGCCATGCCCATGTCGCGGGCCAACCGCAAAAGCGCATTATCGTTCGAAAACAGTCGGTTGAAACTGTCGGTCGCCAGCGCGAGGCTGGCATTGTCGAACCGCCGCCATTCCTGATAGCGCGCCAGTACCGCGTCATTTCCGGGGTCTTCGCCCCGGCGAACCGCATCGGCAATCACCTCGGCCAAGGCGGCCACATCGCGCAGGCCCGCGTTCAGCCCCTGACCGGCGATGGGATGCACCCCATGGGCCGCGTCGCCCAAAAGCGCCACGCGCGGGGCGGTCATGGAATGGGCCAGCGACAAGCCCAGCGGATAGCTGTAGCGCGGGCCGGTCAGCGAAAGCTCCCCCAAAAAACTGCCAAAGCGCGGGCGCAGCACCTCAAGGTATTGCGCATCCGGCAGGGCGTTGATCGCCGCAGCATTGGCGCTGGCTTCGCTCCAGACAATGAGCGACCGGTTGCCGGTCAGCGGCAGGATCGCCAGCGGGCCGGGGGGCATGAAGAATTGATGCGCGATGCCGTGGTGCGGCTTTTCGTGATCCACCACGCAGACCAGCGCCGTCTGACCATAGGACCATGCGACACGCTTGATGCCCGCGCGCTCCGCCGTGCCGCTGCCGCGGCCATCGGCCCCCACCGCCAGTCTTGCGCGCAGGGTCTTGCCGCCCTCAAGCGTCAGAGTGATGCCGGTCGGCGCCACCGATTGCCCCGTAACGCGGGTGTCGTTCATCATCGTGATCGCCGGATCGGCGGCCGCCGCTTGCAGCAGCGCGCGGCGCAGATGGCGGTCTTCGACCATCTGGCCCATCGGGCCTTCTTCGATCTCGGCATGATCGAAATGCATGAACATGGGCGAGGGGCCGGTTCCGGCACGCCCATCAGTGACCTTGATCTCAAGCATTGGCTGGGCGTCATCCGCGATGTCGGGCCAGATGCCGATGCCTTCCAACAACCTGACCGAGGTCAGCGCCAGCGCATAGGCGCGCCCATCAAAGGCGGCGTTCTCAAAGGTCTGTGCGGGCTGGGCGTCAATCACCGCCACGCGCAATCCCGCGCGGCTAAGGGCCAAGGCAAGGGCGGGGCCGTTCAGCCCCCCGCCGATGATCGCGATATCGTGGTCAAAATCCATGGCCCTAGATATGACCTGCGCGCGGGGATTGTCCATGCGCCGAACGGTCGCTAGGTTCGCCAAGAACAGCGGTAAGGGGCATGACATGCAAGAATGGTTGGAAATGACGGCGGCGGATTTGGGGCGCGGGATCGCGGCGGGCGATATCGACCCGGTGGCGCTTTGCGATGCCTATCTCGATGCCATCGACGCACATCCGATGCGCGACCGTATCTATGCCCGCGCCACCCCTGACCGCGCCCGCGCCGAAGCCGCCGCCGCGGCTGAGCGGGCCCGCGACGGTCAGCGCCTATCGCCGCTCGACGGGGTGCCGATCTCTTGGAAAGACCTCTTCGATACCGCCGGAACGGGCACCGAGGCGGGCTCTAAGCTGCTGGAAGGCCGGGTGCCAGAGCGTGACGCCGAAGTGCTCGCCAGCGCGACGGCCTTGGGGCTGGTCTGCTTGGGCAAGACGCATATGAGTGAATTGGCCTTCTCGGGTCTTGGCCACAACCCCAGCACCGCCACACCGCCCTGCGTCAACGAGCCGGACAGCGTCTCGGGCGGGTCGTCCTCAGGCGCGGCGGCCTCGGTCGCCTTTGGCTTGGCGGCGGCGGCGATCGGGTCCGACACCGGCGGGTCGGTGCGCATCCCGGCGGCGTGGAACGATCTGGTGGGGCTCAAGACCACCGCGGGCCGTGTCTCCCTTGCCGGGACCGTGCCGCTCGCGGCGAAGTTCGACACGGTTGGCCCGCTTTGCCGTTCGGTCGAAGATGCGGCGCTGCTGCTTGCCGCCTTGGAGGGGGCCAAGCCTGTCGATCTGCAAGAGAGCGAATTGGAGGGCTGCCGTTTTGCGGTGCTGACCAATGTTGTCATGGATGAGCTTTCCGATGAGCCCAAAGCCGCTTTTGACGCGGCGGTAGCGCGGTTGCGCGAGGCCGGTGCCACGGTTGACGAGATCGCCGTGCCCGAAGTCGAAGAGGCGATGCCGCTGAGTTCCTGTCTCTACACCACCGAAGCCTATGGGCTATGGCGCGATGTGATCGAAGCCGACCCGGAAGCGATGTTCAGCGAAATTCTTGAGCGTTTCCGGTTGGGTAAGGGGTTCTCCGGCCCCGATTACGTTGCCGCTTGGGCCAAGCTCGATCTGACGCGGGCCGGCTATGACCGGGCCGTGGCAGGCTATGACGCCGTGCTGGTGCCCACAGCGCCCATGCTGCCGCCGAACATCGAACGGCTGAACAGTGACCACGACTATTACCTCGCGCAGAATCTCCTATCCTTGCGCAACACGCGAGTCGCGAATCTCATGGGGCTTTGCGCGCTTACCTTGCCGACCGATACGCCCTCTTGCGGCATTTCTCTGATGTGCGCGCCGGGGGCCGAAGAACAGCTTTTGCGCCTTGGTGCAGCGGCTGAAGCGGCCCTGCGCGAGGCCTAAGAGCGCACGACCGAAAAGCCACAAGGGCGGCAAAACTCCCCGGTTTTTCTGGACGGGAGAGGCGCCCTTGGGTACCTTGGGGCAAACGGGGCGCGAATGATCCCGATCCGAGGCAGTTTTGATGATGTATACCGAGCGGTTTTCGAACCTTCCGGCCCACGTGTGGCCGCGCCTGCGCGCATTGCTTGACGGGCATGAGGGCGGCGGCACGCCGATCCATATGACCATCGGCGAGCCGAAACATGCGTTTCCGGCTTGGGTGACCGATGAGATCACGAAACACGCCGCAGGGTTCAACAAATACCCGCCGAACGACGGTTCGCCCGAATTGCGCGCGGCCATCGCCGCATGGATCGCGCGGCGCTACGGGGTCGAGATGGACCCCGACAGCGAGGTGATGGCCCTGAACGGTACGCGCGAGGGGCTCTATAACGCCGTCATCGCGCTTTGCCCGCCCACCAAGAATGGGGAGAAATCGGCCATCCTGATGCCGAACCCCTTCTACCAAGTCTATATGATCGGCGCGATTTCCGGTGAGGCGGACCCGATCATGGTGCCCGCGACCGCAGAGACCGGGCATTTGCCAGATTTCGCCAGCCTGCCTGAAGAGGTGCTGCGCCGGACTACGGCGGCCTATCTCTGCTCCCCCGCCAATCCGCAGGGCGTTGTCGCCTCGCGCGATTACTGGGCCGATCTGATCGCGCTGGCCGAGAAGTATGATTTCCTGATCTTCGCCGATGAATGCTATTCCGAGATCTACCGCGACACGCCGCCCACCGGCGCGCTGGAAGTGGTCAAGGAACTGGGCACCGACCGCAACCGCGTGGTGATCTTTCACTCGCTGTCGAAACGCTCAAACCTGCCGGGGCTGCGGTCGGGCTTTGCCGCCAGCGGGGCCGAGACGATGCGCCAGATCAAACAGTTGCGCAACTACGCGGGCGCGCCGCTGCCGCTGCCCCTGCAGCAGGCCGCCGCCGCCGTTTGGGCGGATGAGGCGCATGTGGAAGAGAACCGCGCGCTCTACCAAGAGAAATACGCCATCGCCGACCGCATCTTTGGCAATGTGCCGGGCTATGTGAGCCCCGAGGCGGGGTTCTTCCTCTGGCTTCCGGTCGAGGATGACGAGGCCGCGGCGCTGAAACTCTGGCGCGAGACCGGCGTGCGGGTGCTGCCCGGCAGCTATCTGGCGCAGAACGTCGCCGGGGGGAACCCCGGGCAGAATTACATTCGGGTCGCCTTGGTGGCCCCAAAAGACGAAACGACGCGCGGATTGGAAGCGATCCGCGACTGTCTGTATTCGGCATAAGCGAGGGACGACATGGCATATCAGACACGGGGACGCGATCCATTGCTAGACAGCAACATGGCCGAGGCAATCGAAAAGCGCGGTCGTGAACTGCTGGGGCTGGCGCTGATCATGCTGGGCATCATGGCCGCCATGATGATCGGCAGCTACACGCCCGACGATCCCAACTGGATGGTTTCGACCGATGCGCCGGTGCAGAACTGGATGGGCCGGATCGGTGCCTCTATCGCCGCGCCGCTGTTCATGATCGTCGGTTGGGGCGCTTGGGGCATCGCCATCGTCCTGCTGTTCTGGGGCGGACGCTTCGCGTTGCATCAGGGCGATGACCGCGCGCTTGGGCGGCTGATCTTTGCCCCCATCGCCGTCGCACTTGGCGCGATCTACGCCGCGACACTGGCCCCCGGTCAGGAATGGCTGCTGACCCATAGCTTCGGTCTGGGCGGGCTTTTCGGCGATACCGTCATGGGCGCGCTGCTGACGATCCTGCCCATCGGTTCGACCCTGACGGTCAAGCTGATGTCGCTTTTGATGGGGGTCGCTATCCTTGCGTTGGGCGCCTTCGTCTTGGGCTTTACCAAGGCCGAGTTGTTCCGCATTGCGCGGTTCCTGCTGGTCGGTCTGATCATGGCCTATGCCGGGCTGATGACCCTTCTGGGCCGCGGGGCCAATGGGGCCGTCGTGGCCGCGCAGAACCTCTCGGCCCGTCAGGCCGAACGTCGTGAGCGCCGCCGTCAGGAAGCCGAAGACGCCGAAGCCTGGGCCGCGCAGGAAGCCGAGCAGAGCTATGCCGCGCAGCACGCCCCGGTGCCCGAGCCGGAAGCCGAACCGCGCAGCCTGTTCGGTCGGATGCCCGGGCTGATCAAACGGCCCGAACCCGAAGACGACATGCCCGAGCCGGAACTGATCGAGACCTACAGCGACGCCATCGTGGATGAGACACCGGGCGAAGAGCGCATCAAAAGCAAGATCGCCGATGTCATCAAGAACCGCGTGCGCCATGCCAATGCGATCCACACGCCGACAACCGCGCCCTTGACCAAGGGCCGGGGCCGTGGCCCGGATCCGCTGGTGCTGAACACCAGCCCCGCCGCCCAGCCCGCCGGGCTGCGTGCCGAACCGCCCCTGACCGCCGAACCGGCCACCCTGCGCCCCGAGCCGCTGCTGCGCAGGCCGCAGGCCCAGCCCGCGCCCGCCCCGACGCCTGAGCCGATGGTTCAGGAACCGGCAGCGCAGGCGCCGATGGCCGCGCCCTACGAAGACACCGTGGCGTCTGAGACCCTGCCGTTGCAGCAGGCGCCCGCGCCTGAGGCGATGAAGATCCCCGTGGCGGAACCGCGCAAAGTGGTGCAGCAGCCCGCCCGCAAACCCGTCCAGCCCTCGAAACAGGCGCAGGTCGAAGCGCAGCCCACCCTGACCTTCGACGACACGCACCCCGGTTTCGAACTGCCGCCACTGAGCCTTCTCGAAAGCCCCGAGAGCGTGCAGCGCCTGCACCTGAGCGACGAGGCGTTGGAGGAGAACGCGCGGATGCTGGAAACCGTGCTCGACGACTACGGCGTGAAGGGTGAGATTGTCGCGGTGCGCCCCGGCCCCGTCGTCACCATGTACGAACTCGAACCCGCGCCCGGTCTCAAGGCCAGCCGCGTGATCGGTCTTGCGGATGACATCGCGCGCTCCATGGCCGCGCTTTCAGCGCGTGTTTCCACCGTGCCGGGCCGCTCGGTGATCGGCATCGAACTGCCCAACGAGAACCGCGAGAAGGTGATCCTGCGCGAGATCCTCTCAAGCCGCGACTTCGGCGACGGCAACCATCGCCTGCCGCTGGCGCTCGGCAAGGACATCGGCGGCGACCCGGTTGTGGCCAACCTCGCCAAGATGCCGCACCTGCTGATTGCGGGGACCACAGGCTCGGGTAAGTCCGTGGCGATCAACACGATGATCCTGTCGCTGCTCTACAAGCTGACGCCGGAAGAATGCCGGATGATCATGATCGACCCCAAGATGCTGGAACTGTCGGTCTATGACGGCATCCCGCATCTGCTGAGCCCGGTCGTCACCGACCCCAAGAAGGCCGTCGTGGCGCTGAAATGGGTCGTGGGCGAGATGGAAGAACGCTATCGCAAGATGTCCAAAATGGGCGTGCGCAACATCGAAGGCTACAACGGCCGCGTCCGCGAGGCGCTGGCCAAAGGCGAGATGTTCTCGCGCACCGTGCAGACCGGTTTCGACGAAGACACCGGCGAGCCGATCTTTGAGACCGAGGAAAACACCCCCGAGGCGCTGCCCTATATCGTCGTCATCGTCGACGAGATGGCCGACCTGATGATGGTCGCAGGCAAGGAGATCGAAGCCTGCATCCAGCGTCTGGCACAGATGGCGCGGGCCTCCGGCATCCACCTGATCATGGCCACACAGCGCCCTTCGGTCGATGTGATCACCGGCACGATCAAGGCGAACTTCCCCACGCGGATTTCCTTCCAAGTGACATCGAAAATCGACAGCCGCACCATCTTGGGCGAGATGGGGGCCGAGCAGCTTCTGGGCATGGGCGACATGCTGTATATGGCGGGCGGGGCCAAGATCACCCGCTGCCACGGCCCCTTCGTCAGCGACGAAGAGGTCGAAGAGATCGTCAACCACCTCAAGCAATTCGGCGAGCCGGATTATGTCTCGGGCGTGGTCGAAGGGCCGTCCGAGGATAAGGAAAGCAACATCGACGCGGTGCTGGGCCTTGGCGGCAATACCGATAGTGAAGACGCGCTTTATGACACCGCCGTGCAGGTGGTGATCAAAGACCGCAAATGCTCCACCTCCTACATCCAGCGCAAACTGGCGATCGGCTATAACAAAGCCGCACGACTGGTCGAGCAGATGGAGGAAGAGGGGCTGGTCTCTCCGGCGAACCACGTCGGCAAGCGTGAGATTCTGGTGCCGGAACAGGCATAGGGCTACCTCCCCCTCCCCTGTCGGGGGGGGGGGCGATCATGCAAAGCACCGTCGGGCCAATCTCCCGGCGGTGTTTTTTTATGGGGCAGGGCGGGCGATAGCGAAAAACCGCGCCCTGATATCGAATATCACGCCCGCCCGCCCTATGTCAGAACGTGAGGCAACACAGGACGAACAACATGCGTAAACTAACTTCTGCGATTCTGGCGGTTGGACTGGCCGTATCGGCCCCCCTCGCGGCGGCGGCGCAGCAACTGTCGCTGAATGAGATTTCGGGCTATCTGAACCAGCTTCGCACCGCCGAGGGCGACTTTACCCAGATCAACGATGACGGGTCGATCAGCACGGGCACGATCTATATCAAACGCCCCGGCAAGGTACGTTTCGAATATAATGCGCCCGATTCTGGGCTGGTCGTCGCGGGTGCGAATACGGTCGTGATCTACGACAAGAAGTCGAACCAACCGGCGGAGACCTATCCGTTAGCGCGGACCCCGCTTTCGATCATCTTGGCCGACAACGTCAATCTAGGCCGCGCCAAGATGGTGACAGGCCACAGCTATGACGGCACCGCCACCACGGTCACGGCCCAAGATCCCGCCAACCCGCAATATGGCAACATTCAGATGAAGTTCACCGGCAACCCGGTGCAGCTGCGTCAGTGGATCATCAACGATGGCAACGGCAGCGCCACGACGGTCGTGCTGGGTGACATGCAGGTGGGGGGCAATATCTCTAACAGCCTGTTCGACACCGCGGGCGCACGGGCAGGCGGCAGACGCTAAGCGCCCTGTTGAAACAAAAAACGCCCCGGCTGATCAGGCCGGGGCGGTTTGCATTGGAGTGGGCGGGTTTACCAGCGGCCCAGACGGCAACCGGCGATCTGCCGTTGATAGAGTTTGGCGCGGGAATCGACCTTACCCGCGACCCCGACCAGCCACGCCTTGCTATTATAGCTCTTGCGGGCAAAACCGGTGTGGCCCTCGTGATAGGCGAGGTATTGGTTGCGGGCGTCATGCAGGGAGACGCCGTTCCGCTCACGCGTCAGGTTCATGTACCAGCCCATGAAATCGCTCGCGTCGCGAATCCGGTCGCGTTTGGCGCGCCAGCGGCCCTCGGATTCCAGATACTCATCCCATGTCGCGTCCAAAGCCTGCGAATAGCCAAAGGCGCTGGATTGGCGGCCCATCGGAATCACGCCCAGCACATATTTGAACGGCGTCCGGGCATCCGCCACGAATTTGCTCTCTTGGTGGATCGTGGCCATCTGAACGTGGATGGGCACACCCCATTTCCGCTCGGTCGCGCGGAATGCGCGCAGGTAGTCGGGGTGATCTTTCAGGATCGTGCAGGCGTTATCCAGATCACGCGGGGCCGTTTGAGGCCCGCCGCCGCAGGATGCCACCAGCAGTACGATCATCATTGCGCAAAAATGCTTGGTCATCTGCCTCTCGCCTCTCGTTTTTTATTAGGGTCGTTTTTTCGAAGGAGTTTAACCGATTCACCCCCTCCATCACATCACTAAATTGGGAAAATGCTCGGTTTGCTGGGCGGTATTGCGCTGACCATGCGGCCCCGCGCAGGCGGTATTTCGCGGAAATGCAGCAAAGCGGTTGATCCCCAGCTATGATGCCGCCGGAAACCCACTGTCGGCGCGGCGTTCACAGTCTGTTTCCCCGCGCAGAGCCGCTGTGATTGGACAAAAGCCCCTTGAAAGGGCTACCGTCGAGGGGTAGGGGCAGCATGTTATGATACGAACACGCGCAAAATATCACCTCGGGCAGATTGTCCGTCACAAGAAGCATCCCTTTCGGGGCGTGATTTTTGACGTCGATCCGGAATTCGCCAACACCGAAGAATGGTATGAGGCGATCCCCGAAGAGAACCGTCCGGTGAAAGACCAGCCGTTCTATCATCTCTTGGCCGAGAATGATCAGAGCTACTATGTGGCCTATGTCTCCGAGCAGAACCTCGTGGCTGATTATTCGGGGGAGCCTGTGGACCACCCCGATATCCCCGATCTGTTCGGCCCCTTCACCGACGGTGCCTATCCGCTGCATTTCCAGATGAACTAAGCCCGGCGGGCCTTCGCCAGCCCAAGCGTTTCATCAATAGCCCAAGGCGCAGCCGTCCTTGCGCGGATCGCTCGCGCCTTCCAGCACGCCATCTTCGCGGATGCGGATCGCCTGCGCCCCGCCGATCGCCGTTTCGGGCACTTCGACTCTATGGCCCAGATCGCTCAAGGCTTGGCGCACATCGTCGCCAAAGCCGCGCTCGACCTTCATCACCTGCCCATCGGCAAAGGCGCGCGGTGCGTCGATGGCGCTTTGCACATCCATGCCGAAATCGGTGAGGTTCGAGGCAAAGCGCGCATGGCCGCAGGGCTGATAGGCCCCGCCCATCACGCCAAAGGGCATGGTCACCCGGCCATTCTCGCGGATCATGCCGGGGATGATCGTATGCATCGGGCGTTTGCCGCCTTTCAGCTCATTCGGGTGGCCTTCCTCCAATGTGAAACCCGCGCCACGGTTTTGCAGCAGGATGCCGAACTTGTCCGAGGCGATGCCAGAGCCGAAGCCGTGGAAGATCGAATAGATGAGCGAGACCGACATGCCGTCGCCGTCGACCACGGTGATATAGATCGTGTCTTTATGCACCGCCTCGCTGATCGGGGCGGCGGCGGCCATGGCGCGTTTGGGGTCGATCAGGGCCGCAAGGGCGCGGGCGGTTTCGGGGGCGAGCATATGCTCCAGCCGCGCGGTGTGGTCCGGGTCGGCCAAAAAGCGGTTGCGCGCGTCATAGGCCAGTTTGGTGGCCTCAGCTTCGATATGCAGGCGCTCGGCCCCCAATGGGTCCATCCCGGCGATGTCGAAGTGATCGAGGATATTCATCAGCAGCAGGGCTGTCGCCCCTTGGCCATTGGGCGGATGTTCGACCACTTCGAGGTCTTTGTACTGGCCTGACACGGGCGTCGTGACCTCGGCGCGGGCCTGGGCGAAATCCGCGGCGCTGTGGCTGCCGCCTGCGGCTTGCAGGCTGGCGATCATGTCCTCGGCGATCTCTCCGGTGTAGAAGGCATCGCGGCCCTGCACGGCCACGCGGCGCAGCACTTCGGCCTGTCCCGGCGCGCGGAAGATGTCGCCGGTGCGGGGCGTTTTGCCGTTGATGAGGAAGTGATCCCGCGCGCGTCCCTGAAGGGTGCCGCCGTCGGTGGCCCAGTCAAAGGCCACGCGCGGGGCGACGGGCACCCCCGCCTCGGCATAGTGGATCGCGGGGGCGAGCAGGGCGTCCAACCCCAATTTGCCGGCGCTTTCCGAGAGGTGGCAGAAGGCGTCGATGGCCGTGGGGATGGTCACGGCATCCGCCGAGCGGAGCGGCACCGTCTGCTCGCCCTTGTCCCGCAGTTTCGCGGCATCCAGCGCCGCTGGCGCGCGGCCGGACCCGTTAAGGGCATGGACCTCCTCGCTCCCCGCCGGGGAGTAGAGCACGAAACAGTCGCCGCCGATCCCGGTCATCTGCGGCTCGCAAATGCCTAGCAAGACCGCCCCGGCGATGGCCGCGTCCATCGCGTTGCCGCCTCGCGCAAGGATATCGACCGCCGCCCGCGCGGCTAGCGGATGCGATGTGGCGCAGATGCCGTTGGTGGCCAAGACCGGTGACCGGCCGGGAAGGTGAAAATCGCGCATGTGCTGCCCCTCGCTGAATTACGTCAGCGTGACCCTAGACGGAGATCTCGGTTCTGCCAATGCGGGGGAAAGTTCCTCGGCACCGCGTACTGGGTGGGGGCTATTAAACACGGCACCGAGGGAAGCCATATGCAGCTACAGCACCGTTTATGACCGGCAACCAAGGCGCAATTGTGATCCCAGCGGGGCCGTTTTGCGAAATATGCGGGACGCCCTGCCGCAGGTGTTAACGCGGCGGTAACCCGACCGGGAGCCGCAGGTCGATCCGGTTCTCTTGGGCCAAGCGGCGATAGGTCAGGTCTTTCGCCAGATCGCGGATCAGGAACCAGCCAAAGCCGCCTTCGGGCAGGTCGCAAACCGGGCGGTCGATCTCTTGCGGCAGGCCCAAGGGCACTTGCAGATCGGGCATCGGCAGCCCTTCGTCCGACACGGCAAGGTGCAGGCCGTCGGGCGCGTGATGGCAGGCGATATGGATGGGGCCGGGGGGGTGCGGGTCGGGGTAGGCGTGTTCGACGATATTGTTGAGCATTTCGGCGACAACCAAACGCACCACGCAGACCTCCTCGGCCCCGAGCGAAAGGCAGCTAAGCGCGTCCAGCAAAAGCGTAAGCGCCTCCCGCGCGGCCTGCGGGCCGCTGTGAACGGTGATCTCGAACGGGCAGAGCGCGGACCGCGCGGCGGAGAGCCGCATCGCGCTATCCCCGATACGCTGTAAGGGCGGCGTCCAGCGTGTGAAAAATGCCGAAAACCGTACCCATACGGGTCAGGGTAAAGACCTTTTCCACCGCCGGGGTCAGCCCGGCCAGCACCAGCGCGCGCTTTGGCGCGAGATGTTTCATAACCGCGATGATCGCGCCCAGCCCGCTGGAATCGATGAAATTCACCCGGTGCAGATCAAGGATCACCACCGGCGGCGCATGGGCCGTGGCGCGGCGCATGGCATCCTTGAACTCCAACGCGGCGGCGGCATCGATGCGGTCGTGCAGCACGCTGACGAGGCAAAAGCGGTCTTCTGTTTTCGCGGAAACTTCCATAAACATGCCTCAAGACTTGAAGTTCGAGACGTGATTAGCCGTAAAACCTTACCATCCGGTATGCGGTGCAACTCTAGGAGAACGTGATGCGCAATGTCGTGATAACCGGTGCAGCCAGAACCCCGATGGGCGGTTTCCAAGGGGCCTTCGAGGGGCTGACCGCCGCCGAATTGGGCGGCAGCGCGATCAAGGCGGCCCTGGGCAAGACGGATCCTGCCGAGGTGCAAGAGGTTCTAATGGGCTGCGTGTTGCCCGCGGGGCAAGGCCAAGCGCCCGCGCGTCAGGCCGGGTTCAAGGCCGGTCTGGGCGAAGAGGTGCCGGCCACCACGCTCAACAAGATGTGCGGCTCGGGCATGAAGGCGGCGATGATGGCCTTTGACCAGATCGCGCTTGGCCAGACCGATGTGATGGTCGCGGGCGGCATGGAAAGCATGACCAACGCGCCTTATGTGCTGCCGAAAATGCGCGGCGGCGCGCGGCTGGGGCACGGTCAGGTGATCGACCACATGTTCCTCGATGGTTTGGAAGATGCCTATGACAAAGGCCGCCTGATGGGCACCTTTGCCGAGGATTGCGCCGAGCGTTTCCAGTTCACCCGTGAAACCCAAGACGACTATGCGCTGGCGTCGCTATCGCGCGCCATCGAGGCGCAGGAGGGCGGCGCCTTTGAAGATGAGATCGCCCCGGTCGAGGTGAGGTCGCGCCGCGGCAGCACCACGGTCAGCGCTGACGAACAGCCCGCAAGTGCCCGGCCCGAGAAGATCCCCCAGCTAAAACCCGCCTTCCGCGAGGGCGGTACGGTGACGGCGGCGAATTCCTCGTCGATCTCCGATGGGGCGGCGGCTTTGGTTTTGGCGGATGAGGACAGCGCCAATGCCAAAGGGCTGCACATCCGTGCACGGATCGTGGGCCACGCCAGCCATGCCCAAGCGCCGGGGCTTTTCACAACAGCACCCGTGCCCGCCGCGCAAAAGCTGCTGGAGCGGATCGGCTGGAAGAAAGAGGATGTCGATCTGTGGGAGGTCAACGAGGCCTTCGCCGTTGTGCCGCTGGCTTTCATGCATGAAATGGACCTCTCGCATGATATCGTGAACGTCAACGGCGGCGCCTGCGCGCTTGGCCACCCAATCGGTGCCTCGGGCGCGCGGATCATGGTGACCCTGTTGAACGCGCTAGAAAAACGCGGGCTGAAACGTGGTGTCGCGGCGATCTGCATCGGCGGTGGCGAAGGCACCGCCATCGCCATTGAGCGCCCCTGATCCTACGGGCCGACTAGAGTATTTATGGGGGAGGCGGTTAGCCTCCCTTTTCCCGTCTGCAATATGAGTATCCCCATGACCGTCGACTACCAAACCCTCGCCAAGACCATCGCCGCCCTGACCGAGGGCGAAGACGATGCCGTGGCCCTGATGGCCACCATCGCCTGCGAAGTGCATCACGCGGATGACCGCTTTGACTGGACCGGCTTTTACCGGGTGACCGCGCCCGAATTGCTGAAGATCGGCCCCTATCAAGGCGGGCACGGCTGTCTGGTCATCCCCTTTTCGCGCGGGGTCTGCGGGGCCGCGGCGCGCACGGGCGAGGTGCAATTGGTCGAGGATGTCGATGCCTTTCCGGGCCATATCGCCTGCGCCTCCTCGACACGTTCGGAATTGGTGCTGCCGGTCTGGAACGGCGCGGGGGAGTTGCTGGGCGTTTTCGACATCGACAGCGACCAGCCAAACGCTTTCACCCAAGCCGATGCCGATGCGCTGAGCGCGATCCTCAAGGATAGTTTCGCCGCCGTCGCCTGACGGCCACGCCCCCGCTTGATCCGCGGGGCTGCATCTGCGAGGGGGAGCCATGGATAGCGAATATAACCCGCCGCAGGACCCGCTGGTCATTCTGCATGAAGATGCCGAAGTTCTGCTGGTCGACAAACCGTCAGGGCTGCTCAGCGTGCCGGGGAAGGGCGAACATCTGGCCGATTGCCTGATCACGCGGGTGCAGGCGGTCTTTCCCCAAGCGCTGCTGGTGCACCGGTTGGATCGTGACACTTCGGGCGTGATGATCTTTGCCCTGACGCCCCATGCGCAGCGTCACCTTGGGTTGCAGTTCGAAAAGCGCATGACCCGCAAGACCTATGTCGCGCGGGTCTGGGGGGTGCCAGCGGAGAAATCCGGCAGTGTCGATCTGCCGCTGATCGTCGATTGGCCCAACCGCCCCCGGCAGATGGTCTGCCATCAGACCGGCAAACCTGCGCAGACCGACTGGAAGATGGTCAAGAACGATGGGGAGACTGCGCGCCTTCGGCTTTTCCCCAAGACCGGGCGCAGCCATCAGCTACGCGTGCATATGCTGGCGCTTGGGCATCCGATTTTGGGCGACCCTTTCTATGCCACGGGGGCCGCGCGGGATTTTCCGCGGTTGATGCTGCATAGCGAGGAATTGCGGTTCAACCATCCGCAGGGTGGCGCATCGACGAAGGTGCGGGCCAAGGCGCCTTTCTGAGCTGCGCTCCCTGCCCGGCCTTGCGCCGTGAGGTGGGGGCGGGATTGGTATTTAAGAAAGGATGAAGGGGAAGGGGCCGTGGCGCTGCGGTGAAGTTGGGCTTTGTGGCGATCGGGGGGTGAAACCGGCGGGGTTTGCGATTACCTCTGACCTATCTGTTCACAGATTGACCCGGAGGATATCATGGGCTTGCGTATCAACGACACTATTCCCGATCTTACAGTCGAAACCGATCAGGGCAGTTTTTCCCTGCATGACTTCGTCGGTGACAACTGGGCGATCCTGTTCTCGCATCCGAAGGATTTCACCCCGGTTTGCACCACCGAGTTCGGCGCCGTGGCGCGGCTTTCCGAGGAATGGGAAAAGCGCGGCACCAAGGTGATCGGCGTCAGTGTTGACGGTGTTGAAGAGCATAAGAAGTGGAAGGGCGATATCGAGAAGGTTGCAGGCGCCGAGGCCGGTTTCCCGATCATCGCGGATGCGGGGCTGGAGGTGTCGAAAGCCTTTGATATGCTGCCTGCGGAGGCCTATCTGCCCGATGGCCGTACGCCCAATGACAGTGCCACGGTGCGGTCGGTTTTCATCATCGGGCCGGATAAGCAGTTGAAGCTGAGCATGACCTATCCGATGAACGTGGGCCGGAACTTTGCAGAGGTTCTGCGGGCTTTGGACGGGTTGCAGACGGCGGCGAAGAACGCTGTGGCGACGCCTGCGGATTGGCAGGTGGGTGAGGATGTGATCATCCCCGCGACGGTGTCGGATGAGGACGCCAAGGCGAAGTTCGGGGCGTTTGAGACGGTGTTGCCCTATTTGCGCAAAGCCAAATTGAAGGCCTAAGGGGCGCGGGGAGGTTTATGCCCCCGCGCCCAGCATTCTCATATCGAGATAGGGCTGATAGATGTCGACAAGACCGCTGAATAGCCGAGCGGTCTTGTCGGGGTCGATTTCATCCAAGCTCTGCATGCAGCCAAAGTCGTAACCTTCGGCCAGCAGTTGGCTGAGCATTGTATCGACATGGCGCCCGGGTTTTGCATAGGCCACACGGGGCGGTTCGTAGGCTGTTACTGTCGTGAGATGATTGTGTAGTGAGATCGGCCAATGCTGTTCGCGCACACGGAAGCGCGGACGGACCTGTTTGGCAAACTCCTCAGGGTTCTCTTCGTAATAGCGCGCAAGCGTCGTGGTTCGCATCGGGTGGGGCCAATGCTCTTGGTGAATGAATGTGCGTTGGTTTCTTACGGCGAGAGCGCCGTTCTCCTGAGCTGTGCGGAAGGAGGCGCGACCCCAGTGATTTGGACGGAGCTTGCGCAACAGGTCGTGCTTTAGCCAGTCGATACCGCCCGTGGATCGCATACTGAGGATTCGCCCCCGGACTTTTGGATGCCCATCCTCGTCGAAAAAGTAGGACGGAGGCAGGCTCGATTTGACAAACATATCGTCGTTAAAATAGATATGCCGGTCCGCCAGCCCCGGAATGCGCCAAAGCGCGGCTTCGATTGTCAGGCTGTTAAAGGTGGGCAGAGCCTCCGGATGGTCACCCAGAATATCACGGTGATCGACAATCCGGATTTTGTCCGCCGAGCAATGCCCAGACGTTGCGAAATTATCGATGAACGGCGGTCGCTGGCCGTCGGTCACGATCCAGATGGTGCGAATGAACGGCAAGAACTTGAGGATCGAGGCCACGCAGACGTAAATCTCGCCTTGGCTGTCGAAGCGTGTAGCGGCCTGCGATGTCTTGTGCCGGACGCCGTCTTCGGCCGCATAACGGCGGCGTTTTTCCGCGTGGGCGGGGTCGTTCCCATCGACCCAGGCGATGACGGCATCAATTGGTGAAAGCGTTTTCTCGGTCATGCGCGCTAGATAGCTTCATCAGACGGCGGCGCAAGTCGATAAAGTCTCCGTAGCGCGGGAGGCACGTCATGCGGACCGGAGCAATGTGATCAGCATGCTTGCGGGATGGCTAGGTTCGAGAGGTTGAACCTTCATGCTACGAAAATGGCCCCCGCGCGGCTGCGCAGGGGCCTTCGTTAGTCAGGTCGCGGTCGGGGTTTAGCCCTCTGCCGCTTCTTTCTTCTCGGCAGTGATCTCTTCGCCGGTCTCCTGATCGACGACTTTCATCGACAGGCGCACCTTGCCGCGATCGTCGAAGCCCAGAAGCTTGACTTTCACTTCCTGACCTTCCTTCAGAACGTCCGAAGGGTGGTTCAGGCGGCGGTTTTCGATCTGGGAGACGTGGACCAGACCGTCGCGCTTGCCGAAGAAGTTCACGAAGGCGCCGAAATCGACGATTTTCACGACGGTGCCGGTGTAGATGGCACCCTCTTCGGGCTCGGCCACGATCGAATAGATCATGTCATAGGCTTTCTTGATCGCTTCGCCGTTGGGGCTGGCGATCTTGATGGTGCCTTCGTCGTTGATGTCGACCTTGGCGCCGGAAACCTCGACGATCTCGCGGATCACCTTGCCGCCGGAGCCGATCACTTCACGAATCTTGTCGGTCGGGATCTGCATGGTCTCGATACGCGGGGCGTGAACGGAGAAGTCCGCGGCGCCGGAGATCGCCTTGTTCATCTCGCCGAGGATGTGGATGCGGCCTTCTTTGGCTTGTGCCAGGGCTTTCTCCATGATCTCGGGCGTGATGCCTGCGACCTTGATGTCCATCTGCAGCGAGGTGATGCCGGCTTCGGTGCCCGCGACCTTGAAGTCCATGTCGCCAAGGTGGTCTTCGTCACCCAGGATGTCCGACAGGATCGCGTAGGAGCCGTCATCTTCGAGGATCAGACCCATGGCCACACCGGCCACGGCCGATTTCAGCGGCACGCCCGCGTCCATCATAGACAGGGAGCCACCGCAGACCGATGCCATCGACGAGGAGCCGTTGGATTCGGTGATCTCGGAGACCAGACGGATGGTGTAGGGGAAGTCGGTCGCCGCGGGCAGAACCGCCTGCAGGGCGCGCCATGCAAGCTTGCCGTGGCCGACTTCGCGGCGTCCGGGAGGGCCCACGCGACCCACTTCGCCGACCGAGTAGGGCGGGAAGTTATAGTGCAGCAGGAAGTTCGATTTGAAGTTGCCGTGCAGCGCGTCGATGAACTGCTCATCGTCGCCGGTGCCGAGCGTGGTCACCACGAGGCCCTGCGTCTCACCACGCGTGAAGAGCGCCGAACCGTGGGTCCGCGGCAGGATGCCGGTTTCGGCCACGATGTCGCGGATCTCGTCGGTGCGACGACCGTCGATACGCTTGCCGGTTTTCACCACGTCGCCGCGCAGGATGCTGGCCTCAAGGCCCTTCATCGCGGAGCTGAGGTTCTTGTCCTCAAGCTGCTCTTCGGTGAGCTTGCTCTTGATGGTTTCGCGGGCGGCAGCAACGGCGGCGGTGCGCTCTTGCTTGTCCACGATCGCGAAAGCGGCACGCATTTCGTCTTCGCCAGCGGCTTTCACGGCAGCCGACAGATCGGAATAGTCTTCGGGCTGGAAGTCGAAGGGCTCCTTCGCGGCTTCCTCGGCCAGATCGATGATCAGGTCGATGACCGGCTGGATCTGCTCATGGGCGAATTTAACGGCGCCCAGCATTTCCTCTTCCGACAGCTCATAGGCTTCGGATTCGACCATCATCACCGCGTCCTTGGTGCCCGCGACCACGAGGTCGAGGCGCTGGTCGGGGTTGGTGCGCAGGTCTTGCATGTCGTCGATGGTGGGGTTCAGCACATAGTCGCCACCCTCATAGCCCACACGGCAGCCCGCGATCGGACCCATGAAGGGCGCGCCCGAGAGTGTCAGCGCGGCGGAGGCAGCGATCATGGCGACCATGTCGGGGTCGTTGACCAGATCGTGGCTCAGCACGGTGCACATCACCAGAACTTCGTTTTTGAAACCGGGGACGAAGAGCGGGCGGATCGGACGGTCGATCAGACGCGCGGTCAGGGTTTCCTTCTCGGTGGGGCGGGCCTCACGCTTGAAGAAGCCACCCGGTACTTTACCGGCGGCATAGTATTTCTCTTGGTAGTGCACGGTCAGGGGGAAGAAATCCTGCCCGGGCTTTTGCTGACGTGCATACGTCACGTTGGCCATGACGCTGGTCTCACCCAGCGTGGCAATCACCGACCCGTCCGCCTGACGGGCAACCTTACCGGTTTCCAGTGTCAGCGTCTCTTCGCCCCACTGGATCGATTTTTTCGTTACATTAAACATCTACGTTTCCTTTTTGGCCCATTGGCCATTGCATAGGGGCCGTATTGCCCCTGACTCCGGTATCTTCTTTTTCAGGCGCTGGAGTCCGGGCGCCGGATTTCAGATTGCGCGGGCATACATGTTTTCATGGCAAATGGGAAGTGTTCTGTCGCCTCGGGGCCATAAGCGGCGGGTTCTCTCCGCCGCAGCGCGCTGCGGTCTGCGCGCAACAAAAAACCTCCCGGCGGGGGCCGGGAGGTTTTGGTCGTCCTGTCACCGGAACTTCCGGCGGCTTGCGCGCGATTAGCGGCGCAGGCCGAGGCGTTTGATCAGGTCCTGATAGCGGGACTCGTCTTTGGCCTTAACGTAATCCAGCAGCTTGCGGCGCGTCGCGACCATTTTCAAAAGACCACGGCGGCCGTGGTTGTCTTTCTTGTGGGTCTTGAAGTGCTCGGTCAGCGTGGTGATGCGCGAGGTCAGAATGGCAACCTGAACTTCGGGCGAACCGGTGTCGCCTTCTTTGGTGCCGAATTCTTTCATGACTTTTGCTTTTTCTTCAGCAGTGATCGACATCGGGGTCTCCTTTCGAAAAGAGTTAAAATGGATGGCGCAGGCCGGGATGTCGTCCAGCGCAGGCCCATGGAGATATCACCCGCTGACGGAATCAGCAGGCGATGGGGGCGTATAGGAGGAATTTTCGCCTTTGGCAAAGGGTGATTTGCGCATGGGCTCCGCCCCGCCTTAGGCCGCGAGGCCGAGGTCGAAGGCTGCAGAGAGCGGGATCAGCGCGATATCGTCCAGCGTGATGCTGTCCCCCGCCACCCGCGCGACGATGATATCATCCAGCAGGACGAGGGTTTGGCCCGCATCCTCCGGGTCGGGCAGGATGGAGAGCGGCGGCTCCGCCCCGCCCGCGCTGCTGTCGTCCCAGACAAAGAGCAGCGAATCGTCCGCCGCGTGGTAGTCCGTGATCTGCGCCGCCCCGCCTTGGCCGATCCAGTCCCCCAAGGCGATCTGATCGGTGCCGTCGCCCGAGGTCACCACATCCCCGGCGCCCGCGATGATCAGGTCGTCGCCGCCGCCGCCGTTCAGGAAATCGGGGCTTTGTTGGTCATCCGCCCCGGTGAGCGTGTCGTCGCCCCAGCCGCCAAAAAGCGTATCCATGCCCGCGCCGCCGCGCAGCGCATCGTCGCCAAGCCCGCCTTGCAGGGCATCGTTTCCGGCATCGCCCTCCAGCAGGTCATCCCCCGCCGCGCCTTGCAGCGCATCATCGCCCGCCCCGCCATAGAGAAAGTCATCGTCATTGTGGCCAAAGAGGCTGTCGTTGCCCGCGCCGCCAAAAAGGTCGTCATCCCCGTCATTGCCATGCAGAATGTCGCCGCCCGCGCCACCTTGGAGCGTGTCATTGCCGCCGTGGCCGTGCAGGTCATCATCCCCGCCGCCGCCACGAAGCAGGTCCTCCCCGCCGTAGCCGCCAAGCTGGTCGTCGCCGGGGCCGCCCTGCACCGTCTCACCGTCATCGCTGCCTAACAGGATATCTCCGACCGTGGTGGTGCCGCCGCCCGGGCTGTCCCCCTCCGGCAGCTCGTCCTCCGGCGGTGTTTCGATTTCCACGAAAGTGACGGCGCCGACCGCCATCAGACCCATTACTCCAGCCAGCCACAACATCCGCAGTTCCACCCGTTGATTGCTTGATGCCCCACACATCGTCCCAGCTTCAAAAGGGCATGTCGTGGCTGTAAAATCAAAGGAATAGCGGGGAAATGGTTAACGAATGCCTGCCCGCGCCGGGGGCTCGGGCTGCCACAGAACCGGCTCTTGGGTGTAGGGCAGGTAAAGCGGATGGCGGGGATGCCCGGCTTTGGAGAGGCCGAGGTGGTAGAGCGGTTTTGCCCCCTCAGCCAGCCGAGCCGCGACGGCGAGACCGCGGTCGAGATGAGCACCATGCACGCCCCAAGCGGCGATGATGCGGTCGGCCCAATCGGCCCCCTCGACCAGCGTGGCGTCATTGTCGGGGCCGATGGGATCGGGGGCGGCGCGCATGTCGCGCGGGTCGGTGGCGCGGAAGGCGAAGATATTGGTCACCCGGAAGCCGCCAAAGCCCAGCACCCGCGCCCGACGCTCGCAGCGCTCGACCGTCGGGTCGTTCTGCACCTCGGTCGCGGTGGAGGGGTTGAGCATCACGAACATCACCCGCGGTGCCGCGCTGTCCCAAACCCGCGTGAGGCTGTAGCGGTACTGCTCGCAGGGCGAATAGACCGCCGTCGAGGGCGCGTCGCCCTTGGTGTGGCTGCGGGTGATCAGGGCCATTCAGCCCTCATTCGCGTCCGACGACAGGTTGAACACCCGGCTCGGATGCAGCTCTCCCGCCTTGAAGCGACCCACGGCGACAGGCAGCCCATCGAGCGAGGCCCAGCACTCATCGCCATATTCCACGTCATGGGCGATGACCATGCCGGGGTTGCCGTTGCGCAGGCGGGTGGCGCCTTCGGGGGTGGCTTTGACTTCGGGCAGCTCGGCCAGCCCTTCGGCCAGCGGCAACAGATAGGTGTCGAGTTCCGGTGTCCGGGCCAGTTCGTCCACCTGCGCCAGCGTCAGGGCGTTGCCTGCCTCGAACGGGCCGGACCATGTGCGGCGCAATTCGCGGACATGGCCGAGACAGCCAAGCTTCTGCCCCAGATCGCGCGCGATGGAGCGGACATAGCCGCCCTTGCCGCAGACCATTTCAAGCGTGACATGATCGGCATCGGGGCGGTCGACCAGCAGCAGGCTTTCCACCCATAGGGGGCGGGCGGCGATCTCCATCTCTTCGCCGTCGCGGGCGCGTTTATAGGCGCGTTGGCCGTCGATCTTTACGGCGGAGAACTGCGGCGGCACCTGCTGAATGTCACCGATGAAGCCGTTCAGCGCATCCTTGATCGCGGCATCATCGGGGCGCAGGTCAGAGGTGCCGATGGCTTCGCCTTCGGCGTCGTCGGTATTGGTGGCGATGCCGAGCCGCACGGTGAACTCATAGGCTTTGAGCGCGTCGGTGATATAGGGCACGGTCTTGGTCGCTTCGCCCAAGGCGATGGCCAGAACGCCGGTCGCTTCGGGGTCGAGCGTGCCTGCATGGCCCGCCTTCTTGGCCTCCAGCGCCCAGCGGACCTTGTTGACCACGGCGGTCGAGGTGGGGCCAGCGGGTTTGTCCACCACCAGCCAACCAGAAATATCGCGACCCTTGCGTTTGCGTGCCATGTCTTGCCCCTTCGCTTTGTGGTGCTGCCCTCTATCGGAGCCGCGCCGCGCTGCCCAGCCCCCAAGCGGGGAAAAGCTTACTTTGCGGGCGTCACGATGCCTACGATCGGCCCCAAGGTGGTGAAGCCCGCCCCGCTGCGGCGCAGGCTGGGGGCGCGCAGGCGCGAGATATTGCCGTCGAAATACAGCGCGTTAGGCAGGTCCAACTCATCCCGGTAGAGCCGGGCGAATTCGTGAAAGGTAACCACGTCATTAGAAATCGCGAAAACCGCGCGCTTGCCATCTGCCGTGGTGCCAACCCCATTTCGGATGTAGCGCGAGGTGCTGTCGGGCAGGAATCGCGGGTGCAGCGCCCCGTCGATGACCAGCATCGGGCCGGATTGCGTGGCGAAACGGCAGTTCGGCTTGGCCTTGAGATAGCGCTTGGTCTCGATCACATCGGCGCGGCCCTCGCGCAGGCAAAAGACCCCATTGGGCAGCAGGCCGAAATTGCCGGGGCCTGCGCTGTCGATCACGCCGCGCGTTTCGACCCCTTCTTCGATGTAATGTCCGACCGGAGAGCGGTCTTCGTGGTACATGCCCGCGTTCATGGCAAAGCCAAGCCGCAGCCCCTGCGCTTTCAGCGCCTCGTCAAGCGAGCCGAAGAACCCATAGGGCGCGCCCGCCTCATTGTTAAGAAAGAGCCGCAGGTCATCCCGCTCCAGATCGACTTCGCAGATCGTGTAGGAACTGCCGTCAAAGGTAATGTTGCGGCATTCGGCAGCGTCCGCTGGCGTGCCTTTCAGCGCCAGGAGCGCGAATGCGATCAGGCCCGCGCGGATCACTGATCCGGCGCGCCGTCGGCACTGTCATCGGCGCCGTCGTCATCGGGGGCATCCGCATCGCGGCGCACCACCTCTTGGTTCAGCATGCGGCGGGTGTCGTCCATCCGGTCAAAGGTCTGGTCCAACTGAAAGCGCAGATCGGGCGAGAATTTGAGCGTCAGTTTCTTGGCGACCTGACGGCGCAGTTCGCTTTTGTTGCGGGCCAGCAGTTTGAGCACATCTTCCTGACCTTCACCGCCCAAGGGCAGCACATAGGCTGTGGCGATCTTGAGGTCGGGAGAGATGCGCACCTCGCCCACGGTGATCGACATCCGATTGAGATCGGTGTCATGCACATCCCCGCGTGCGAGGACATCGGACAAGGCGCGGCGGACGGTTTCGCCCACGCGGAGTTGTCGTTGCGACGGGCCGGGGCCCTCATGAAACTTGTTCTTTGCCATGCCCCCCATCTAAGGCTTCGGTTGCACTTTGCCAAGCGCTCCGCGACGGGCTAAACCGGCCCTGCCAGTCACGGCCAGAACCGCAGGAGACCGAGTATGACACAGACCCCCGGCATTGCCGTCACCGGCGCCTCTGGCCGCATGGGCCAAATGTTGATCCGTGAGATCAACGCAAGCGACAAAATGCATCTGGCCGCGGCGCTAGAGCGTCCGGGCCATGACTGGATTGGCCGCGATCTGGGCGAGGCGATGGGCGGCACGGCCTCGGGCGTGACTGTGACAGACAATGCGGCAGAGGCGTTTGGCAAGGTGCAGGCCGTCATCGACTTCACCGCGCCGCAGGCCACCATCGCTTTCGCCGGTGAGGCCGCCAAGGCTGGCATCGTCCATGTCATCGGCACCACCGGCATGACCGAAGACGAGATCGCGCAGCTTGCCCCCGCTGCCGAACAGGGGGCCGTCATCGTCCGTGCGGGGAACATGAGCCTCGGCGTGAACCTGCTGACGCAGCTGACCCGGCAGGTCGCCGCCGCGCTGGACGTGGATTACGACATTGAGATCATCGAATCGCACCACAATCAGAAAGTCGATGCCCCCTCGGGCACTGCATTGATGCTGGGCGAAGCCGCCGCCGAGGGGCGCGGTGTCAAACTGGCGGATGTTTCGGACCGGGGCCGCGACGGGATCACCGGCGCGCGGCAAAAGGGCGATATCGGCTTCACGGCGATCCGGGGCGGCGACATTGTGGGCGAACATGACGTGATGTTCGCCGCCGCCGGAGAGCGGATCATCCTGCGCCACATCGCCTCGGACCGTGCGCTTTTCGCCCGCGGGGCGCTCAAGGCCGCGCTTTGGGGGCAGGGCAAAGCGCCGGGGGAATATGACATGTTGGACGTGCTTGGCCTGAAGGGCTGAGGCGCAGGCAAATTATCTGAAACTTTACCTTCCTTGGCTACGTGAGTGCCTCAGGCAACTCACCCCAAGGGAGGTTTCGATGAAGATTACCTTTGCACTGGCTGTGACAGCGATGCTCGCGGCTGTTGGTCTGCCCGCTGCGGCGGAATATGCCCGTATTCAAAATAAGTCAGACTTCATCGCCGCAGTGAATGGCAAAAGGCTAACCCGCCCGCTGGTCGATCTGCGGGTCACCTCAGGCGGGGCCATTTCCGGCAGGGGCGCGGTTTGGGAGGTGACCGGCAAGTGGTCGTGGAAAGACGGCTATTTCTGCCGCACGCTTGTCTGGGGCGGCAAGGATCTGGGCTATAACTGCCAATTGGTCGCCCGCGATGGCGCGAAACTCCGCTTTACCTCTGACAGGGGCGCGGGGGAGTCGGCGGTGCTGACCCTGCGCTGAGGCGCTTAAAAATCGACGGCGATGCCTTTCTTTTCCCAATCGCCATAGCGCACAGGCTCTGGCCCATCGCGCCCGCCAAGTTCGGTGGGCATGTCGAGCGCGGCTGCCGCCTCACGCCGGGCGGCAGCCTCGGCCAAGGCGCGCTGGGCGGCGGCGGGCAGATCGGGGCCGGGGGCTGGCGTCGGGTCTTGCGGCGTGTCGGGGATCGGTTTCGGCCGCGGTTTGGGCTGCGGGGGCAGGTCCGGCGCGGGGCTGGGCGTGGGATCAGGGCCGGGTTTGCTGTCGGGAATGGGGCGTTGATCGGGCATCATGGTCCTCTTGAGCCAAGTTCTCCCTTGATATACGTCGCCCGCTGGCCCAGACAACCCGGCAACCCCTCAAGCCAGACCCAGATAGGATATGACCATGGCAGACACAGGCGTTCAGGCCCGCAGAAGCGCGGTTTATCTGCTGGATCAGATTTTGGGCGATGAGCCGCGACTGATGTCCGAGCTTCTTGCCGCGGGCGCGCTGGACAAGCTGCCCCCCGATGATCGGGCGCGGGCGCAGCGTTTGGCGCAGGACACGCTGCGCGGGTTGGAACGGGCGGACCGGTTGCTGCAAAAGCACCTGCAAAAGGCACCGCCGCTGACCGTGCGCAATGTGCTGCGGGTCGGCGCGGTCGAGCTTTGTCAGGGCGGGGCCGCGCATGGGGTGGTGAACGCGATGGTGAACCTCGTCTCGCAACACCGCACGCTGAGCCATCTCAAAGGGCTGACCAACGCCGTGCTGCGCAAAGTCGCCGCTCAGGGGCCCGAGGCGTGGGGTGCCCTGCGCGCGCCGCGCCTGCCCAAATGGCTGCGCGGACCGCTGGCCGAGGCTTGGGGCACCGATGCCATGGCCGCGATGGAACAGGCGCATTTTGCGGGCGCACCGCTTGATCTGACCGCCAAGGGCGATGCTGCCGCCTTGGCCGAGGCGGTGGGCGGCACGCTGCTGCCGACAGGCTCCGTCCGGGTGACGGATGCCGGGCAGGTCTCTACCATGCCGGGCTTCGCCGAGGGGGACTGGTGGGTGCAAGATGCCGCCGCCGCGATCCCGGTGCGGGTGCTGGCCCCGAAGGAGGGCGAGACGGTGCTGGACCTCTGCGCCGCGCCGGGGGGCAAGACCATGCAGCTTGCCGCTGCGGGGGCGGTCGTTACCGCTGTCGACCAGTCGCATCCCCGGATGCAGCGGGTGAAGGAAAACCTTGCCCGCGTGGGGTTGAAGGCCAAGACGCTGACCAAGGATGCGCGCGCCGTGCAGGGCACATTCGACGCCATTCTGCTGGACGCGCCATGCTCCGCCACCGGCACCATCCGCCGCCACCCGGACCTGCCTTATGCCAAAGACGGATCGGAATTCGGTGATCTGATCGAGTTGCAATCCGAGTTGATCGACCATGCCTGGAGCCTACTCAAGCCCGGCGGGCGGTTGGTGTTCTGCACCTGTAGCCTGCTGCCGGACGAGGGCGAGGTGCAGGTCGACGAAGCCTTGGAGCGGCATGGCGACATGACCGTCGACACCGCCGCGCTGGAGGTGCCCGGCGTCGAGGCCGACTGGCACACCGAAGAGGGCGGGCTGCGCCTGCGCCCCGACTTCTGGGCCGATCAAGGCGGGATGGACGGGTTCTATATCGCCTGTCTGCGCAAGGACTGACCCTCACGCCCCGTCGGGTGGGGAGGGGACGGCGAGATAGGCCGCTTTCGGGATGTCTATGAGGCCGCGGAGCCCTAGCGTGGCGGCATCTGCTGCCGTGAGTCCGCCAATGGCCGCGCGCACCGCCGCGGCTGTTGCCACCGCATCGGCACCCGCTGCCGCAATATAGGGCAGGCCGGGGGTGGGGGCCGTGCGTTCTAGCACCCGCAGGTCGCCCGCGAAAGCGTCATGGCTTTCGATCAGCCGCCAAGAGACTGCATCCAGCGCCGCGATCTCCGCGCGCGCCTCGGCCACGGCCTTGGCCGAGGCGCGGTGACTGTGGCTTTGGCTACGCTCTGCAAACCAAAAGCCCCGCGCCCGGCAATGCGCGTAGGGGGCGGCATAGCCTGATTGCGAGAACGTCTGGTTGTAGGTGAAGCGCGCCGCGTGGAAATCGGAAATTGTTTCACGGGGATCATTGGCGCGAACCACGAAAACGCTGTTGTAATACCCCGGCGGGCAGCCTTCGACGCCAAAGTCCGGCGTGCCGATCAGCGTGACACGGTCGTGCAGCCACAGGCGGTAAGGCATCCCGCAGGTCTGGGAAAGGGTGAGGTCCAGCGCGGTCCAGACGGCGAATTCCTCGGCATCATCGCTCAGCCTTTCCGGGGCCGGGATGCCCTGTGCGCGCAGCGCGTCACGGATTAACGCCCAGTAGCGCCCTGTCGCCTCGGCTGTCTCGGGGCGCAGGTACATCATCAGGCTGGCGATCATCGGCGGCTCCGCTTGGGGTGTTCCTGTTTAGGCCGCGCCGCCGCGCGGTGGCAAGCGTCGGTTCCCCGCCGATCCTCCGCCGCGCGGGGAAAATCCGGTGACTCATTGTGGGGCCGCGGTTATGCTGCCGCCAAACGCCAGCAGAGCGTCAGGGGCAGCTTGATATGATTAATCTTTCCAGCGTCATGGCCCGCAGGGCGCGGTTTCTGAACCGCTGGCACGCTTGGCGTGCGACCCGAGGCCGGGGGCGGGTCGTCGCGTTCACCTCCTCGCCCGAGCCGCGCACCATCGGCTCTTTCGCGCGGGGGCGGCAGTTGATGGCGGGCAATTACCTCTTTGCCGGCAGCCTGCTGACCGCGCCGCAAGCCGCCATGTGGGACCTTAGCCCGCCTGACCCCGCCTTTGCCGCGGAACTGCACGGTTTTGCGTGGCTCGATGACCTCGCTGCGGTGGGCGATGCGCGGGCGCGGGGGGCGGCGCAGGCGTGGCTTTGGGGCTGGATCGACCGTTTCGGGCGCGGGCAGGGGCCGGGCTGGACCCCGGCGCTGACGGGGCGGCGGCTGATCCGGTGGATCAATCACGCGCTTTTTATGCTGCGGGGGACGGAGACCGAGCAGAGCGATGCCTTCTACCGATCCCTCGAACGGCAGACCCGGTTCCTGTCGAAACGCTGGCGCGGGGCGGCCCCCGGCCTGCCGCGTTTTGAGGCGCTGGCCGGGCTGATCTATGCCAGCCTGTCGCTTGAGGGGCTGGCCGAACTGGCCGATCCGGCGGTCAAGGCCCTCGCCCGGGAATGCGCCAGCCAGATCGATGCCGAGGGGGGGCTGCCCACGCGCAACCCCGAGGAACTGCTGGCCGTCTTCACCCTGCTGACATGGGCCGCCGCCGCGCTGAGCGATGCGGGCCGCAGCACGCCCAGGGAGCATCTGACCGCGATCGAGCGCATCGCGCCGACCCTGCGCAGCCTACGCCATGCGGATGGGGCGTTGGCGCGGTTTCACGGCGGCGGGCGCGGCATGGAGGGCTGGCTGGACCACGCGCTGGCGGCGGCAAAGGTCAGGACGCGGCAGCCCGATGGGCTGGCCATGGGCTTTGCAAGACTGTCCGCAGGCCGCACCAGCGTGATCGTCGATGCGGCAGCCCCGCCAAGCGGTGCGGCCTCGACCAATGCCCATGCCTCCACATTGGCATTCGAGCTCACCTCGGGGCGGCGGCCCTTGGTGGTGAACTGCGGCTCCGGCGCGTCCTTCGGGCTGGAGTGGCGGCGGGCGGGGCGCGCCACGCCGTCGCATTCGGCCCTGTCGCTCGTCGGCCATTCCAGCGCGCGACTGGCGGAGCCTGATCCGCATAGCGGGGCGGAGGCGTTGATCGCGGGCCCGCGCCACGTGCCCGTCGAGATCGGAGAGGCGGCGGATGGGCTGCGTTTCGAAGGCGCGCATGACGCCTATCTGCGCAGCCACGGTCTGACCCATGCGCGGCGGCTGGAGTTGACCGCAGACGGGCGCGGCCTCTCGGGGGAGGATATGTTGCTGGCGATCGAGGGGGCGGAGAAGCGGCGCTTTGACAAGGTGCTGAACGCTGCCCAGTCAAAGGGGGTCGCCTTCGACATCCGGTTTCACCTGCACCCGGATGTGGATGCCACGCTGGACCTTGGCGGGGCTGCAATATCCATGGCGCTGAAAAGCGGGGAGATTTGGGTGTTTCGCCATGATGGCACCCATAATCTGTCTTTGGAACCGGGGGTTTACCTTGAGACGACCCGCTTAAAACCGCGCGCCGCGCAGCAGATCGTGCTCTCGGGCTATGCCATGAACTATGCCACGCGGGTGCGCTGGTCGTTGTCAAAAGCGCAGGAAACTGCGATTGGCGTGCGAGATTTGTCGATCGACGATCCCTATGCTGATGAAGACTGACCAAGGAACCAGCCCCATGCCCGACCTCTATCCCATCAAACGCGCCCTGCTTTCCGTATCCGACAAGACCGGTCTTTTGGACCTTGGCAAGGCTTTGGCGGCGCGGGGCGTCGAATTGCTCAGCACCGGCGGCACCGCGAAAGCGCTGCGCGACGCGGGGCTTGAGGTTCTGGATGTGGCCGATGTGACCGGCTTTCCCGAGATGATGGACGGGCGCGTGAAAACGCTGCACCCGGTCGTGCATGGCGGTCTGCTGGCCCTGCGCGACAATGACGAACACGTCGGCGCGATGAACGAACACAACATCGGCGCGATCGATCTGGTGGTGGTGAACCTTTACCCGTTTGAGGAAACCGTCGCCAAGGGCGCGGAATACGCCGAGGTGATCGAGAACATCGACATTGGCGGCCCGGCGATGATCCGCTCGGCGGCGAAGAACCACGGTTTCGTCAATGTGGTGGTGGATGTCGAGGACTACGCCGAGGTGATTGCCGAGATGGAGGCCAACGACGGTCAGACCACCTACGCTCTGCGCCAGCGTCTGGCCCAGACCGCCTATGCCCGCACCGCGGCCTATGACACCGCCGTCAGCACATGGATGGCCGCGCAGGTCGAGGCCACGCCGCGCCGCCGCACCTTCGGCGGCACGCTGGCCCAGACCCTGCGCTATGGCGAGAACCCGCATCAGCAGGCGGCCTTCTACACCGATGGCTCCAATGCCCCCGGTCTGGCCAACGCCGTGCAGCACCAAGGCAAGGAACTGTCCTACAACAACATCAACGACACCGACGCGGCCTTTGCGCTGGTTAGCGAGTTCGACCCCAAGGACGGCCCCGCCTGCGCGATCATCAAACACGCCAACCCCTGTGGCGTGGCGCGCGGGGAGACCCTGCTCGAGGCCTATAAACGGGCCTTCGACTGTGACCGCACCTCGGCCTTCGGCGGCATCATCGCGTTGAACCAGCCGCTGGACGGGCCAACGGCAGAGGCCATCGCCGCGATCTTTACCGAAGTCGTCATCGCGCCGGGTGCGGACGAGGATGCCAAACGCATCTTCGCCGCCAAGAAGAACCTGCGTCTGCTGACTACCGAAGGTCTGGCCGACCCGACTGCCGCTGCGCTCGCCGTGCGGCAGGTCTCGGGCGGGTTCCTCGTGCAGGACAAAGACGTGGGCCGTATCACCCGCGATGACCTGAAAGTGGTGACCAAGCGCAAGCCATCGGATCAAGAACTCGATGACATGCTCTTTGCCTGGACCGTGGCGAAACACGTCAAATCCAATGCCATCATCTATGTCAAAGACGGTGCCACCGTAGGCGTGGGCGCAGGCCAGATGAGCCGGGTGGACAGCACGCGCATCGCCGCGCGCAAGGCGCAGGACATGGCCGAGGTGATGGATATCGCGGCACCCCTGACCCAAGGGTCGGTCGTGGCCTCCGATGCCTTCTTCCCCTTCGCCGACGGTCTGATCACCGCGGCAGAGGCCGGTGCCACGGCGCTGATCCAGCCCGGCGGCTCCATGCGCGATGACGAGGTGATCGCGGCAGCCGATGAGGCGGGGCTTGCCATGGTCTTCACCGGCATGCGCCACTTCCGGCACTAGGCAAAGGGGAGCCCCATGCGGACATTCGGCATCGCGGCCTTCGTGGCCTTTCTGATCGACCAGATCAGCAAATATGTGGTCATTCACATGATGGAACTGGCGCGTGTCCGCTCCATCGACGTGCTGCCGCCGGTGCTGAATTTCCGCTATGGGGAAAACCGGGGCATCAACTTTGGCCTTGGCGGCGACATGAGCCAATGGGTGCTGATCGTGGTGGCGCTGGTGATCTGCGCGGGCGTCACCCTATGGCTCTGGCGCAGCCCGCATGGGCGTTGGGCGCAGCTCAGCGGTGGCCTGCTGGTCGGCGGGGCGCTAGCGAATGTGGCAGACCGGCTGATCTATGGCTATGTGCTGGACTTCCTGAACAACTCCTGCTGCGGCATCAACAACCCCTTCGTCTACAACTTGGCGGACGTCTTTATCTTTGTCGGCGCCCTTGGCCTGATCCTCTTTACCGGAGAGCCGAAAAGCGCGCCCAAACGCCGGGGCAAAAAAGGTCAGTGACATTGCCCGCTTGCCTGCGATATTGAACAAGCAGACCCCGAAAGGAGACACCATGCGCCGCATTGCCCTCATCAGCTTGATCCCGCTGGCCCTCGCCGCCTGCAGCAATCAGGGCCTTCGCGATTTGCAGCCGACTTCTGAAGGGCCTGATGAGTTCCTGATCCAACCGGTTAAGCCGCTGGAGCGTCCCGACAACCTGAACACCCTGCCCACGCCGGCGCCGGGGCAGGCGAACCTGACCGACCGCTCGGCGGTGGCCGAAGGGGTGGCGGCATTCGGCGGGCGTTTGGATACCTCTGCTGGCATCCCGGCGGGAGATGCGGCGCTGGTCCAACATGCGGGCCGGATGGGCGTGCAGCCCGGCATCCGTGAGAGCTTGGCCGAGGCCGACGCGAAATTCCGCAAGCGCAAGGGCCGCTTTACCCAATTCCGCATTGTCCCGGTTGATCGCTACGGCCAAGCCTACAAGCGCATGATCCTCGACGCCCATAGCGAGGCGGAGCGCTGGCGCAGGGCAGGCGGGCGGACGCCGTCCTACCCGCCGCAGGACACACGTTTTCGCTAGGCTTCTTGAAAGTAGCGCCAGACCGCGTAGGTAATGCGAGAGGCGATATATTTCGAGGTAAGCAATGATCCGACTGCCGATGATGGCGGCCCTGGTGGCAACGCTTTTCACAGCCCCCGCCGCGCAGGCGGGGCAGACCGAGAACGAAGCGGTCACCCATTTCACCCTTGATAACGGCATGGAGGTCGTGGTCGTCGAAGACCACCGCGCCCCGGTCGTGCAGCAGATGGTCTGGTACCGCGCAGGATCGGCGGATGAACCCAAAGGGTCATCCGGCGTGGCGCATTTCCTTGAACACCTGCTGTTCAAAGCCACCGACAAGCTGGAAGCGGGCGAATTTTCCGCCACGGTGGCGGCCAACGGCGGGCGCGACAACGCTTTCACCAGCTACGATTACACCGCCTATTACCAGCGCGTCGCGGCAGACCGCCTTGGCCTGATGATGGAGATGGAGGCCGACCGGATGAAGAACATCCGTTTGACCCCCGAAAACATCGAAACCGAACGCGATGTGATCCTCGAAGAACGCAACCAGCGGACCGAGAACAACCCCGCCGCGCTGTTCAGCGAACAACTCAACGCCGCGCAATATCTCAACCACCGCTACGGCGTGCCGATCATCGGCTGGAAACATGAGATGGAGGAGTTGGACCTCGAAGATGCGCTGTCGTTCTATGAACTCTACTACTCGCCCAATAACGCCATCCTCGTGGTCTCCGGCGATGTGACGCCGGAAGAAGTGCGCGAACTGGCCGAGGCCACCTATGGCCAAATCCCCGCCAACCCCGCCTTGCCGGAGCGTCTGCGCACCGAAGAGCCGCCCCAGATCGCCGAGCGCCGGTTGATCTACAAAGACGCCCGCGTGGCCCAGCCCTATGTCCGCCGCTCCTACCTTGCGCAGGAACGCGACAGCGGCGAACAGGAGGAAGCGGCGGCGCTCTTGCTGCTTAGCGAATTGCTGGGCGGCGGCACCACGTCCTACCTTGCCGAGAAACTGCAATTCGACGCGCAGATCGCCAATTACACCGGCGCCTTCTACAAGGCCGACACGCTGGACGACACGACCTTTGACCTTGTCGTGCTGCCCGTGCCCGGCGTCAGCCTGCAACAGGCCGAAGAGGCGCTGGACGAGGCGCTCGCGCAGTTTATGGAGGCCGGTGTCGACCCGGAACACCTCGAACGTCTCAAGGCGCAGTTGCGTGCCGATCAGATCTACGCCCGCGACGACGCGGACCGCGTAGCGCACCGCTATGGTTCGGCCCTCGCCATCGGGCTTACGGTCGAGGACGTGCAGGCATGGCCCGATGTGCTTCAGGCCGTCACCGCCGAGGACATCATGCAGGCCGCCCGCGACCTGTTCGACAAACGCGCATCGGTCACCGGTTGGCTGATGAAGGAGGACGCGCAATGAGACTGATCTACGCCCTGATCCTGACGGTAATTGCCGCACTCCCCGCCCGCGCCGAGGTCGATATTCAGGAGGTGACCAGCCCCGGCGGCATCACCGCTTGGCTGGTCGAGGAGCCTTCGATCCCCTTCGTGGCGTTGGAAATCCGTTTCCGTGGCGGCGCGTCTCTCGATGCCCCCGGCAAACGCGGTGCGATCAACCTGATGACCGGCCTCTTGGAAGAAGGGGCGGGCGAGATGGACGCCCGCGCCTTCAGCCGCGCGACCGAAGCGCTGGCCACGAACCTCAGCTTTGATGTCTCTGACGATGCGCTTTCCGTCTCCGCACGTTTCCTGACCGAGAACCTCGCGCCCTCAATCGACCTTCTGCGCGCGGCCCTTCAGGAGCCGCGTTTCGACGAAGACGCCATTGAGCGGGTGCGCGGCCAAGTGATTTCGAACATCCAGTCGAACCAGAAAGACCCCAACAAAATCGCCCAACAGACCTTTGACCGGATCGCCTTTGGGGATCACCCCTATGGCAGTTCGCTCAATGGCACATTGGAAAGCGTCGCTGGCCTGACCCGTGACGATCTGCTCGCCGCGCATCGCGCGGTGCTGGCGCGGGACCGCATCATCGTCGGCGCGGTGGGCGACATCACACCCGAGGAGTTGGGCCAGATGCTCGACAAACTGTTGGGGGGGCTGCCCGCCGAGGGTGCGCCGATGCCGCCCCGGGCCGAGGTCGATATCCCCAGTGGCACCACCGTGGTCGATTTCGCCACCCCGCAGTCCGTCGCGCTTTTTGGTCAGCCCGGCCTCGCGCAGGACGATCCCGATTGGTTCACCGCGACGGTGCTGAACCACGTCCTCGGTGGCGGCGGTTTCGAATCCCGGCTGATGACCGAGGTGCGCGAGAAACGTGGCCTGACCTACGGCGTCTATTCCTACCTCGCCCCGCGTGATCTGGCCGAGACCTACCTCGGCTCTGTCAGCTCGTCCAATGACCGCATCGCCGACGCGATCGAGGTGATCCGCGCCGAATGGGCCAAGGCCGCCGCCGAAGGCATCACGCAAGAGGAACTGGACGCCGCCAAAACCTATATCACCGGCGCCTATCCGCTGCGCTTCGATGGGAATACGCCCATTGCCAATATCCTCGTCGGCATGCAGATGCTGGGCCTGCCAACCGACTATATCGCCACCCGCAACGACAGGGTCGAGGCGGTCACGCTCGAAGACGTCAAACGCGTCGCTGCCGAGCTGTTGGAGCCTGAAAACCTGCATTTCGTTGTTGTCGGCCAGCCCGAAGGGCTAGAGGCCGCAGACACAGCGCAGGAATGAAAAAAGCGCCGCTCCCGAAAGGGGGCGGCGCTTCTGCTTAGGCCGGGCGGTGGGCGTTATTCGCCGTAGGGCACCCAGATATTCTTGACCTCGGTCGCGGCCTGCAGGAAGTCGCGCCCCGCGCCCTCGGCCCCGAACCAATCCCGCGCCATGCCATGGTTGACCCAGCTGCGTTTGATGTTGCTCGCGGCCCCTTTCTCGACAATGCCGGAAAGCGCCGCGGCGCCGAAGGACCAGACCGCATCCACATCCATATGACGCGCCATCGCCTCGGCCAGATCCGCCTGCGGGCCGGTCAGGATATTCACCACGCCCGCGGGCATGTCCGATGTCTCAAGCACCTGAACGAAGTCCGTCGCCGCCAGCGGGAAGGGTTCGGAGGCCGAAAGGATCACACGGTTGCCCATGGCGATGGCGGGCGCCATGCAAGAGATCAGCCCCAGCAAAGGCGCCTCGGCAGGACAAAGCGCGCCGATCACACCCACGGGTTCCTTCATCGCCAGCGCCACGCCGCGGATCGGCACCCCATGCACCTGCCCGTCGTATTTGTCGGCCCAAGCGGCATAGGTGAACAGCCGGTCGATGGCCGCATCGACCTCCTTGCGGCCCGTCTTCGTGCCCTGCATCGCATCCAGACGTGCTGCGAATTCATCCCCGCGCGCCGAAAGGTTCTCGGCAATGTAGTACAGAATCTGCGCCCGCAGATGGCCGGTGGTTTTCGACCAGCCCTTCGCCGCATGTGCCGCCTCGACCGCATTGCGCAGGTCCTTGCGGTTGGCGAGGCTCACATGCCCCAAAAGCCCGCCGGACTTGCCCCAGACCGGCGCGGAATAGCCGCCATCGGGCCGCGCCTGTTTGCCACCGATATAAAGCTTCGCGGTGCGGTCGATCCCCTCCTCCGGCGCGCCCTCACCTGAGAAAGCTTCGATCTCTTTCAAGGGCTTCGCGGAGGTCTTCGGCTTGGTATAGCCCGCCAGACCTTCCCAACCACCCTCGCGGCCAAAGCCGCTTTCACGCTTGCCGCCGAACCCGGCTGCGGCATCCATCATATTGGTGCCATTGACCCAAACGATCCCGGTCTCCAACTTCGGCGCGATGTCGAGGGCAAGGTTCACATTCTCGGTCCAGACCGTCGCCGCCAGACCGTAGCGCGTGTTATTGGCCAGCTGCACCGCCTCGCCGGGCGTGCGGAAGGTGGTGGAGACCAGCACAGGCCCAAAAATCTCTTCCTGCATCAGCCGATCCGCCGGGTTCAGCCCGGTAATCAGGGTGGGCGGATAGAAACAGCCATTCTCAGGCATCGCCCCCGGTGCCACGAAACGCTCACCGGCGGTATTGGCCTCGACCATCTCGTTCACGCGCTTGTATTGCACCGGGTCGACCAGCGCGCCCACGTCGATGCTTTTGTCCAAGGGATCGCCGACGCGCAGCTTCTCCATCCGCGCGCGCAGCTTGGCATAGAACCGATCCGCCACCGGCTCATGCACCAGCAGGCGCGAGCCGGCACAGCAGACCTGCCCCTGATTGAACCAGATCGCATCGACCAGCCCTTCGACGGCGCTATCCAGATCGGCATCGTCGAAAACGATGTAAGGTGATTTTCCGCCCAACTCCAAGGTCAGCGCCTTGCCGGACCCCGCCGTCGCCTCGCGAATGCGGCGGCCAACGGCGGTGGAGCCGGTAAAGGCGATCTTGTCGATATCCTGATGGCCGACGATCATCTCGCCCACGGTGCCATCGCCCGTCACGATATTGACCACACCCTTGGGCAGCCCCGCTTGACGGCAGATATCGGCAAACAAGAGCGCGGTCAGCGAGGTGTATTCCGCAGGTTTCAACACCACGGTATTACCCATCGCCAGTGCGGGCGCGATCTTCCACGCCAGCATCAGCAGGGGGAAGTTCCAGGGGATGATCTGCCCGCAAACCCCAAGCGCCTGCGCATCGGGCAGTTCGCTCTCCATCAACTGCGCCATGCCCGCGTGATAATAGAAATGCCGCTGCGCCAAGGGCACGTCAATATCGCGCGCCTCACGAATGGGCTTGCCGTTGTCCAAGACCTCCAAAACTGCAAACAACCGCGCGTGTTTCTGCAACAGCCGCGCTAGCGCATAGATATGCCGCGCCCGGCCATGGCCGCCCAGCTTCTCCCACTTGGGCTGCGCCTTGCGCGCCGCCTTCACGGCGGCGTCAATATCGCCCTGCGACGCCTGCGTTAGACTGGCCAAGACCTCACCCGTCGCCGGGTTCGTGCTGTCAAACCCCGCCCCCGGCGCAGTGAAGGCGCCATCGATGAAATGGCCAAACCGCCCGCCCTGATCGACGATCCACGCCAGCGCATCTGCCGCCGATTCCGGGGCTGGCCCGTATTCCATGCTTTCGAATATGTCGGACACGCTCATGCCTTCATCCTTTTCCAAATACCTTCCCGCAGCCAGCAACGGGCTCAGGAGGTCGCGTGGCGGTAAGCCGCCGAATAATTGCCGGTCACATGATGCTCCAACTGCCGCTCGATATCGCCCAAGAGCGAGGACGCCCCAAAGCGGAACAGGTCAGGCTGCAACCAACGGTCGCCCAGCTCTTCCTTCATCAGCGCCAGATAGGTGATCGCATCCTTGGCCTTCGAGATGCCGCCCGCGGGCTTGTAGCCCACGCGCACGCCGGTGCGCGCGTAATACTCGCGGATCGCGCGGATCATGACGAGGCTCACGGGCAGGGTGGCGTTAACACTTTCCTTGCCGGTCGAGGTCTTGATGAAATCGGCCCCGGCCATCATGCAAACCAGCGACGCCCGCGCCACATTGCGCAGCGATCCCAATTCGCCGGTGGCGAGGATCGCCTTTACATGGGCCTCGCCGCAGGCCTCGCGGAAGGCGCGCATTTCATCGTAAAGCGCCTGCCAGTCGCCCGAGAGCACATGACGGCGCGAGATCACGATGTCGATCTCACTCGCCCCGGCCTCAACACTCATCTCGATCTCGCGAATGCGCAGTTCCAAGGGCGACAGCCCTGCCGGGAACCCGGTTGAGACGGCGGCGATGGGGATGTTCGTCCCCTCCAGCGCGCGCCGCGCGGCGGGGATCATCTCGTGATAGACGCAGACCGCGCCGGTGGTGATCGGCGCCATGCCAAGCGCGTCGAGCAGATCGGGCGCAATCGGTTGCCGCGCCTTGGCGCAAAGCCGTTCGACCCGGCGTGCGGTGTCGTCGCCCGAAAGGGTCGTCAGGTCGATACAGGTCACCGCGCGCAGCAGCCACGCAGCTTGGTGGTCCTTTTTCAGCGAACGGCGGGCGGGCAGGGCGGCGGCGCGGCGTTCGATCGCCGAGGTATTCGCCTGCACCGAGCGCAGCCAATCCATATCAAGCGGCATCGGTTCGACGCGGGGTTCGGTGACCTGGGGCAGATGGCCCGGCGCGTCGGTCTCTGTCTCACGGTGCTGCGGGGTCGTCTGGGTGGCCATCGGGGTCTCTCCGGTTTGGTCAGGCGCGCAAAATGGCATGGGGCAGGGGCCAAAGCAAGCGACGCTAACCCCGCGTCACCGGTCGAATGCCTGAAAAACAGGCGAAATGTGGAAATTGTTAATGAGAACCATTCTCAACTGTTGACTTAATTGAGAATCGTTCTCATTAATACCTCCATGACACATGCATCTGATCTGTTTCGCCCGTCCCGCCGCACCGCTTTAATCGGCGGCTTGAGCGCATTTGCCCTGCTCGGGGCCGCGCCCGCTGCCTTTGCCGCGCCAAAGCTCAACGTCGTTGCGACCACCGGCATGATCGCTGACGCCGCCCGGCGGATCGGTGGCGATCTGGTGGAGGTCCGCTCGCTCATGGGGTCGGGCGTCGATCCGCACAGCTACCGCCAGACACGCAGCGACATCGTGGCGCTGACCCGGGCCGATCTGGTGCTCTGGCACGGCCTTTACCTTGAGGCGCAGATGGAGCGGTTCTTTGAAGATCTGGGCCGCAAACGCGCCGTGATCGCCGTGGCCGATGCGCTGCCCAAGGATGGTTTGCTCAGCCACCCGGATTACGAGGGCCGCTATGACCCGCATGTCTGGATGGACCCCAACACATGGATCGCCGTGGTGAATGAGGTGACCCGCGCGCTGAGCGAAGCACATCCGGCGGGGGTCGAGACCTTTGCCGCGAATGCCAAGACCTACCGCGCGGAACTGGACCAACTCGCAGCCTATGCCGCCGAGACCGTGGCGCAGGTGCCCGAAGGCCAGCGTGTCTTGGTCACGGCGCATGACGCTTTCAGCTACTTCGGGCGCGCCTTTGGGTTCGAGGTGATCGGCATTCAAGGCATCTCGACCAACAGCGAGGCGGGGCTCAATCGCATCTCTTCGCTCGTCGATGAGCTTGTCGAACGCGAGATCGGCGCGGTTTTCGTCGAAACCTCGGTGTCCGACCGTAACATGCGCGCACTGGTCGAGGGGGCTGCGGCGCGCGGTCATAAGGTCGTGATCGGCGGGTCGCTCTATAGTGACGCCATGGGGGAACCGGGCAGCTATGAGGGCACTTATATCGGTATGATCGATCACAACGTCACCACCATCGCCCGCGCGCTCGGCGCGCCGGTGAATGCGGGCGGGATGACCGGCAAGCTGGCACAGGGAAGCTGATCCATGACACTCGAACTCGCCCGTACGCGTGAGACCGCGCCGACCGCCCGCGCCGACAGCCCGCTCGCCCTGCGTGGGATGACCGTTTCCTACGGGCAGAAGCCTGCGGTCTTTTCGGTGGATATGACCGTCGAGCCGGGCAAGATGACGGCGATCATCGGGCCGAACGGGGCGGGGAAATCGACGCTGCTCAAGGCCGCTTTGGGCATCCTTACCCCGCTGGCGGGCACCGCCACCGTCTATGGCAAGCCGGTGGCCGAGCAGCGCCACCGCATCGCCTATGTGCCGCAGCGCGCGAGTGTGGATTGGGATTTCCCAACCCGCGTGATCGACGTGGTGCTGATGGGGCTTTACCCGCAACTGGGCCTTTTGGGCCGCATCCGCCCCGTGCACCGCGCCCGCGCCGCCGATTGTTTGGCCCGCGTCGGGATGGAGGATTTCGCCACCCGCCAGATCGGCCAACTCTCGGGCGGCCAGCAGCAGCGGGTGTTCCTTGCGCGGGCCTTGGCGCAGGATGCGGATCTCTACCTGCTCGACGAACCCTTTGCCGGGGTCGATGCGGCGACGGAAAAGGCGATCATCGCTGTGCTGAAATCCCTCCGGGATGCGGGCAAGACGGTCGTCGCCGTGCACCATGATCTGTCCACGGTGCCTGAGTATTTCGACAATGTCTTCCTGATCAACACCCACCGCGTGGCCGAGGGCAGCGTCGCGGAGGTTTTCAAGTCCAACCACCTGCAAGACGCCTATGGCGGGCGTTTGGCGGGCGCGCAGATGGATGCTTTGCAGTTGTCATGATCTGGGACGCGCTGACACTGCAACTGGGCTATAACGCCACGCTGGTGACGCTGGGGGCCACGCTTTTGGGCATGGCGGCAGGCGTCGGCGGCACCTTCTTGTTTCTGCGCAAACGGGCGTTGGTGAGCGATGCAATTTCGCATGCGACACTGCCCGGCGTGGCGCTGGCCTTCATGGTGATGGTCGCTTTGGGCGGCGATGGGCGCAACCTGATCGGCCTGCTGCTGGGGGCTGCGCTGTCGGCAGGGGTGGGGCTGCTCTTGGTCTCATGGCTCAGCAACCGCACGCGACTGGCCGAAGATGCGGCGATCGGGTCGGTCCTGTCGGTTTTCTTTGGCCTTGGCATCGTGCTGCTCACAGTGATCCAGACCATGAGCGCGGGGCGTCAGGCGGGGCTGGAGGATTTCCTTTTGGGCTCTACCGCCGGGATGCTGCGCAGCGATGCGCTGATCATCGCCGTGGCGGCGGCGCTGACGCTGGCGCTGGTGCTGCTCTTGCGCCGCCCGCTGACGCTGGCCTCCTTCGATCCTGAATATGGCACCGCCATCGGGCAGAACGTGCCGCGCACGGATCTGGCGATGATGGGGCTGGTGCTGGCCGTGACGGTGGTCGGGCTCAAGATCGTGGGGCTGATCCTGATCGTGGCGCTGCTGATCATCCCGCCCGTCACCGCGCGTTTCTGGAGCGAGCGAACCGACCATGTGGTGCTGATCTCGGGCGCGCTCGGCGGCATTGCGGCCTATATCGGCGCGGCGCTGTCAGCGGCCCAGCCGAACCTGCCAACGGGGCCGATCATCGTTCTGGTGGGCTTCGCGCTCTTTGCGCTGTCGCTGCTGCTGGCACCGGGGCGCGGGGCGCTGTCGGCGCTACTGCGGCACCGGCGCTATCAGCGTCGGGTCCATCTGCGGCAGGGGCTCTTGGCCTTGGCCCATGGGCAGCCGATCTACGAACAACTTACCCTCCGCCTGCTGCGGGCCGAGGGCTACGCCCTGCCCGATGGGGTCGCCACCAAGGCGGGCCGGGGCCGCGCGGCCAAGGCGCTGCGCGATGAAACCCGCTGGCAACTGATCCGCCGCGATCCAGCTTACGAGGCGGCGGCCCAGCAATATGACGGTCTGACCCCCATCGAGACGGTGCTGACCGCCGACCAAATCCGCGAAATCGACAGCCGCATCGACATGCGCGGCGGGGTGATGGCATGAACGGTTCCGAATTCGTCCCCCTGTCTTTGGTGCCGATGCTGACGGGCATCTTCGTGGCGGTGGCCTGCGCCTTGCCGGGGAACTTCCTTGTCCTGCGCCGCCAAGCGTTGATCGGCGATGCGATCAGCCATGTGGTGCTGCCGGGGATCGTGGTGGCGTTCCTGCTGACCGGTGTGGTCAGCACTTGGCCGATGCTGCTGGGCGCGGCGGGCGCGGCGCTGGTCGCCGTGCTGGCCATCGAAGGCGTGCGCCGTTTGGGCAAGATCGAATCCGGCGCGGCCATGGGCGTGGTCTTTACCGCGATGTTCGCGGGCGGCGTGCTGCTGCTGGAACAATCCGACACCAGCAATGTGCATCTCGACGTGGAACATGCGCTTTATGGCAACCTCGAAAGCCTGATCTGGCTGGATGCGACCGGCTGGGGGGCGCTGCTCGACCCCGAGGCGCTGGCGACCATCCCGGTGGAGCTGCCGCGCATGGCGATCACGTTTCTTTTCGTTGCGCTTTTCACGGCGGTGTTCTGGCGTCCGCTCAAGATCAGCACATTCGACGAAGGCTTTGCCCGCACCATCGGGATGAAGACCGGCCCTTTGGGCCTTGGGCTGGTGATCGTCGCCGCCATTGCCGCCGTGGCCGCCTTTGACGCGGTGGGCAGCATCATCGTGATCGCCATGTTCATCTGCCCGCCCGCTGCGGCGCGGATGATGACCAACCGGCTGGAGCATCAGATTGCATGGTCGGTGGGTTTTGCCACGGTGGCCGCGATTTTGGGCTATGTCTTGGCAGGTTACGGGCCGCTGTGGATTGGGCTGCGGGATTCGGTCTCGGCGGCGGGGATGATCGCGACTGTCTCAGGGCTGATCCTTGGCGCCGCGGCAGTGATGGGGCCGCATCGGCATAGAGGCGCCGCCGCGCCCACTGCTTAACCGAATCGCAACGATTCGTTTTATCGGCGACTGATTCGCTTTTGCTTTGACCTGTGATTCGTCCTGCGTCTATACAGGTGACAAGCTCCGCCGGAGACGACTTGTACCCGGGTCGCCCGCCGCTCTGATAAGACCGGAATAACAAAAGCACCAGTGCGCCGAGTAGCCGACCCAGCAGCGGATCGCCCCACCTTTGGCGGCGGTCCGCTGACTTTGCCCAGAACCTCTGATACCCGGCTCTCATAGACGCATTCACATCTGGCAGAATCAAAAGCCGCCATGCTAGGTCTTGCGGTATGCCCAGCCCGACCCCCAATATAAGCGAAGTTCGCCCCGTCATCCGTCAGTTGGACGATTCCGCGATCAACCGCATCGCCGCGGGCGAGGTGGTCGAACGGCCCGCCTCGGCGGTCAAGGAATTGGTCGAGAACGCCATCGACGCGGGCGCGCGGCGCATCACCGTGGAATATGCCGATGGCGGCAAGACGATGATCCGTGTCACGGACGACGGCTGCGGCATCGCGCCCGAAGATTTGCCGCTGGCCCTGTCGCGTCATGCGACCTCCAAAATCGACGGTTCCGACCTGCTGGATATCCACACCTTCGGCTTCCGCGGCGAGGCGTTGCCCTCGCTCGGCGCTGTCGGGCGGCTCACGATTACCAGCCGCGCGGCCGGGTTCGACGGGGCCGAGATCACCGTCGACGGGGGCCGCATGGGCGAGGTGCGCCCGGCGGCGTTGAACGGGGGCACTATCGTCACCCTGCGCGATCTGTTCTTCGCCACGCCTGCGCGGCTCAAGTTTCTGCGCACCGACCGGGCCGAGGCGCAGGCGATCGGCGATGTCATCAAACGGCTGGCCATGGCCGAGCCTTTCGTGCGTTTCGTGCTGCGCGATGTCTCAGGTGACGGTAAGGGCCGCGATGTGTTCCGCGCCGAGGCCGAGCAGGGCGATCTCTTCGATGCGCTGCATGGCCGACTGGCGCAGGTGCTGGGGCGCGAGTTTGCCGAGAATGCCCTGCCCATCGACGCCATGCGCGAGGGGTTGCATTTGACCGGTTTCGCTGCTCTGCCGACCTACTCGCGCGGCTCTGCCGTGGCACAATATCTCTTCGTGAATGGCCGCCCGGTGCGGGACAAACTGCTGACCGGAGCTTTGCGCGGGGCCTATTTCGATTTCCTGAGCCGGGACCGTCACCCGGCGGCGGCGCTATTTGTGGAATGCCCGCCGACGCTCGTCGATGTGAACGTGCATCCCGCGAAATCCGAAGTGCGCTTTCGCGATCCGGGGCTGGCGCGGGGGCTGATCGTCTCGGCCCTGCGCCACGCGCTGGCTGAAGCGGGACACCGCGCTTCGACCACCGTGGCGCAGGCGACCCTGGGCGCGATGCAGCCTGAGCCGCAGGGCGCGCGGGTCTATCAGATGGACCGCGCGGGCATGGACCGCCCCAGCCCCGCCGCACGGGAGGCCGCCTATCAGACGCAGGCCCCCGGCTTTGCCGAGACCGCAGGCGTTTGGGGCCGGGTGGAGGGCACGCCGCTGCCCGAGACCCCCGCGCCGAGCCATGCCGCCGCCCCCGAAGCGGAAGAGGCCGCGCCCACCCCCGATTACCCGCTTGGCACCGCGCGGGGGCAGGTGCACGAAAATTACATCATCGCCCAGACCGCCAATGGCATGGTCATCGTCGATCAGCATGCGGCGCATGAGCGGCTGGTCTATGAAAAACTCAAGCGGCAGATGAACGAGAACGGCGTCGCGGCCCAAGCGCTGCTGATCCCCGAGATCGTCGAACTGTCCGCCAATGACTGCGCGCGCCTGCTGGAACTGGCGGAGGAACTGGCGAAACTTGGCCTTGGCATCGAAGCCTTCGGCGGCAGCGCCATCGCTGTGCGCGAGACGCCTGCGATCCTCGGCACCGTGAACGCCCGTGCGCTGATCCTCGACGTGCTCGATGAGTTGGCTGAGGGCGAGAGCAGCAACATCGTTCAGGCCAAGATCGAAGCGATCCTAAGCCGGGTGGCTTGTCATGGCTCGATCCGCTCGGGCCGCTGGATGCGCGCCGAAGAGATGAACGCGCTCTTGCGCGAGATGGAGGCGACGCCGCATTCGGGCCAGTGCAACCACGGGCGGCCCACCTATGTTGAACTCAAACTCGCCGATATTGAACGGCTCTTCGGGCGCACTTGATGGAGCTTGGCGGCACGACCCTGACCCTCTCCAACCCTGTAACGCTCTTGGCCCTTGCGGGCGCGGGGCTGCTGTTGCTCATCGTCATCCTGCTGATCATGGCGGTCCGCGCCGCGGGCCGTTCGGCCCGTGTGGCCGCCCCCTTGGCGCAGCAGATGCGCGTGCTTGGCGGCCATGTGCAGCAATTGGGGCAAGGGCAGGAGCAGCTGCGCGGCGGGTTGCAAATGGTCTCGGACACGCAAAGCAACACCCAAGCGCAGATGATGCAGACGATGGAAGCGCGGCTGGCCTATGTGCAGCAGCAGATGCAGGACCGGCTGGCCGACAACGCTGCCCGCTCGGCGCGCTCGCTCGCCGAGATGCAGCAGCGCATGACCGAGACGCTGCACGGCTCGTCCAAACGCACCACCTCCAGTCTTGCGCAGTTGCAGGAGCGTCTGGCCTCGATCGACAAGGCGCAGGATAATATCACCAAACTGTCGGGCGACGTGCTGTCGCTCCAAGACATCCTCAGCAACAAGCAAACGCGCGGATCCTTCGGTGAAATCCAGTTGCAGGATATCGTGTCGAAAGCCCTGCCAAGCGACAGCTATTCGCTGCAAGCCACGCTCAGCAACGGCAAGCGGCCCGATTGCCTGATCCATCTGCCCAACCCGCCCGGGCCGATCGTGATCGACAGTAAATTCCCGTTGGAAGCCTATGAGGCCCTGCGCCGCGCCAAGACCGAAGCCGAGACCCGCGCCGCCGCCCAACAGATGAAGACCGCCGTGCGGGTGCACCTCAATGCCATCGCCGACAAATACATTCTGGAGGGGGAGACGGCGGAAGGCGCCTTGATGTTCCTGCCCTCCGAGGCGGTCTATGCCGAGTTGCACGCGAATTTTTCCGAACTCGTGCGCGAAGGCTTTGAGAAACGCGTCTGGATCGTCAGCCCGACCACCTGCATGGCCACGCTCAACACCATGCGCGCGATCCTGAAGGACGCGCGGATGCGCGAACAGGCAGGCGCGATCCGCAAAGAGTTGGGCAATCTGAACAAGGATGTAGAACGTCTGGCGACCCGGGTGGGCAACCTCGACCGGCATTTCACCCAAGCGCGGCGGGACGTGGAAGAGATCAAAGTCAGCAGCGAAAAAGCCGCCAAACGCGCGGGGCGCTTGCATAATTTCGACTTCGAAGAACTGGCAGAAGCCAAAACCGAGGCTATTGTTCCCCTAAGGACACCCGAAGGGAACGGCTGAATGAACGACGTGGACATTACCGGGATGACGCTGGAGGCGATGCAGACGCGGGCCGCCGCGTTGCGGGGCGATATCGTGCAAACACCGGTGGTGACGCTCTCCTCTCCCATGGTCGACGAGGTGCTGGGCGGCGCGCGGGTCGCGCTCAAACTGGAGTGTTTCCAGCATACCGGCACCTTCAAGGCCCGCGGCGCGCTGTCGGTGGCGCGACAGCTTGACGATGACACCCGCGGGCGCGGGATCACCGCGGCCAGCGCGGGCAACCACGCCATTGCCGCAGGCTGGGCCGCGGCCAAGCTTGCCATCAGCGCCAAGGTGGTGATGCAGGACAATGCCAACCCCTTTCGCGTCGCCCTCGCCCGTGCCACCGGGGCCGAGGTCATCCTGAAACCCGCCGGGCAAGAGACCTTTGCCGAGGCCGAGCGGTTGGTGCGCGAAGAGGGGCGGTTCTTTATCCATCCTTTCGAGGGGCTGCACACCTCGCTCGGCACCGCCGGGGTGGGGCTGGAACTGATGGCGCAGGTGGCGGATTTGGACGCGGTCGTCGTCTCGGTCGGCGGTGGCGGGCTGATCAGCGGTGTCGCCGCCGCGGTCAAGGCGATCAACCCCGCTTGTCGGGTCTATGGCGTGGAGCCCGAGGGCGCCGACAGCATGTCGCAAAGCCTCGCCTCCGGCGCGCCGGTGACGATCCCTCAGGTCAACACAATCGCCGACAGCCTTGCCCCGCCGATGGCGCTGCCTTTCGGCCATGCGCTTTGCGCGGTCTATGTCGATGACGTGGTGACGGTCAGCGACGATGCGATCTGCGCCGGGATGGTGGTGTTGCAACAGGCGGCAAAACTGGCGGTGGAACCTGCCGCCGGGGCCGCGATGGCGGGCGCGTTCGGCCCCCTGCGTGGTCAATTGGCTGGGCGGCGCGTCGGCGTGATCGTCTGCGGGGCCAATATCGACACCGACAGCTATTTGGGCCAGCTCAGCCGCGGGCAAGCGGCGCTCGACAGCCTGCTGTCCTAGTGCCCTCCAAGGGCTTTGCACGCGGTCGCGGTGCTGCGTGCATTCTTCCAAGAAAATCTATCGGGCGCTGCAACTTTAACTCCCCTTTACCCGTGGGTGCCCCATATCCAAAGTTCCGGACCAAAGCAGGACGCCTATGCCTTTCGAAGCTCTGAACGACAGTACCCTCCCTCCACAGCCGCTTGGGCGGCGTGTCGCCGTGATTGGCGGCGGGATTTCCGGCATGGGGGCGGCGCATATGCTGGCACCTGCGGACCGCGTCACCCTCTATGAGGCGGGGGCCAAGATCGGCGGCCATGCGCGGACGGTGATCGCGGGCAAGAATGGCGATCAGCCGGTCGATACCGGTTTCATCGTGTTCAACTATGCCAACTACCCGCATCTTGCGGCGCTGTTTGCGGAATTGGACGTGCCGGTCGTACCCTCGAACATGAGCTTCGGCGCGTCGATTGATGGCGGGCGGCTGGAATATGCGCTGACCAATTTCAACGCGGTCTTCGCCCAGAAACGCAATATGTTCAGCCCGCCTTTCCTGCGGATGCTGCGGGACATTCTGCATTTCAACAAGAACGCGCTGGCGGTGTCGCGCGACCCGTCGATGACCATCGCAGAGTTTCTCGACCAGCTGGGCACCGGGCCATATTTCCGCGACTTCTACCTGTCGCCCCTGTCGGGTGCGATCTGGTCCACCCCGACGGAAAAGATCATGGATTTCCCCGCCCATGCCATGGTCAATTTCTTCGAAAACCACGCGCTGCTGAATTATTCCGGCCAGCACCAGTGGTACACGGTCAAAGGCGGCTCGCGCCAATATGTCGACCGGTTGGAGAGTGCGCTGCGCACCAAAGGTGTCGACCTGCGCACCGACAGCCCTGTGCAGGCGGTGCGCCGCACGGCGCAGGGGGCCGAGGTCCGCGCCTATGGCGGGGAGTGGGAGACTTTCGACGAGGTGATCTTTGCCACCCATTCCGACGACACGCTGTCGATGTTGTCCGACCCGACCGAGGCCGAGCAGCGCGCCCTCGGCGCCATCCGCTACCAGCCCAATGACATCGTGCTGCATGCCGATGCCAGCATCATGCCCAAGCGGCGCTCCACTTGGGCATCGTGGGTTTATACCGAGGATCGTGAGCAGAAGTCCGACCGGATCGACCTGACCTATTGGATGAACTCGCTGCAACCGATCCCGCAGGACGATCCGCATTTTGTCACGCTCAACACCAAACGCACCATCCGCGAAGAGCTGATCTATGACCAAGTGACCCTGCGCCATCCGGTCTATGACCTTGCCGCCTTAGCCGCGCAGGACGAGGTACGCGCCTTCAACGGCAGCCATAACACATGGTTCTGCGGTGCATGGTTGCGCAATGGCTTTCACGAAGACGGGCTGGCCAGCGCGGTGGATGTGGTCGAACGGATGCAGGCCGCGCGGGCGGCGCCCTTGGCGGCGGAGTGACGGCTCAGGTCGATCATATCCGCGGCCAGACCTTCCATGGCCGCAAGGGCGCGGTCGAGAACCGTTTCCGCTATTCGGTCGACTATGTGATCTGCGACGCCGAGACCGGGGCGTTAAGGACGCCCACGCTTTTCGCCCGCAATGGTGCGAATGTGACCAGCCTGCACGACAGCGACCACGGCGGCGCGCCGGGGCAGGGGCGCGGCGCCCCTTGGGTGCGCGAGGTTTTGGCGGCGCATGACATCACCGGGGTCGCGCGGATCGAACTTCTGGCGCAGCCGCGGATGCTGGGCCATGTCTTCAACCCGGTCAGCTTTTGGCTCTGCCGTCGGGCCGATGATGCGCTGATTGCCGTGATTGCCGAGGTCACGAATACCTATGGCGACCGGCATTCCTATCTCTGCCATCACCCCGACCTGCGCCCCATCGCGCCTGAGGATCGCTTGCGGGCTGCAAAGCTCATGCATGTCTCGCCCTTTCAGGACATCTCGGGCGGCTATGTCTTTCGCTTTGACATCAGTGCTGAGCGGATCGGCATCTGGATCGATTTCTCGGATGGGGAGAACGGGTTGATCGCCACCTTGACCGGGCCGCGTGCGCCGCTGACCAATGGCCGTATCCTATGGTCGCTGCTGCGCCGCCCCTTTGGGGCGCGGCGGGTGCTGGCGCTGATCCATTGGCAGGCGCTGAAGCTCTGGCTCAAGGGGGCGGGGTTCCGCAACCGCCCCGAGGCACCGCAGGTCGAGGTTTCCCGCGATGCGGCCCATGGCGCGGGCGGGCGATGAGGGCGCGCGCGGCCCGGCTGCCCGCCTATGCGCTTTTCGCCGCATTGCTCGCCGCGGCGGGGCTGCCAATCTACATTCACGCGCCGAAGTTCTATGTCGATGAATACGGGGTTTCGCTGACGGCGCTTGGCTCTGTGCTTTTTGGATTGCGGCTGTTGGACGTGGTGCAAGACCCCGCGCTTGGATGGCTGGCCCAAGCGCTGCGCCACAAACGCGGGCTGGCGGTGACGGTGGCGGGGGCGGTGATGGCGCTGGCGATGCTGGGGCTTTTCGCGGTGCCCGCGCCAATGGCGCCCGTGCTGTGGTTCGCCCTGATGCTGACGCTGGTCTTCTCGGCCTTCAGCTTTCTGACCATCTGTTTCTATGCCCAAGGGGTGGCCAAGGCCGACAGCCTGCCGGGGGCCGGACATCTGACCCTCGCCCGCTGGCGCGAGACCGGGGCGCTTTTGGGCGTCTGTCTCGCCTCTGTCGCGCCCCTGCTGCTGGGCTTGGCGCTGGACCGGCCTTTTGCCGGTTTCGCGATCGGGTTCGCGGTTCTAGCGCTCTGGGCCGTGGTCGCGATGCGCAGGGAGTGGCGGGCGACAGGGTTGCCGGGGGCGAGCGGTTTCGGCATCGTCTTGCGCGACGGGCAGGCGCGGCGGCTGTTGCTGATCGCTCTGGTCAATGCCGCCCCGGTGGCCGTGACCTCGACCCTGTTTCTCTTTTACGTCGAACTGGCGCTTGAGGCACCGGGATGGGAGGGGCCGCTCTTGCTGCTGTTTTTCATCGCAGCGGCGGCGGCAGCTCCGCTTTGGGGGATGCTGGCCGAACGCCACGGCCCGCGCCGGGTACTTTTGGCGGCGATGGCCTTGGGCATCGCCGCTTTCGGCGGGGCGCTGTTTCTGGGTCCGGGGGATGTGGTGCTGTTCGCCTTGGTCTGTCTGGCTTCCGGCGCGGTCTTGGGGGCCGACCTCACCCTACTGCCTGCCATGTTCGCCAACCGCATGGCGCAGATCTCTCCCTCGGCGGCCGAAGGCTTTGGCCTTTGGTCTTTCGTGTCCAAACTGACCTTGGCTTTCGCGGCGGCGGCCCTACTTCCCGCCCTAGAAGGCGCAGGGTTGCAGACCGCGACGGGAACCAGTTCCGACACATCCATCTCCCTGTTGATCTGGTTCTATGCCGGTGTACCTTGCGCCCTGAAATTGCTGGCGATCGCTCTTCTCGCCGGTGCAAAAGACGTGGAGACATCGTGACAGAGCCGCTGATCTTTATCGCTGTCGGGCTGGGCCTTGGTCTATTGCTCACCTTCCTGCGCCGCCGGTTGGGGGAGTTTCACGGGCAATCGCCCAGCGACTATGTGGATTCCTTCCCCGTCTTCGACCTGCGTTTGCATCTGCGCGATGAGATGATCTGCGAGGGCGTGATTTTCGGCCCCCTTGGCCGGGTCACCAGCAGCTTCACGGCCAAGTTCGACGTGTCTTGGGAGGGCGATGTCGCCACAGTTGCCGAGAGTTTTCGCTATAACGATGGTTCGCGTCAGCAGCGCGAATGGACCGTGACACTGGGCGAGAATGGACGTTTCACCAGCACTGCGCCGGATGTGATCGGGGTGGGGCAGGGCGTTCAGGCTGGTCCGACATTGCAGTTGCGCTATCGTATCCAACTGCCCGAGGAACTGGGCAGCCATGTGCTGAAAACCGTCGATTGGATGTATCTCACCCCCGATGGCACCATCGTCAATCGCAGCCAGTTTCGGAAGTTCGGGATCAAAGTAGCAGAATTGGTCGCCACCCTGCGACCGACGGAGGAAAGATGAAAGACTGGCAAGGCAAGACCTATTGGCTGGTGGGCGCGAGCGACGGGCTTGGCGCAGCACTGGCGCATCAGCTGAGCCGCACCGGGGCCGAGGTGATCCTCTCGGCCCGGTCCGAAGACAAGCTGACCGAACTCGCGCAGGCGCTGCCGGGGCGGGCACGGGTGCGGGTCATGGATGTGACCGATGACGAAGACGTCGCACAGGCGGCCAAGGATGTGGGGCCGATCGACGGGCTGGTCTATCTGGCGGGGGCCTATTGGCCCTTTGGCGCGCGGGATTGGGACGCGAAACATGGGGTGACCATGGCCGACGTGAACTTCACCGGCTTGATGCGCGTCTTGGGGCAGGTGGTGCCGCAGATGGTCGCCCGCGATCACGGGCATATCGTCATCACCTCCAGCCTGACCGCCTATCGCGGGCTGCCCGGCTCCATCGGCTATACGGCCTCCAAGGCGGCGACGCTGTCGCTGGCGGAATGCATGCATGCCGATCTGCGCAAGACGGGCGTGCAGGTGCAGGCGATCAACCCGGGCTTTATCAAGACCCAGTTGACCGACAAGAACGATTTCAAAATGCCCTTTTTGATGGAGCCCGATGACGCCGCGCGGCGCGTCTTCGAGCATATGAACAGCGACAGTTTTAAACTGGATTTCCCTTACGGCTTCTCACTGCTGTTCCGTTTGGGGCGCTTCCTGCCGGATTGGCTGTATTACCGGTTCTTTTCCTGAAGGTCAGACCTCGGCGACATGCTGATCGAACAGATCTCGCGCACGTTGCCAGACGGCATGATCCGTCTTTGACAGCGCCTGCAGGGTCGGCAGCAACTGGCCCGCGAAATCCTCTGAGCTTTCGCGCGGCAGCATGGATGGCAGGTTGTCGATGGCCATGACATCCAGCGGCGGCGCGTCATGCACGCGCAGCGCTGGCTCCGCCCAAGTGGTCGCGCGGTCATAGACCTGCACCGGGTTGAAGGCGCTGTCGGGGTCGCAGGCGATGTCGCCGATCACGCGCAGGGCGCGCTCGGCCTGAGGGGCATCGGGGCGGACGAAGGCGGGGGTGTCTGGCCCTGCGAGGATGCAGTTGAAGAAATAGGCGTGGTCGAGGATTTCGGGGAAGGGTCCGCCGTGGGCGGTCTCTGCCATGTCCCAACCGGTGACGGGGATGCCAAGTGCCGCGCAAAGATCGCTCGCCCCGCGTCCCACCCGGCCCAAGGCCCCGATCACGAGCGCGCGGTCGCCGCTCGCGTCGACTTGGGCGAGTTCTTTGCTCAATGCGGCTTTCAGCGCTTCGGCGTTAGCGTAGGGCGCAACCGGCCCGCAGGTCTCTCCGCGCAGCTGCGCGATGCGGCATTTGACCGAGACGGCTGCCCCCGCAAAGCCCGCCCAATAGCCAAAGGCGGCAACGCGGCGGCCATCGTCATCGGTCAGGTACTCCAAATCCAGCAGCGCGCCGCCGCCGGCCTTGAACCGCTCTAGTAGTTTGCGGCCCGAGGATTGGCCCTTGTAGGCATGGCCGAACATGATGTGCGTATGCGGCAGGGGCGTGCCGTCTTCGGGCAGTTCCTTGAGGCCAAAGATCACCGCATCGCGCGGGGCCTCGGGCCAGCTATGGGCCGGAACGATCTCGCACCCCGCCCGCGCATAGGCGGCGGTGGGGATCACGCGGCTGTCACTGTCTTCGATGCTCACCTTCGTGCCGGATGCGATCAGCGCGGCGGCCCCTTCGGGCGTCAGCCCGGTGCGGGTCTCATTGTCGCGCTGCTCGGCGCGGAGCCATAGGTGGGTCATGCCAAGAATCCTTTCGCGCGCATGGCCTTGACGCTGTCGCGGTCTTCCATCCGGGCGGCGAAGGCGTCGAGCCGTGGGTAGGCCGCACGGTCGACCCCGTCACCGGCCAGCCACCCCGAGACGACAAAGAGATAGGGATCGGCCAGCGACAGGGCATCACCCGCCACGAAGTCACCCCTAAAGGCGTGGTTCTCAATATAGGCGGCGCAATCGGCCATGGTCTGCGGCACCTTGGCTTTCATATCGTCAAAGCTGGATTGCTGATCGGCCCAGCGGTGGCCGCGCATTTTATGCGCGTGGGCCACATGCATGGTCGAGGCGAGGTAATACATCACCCCGCGCATATGCGCCGCGCGTTCAGGGTCGGCAGGGACCAGCCCCGCATCGGGCGCACGGGCGGCGACATAGTCCAACAGCGCGCCGGTCTCGGTCAGGGCGCTGCCCGCTTCGGTCACGAGGGTCGGCACGCGGCCCTTGGGGTTCAGCGCCAGATAGGGTGCTGCGGTCTGTTCGGCGCTGGCGAAATCGACCTTCACCGGCTCATAGGCCAGCCCCGCTTCTTCGAGGGCGATGGCAACTGCGACCGAGATCGTGCCGGGGGCGTAGTGAAGTTTCAGCATGGGTCAGCCTTTCGCGGGCGAGGGGTTACATATGCGTTTGTGCAAGGCGGCGGTCGGGCCGGTCAAGATGCGGCACCGCGTTGAACAGCACCGGCGACCAATGGCCGCCGATGGGAAAGAGCCGGTGCATCGAGGTATGCATGATCGCCAGCGCCAGCCGTGCCATCGCCGGGATTCCCACGCCCATCGCCTGCGCCATCGCGAGAGAGATCAGCCCGCCCGAGGTCACCACCAGCGCCGGGCCTTCGCCCTCGGCGATCTCGGCAAGGACGGATTGCACCCGCGTCTCGAAGCTCTCGTAGGTTTCGGGCGTGTCGGCGAGCTTGCCCGCCTTCCAATAGTCGAAGACCTGCGGCAGGTGGTGCACGAACTCGCCCTCGCGCGGGAAGGGCACCTTGTGCTGCTGCTCCATTAGATTGGCGAGGGTGAAATACTCCAACTCGTTCAACCGCGCATCGCGGATGGGCTCCAGCCCGGTGTTCATCCCCTCGGCAGTCTCGATATGGCGGGTCAACGTGCCGGTATAGAGCCTTGTGTGGTAGGTCTCGCTCTGGCGCAGATGGTCGCCCAGCCACGCGGCTTGCTCATGGCCAAGCGGGCTGAGTTGATCATAGCTCAGCTCGTCCTTGGCGGTGGAATTGGCTTGGCCGTGGCGGATCAGGGTAATGTGGGACATCAAATGGCTTTCACTGTTCGCCCAAGTGATAGGGCAGCTTGTCTGGCCATACAATGCACTGCGCCCCAATGCACCGCCGCGGCGTTTATCCGTGACGGGGTGTCGGGATTGGCCCCTGACAAGCGCCGGATTTTGCCTATAGTTTGGGCAATAGCCAAGGGGAGGGGGCAGCCATGGCCGAGAGGATCACATTCACGCTTGATGGGCAGACCGTCGAGGCCGAGGCCGGCATGACCATTTGGGAGGTCGCCAACGGTCGGGGTTTGAAAATCCCGCATCTGTGCCACAAACCCACCCCCGGCTACCGCCCCGACGGCAACTGCCGCGCCTGTATGGTCGAGATCGAGGGCGAGCGTGTGCTGGCAGCGTCGTGCATCCGCGAACCTGCCGAGGGGATGGTCGTGACCACCAACAACGCGCGGGCCGAGAATGCGCGCAAGATGGTGATGGAACTGCTGCTGGCCGACCAGCCCGCGCAGGACGTGGCGCATGACAAGTCGAGCCACATGCGTGAGATGGCGGCGCAGAGCGGCGTAGAGGAAAGCCGTTTTCCCAAGTTGGAGCGCGACCGCGTGCCGCTTTTGGACGACAGCCATGTCGCGATGCGGGTTAATCTCGACGCCTGTATCCAGTGCAACCTCTGCGTTCGTGCTTGCCGTGAGGTGCAGGTCAATGACGTGATCGGCATGGCAGGACGCGGCCATGACGCCTATCCGGTCTTCGACATCGACGATCCCATGGGTGCCTCGACCTGCGTGGCCTGCGGCGAATGCGTGCAGGCCTGTCCGACGGGGGCGCTGATGCCCGCCAGCGTGGTCGACGAGGCGCAAGTGGGTGATAGCGCGGATTATGACCGCGAGGTCGAAAGCGTCTGCCCCTTCTGCGGCGTCGGCTGCCAGATCTCGCTGAAGGTGAAGGACAACAAGGTCAAATATGTCGAGGGGATCAATGGCCCGGCCAACGAGGGGCGGCTCTGCGTCAAAGGGCGCTTTGGCTTCGACTACATCCACCACGAGCACCGCCTGACCAAGCCGCTGATCCGCCGCGACGACGCGCCCGCCAAGGGGCTGAACGTCGATCCGGGCAACTGGGGCGAGGTGTTCCGCGAGGCGTCCTGGGACGAGGCGCTCGATTTTGCCGCCAAGGGCCTGAAAGGGCGCCGGCGCGAGGTGGCGGGTTTCGGCAGTGCCAAATGCACTAACGAGGAAGCCTATCTGTTCCAGAAGATGATCCGGCAGGGGTTCGGGCACAACAACGTCGACCACTGCACGCGGCTGTGCCATGCCTCCTCGGTCGCGGCGCTGATGGAGAATGTCGGGAGCGGCGCGGTTACCGCGACCTTCAATGAGATCGAGAACGCCGACGTGGCCATCGTGATCGGCGCCAACCCGGTGGAGAACCACCCCGTCGCCGCGACCTATTTCAAGCAGTTCACCAAGCGCGGCGGCAAGCTCATTGTCATGGACCCGCGCGGGCAGGGCCTGCGGCGTTTCGCGTCGCATATGCTGCAGTTCCGCCCCGGCACCGACGTGGCGATGCTGAACGCGATCATGCATGTGATTGTCGAAGAAGGCCTCTACGACGAGCAATATATCAAGGCCTATACCGAGAACTGGGAGGCCGAGAAGGCGCATCTGAAGGATTTCCCGCCCGAAGCCATGGCCGCCGTCTGCGGCATTGAGGCCGAGGTGCTGCGCGACGTGGCGCGGACCTTCGCGGGGGCCAAAGCGGGGATGATTTTCTGGGGGATGGGGGTGAGCCAGCACATCCACGGCACCGACAATTCGCGCTGCCTGATTTCGCTGGCGCTGATGACCGGCCACGTCGGCCGCCCCGGCACCGGGCTGCATCCCTTGCGCGGGCAGAACAACGTGCAGGGCGCCTCGGATGCGGGCCTCATTCCGATGTTCCTGCCCGACTACCAGCCCGTCGGCGACGATGGCGTGCGCTCGGCTTTCACCGAGGTTTGGGGGTCGGATGATTTCAGCGCCGAGAAGGGGCTGACGGTGACCGAGATCATGGACGCGGTGCACGAGGGCGAGATCAAGGCGATGTATGTGCTGGGCGAGAACCCGGCGATGTCGGACCCGGATGTCGATCACGCGCGGGCGGCGCTTGCGAAACTCGACCACCTCGTGGTGCAGGACATTTTCCTGACCGAGACAGCGAATTACGCCGACGTGATCCTCCCCGCCTCGGCCTTCGCCGAGAAGTCCGGCACGGTGACCAACACCAACCGGCAGGTGCAGATGGGCCGCCCGGCGGTGACACCCCCCGGAGAAGCGCGCGAGGATTGGTGGATCGAGGTGGAACTGGCCAAGCGGCTGGGGCTGGGCTGGGACTACGAAAGCCCGGCGGAGGTCTTTGCCGAGATGAAACGCAACATGGCCTCGCTCGACAACATCACCTGGGAGCGGCTGGCTCAGGAGAATGCGGTGACCTACCCGTCGCTCAGCGAAAACGATCCCGGGCAGGCCATTGTCTTTAGCGAGGGGTTCCCCCGACCCGAAGGCCGCGCCAAATTCACCCCCGCCGCGATCGTGGCGCCGGATGACGCGCCGGATGACGCCTATCCGATGATCCTGACCACCGGGCGGCAGTTGGAACATTGGCACACCGGCTCGATGACCCGGCGCTCCAAGGTGCTGGATGGGCTGGAGCCGGAGGCGAATTGCTCGCTCCACCCGTCAACGCTGCGCCGGCTCGGCGTGGCCCCGGGGGAACATGTGCGGCTGTCGACCAAGCGCGGCAGTATCGAGATTATGGCCCGCGAGGATCGCGCGGTGGCGCCCGACATGGTGTTCCTGCCCTTCGCCTATGTCGAAGCGGCGGCGAATATCCTGACAAATCCAGCGGTTGACCCCTATGGCAAGATCCCGGAGTTTAAGTTCTCTGCCGTTAAGGTGGAGGCGGCGAGAGGGGCCGTCGCCGCCGAGTAAGGAAAGTTTGGAAGAATGAAGATTGATGCCGCCCGTTTCTTGAAAGACCTGCATGATCTGCGCGCCATCGGCGCTGCGGGTGTGGGCAAGGGCGTGGTGCGCCCGGCCTATTCCGCCGCCGATGTGGAAGCGCGCGAGTGGCTTGCCGGGCGGATGCGCGATGCCGGGTTGAAGGTCGAGGTCGATGCCATGGGCAACCTCTTTGGGCTTGCTGACGGCCCCTCGATCCTGCTGGGGTCGCATTCCGACAGCCAGCCTGAAGGTGGCTGGCTTGATGGGGCCTTGGGCGTGATTGCCGCGCTTGAAGTCGCCCGTGCGGCGGGTGAGGCCGGAGGGCCTGCGGTCTCGGTCGTGTCGTTTCAGGACGAAGAAGGGCGCTTTGGCGTGACCACCGGTTCGACGGTCTGGTCCGGCGCTTTGGATCAGGCCGAGGCCGATGGCTTTACCGACGACGCCGGGGTCAGCTTGGCCGAGGCGCGCCGCGCGATGGCGGGTATGGTCACCGGCCCCGTCGATCCCGCGCAGTTCACCGGCTATATCGAGTTGCACATCGAACAGGGGCCGACGCTGGATGACAGCGGTGAGCAGATCGGTGTGGTCAGCGACATCGTCGGCATCCGCGACATGAAGGTGACCTTTGAGGGCCAGCAGAACCACGCGGGCACCACCCCGATGGCGGTGCGGCGCGATGCTTTTCAGGCGGTGTCGGAGTTTAACAGTCTGTTGAACGACCGGCTGCGCAATGTGGTGACGCCGAGCACCGTTTGGACCATCGGCCACGTCAGCCTGCACCCCAATGCCTCGTCCATTGTGCCGGGCAAGGCCGTGTTCTCCATGCAATGGCGCGACGGGGATAGCGACCGTTTGGGGCGGATGGAGAAGATCATTCGCGAAACCGCCGAAGAGGTTGCCAAGGGCCGCGGGATGGATCTGTCCTTTGGCCCGATACTGGGACTGGAGCCGGTTTCCATGGACGCGCAGCTGCGCGATGCGCTGGCGGAGGCGGCTGAAGCTGTGGCCCCCGGCAAATGGCGCAAGATGCCCTCAGGCGCGCTGCATGACGCGACCAATGTGGCGCGGCTGATGCCGGTGGCGATGCTGTTCGCGCCGTCGATCAACGGGATCAGCCATGCTTTTGAGGAGGACACGGATGAGGCCGATTTGGTCGCGGCAGTCGAGGTGTTGGGGCGGGCGGTGGCGGCGCTTTGAGCGCCGTTAGTCCCAGTCCACATCGCCGAGGAAGATATAGCCCGCGCCGTAGATCGTCTTGATCAACTGCGGGTTCTTCGGGTCTTCGCCAAGCTTCGTGCGCAGCCGCGAGATGCGCACGTCCATCGCCCGGTCGAAGCTTTCCGAGGCGACGCCGCCGAGGCTTTCTTGCATTTGCGCGCGGCTGATCAGGCGTTTCGGCGCGTCGAGGAAGAGCCGCAGCACCTCGCCCTCGGCATGAGAAAAGGTCACCTCGGCGCCCGAGGCGTCCTGTAGCACATAACGGTCGAAATGCGCGGTCCAGCCGTTGAACCGCGCCGTGGTGCCGGCCTGCGGCGTCGGCTTGGCGCTGCGCAGGCGGGCACGGATGCGGGCCACGACCTCAGCCGGGTCGAAGGGTTTGATGATGTAGTCGTCGGCCCCCAACTCCAGCCCCGTGACCCGGTCCTGCACCTGCGCGCGGCCCGAGATGATGATCACGATGGCGCCCTGCTCAAGCGCCAGACGATGCACCAGCGTCAGCCCGTCGGTGTCGGGCAGCGACAGATCGACAAGGCAGACATCGGGCGTATGGCTCGCCAATGCGGCCTCAAAGGCCCGCGCACGGCCAAAGCTGAGCGTGTCAAAGCCCGCTTCCTGCAACGTGTCCGACAGCATCTGCCGGATCTCCGGTTCGTCGTCGAGGATGGTGACCAGCGGGCGGGGGGCGGTATCACGGCTCATGGGGCGGTGGCTTTCAGTGGGGCGATCAAGGCTTGCAGATCGTCTTTTTCAAAGGGTTTGCGCAGCACCGGCGCGAGGGTCTGCGCCTCGACGAAAAGCGGGTGATCGGGGGGCAGGGAGGTCATCAGCAAAAGTGGTAGGCTGCTGCCGACGCGGCGGGCAAGGTCGATCCCGGTGCCCTCGCCCGAAAGCTGGATGTCCGACAGGACCAGCGCGATATCGGGCAGATCGGCGATGAGGGCGGTGGCCTCATCCGCGCTGGTCGCCTCAATCACCGAATGGCCCTGATCCATCAGCATGTCGCGCACCACGGCGCGGATATCGGTGGTGTCCTCGACCAGCAGCACCAGCCCGGTGGTGGCGGGCACGGCGGCACGGTAGGGCAGGCGCAGGCTGATCTGCGCGCCGCCCTCGGGCGCATTGCTCAGCCGCAGATCGCCGCCCGAGGATTTGGTCATGTCGTAGACCATCGACAGGCCCAGCCCCGATCCCTCGCTGCCCTTGGTGGTGAAAAACGGCTCGACCCCACGCTCTAGAGCAGAGGGCGAAAAGCCCGGCCCGGTGTCGTGGATCACCCATTCGATCCAAGTGTCATGCACCAGCCGTTGGGTCAGCGTGATGGTGCCCCGCGCGCCGCAGGCGTCGCGGGCATTGAGGATGAGGTTCAACAGCGCATCCTGCACCCGACCTTTGTCGAGCAGCACCGCGCCTTCGGGCACGTCATTGCGCACCATCAGCGCGCATTTCGGCGGCAGGGTGGGGGCGGCGAGGGTAGAAAGCTCACTCAGCAAAGCGGCGGGGTCGGTGGCCACGGGGCGCAGGGCGCGGGGTTCGGTCACATCGGCGATGGAGCTCAGCAGCGTGCCGCCCCGCCGTGCGGCGGCCAAGGTGCCTTCGACCAATTCGCCCGCTTGTGGCGGCATGTCGGGCAGCCGGGCCAGTTTCGATTGCATGCCGAGGATGATCGTCAAAAGGTTCGAGAAGTCATGCGCCAGCCCAGAGATCATCCGCGAGGCCAACTCGCGTTTCAGCGTCTGTTGCAGGGCGACGCGGGTCTGGGTCTCTTCGGTGATGTCCATCGACAGGATATAGACCCCGCCGCGCCCATCGGGGGTAAAGGCACCGCGAATGCGGCGGGCGGATTCATCATGGGTGAATTCGATTACCGCCGGGCTGCCCGCATAGGCTTGGGTCAGCGCGGGCTTGATCCGCGCATAGGCCGCCGCCCCAAGCGCGTCACTGATATGCAGCCCGTAGATGTTGCTGGGCCGCCCCGGCATCACGCTGCTAAGGCGGCGGTTGGAGTAGATGTAATGTCCGCTCGCGTCGACATGGGCGATATGGGCGGGCATCATCTCGGTCGTGAGCCGGGTGCGGGCCTCGCTTTCGGTGACCTGTCGCTTGGCTTCCTCCAGCGCGGTAATCGTCGCCTCCAACTGGCGGTTCGTGGCGGCCAGTTGTTCGGCATGGGACAGCAGTTGATCGCTCAGCGCGTCTGAACGTGCGCGCAACAGCGCCTCTTGCCGCTTGGTGTTGGTGATGTCGGTATAGACGGTGACCCAGCCGCCCTGTGGCAGGGGCGAGCCTTCGACACTGATGGTGCGCCCGTTCGAGCGGGTCCGCTCCATGTAATGCGGCACGAAGGCGCGGGCCTGTTCCACCCGTTCGGCCACGAAGGCGTCGACATTCCCCACCTCGCCATATTCGCCGGTGCCAGCCAGATGGCGGATCGTATCCTCAAAGGGCGCGCCGGGGGTCACCAGCCGGTCCGGCAGGTCGAACATGGATTGAAACGGGGCGTTGCAGACCGCGAGCCGAAGGTCGCTGTCATAGATGGTCAGCGCCTGAGCGATCAGGTTCAGACCGGCATTGGTCAGCGCTTTGGTTTGGTCGTCGGTGATCTGCATCGGCATCCTTTCGCATAGGGCTAGCACCGCGCGGACGAAAGGCAAAGAGCCGCGCGTAAATCGCGCTTGACCTTCTTGCGCTGGAGGCCCCGAGAAGCGCGCCGAATGGAAACCGGAAAGGCAGAGCATGAACAAGAAAATCGGAGCAGGCGCAGCGGCGGCACTGGTCTTGGCAGGCGGATATATCTGGTGGCAGGCCGAAGACGCCCCGGCCCCCGCTGCCAGCGGCGCGGCCATGGTAAGGGTCACCGTGCCGGAGAGCCTGAGTGGCCCCGCGCAGATCGGCGCGCGGGCGTTCGAGGCGCAATGCGCCGCCTGCCACGGGGTCAACGCCGCCGGGCGCGAGGGGGGTGGTCCGCCGCTGATCCATAAGATCTATGAGCCCAGCCATCACGGCGATGCATCATTCATGGTCGCGGCCACCAATGGCGTGCGCCAGCATCACTGGTCTTTCGGCAATATGCCCCCGGTCGAAGGGATTACCCCGGCAGAGGTGAAATCAATCGTGACCTATGTGCGCGAAGTGCAGCGCGCCAACGGGATCGACTAGCGGAAAATGGGCCGCGGGGGCGCTGTAACAATTCGTTAGAATTCGGAAAAGATCAGGAAAAAGTTGACCTCCACAAAAAAGAGAACGTCACTTGTGGGATCATAGAATCGCACAAGCGATCGAACCCGCCGGGGAGGGCGGGCATGGGAGGAAGACAATTTGGCCAAGCCGCTGACGCGTGCCGACGGACCTCAGTCCGTGCCGGCGCTGTTGCACCGCAACGCAAGTGAATTCGCAAACGCCCCCGCTTACCGGGAGAAGGAATACGGGATCTGGCAAAGCTGGACCTGGTCGCAGACCCGCGACGAGGTCGAGGCGCTGGCCCTCGGGTTTCTGGAACTGGGGCTGAACGAGGGCGATTTCGTCGCCATCATTGGGCGGAACCGTCCCTATCTCTACTGGGCGATGATGGCCGCGCAGATGGCCGGGGCCGTGCCGGTGCCGCTCTATCAGGACGCCAATGCCGAAGAGATGGCCTATGTCATGGGCCATTGCGGCGCGCGTCTTGCCGTGGTGGGCGATCAGGAGCAGGTCGACAAGATCATCGAGGTGCAGGACCAGCTGCCCGACTTCGAGCGGATGATCTACCTCGACCCGCGTGGCCTTCGCAAATACGACCATTCCAAGCTCGACCAATATACCGCCGTGCAGGAGATGGGCCGCGCCAACCGCGAGAAACATATCGCCGAGTTGGAGGCGCGTCAGGCCAAGCTGGATTACGATTCCACCGGCGTGATGCTCTATACCTCGGGCACCACCGGCAAGCCCAAGGGCGTGGTGCTGAGCAACCGCAACGTGATCGAGACGGCGAAGTCGTCGTCGGAGTTCGACGACCTCAAGCGCAATGACGAGATTCTTGCCTATCTGCCGATGGCATGGGTGGGGGATTTCATCTTCTCCGTCGGCCAAGCGCTCTGGACCGGTTTCTGCACCAATTGCCCCGAAAGCGCCGACACGATGCATGTCGACTTGCGCGAGATCGGGCCGACCTATTACTTCGCCCCGCCGCGTGTCTTCGAGACGCAGCTGACCTCCGTCATGATCCGCATGGAGGACGCGAGCCGGTTCAAGAAATGGCTTTTTGACACTTTCATGGCCCATGCCCGCAAGGTCGGCCCCGCCATTCTGGACGGCAAAAAAGTGTCCGCTTGGGACCGCGCGAAATACGCGTTGGGCGAGTTGATGATCTATGGCCCGCTGAAGAACACCCTCGGCTTTAGCCGCGTGCGCGTGGGCTATACCGCCGGTGAGGCGATTGGGCCTGAAATCTTCGATTTCTACCGCTCGCTCGGCATCAACCTGAAGCAGCTCTACGGCCAGACCGAGGCGACGGTCTTCATCACCGCGCAGCCCGATGGCGAGGTGCGCAGCGATACCGTGGGCGTCACCTGCCCGGGCGTGGAGTTGAAGATCGCCGACAATGGCGAGGTCTTCTACCGCTCGCCGGGTGTCTTCGTGGAATACTACAAGAACCCCGAAAGCACCGCCGACACCAAGGACCCGGAAGGCTGGGTCGCCACCGGCGACGCGGGTTTCATCGAGGAAAGCTCGGGCCATCTGCGCATCATCGACCGCGCCAAGGACGTGGGCCAGATGGCCGACGGCAGCCTCTTCGCGCCGAAATACGTGGAGAACAAGCTCAAGTTCTTCCCCAACATCCTTGAGGCCGTGGTCTTTGGCAACCAGCGCACCGAATGCACCGCCTTCATCAACATCGACCTGACGGCGGTGGGCAACTGGGCCGAGCGCAATAATATCGGCTACGCCTCCTATCAGGAACTGGCCCGGCATCCGCAGGTGATGGACACGATCCAAGCCCACGTGGAGGAGGTGAACCGCTCGGTCGCCGAGGACGAGATGCTTTCGGGCTGTCAGGTGCACCGCTTTGTCGTGCTGCACAAGGAACTCGACGCCGACGATGGCGAGCTGACCCGCACCCGCAAGGTGCGCCGCAAGATCATCGAGGAGAAATACGCCGATATCATCGCCGCACTCTATGACGGGTCCGACAAGGTCAGCACCGAGACCGAAGTGACCTACGAGGACGGGCGCAAGGGCTCGATCAAAGCGACGCTCGAAATCCGCGACGCCGCGGTGCAGCCGGTCAGCCGCCGGATGGCAGCGGAATGAGCGCGGCAAGCGTCAGTGCCGGGCAGGCGGGAACTATGGAAAGGGACAGCGTGAAAGATCAGGCTGACAGCTATGTCACCAACGACGGCCGCACCATCGGCCCGACGGTGATGGAGATGAAGAACATCACCCTGCGCTTCGGCGGTGTGGAGGCGATCAAGGATATTTCCTTCGACATCCGCGAGGGCGAGATCCGCGCGATCATCGGGCCGAACGGGGCGGGCAAGTCCTCGATGCTGAACGTGATCAGCGGCTTCTATGTCCCGCAGGAGGGGGAGGTCTGGTACAAGGGCGCCAAGCGGCCCCCGATGAAACCCTATCAGGTGGCCCAGCAGGGCATCGCCCGGACCTTCCAGAACATCGCGCTTTTCGAAGGCATGTCGGTGCTCGACAACGTGATGACGGGGCGTCTGACGCAGATGAAAACCGGGATGCTGGCGCAATCCTTCTGGAAAGGCGCAGCGGAGCGTGAAGAGATTGAGAACCGCGAGATCGCCGAGAAGGTCATCGACTTTCTGGAAATTCAGGCGATCCGCAAGACGCCCGTGGCGCGTCTGCCTTACGGTTTGAAGAAACGCGTTGAATTGGCCCGCGCCTTGGCGGCCGAGCCGACGATCCTGCTGCTGGACGAGCCGATGGCGGGCATGAACGTCGAAGAGAAAGAGGACATGAGCCGCTTCATCCTCGACGTGAACGACGAGTTCGGCACCACCATCGCGCTGATCGAACACGACATGGGCGTGGTCATGGATCTGTCCGACCGCGTGGTCGTGATGGATTACGGCCGCAAGATCGGCGACGGCTCGCCCGACGAGGTGCGCAACAACCAAGAGGTGATCGACGCCTATCTGGGGGTGGCCCATGACTGAGCGCTGCACGATCACCCGCAACGACACTGCCGTTCTGACTTTGGGGAGGGCCAATGATGCCTGAGCAACTGGCGTTTACGATCGAGGTCTTTCTCAACGGGCTGATGGCCGGGGTGCTCTATGCGCTCGTGGCGCTTGGCTTCGTGCTGATCTACAAGGCTTCGGGCATCTTCAACTACGCGCAAGGCGTCATGGCGCTTTTTGCCGCGCTGACGCTGGTGGGGATCATGGAAGGGCAGGTGCCTTTCGGCCATCTGATCAACGCGATCCTTGGCACCGAGGTGCATCACTTCGGCTGGCACATTCCGGCGTTCCTTGCCATCGTGCTGACCATGGTCGTGATGATCGTGCTGGCCTATTGCGTGCAGCGCTTCGTCTTCCGCTACCTCGTGGGGCAGGAGCCGATCATCCTTTTCATGGCGACCATCGGTCTGGCCTATTTCCTCGAAGGGGTCGGCGACCTGATGTGGGGGTCCGAGATCAAGACGCTCGACGTCGGCCTGCCGCAGGGCATTAACGTCTGGATCGACGAATTCACCTATAACGCCACCGGCTACGGCTTTTTCATCGACAACCTCGATATCGTGGCCTCCATCGTCGCGGCGGTGCTCGTGATCGGGCTGGTGATGTTTGCGCAATACACCAAACAAGGCCGCGCCATGCGTGCCGTGGCGGATGACCATCAGGCCGCGCTTTCGGTCGGTGTCTCGCTGAACTTCATCTGGATCCTCGTCTGGTCGCTCGCGGGTTTCGTGGCGCTGGTCGCGGGGATCATGTGGGGTGCCAAGTCGGGGGTGCAGTTCTCGCTCTCGCTCATCGCGCTGAAGGCGCTGCCGGTGCTGATGCTGGGCGGCTTCACCTCGATCCCCGGCGCCATCGTCGGCGGTCTGATCATCGGCGTGGGCGAGAAGCTCTTCGAGTTCCTGATCGGCGCCCCCTTCCTTGGCGGCGCGACCGAGAACTGGTTCGCTTACATGCTGGCGCTGGTCTTTCTTGTCTTCCGCCCGCAGGGCCTCTTCGGGGAGAAGATCATTGAACGGGTTTGATACAGGCTACCCGGAAACTGTCCGGGGGACAGTTTCGCCTGTTCAAAGGGCGAAGCCCCGGGTTGATAACGGCTTGGTGCGCGGCGCGCGCGCACCCTATGGCACGGCATTGCAGGCAAGCGCAGTGCAAATGACTACCGCAGAAGGGAAAGCAGTCTAATGTTCTATCGTGAAGCGGGCGATTTCAACACATCCTACGCCCAGGACCAGCAGACCTTCCCGATCCGGTTCGACCGGTACCGCTACTATCTGGTGCTGTTCATCGCGGTCTTCGTCGTGCCCTTCGTGGTCAACGACTACTGGGTGAACTCGCTGTTCCTGCCCTTCCTGATCTACGCCATCGCGGCGATCGGGCTGAACATCCTCGTGGGTTATTGCGGGCAGGTGAGCCTTGGCACCGGGGGCTTCATGGCGGTGGGGGCTTACGCCTGTTACAAGCTGATGACGGCCATGCCCGAGGTCAGCATGTTCATCCACATCCTGCTGGCGGGCGGCATCACCGCCGCTGTGGGCGCGCTCTTCGGTCTGCCGAGCTTGCGGATCAAGGGCTTTTACCTCGCCGTGGCGACGCTGGCGGCGCAGTTCTTCCTCGTGTGGCTCTTCAACCGGGTGCCGTGGTTCTACAACTACTCCGCCTCCGGCCAAATCAGCGCGCCCGAGCGGGACACCTTCGGCATCCTGATCACCGGCCCCAATACCGAAGCCTGGGCGACCTACATGTTCTGCCTGATCTTCACCGTGGGCTCGGCGCTGGTGGCGCGCAACCTGACGCGCGGCTCGGTGGGCCGTAAGTGGATGGCGATCCGCGACATGGACATCGCCGCCGAGATCATCGGGGTGAACCCGCTGCGCGCCAAGCTCACGGCCTTCGCGGTCAGCTCCTTCTTCATCGGCATCTCCGGCGCGCTCTTCTTCTCGATCTATCTGGGCGCGGTCGAAGTGGGCGAAGCCTTTGGTATCAACAAATCGTTCCTCGTGCTCTTCATGATCATCATCGGCGGCTTGGGCAGCATCTTTGGCAGCTTCGCCGGGGCGGCGTTCCTTGTACTGTTGCCTGTCTTGCTCAAGATCGTCGGCGTGGACTGGCTGGGCTGGCCCACGGATATCGTGGCGCACCTGCAGTTGGTGATCGTGGGCGGGCTGATCGTGGTCTTCCTGATCGCAGAGCCGCACGGGCTGGCGCAGCTGTGGCGCGTGGCCAAGGAGAAATTGAGATTGTGGCCCTTCCCGCACTAAGCGGGAGCCATGAAAAGCGAGGCCGGAGGGAGGAAACCCGGCCCAAACACCCAAGTCGGACAATCCAAGGGAGGAAACACCGATGAAATACAAACTGGGAACACTGGCCGTAGCTGGCCTGATGGCCGCAAGCCCCGTGATGGCGGACCTTGTCTTTCCGTCGCTGAGCTATCGCACCGGGCCCTATGCCGCGGGCGGCATCCCCTTCGCCGACGGCTATGCCGATTACTTCACCCTGCTCAATGAGCGTGACGGCGGCATCGGTGGCGAGCCTATCCGCGTCCCGGAATGCGAGACCGCCTATAACACCGAGAAGGGCGTGGAATGCTACGAATCCACCAAGGGTGAAGGCGCGTTGGTGTACCAGCCGCTCTCGACCGGCATCACCTACCAGTTGATCCCCAAGGTCACCGCCGATGACATCTCGATGCTGACCTCCGGTTTGGGCCGTACCTCGGCCAAGAACGGCAATGTCTTCAGCCATGTCTTCAACTTCCCGGCCAACTATTGGGATGGCGCTTCGGTCGCGGTAAAGCACATCATGGAGCAGGAGGGCGGCAGCCTTGAGGGCAAGAAGATCGCGCTGGTCTATCACAACTCCGCCTATGGCAAGGAGCCGATCCGCACCCTGCAGGAACTGAGCAAGAAACATGGTTTCGAGCTGAAGGAAGTGCCCGTTGACCACCCCGGTCAGGAGCAGAAATCACAGTGGCTGCAAATCCGCCGTGACAAGCCCGACTATGTGATCATGTACGGCTGGGGCGTGATGAACCAAGTTGCCGTTCAGGAAGCCGCCAACATCCGCTTTCCGATGGACAAGTTCATCGGCATCTGGTGGTCCGGCTCCGAGAACGACGTGCTGGCCGCGGGCGCCAAGGCCGATGGCTACAAGGCGCTGACCTTCCACAACGTCGGTTCCGATTACCCGCTCTATGACGACCTTCAGGAATACGTTGTCGACGCGGGCAAAGCCGCGGGCGCAGGCGATCAGGTCGGCTCCGTTCTGTACAACCGTGGCATCTACGCCGCGATGCTGGTGGCCGAGGCCGCGCGCACCGCGCAGGAAATCCACGGCGTGACCGACATCACCAGCGGCCAGATGCGCGACGGTATGGAGCAGCTTGAGATCACCGAAGAGAAGATGGCGGCGCTTGGCCTGCCGGACTTCGGCCCCGAGTTCAGCGTCTCTTGCGAGAACCACGGCGGCGAAGGTTTCGTGGCCGTGACGCAGTGGGATGCCGAGGCCAAGGAGTGGAACCTCGTCTCGGACTTCATGCAGTCGGATCAGGACGTGATCCAGCCGCTGATCGATGCCGACAGCTCGGCCTATGCCGAGGAAAACGCCATCGAGGGCAACTGCTAAGAACCCTGCTCCCGGCCACCTTGCGGGTGGCCGGGGACACCTTCGAACCCCAAGAAAGGTCATGCCCATGCTGGATGCCGCCAACACCAATGACGTCGCAGTCGACAACCTGCTCGAGGTCAACAATATCGAGGTGATCTACAACCACGTCATCCTCGTGCTGAAGGGCGTCAGCCTGAACGTGCCCAAGGGCGGCATCACCGCGCTTCTGGGCGGCAATGGCGCGGGCAAGACGACGACGCTCAAGGCGATCTCGGGTCTGCTGGCCTCGGAACGTGGCGAGGTCACCAAGGGCTCGATCAAGTACCGCGGCGGCGCGATCCAGCATCAAGACCCCGCCGAGATCGTGAAACAGGGGGTCGTGCAGGTCATGGAAGGCCGGCACTGTTTTGAACACCTCACCATCGAGGAAAACCTGCTCACTGGCGCCTACACGCGCAGCGACGGCAATGCCGCGATCCAGCAGGACCTTGAGATGGTCTATAATTATTTCCCCCGTCTGAAGGAGCGCCGCCGATCTCAGGCGGGCTATACCTCGGGCGGCGAGCAGCAGATGTGCGCCATCGGCCGCGCGCTCATGTCCCGCCCCGAGACGATCCTTCTGGACGAGCCGTCGATGGGTCTGGCCCCGCAGCTGGTGGAGCAGATCTTCGAGATCGTGAAATCGGTGAACGAACAGGAGGGGGTGACCTTCCTTCTGGCCGAGCAGAACACCAACGTGGCCCTGCGTTTCGCGCATTACGGCTACATCCTCGAATCGGGGCGCGTGGTGATGGACGGTCCCGCCAAGGACCTGCGCGAGAACCAGGACGTGAAGGAATTCTACCTCGGCATGTCCGACGAAGGCCGCAAGAGCTTCCGCGACGTGCGCAGCTACCGCCGCCGCAAGCGCTGGCTCAGCTAAGCCGGCTTCGCCCGGCCCCGAAGGAAAGACCCAAGAGAAGACCAGAGCGGGCCTATGCCCTCTCCAGTGATGCTATAGCAGGAAAGTGACAGGGATGCTGACCAAGCCCCATTTCGACGATCTGGAAACCCGCAGTGCCGACCAACGGGCGGCCGATCTGGCGCAGGCCTTGCCGCAGCAGATCGCCCGCGCGCAGGGTTTGCCGGGCTATGGCGACACGCTGAAGGATGTGGATGCCACGCAGATCACCTCGGCCGAGGCGCTCGCCGACCTGCCGGTGCTGCGAAAGTCTGAGCTCGGCAAGGCGCAGGCCGGCCAGCCGCCCTTCGGTGGCTTCACCACCAAGCCGGTGCATGACTTCTCCCATGTCTTCCAATCCCCCGGCCCGATTTATGAGCCGTCGAGCAACGATCCCGACTGGTGGCGAATGGGGCGGTTCCTGCATGCTGCCGGGATCGGCGCGGGCGACGTGGTGCACAATTGCTTTGGCTACCACCTGACTCCCGCGGGCATGATCTTCGAAAGCGGCGCGCGCGCCGTGGGGGCCACCGTGCTGCCTGCCGGGACCGGCCAGACCGAGCTTCAGGTCACCGCGGCGCGCGACGTGGGCTCCACCGCCTATGCCGGCACGCCGGATTACCTGAAGGTGATTCTTGAGAAGGCCGATGCCATGGGGGTGAAGCTGAACATCACCAAGGCGGCGGTCGGCGGCGGGGCGCTGTTCCCGAGCCTGCGCGCCTTTTATCAGGAGCGCGGCATCACCTGCCTGCAATCCTATGCCACGGCGGATCTGGGCAATATCGCCTATGAAAGCCCCGCGATGGAGGGGCTTATCGTCGACGAGCAGGTCATCGTCGAGATCGTCACCCCCGGCACCGGAATCCCGGTGGCCCCGGGCGAGGTCGGCGAGGTCGTGGTCACCACGCTCAACCCCGACTACCCGCTCATCCGCTTCGCCACTGGCGATCTCAGCGCCGTGCTGGAGGGTGAAAGCCCCTGTGGACGCACGAATATGCGCATCAAGGGCTGGATGGGCCGCGCCGACCAGACCACCAAGATCAAGGGCATGTTCGTCCGGCCCGAGCAGGTCGCCGCATTGGTCGCCCAGCACGACGAGATCGAGAAGGCCCGCGTCATCGCCAGCCGGGAAGGCGAGGCCGATGTCATGACGGTGCAGATCGAGACCGCCGGAGAGGACAAGGACGCCTATGCCCAATCCGTGGCCGATCTGCTCAAGCTCAAGGGGCGTGTCGAACTGGTTGCCCCCGGCAGCCTGCCGCGCGACGGGCTGGTGATCGAGGATACCCGCAGCTACGATTGAGGCGCGGCGTCGCGCCCTCTGGCATTTCCGAGTGAAATCGTCGAAATAGGGCGCATGACGCTGAACGCCGCCTCCACCGAGACGCCCCATCTGCGCCGCGCCCGCGACGGGCTGCGCGCCCTGTCGGCCGTCGCCCTGACCGTGGCCGTCTTCTGTGCGCTGCCGATGCTGGCGGTGCTGATCGCCGCCCTCAGCGGCGGGACGGAGACGGTGCAGCACCTGATCGACACGGTGCTGGGGCGCTACACGGTCACGACATTGCTCTTGGTGCTGCTGGTCTCTCTGGGCACCTTCGCCATCGGTGTGGGGGCCGCGTGGCTGGTCACGATGACGCGTTTTCCGGGGGCGAAACTTCTCGAAATCGCGCTGGTGCTGCCGCTGGCCTTCCCGGCCTATGTGCTGGCCTATGCCTATACCCATGTGCTGGACCATCCCGGCATCGTGCAGACCGTGCTGCGCGACGTCACCGGCTGGGGGCCGCGCGACTACTGGTTCCCCGAGATCCGCTCGCTCGGCGGGGCGGCGGCGATGCTGGTGCTGGTGCTCTATCCCTATGTTTATCTGCTGGCGCGCGCCGCCTTTCTGCAGCAGAGCGGGACGACCTTTCTGGCCGCCCGCGCGCTCGGCTCCAGCGCATGGGCCGCGTTTTTCAAGGTCAGCCTGCCGCTGGCCCGACCCGCGATTGCGGGCGGCGTGCTGCTGGCGGTGATGGAGACCATCGCCGATTTCGGCACCGTGGCCTATTTCGGCGTGCAGACCTTCGCCACCGGCATCTACACCAGCTGGTTTTCGATGTTCGACCGCGCCGCGGCGGCGCAACTGGCGCTCTGCCTGCTGAGTTTCGCCCTGCTGCTGGCGATGCTGGAGCGCGCACAGCGTGGCAAGGCCAAGTATCACGACCCCGCGCGCCGGACCCAGTCCGCGCCGCCGGCCGAGTTGAAGGGCTGGCAGGCCGCGGCGGCGATCGTGCTTTGCGGGGTGCCGGTGCTCTTCGGGGCGGTGTTGCCGGTGGTGATCCTCGTGACCATGGGGCTCGACAGTGAGCAGAGCCTGTTCAGCCCGCGCTACCTCGGTTTCATGCGCAATTCGGTGACGCTTGCGGGGGTCGCGGCGGTGCTGACGGTGCTGGCGGCGATCAGCGTGGGGTTCTACCGGCGGCTGCGCCCGGGACGGGTCTCGCAGGGTGCGGCCTATGTGGCGCGGCTTGGCTACGCGGTGCCGGGCGGGGTGATCGCGGTGGGGCTGCTGGTGCCTTTCGCGGCCTTCGACAACGCGCTTGACGCTTGGATGCGCGAGACCTTCGACATTTCCACCGGGCTTCTGATCACCGGGTCGATCTGGTTGTTGGTGCTGGCCTATCTGGTGCGTTTTCTGGCCGCGGCGCTTGGCGCCTACGAGGGCGGGCAGTCCATGGTGCATGCTAATATGGACGCCGCTGCGCGCTCGCTGGGGCAGACGCCCCTGGGTACTTTGCGCCGGGTGCATCTGCCGATCCTCGCGCCGAGCCTGCTGACCGCGCTGCTGATCGTCTTCGTCGACGTGATGAAGGAATTGCCCGCGACGCTGATCATGCGGCCGTTCAACTATGACACTTTGGCCGTGCAGGCGTATCGGTTGGCGAGCGACGAGCGGCTCAATGGGGCGGCGGTGCCGAGCTTGGTGATCGTGGCAATGGGGCTGTTGCCGGTGATCCTGATCTGCCGACAGGTGGGGCGTCAGCGGTAGATTTCGAGGGCCAGCGCCTTCCCGTGGGGTGGCGATCCTAACGTGCCTTCGTGCCAATTTATGGTGCCGCCTTGGTGTGACTTAGATGACTTCCACCCAGCCTCACCAAATCGCCCCCCCGTCGCACCAGAGGTGCGCCGTTATTGATCGGCACGCCTTTGGCGTGACGGGACGGGCAGGCGATGGCCCGGCGCCTGCGGCTTGATTCCGGGCCGTCTGGCGATGAGGGCAGCGCCCTCCCTGGGGGGCGATGATCGGCCTGCTTTCTGCATTGTCATTGCCAAGGGCGCAGGCGCTGCGTCATGGGCCAGCGTTGCAAAATCGCCCTCCGGGGGGAGGGAGGGCGATGCCCGTGGTTCCCACGGGCGGGGCGCTAGATGCGGGCAGCGCAGCGCAACAAAAAAAGGCGGGCCCGAAAGCCCGCCTCCTGCGCGATTGCCGTGCTGATTATTCCCAGCCGACCGTGTTGAAGATCTTCTGCGCGGTGCCGATGTTCTCGGCCACGTCCGACAGGTTCACGTCGTCGGCCTTGAACTCACCCAGCTGTTTCACGCTGTCGGCCAGTTCCACGCCTTCCACGGTGGGGAATTCGTCGTTGCCCGCCGAGAAGTAGACCTGCGCCTGATCCGAGGCGAGATACTCAAGGAATTTCACCGCGTTCTCACGGTTCGGCGCGTTCTTGGCCACACCGCCGCCCGAGAGGTTCATATGCGCGCCGTTGCCTTCCTGATCCGGCCAGATCACGCCGATCTTGCCGATATCGGCGCTCACGCCATCGACATCGGTGCGGATCGCACGGGCGAAATAGTAGCTGTTGGAGACCGCGATGTCGCACTCACCGGAAACGATGCCGCGCAGCTGGTCGGTGTCACCGCCCTGCGGGGCGCGCGCCATGTTGTCGACCACGCCCTGCGCCCATTCGGTCGCGGCTTCTTCGCCCTCATGGGTCACGATGGAGGCCAGCAGGGTCTGGTTGTAGGTGTTGGTCGAGGACCGGATGCAGACCTGACCTTTGTACGCCGGATCGGCGAGGTCCATGTAGGTCTCGGGCGGGTTGTCCATCGTCTCTTTGTTGAAGAAGATGATCCGCGCACGCTGCGACAGGCCGAACCACTGGTTGTCGTCGTCTTGCAGGTTCGAGGGGATGCGCTCTTCCAGCGTCTCGCTCTCAACAGCTTGCAGCAGGCCCAAGTCCTTGGCGCGCTTCAGGCGGCTTGTGTCCACGGTCAGCAGGACGTCGGCGGGGGAGTTCGCGCCTTCGGCTTCCATACGGGCCAGCAGTTCGTCGGCCTTGCCTTCGATGCGGTTGATGGTGATGCCGGTCGCTTCGGTAAAGTCGGAGTAGAGCCGCTCATCGGTGTCGTAGTGACGCGAAGAGTAGAGGTTCAACTCGCCATCGGCCAGCGCAGGAAGGGCCAGCGCCATCAGCGCGGCGGCGGCAGTCGATGTTTTGCAGAAGGTCATATCAGGGTCCTGTTCCATTGGGATAACTTGACTGAAACAGTAAGAAACAGATTTCACCCCTTCCTGCAACCAATTCCGAGAGATTTGGTCGGAAAGCCCCCGGCCAAGCCGGGCCGGGGGGCTGCGTGGTCAGTCTTTGCTGCCGATCTTGTCTTGGGTCTTGGTGTCGAAATCGCTGGCGTCGTGACGCTCGTGCAATTGCATCGACAGGTCATCGCCGAAGGCGCGGTTGACCATCCGGCCCCGCGTCACGGCAGGGCGCGCGTCAATCGCCTCGGCCCAACGCATCACGTTCTTGTAAGAGGTCACATCGAGGAATTCCGCCGCGGAGTAGAGCCTGCCGAGAACCAACTGCCCATACCAGCTCCAGATCGCCATATCGGCGATGGAGTATTCATCGGCGAAATATTCGTGCTCGGCCAGATGTTTGTCCATCACGTCAAGCTGGCGCTTGGTCTCCATCGCGAAACGGTTGATGGGGTATTCGAACTTCTCGGGCGCATAGGCATAGAAATGGCCAAAACCACCGCCGAGGTAGGGCGCGCTGCCCATCTGCCAGAAGAGCCACGAGAGCGCTTCGGTCCGGCGGGCGGGGTCTTGGGGCAGGAAGGCGCCGAACTTCTCGGCGAGATAGAGCAGGATCGCCCCCGATTCGAAGACCCGCTGCGGCGTGTCGCCGGAACGGTCCAGCAGCGCGGGGATTTTCGAATTAGGGTTCACCTCGACAAAGCCGGAGCCGAACTGATCGCCCTCGGAAATATCGATCAACCACGCGTCATATTCCGCCGCTTTGTGGCCCGCCGCCAGCAGCTCTTCGAACATCACCGTGACTTTGACCCCGTTGGGCGTGGCGAGGGAGTAAAGCTGAAAGGGATGCTCTCCAACGGGCAGTTCCTTGTCATGGGTCGCACCAGCGATGGGCCGGTTGGTGCTGGCGAATTTGCCGCCGCTCTCTGATTCCCATTTCCAAACCTTGGGGGGCGTATATTCGGGGGTGTCCGACATGATGGTCTTCCTTGTTATTCAAGCCTGCCTTGAAGGTGGGGTTTTGCGCCGGGGTTGCAAGCAGATAGGCGCAACGAAAAAAGCCGCCCCCGAAGGAGCGGCCTTTAAATCGAATAGCTGCGAAGCTCAGCCCTGACGGGCTTTGAACCGGCGCTGCGTCTTGTTGATGACGTAAACGCGGCCTTTGCGACGCACAACACGGCAATCGCGATGCCGATTCTTGAGCGAGCGGAGCGAATTGCGAACCTTCATGGTCGTCTCCTCATGTCGTGGCGCGGGCCAGCGCCTGGGTTGCGGGCAACCCGCCAAGGGCGGGTCGATGAATAAATGGTGGGCGATACTGGGATCGAACCAGTGACCCCTTCGATGTCAACGAAGTGCTCTACCGCTGAGCTAATCACCCACTTTTCAGCGTTTCCGTATCGGCCCCAAAACTAAATGGGGCGCGAAATTTCGCGCCGTTGGGGTCCTATAAAAGGAGTCGGCGGCGGGATCAAGGGCTTTTGGCGCGGAATAAACACGCTATGTTCGACTTAGAGGAATTTATTATGCCGATGACCGCTTACGAAGTACTGCATCCGGACCGAAACCGCTCTTGCGTGGTTTTTGCATCGCCCCATTCGGGGCGGGATTATGCGGCGTCTTTCCTGCGGCGGTCGGTTTTGGACGAACATGCGATCCGTTCGTCCGAAGATGCCTTTGTTGATCTCTTGTTCGACTGCGCACCGCTGCATGGCGCTTCTTTTATCAAAGCCGGGGCCCCGCGGGCCTATATCGACCTCAATCGCGCGCCGGAGGAGTTGGATCCGTCGGTCATCGAAGGCATTCCGCGGCAGGGGCATAACCCGCGCGTGGCCTCGGGGCTGGGGGTGATTCCCCGCGTGGTGGCCAATGGCCGGGCGATTTATCGCGGCAAACTGACCCAAGAAGAGGCGCAGTTGCGAATCGACAGCTACTGGCGGCCCTATCACGCGAAATTGCAGGAGTTGCTGAGCGGGGCGCATCGCCGCCATGGCCAAGCGGTGCTGGTCGATTGCCATTCCATGCCGCATGAGGCGATGGACGGCGTGGCGCGCGGTGGGATGCGGCGGCCCGATGTCGTGCTGGGGGATCGTTTTGGCGCGGCAGCGGGGGGCGAGGTGGTCGACCGGATCGAAGCGGCCTTCGTCGACGCGGGGTTCGTGGTGACGCGCAATTCGCCCTTCGCGGGGGCCTATATCACCCAAGCCTATGGCCGCCCGTCCCGGGGGCAGCATGCGGTGCAGGTGGAAATCGACCGCGCGCTTTACATGAACGAGCGGTTGATTCGCCCCAATGGCGCTTTCGAGGCGGTACAGGCGGCGTTGCAACGCGTCGTGGCCGAGGTGGCGCAGATCGGGCAGGAGCGGCTTCCGCTTGCCGCGGAGTAGGCTCAGCGCAGCGCGCGGCCTTTGACGATGGCTTTTTCACCAAAACGGCTACGGATGCTATCGGCGGCGCGTTCCGCGCGGCTGCGTTGTGCTGCACCGGGGTCGAGCAGATCGCCCGCCATATCCGCCCCTTCCGCACCCGAAAGATCGGATAGGCCCACGCCGATGAGCCGGTACGCGCTTTGGTGGTCGACCTGATCAAAAAGCGCGCGGGCGGTGCGGTAAATCCGGTCGGCCAATTGGGTCGGATCATGCAGCGAGAGGCGGCGCGACAGCACGGTATGATCGGCGCGTTTGAGCTTGAGCGTCACCACCCGGCCCGCCATCTCTTTCGCCTTGGCGCGGTCCGCCACCTTTTCCGCCAAACGCCAGATATGGCCGTCCAGAATCTCCGCGTCGCCCGTATCGTCGGAGAATGTCGTTTCATTACTGATCGACTTCACCGGGCGGTGGCGCGAGACGCGGCGGGTGTCTTGGCCCCGTGCCAGATGCCACAGCCGGTCCCCCATGCTGCCAAAGCGCGCGATGAGATCGGTCTGTTCCCACCGCAGGAGATCGGAAAAGCTGCGGATGCCGGCCTTCTCCAGTGCAGTCTGGGTGGCGGCACCGACGCCCCAGATCATGCCCACGGGTTTGTCGCGCAGAAAGTCCGCCGTTTCCCCCGCGCCGATGACAGAGAACCCATGCGGCTTGTCGAGGTCCGAGGCGACCTTGGCCAGAAACTTGTTGTGGCTCAGCCCGATGGAGCCGGTCAGCCCCAGTTCGGTTTTCATCCGCCGCACCAGCCGCGCCAGCATCATCGCCGGGGGCTGGCCGTGCAGCCGCGCGGTGCCGGTCATGTCGAGAAAGGCTTCGTCCAGCGACAGCGGCTCGATGGCCGGGGTCATCTCTTCCATCATGGCGCGGATCGCACGGGAGGCTTCGACATAGACCTCCATCCGCGGCTTGATGATCACCGCTTCGGGGCAGAGCTTGAGCGCCTGAAACATCGGCATGGCCGAGCGCACGCCGCGAATGCGCGCGACATAGCAAGCGGTCGACACGACCCCGCGCCGTCCCCCGCCGATGATGACGGGTTTGCCCGCGAGTTCGGGATTGTCGCGTTTTTCGACCGAAGCATAGAAGGCGTCGCAATCCATATGGGCGATGGAGAGGTCAAAGAGTTCCGGGTGGGACAGCACGCGCGGGCTGCCGCAGCGCGGACAGCGCCGCGACGGCGGGATTTCAGACAGACAATCGCGACAGAGGGTAGCCATGGGTACACCGGGAGGGCAGGGTTCGGGCGACGATTCTAACCAGATCGCGAGGGATTGAACATGGTCTTTGATGGCGCCAAGCTCGCGCTCTACCTTGGGGACAAGCTGGCCGTGATCCTGCGCGATGACACGCCGGGGCTGCTCTTTGCCGATCACTGGGATTTGCCCGGCGGGGGCCGCGAGGGGGATGAGACCCCGTTGGCCTGCGCGTTGCGTGAATGCCGCGAAGAATTGGGGATCGTGGTGCCTGAAGGTGCCGTGATCTGGGAAGGCAGCTTTGACGAGGGCGGGCGGATCAAATGGTTCTTCGTCGCGCGCTTGCCTGCCGAGGCAGAGGCCCAGATCGTTTTTGGCGACGAGGGGCAGCGCTGGCGCTTGATGACCGTGGCGGAGTTTCTCAACCATCCCCGCGCGGTGCCCGCCTTTCAGGACCGCTTGCGGGTCTATCTTGCGGACACGAAGGTTTCGGGCAAATAAAGGCCCCCCGCCTGCGTGAGCGGGGGGAGGTGACGAACATCAGGAAGAACCAGTTCGTCGGGGAGTATCACCTGGGTTCAACATAACATATGGGGCCGTTTTCGCCTAACGTTGATGAAAGCGCTCGCGCGCATGTTAGCGCGCTGTGGTCGATTTGCTACAGGCGGGGGCGAGCCCGTTGTTAACCTTCGGAAATTTCTTGGAGCACGGCGCGGGCGGCGGCGGCGGGGTCTTCAGCCTGCCAGATCGGGCGGCCTACCACGATGTGATCGGCCCCGTCCGTGATGGCCTGCCACGGAGTGGCGACGCGTTTCTGGTCGCCCAATGCGGCCCCTTGGGGGCGCACGCCGGGGGTGACGATCAGTTTGCCGCCCGCTTCGGGCAGGGCGCGGATCGCGGCGGCTTCTTGGGGGGAGGCGATGACCCCATCCGCGCCCGCGTCCAGCGCCCGGCCCGCCCGGGTCAGCACCAGATCACCCAGATCGCCCGGCTGGATGAGCGCGGCGTCAAGATCGGCACGGTCCAGTGAGGTGAGGATGGTGACGGCGAGGATTTTCATATCGGTGCCCGCGGCCCCCTGTTTGGCCGCGGCCACCACATGCGGGTCGCCGTGGACGGTCAGGAAATCCAGATCGAACTGCGCAAGGCCCCGCACCGCCGCCTCGACGGTGGCGCCGATGTCGAAAAGTTTCATATCAAGGAAGATGCGCTTGCCATGCTCTTGCTTCAGCTCATTGGCCAAGGCCAAGCCGCCGCCGGTCAGCATCCCCAGACCGATTTTGTAAAAGCCCACGGCATCACCGAGCTTTTCGGCCAGTTCCAGCCCCGCGACCGCATGGGGAACATCAAGGGCGACAATCAGACGGTCATCAGACATGCGAGGGCTCCTGCCAAATTTCAAACCGCTTTGACCTACGCCGCGGCGCGGGGCAAGTCCATCATTCATGCGGGGAGGGCGCAAAAAAGAGGCCCGAACGCCGCTGAGCGGGTCCGGGCCAAGTGATCAGAGACTTAGCAGGCAGGCACTGGTCTCTGGTTTGCGGAACGCCACATCGGGACAGATGAGGTGGCGGCAGGTCCGCGGGCAGCCGCGCGGCAGGCAGGCGCCGCGCGGAAGGGGGTCAAGCCGCGTCGCGACCGGGGAGGTGCATGACCTCTTCCAGCCAACGCAGTGGGTCGAAGCTGCGGCGTCCGGCCCGCTGTGCGGGGACGTGGCGCAGAACTTCGGAACTCAGGCCACGCTTTTGTGCGTGGCGACGAAGCGCCTGACGGGACAGCCCGTCGGCGGCATCGTGGTATGACATGGTGATCGGGGCATCAATGGCGCAGGCGTAACGGCGCAGCTGCTCCCCGTCTTGGACGGTCACCAGCGCTTCGAAACACTGAGTGGCCGCATTAAAGGTGACATCTGTCAACTGGATCGGGCGCGTCTGCATCGTTTCACCTCTTGCGTTCTTCTGAACCTTGGCAGGCTGCTTTGTCCTGCTCTCCTCTGCTGGGTAAACGCGAGAGGTGGCAAAATGGTTTCATTATGGTTACAGCTTCTGTGGATAAAGGTTAACAATGTATTTATATCAGTAACATAGGGATGTATTTTATGTCTCAAAGTTGCCGTATTTTTGCCTTATTGGCTGATTTTTTCCTATTGGCGGCGCCGCTCTCGGCGGTATTTTGCATCTGGATGGTCTTGAACCGGCAACACCGCTTCCCAAATTGATACCGAGGCTCAGACCGCCGCGTGCCACATATCGGGCGCGGCATTTTGGAGCGCTTGTAGAAAAGGAGATACCCATGGACTTGAGCAAGTTCACGGAAAGATCGCGCGGCTTCATTCAGGCGGCGCAAACCATTGCAACACGGGAAAGCCACCAACGGTTGGCCCCGGAACATGTCCTCAAGGCACTGTTGGACGACGACCAAGGACTTGCGCGGAATCTGATCGCCGCGTCGGGCGGCGACGGTGCGCGCGTGGTGCAGGCGCTTGACCTGGCGCTTGGCAAGATCCCTAAAGTCACCGGCGATGCAGGGCAGGTCTATCTGGACGGCACCACCGCCAAGGTGCTGGCCGAGGCCGAAGCGATTGCCAAGAAAGCAGGCGATAGTTTCGTCACTGTCGAGCGCATTCTGACCGCGCTTTGCATGGTGAAATCCGGCGCAAAGACGGCGCTGGAAGCGGGGCAGGTGACCGCCCAAGGGCTTAATGCCGCCATCAATGATGTGCGCAAGGGCCGCAAGGCCGACAGCGCCACTGCCGAAGACAACTATGAGGCGCTGGAGAAGTACAGCCTCGACCTGACCGCGCGGGCCGAAGAGGGCAAGATCGACCCGATCATTGGCCGGGACGAAGAGATCCGCCGCGCCATGCAGGTGCTGAGCCGCCGCACCAAGAACAACCCAGTGCTGATCGGCGAGCCCGGCGTCGGTAAGACCGCTATCGCCGAAGGATTGGCGCTGCGCATCGTGCATGGTGACGTGCCTGAATCCCTGCGCAACAAGCGTCTGCTCGCGCTCGACATGGGGGCGCTGATCGCCGGCGCGAAATACCGTGGTGAGTTCGAAGAGCGTTTGAAAGCCGTGCTGACCGAGGTGACCGAAGCCGCGGGCGAGGTGATCCTCTTCATCGACGAGATGCACACGCTGGTCGGTGCCGGTAAGGCCGATGGCGCGATGGATGCGTCGAACTTGCTGAAGCCTGCGCTGGCGCGGGGGGAATTGCACTGTGTCGGTGCCACCACCCTCGAAGAGTACCGCAAATATGTTGAGAAGGACGCAGCACTTGCGCGGCGGTTCCAGCCGGTGATCGTGCAGGAGCCGACGGTGGAAGACACCGTCTCGATCCTGCGCGGCATTAAAGAGAAGTATGAGCTGCACCACGGCGTGCGCATCAGCGACACCGCGCTGGTCGCGGCGGCGACGCTGAGCCATCGCTATATCACCGACCGTTTCCTGCCCGACAAGGCGATTGACCTGATGGACGAGGCGGCAAGCCGCCTGCGGATGGAGGTCGACAGCAAGCCTGAAGAACTGGATGCGCTGGACCGTCAGATCCTGCAGCTTCAGATCGAGGCGGAGGCGCTGAAGAAGGAAGACGATGCCGCGTCCAAGGATCGGCTGGAGGCTTTGCAAAAAGACCTCAGCGATCTGCAAGACCGCAGCGCCGAGATGACGGCGCAGTGGCAGGCCGAGCGTGACAAGCTCGCCGGGGCGCGTGACATCAAGGAGAAGCTCGACCAGGCGCGGGCCGAACTCGACATCGCGAAACGCGAAGGCAACCTCGCGCGTGCGGGCGAGCTATCTTATGGCGTGATCCCGCAGTTGGAACGCGACCTTGAAACCGCCGAAGGCCGTGAGGATGACATGATGGTCGAAGAGGCCGTGCGCCCGGACCAGATCGCCTCCGTCGTCGAGCGTTGGACAGGCATCCCGGCGGGCAAGATGCTCGAAGGTGAGCGCGACAAGCTGCTGCGGATGGAAGAGCAGTTGCATGACCGCGTGATCGGGCAGAACGCCGCCGTGAAGGCCGTGGCCAATGCCGTGCGCCGCGCGCGTGCGGGGCTCAACGACGAGAACCGGCCTCTGGGCTCCTTCCTCTTCCTCGGGCCGACCGGTGTGGGCAAGACCGAACTGACCAAGGCCGTGGCCGAGTTCCTCTTTGACGACGACAATGCGATGGTGCGCATCGACATGTCGGAGTTCATGGAGAAACATGCCGTGGCCCGTCTGATCGGCGCGCCTCCGGGCTACGTCGGTTATGACGAAGGTGGTGTTCTGACCGAAGCGGTGCGGCGTCGGCCCTATCAGGTCGTGCTCTTCGATGAGGTCGAAAAGGCGCATCCCGATGTCTTCAACGTGCTCTTGCAGGTGCTCGACGATGGTGTGCTGACCGATGGTCAGGGCCGCACGGTAGACTTTAAACAGACGCTGATCGTGCTGACTTCCAACCTCGGGGCGCAGGCGCTGAGCCAACTGCCCGAGGGCGGCGATATGGCGGCGGCCAAGCGTGACGTGATGGATGCGGTCCGGGCGCACTTCCGGCCCGAATTCCTGAACCGTCTGGACGAGACGATCATCTTTGACCGTCTGGGCCGTGCGGATATGGACGGGATCGTCGATATCCAGATGGCGCGGCTGCTCAAGCGGCTTGCCGGGCGGAAGATCACACTCGATCTCGACGACGCCGCGCGAAAATGGCTGGCGGATGAGGGGTATGACCCGGTCTTCGGGGCGCGTCCTTTGAAGCGGGTGATCCAGCGTACTGTGCAGGACCCGCTAGCTGAGATGCTCTTGGCCGGGGATGTGAAGGATGGGGATACTGTCACCGTCCGCGCCGGGGCCGATGGCTTGATCATCGGCGATCAGGTGGCCGCGTCGAACCGGCCCAAGCCGGATGATGCTACGGTGCATTAAACGCCCAAAACATTGAGAAAGGCCGGGGTTTTCCCGGCCTTTTTGCTTGGACTAAAGCCCGCGAAAGGCGCCCATTATTCCCCGATCGCCTCTTTCACGATCTGGTCGAGCAGGCTCTGCACCTCTTGCATCGCGCCATCGGGAAAGGCGCGGTAGCCGATGGTCACCTCTTCACTCTCGGGCAGTTGCATGACGAATATGTCGTAGGGGCAAAAGCCGATGTTCATCACATCCGCCTCCATTACCTTGCGCGACAGCGCGGCCGAGCAAAAGCTGAACACCTCCGCGGCCTCGAACAGCACCACGTCCGACCCGACATCGGCGCGGGTGCGGTCGAGCATCTCACCGACATGGCTGACGTTCTCGGGGATGAGCCCTTGGTTCAGGATCGCGTTCTCCACCCCGAAGGTCACATCACCAAAGCTCTGGTCGGTGGTATAGGTGACCATCTCATCCGCTTGGGCGGCGCTGGCCCAAATCAGACCGGCGGCGAAAAGAAAACGGATCATGGCGGCACTCCTTTGAATAACGGCGCCTGACATTCCGGTGTGCTGGCTGAAATCCGGGCGAAAGGATTTGGTATGGCTTCCGGCGGGCGCTAACTTTGCATGAGTATAGTAGGGAGCGCTGAAATGGCCAATCGCTGGATCAATCGACTGACGGACCGTGACGTGACCGACGAGGCGCAATACCTCAACCGGCGGCAGATCATGGGCGGCGCGATGGCGGGGCTGGGTCTTGCCGGGCTGGGGCAGGGCGCCGCGGCCCAAGAGGGGCTGACCCCGAATGACTATGAAGACATCACCCAATACAACAATTACTACGAGTTCGGCACGGGCAAGGACGATCCCGCGAAATACGCAGGCGGGCTGACGACCGCCCCTTGGACCGTGACCATCGCGGGCATGGTCGACAAGCCGGGCGATTACGCTTTCGAGGATATCATGAAGGCGATGACCATCGAAGAGCGCATCTACCGGTTGCGCTGTGTCGAGGCGTGGTCGATGGTGGTGCCGTGGAATGGGTTCGAACTGGCCGATCTGCTCAATATGGCCGGGGTGCAATCCGGCGCGAAATACGTGGCCTTCGAGACCGCCTACCGCCCCGAAGAGATGCCGGGCCTGCGTTTCCCCGTGCTCGACTGGCCCTATGTCGAAGGGCTGCGGCTGGATGAGGCGATGCACCCGCTGACGATCATGGCCACCGGCATCTATGGCAAGGACATCCCGAACCAGAACGGCGCACCGCTGCGGTTGGTCGTGCCGTGGAAATACGGGTATAAATCCATCAAATCCGTGGTGCGCATCACGCTCACCGACACGCAGCCGCCCACCAGTTGGAACAAGGCTGCGCCGCGAGAATATGGTTTCTACAGCAATGTGAACCCCAAGGTCAGCCATCCGCGTTGGTCGCAGGCCGATGAGCGCCTCATCGGCGGCGGGCTCTTCGCACGGCGCCAGCCGACGCTGATGTTCAACGGCTACGAAGAAGAGGTGGCGTCGCTTTACGAGGGCATGGACCTGACGGCGAACTTCTGATGCCTGCCGCGATATATATGCCCCGTCCTTTCGTCCAAGCGCCTCAGTCTGGCGTGGCCGCAACATGACGCGCCTGACCGATGCCCTGAACCGGGCCGCCCGCCGCACCCCGGTCTGGGCAGTCTATCTCCTGCTGGCCCTGACCATCCCGTGGTTCTTTTACCAAGGACTCACCGGCGGGCTGGGGCGCGATCCGGTAAAGGGGCTCGAACACCTCTATGGTCTCTGGGCGCTGCGCCTGCTGATCGCCGGTCTGGCGATCAGCCCGCTGCGCCGGGTATTTGGGGTGAACCTGCTGCGCTTTCGCCGGGCGATCGGTGTCATGACCTTCGTCTATGCGCTCGCGCATCTGGCGGTCTGGGCGCTGCTCGACGTGCAGGGGCTGTCGCGCATCTGGGCGGATATTCTCAAACGGCCCTATATCACCATCGGCATGGCGGGGTTCCTCTGCCTTGTGCCGCTGGCGGCCACATCCAACAATTGGTCGCTGCGGAAGCTGGGGGCGCGTTGGCGCAAGCTCCACCGGCTGACCTATGTGGCAGCGCTCTTGGCAGCCCTACATTTCCTATGGCTGGCGAAAGGGTTTCAGCTAGAGCCGCTGGTCTATGCCGGCCTTGTCGCGGGGCTTTTGATCTATCGGCTGCCGTTAAGTGGCCTTTGGCAGAAAGGCCCGCGGGGATGGGCGACTCGGAAGGGGCAACAGAGGTCGTGATTCACGCGTCTGAAACGCGCGATTCCGGGCTGTGGCATGTGGATAACTGATGGCGTTAACATAACGGCGGCAGATCACGGGGGTTTAGGTTAACCTCTGCAGTGTCTCGCATGCCATAAATCACTGTTTTGAAGGGCTTTTATAAGGCTTTCACAAAAACTGCACAAAACTTCAAAAAACGGCTTGCGGCTTTGCCCCAGTAACCTTAGAACCCCCTCTACCGGCGGCGCTGAGACGCACCGCTGGGGCGCCAGACGG